>NZ_DASXYM010000027.1:0-58843 GCF_036502485.1 Occallatibacter sp. | reverse complement strand
GCTCCGTAATCCTGCGCCAGCTTGACGCGGATTGCGTGCAGGCCGGGAGTGGCGTTGGAGGGGCGGAAGGTGAGCAGGTAGCGGTTGCGGGCGTGCTTGGCGGCGTCGAGCACGCGCTGCTCGAACTTCTTGTCGGTGATGAAGGTGGTGTATTCGCCGCCGCTCATCTGGGCAATCTCTTTGGTTACGTTCTTTTTGAAAGCCTGGATGAGCAGGTAGAGATCGGACAGCAGATCTTCGCCGTGGACCACGCGATTCTCGCCCGAATCTTTCAAGTCGTGGATGACTCCGGCGGTCATCGGCGAGAACTCAACCGTGAGCACCAGGACGTCGCTCTCGCCGATTTTCTTGATCAGGCCTGCAATTTTGGTGTGTTTGCTGCCGTGGTCGCGGGCCTGGCTGATGAGGAGAAGGACGCGACGGTACTCCTTGGGCTGGGTTTCAAGCAGGTCAACGGCGTAGCTGACGGTGTCGAGGATAGCGTCGCCGCCGTCGCCCGGCTCAAGGTGCTTGAGGCCCTCGCTGATCTCCTCTGACGATTTTGTGTAGTCGTTGAGCAGGTGCGGCATGGAATCGAAGCCGACCAGCGCGGCCTCGCTGTGGGGATCGGACAGAAAGGAGTCAAGCAAAGGGCCGAGCCTGGCGAACTTGTCGAATTCGAGGACGCTGGCGCCTCCCTGCTCGACGGCGATGACGAGCGCGACGGGGGCTGTGTCCATCTCCTCCTGCACGTGGACCTTTTGCGGAACGCCGTTGTCTTCGAGGATGAAGTCGTCGCCCTTGAGGCCGTAGACGACGGAGCCGTCGCGCTTCTGGACCAGGGTGGGGACGAGGACCTCCTGCGTGGTGATGCGCAGGGTGGGCTCGCTTTGCGATCCGGGCATGGGGAGAGGCGGTTCGGGGGGCGGGACCTGCTGCTGGCTCTGCGGTGTGGCGGGTTGTTGCGGAAAGATGCAGGGCGCGGCAACGATGGCGGCAACGGCACAAAGCAAAACCCGAACTCGACGGATCATTCCTGAGGGCTCCACTCCGATGATATCCATTGCTGGTTGGACGAAGCGGAGGGGCGGGTCAGAAGCCCGGAGTCTGAGCGAGGGGCCTATTTTTCAGAGCGCGCGACGGTGCCCTCCGGTACGGACATCAGCTCGTTTTTCGCCTGCTGCATGGTGATGGTCTGGGGAAGCTGCTTGAAGTGGGTCTTCACGTCGTCTTCCTGCTCGGAGATGGTTTTGAAGATCAGCGCGTGACCGTTGATGTGCACATGGGTTTCAGTGATTTGCCAGATGCCGTCGCCGGTTTCGCGGCGCTCCACGTCAAAGCTGCCGCCGGCGTTGAGCTCGCCCAGCAGACCGCCCAGGATTTTGACGTCGCGGATCATGGTGCCTTTGAGGCTGGCGATGCGAAGCTGCCTGGTGTCGACGGCCATATCGCCTTCCATGGCGGCGAAGACCCTGGCTTCCAGATCAGGTGGATCGAAGTTGGGGTCGGGAGTGAAGTGCAGGAGGGTGCTGTCGCCGTCTTCACCTTTTTTGGTCCAGATGAACGCCTTGGGGAGCATTTGCAACATCTCGGTTGCTTGCTGGTCATCGTGCACGGAGCTCTTGCGTGCCTTGGCCTGGGCGCTGGTGTCGCCGAGGAAGCGATTGATGCGATCGAGCTGCTCGGACTGGCTGAGCGGATGGCCATCGATCTGGAGAATGCGCTTGAGGCTGCCGTTGGAGGTGTCGGCAACCCATTGCTTGACGGGGTTTTCCGGCTTGCGATCGTCCTCATAGTAGAGCCACCGGGTGTGGTCGATCTGGTCTTTGGCGAGCTCGTTCTGAACCGCCTTCTCGACGAAGGCGCGGGCGTCCTGCGGGTGGTTCTGTGCCTGGGCGTTCGCAGCCGACAGGCTCACGAACCAGGCGGTCAAAAGCCATGGAAACGTCCTGCGCATCGGTCAATCTCCTGATTGCAGGCGGCAATCCTTCAGAACCGCCCCACCAAGTTGGATGCGTGTTCGAGACCGCGAAGGAGCCTGGTGAGTTCAATAGGAGCGGCAACCGAGCTTCAGGGGCAACTGTAAGAAGCTTGGTAACCGGGTGCATCGAACTGCACTAGAATGATGTCGCGGCGTGGCCGCAGAAGGGCAGGAGGTTCAGGATGAAGCTTTCCCCATTGCCGCAAATCCAAGTGTCCCAGAGGCTTGCGGGTATTCCCCGCTGGAGCGAGCGGGGCGGCGAGATTGTGAGGACGTTCGAATTCAAGGATTTCAGCGGGTCATTGAAATTCATCAATAAGGTAGGCGAACTTGCTGAAAAGGCAGGCCATCACCCGGACATCGACATTCGCTACAGCAAAGTGCGCCTGGCACTGACCACCCATGACGCGGGCGGTCTGACGGTCAAGGACTTCGATCTGGCGTCTGAGATCGATCAGGTGGGCGGGATGTAGGGACCGAGGATTTCCAGCTTCGCCGAATCGCATCAATTTTGGCCCGACCCGGTTCGCATCGTGCTATGCTCCCGTCGTGTCAGCAACGGCTTCCCTTCCTCAGATCAAAACCCGGCGGCATACGGGCCTGGTGCGGATCACGCACTGGCTGACGTTTGTCTGCTTTGTGGCGCTGCTGGTTACGGGCGCCGAAATCGTGATTTCGCATCCGCGGTTCTACTGGGGCGAGACCGGCAACGTGAACATGCAGCCGGCGTTCGTGATTCCGATTCCGGCCTCGCGGGATACGGTGCCGACCGGGTATGGGTACGTGATGCCTGACCAGAACGGATGGAGCCGGGCGCTTCATTTCGAAGCAGCGTGGGCCATGGTGCTCACCGGACTTGTGTATGGCATTGCGGGGATGGTGACAGGGCATTTCAGGAGGCACCTGCTGCCGGGGCGGGGCGAGTGGAGCTGGCGGCCGTACGGCAGGCGGATTGCGCAATATCTGAGAATGGCTCCACTGGCCGCAGACGAGGCCGGCGCGTACAACGTGCTGCAGAAAGCAGCGTACGCGGGAGTGGTGTTTGTGCTGTTTCCGGCGGTGATTGTGACGGGGCTGGCGCTGTCGCCGGGTTTCAACGCGGCGTTTCCCTGGATCGTGGATGGGCTGGGAGGGAGGCAGTCGGCGCGAACGCTGCATTTTCTGGTAACGATTGCGCTGGTGCTGTTCCTTTTGGTGCACGTGCTGATGGTGGCGGTGTCTGGGTTCCGGGGGCGCATGCGGGCGATGATTACCGGCAGCGTCGATGGGGAGGATGGTCGATGATTCCGATATCGCGCAGGAAGCTGATTACCGGCGGGCTGGTGGCGACGGCGGGTATTGCGGGCGTGGCCGCGGCGGGTCCGCTGGTGCGGCGCTATGGATTGATTCCTCCGGATTGCCGTGGGGCTTACGGCGCGGGCGAGACGTTGACGTATGGAGCGCAGCGGCTACTGACCACGAACGCGACGGCAAGGGAGTTTCCGCGGAGCATGATCTCGAAGGTTCCATTTGCGAATGAGATCGCGCCGCCCTCGGAGGGGTTCAAGAAGCTGGCGGCGGGTGGGTTCGCGGATTGGAAACTGCAGGTTGACGGCATGGTAGCGCGGCCGACGACCTTCTCGGTCTCGGATTTGAAGCGCATGCCGATGGGCAGCCACATCACGGAAGTGTCGTGCGAGGAGGGCTGGTCGTACATAGCGGAGTGGATTGGGACGCCTCTGCACGAGGTGCTGCACGAGGTGGGCGTGCTGCCGCAGGCGCGCTATATCGTGTACCGGTCGATTGAGAAAGACTGGTGGGAGAGCGTGGACATGGCGGATGCGATGCACGCGCAGACGCTGCTGACTTATGCGATGAACGATGGCGATCTGCCGGTGAAGTTCGGCGGCCCGTTAAGGCTGCGGGTGCCGCGGCAGCTGGGATACAAGAGCGTGAAGTTTGTGGTGAGTCTGACGGCCACGGATTCGATGAAGGGATTTGGCAAGGGGCTGGGTTCGGCTTCGCCGGAGGCGGGGTATGCGTGGTACGCGGGGATTTGAGGATGGTACGAAGGCCCGGTGGTATTTACTAATCGGTAATACCGATGATGTGGTCCATCGGAAACAGGGGCTGAGATTTGCCTCCTGTTTTCAGCCTGAAAAGTGAACTGGATCACATACGGTCGACCATCTAAGTCTATATATTTCAACGAGTGGCCCTTGGCATGCGCAGAGATAGAAAAGAAACAACCTAATAATTTTGTAGTAAACCACAGCAGAGTACTTTCTGGATTTGGCTCTGAGGGCAGAACAGCTCTCAGGGCACCCCACGGCTTTGTTATTGTGACAGATTCCAATTTCCGGTCTGTGATAGCGGTCACGGGTGGGTGTTTGGGCAGAGGCTGGGACGGAGTGGACTCTGTTGGTTCGAGGCGGGCGGTGAGGGGGCGGAGGATTGGAAGATCGATCCGATGTTGCGTGAGTCATCTCCGGTTCTGAATGCCTGTCGCCGGCCTTCGTAGAAACTGCCAAAACAGGCAACCGCAGATCCCTCGACTGCGCTCGGGATGACAAGTCTTATGGGGAAAGTGGCTGCGGCGGGAATGATAGGAAGAAAAGCAACGACAAAAGCAGGTCCTTCGCTGCGCTCAGGATGACAAGGTTATAAGCAGCGGTTTATAGCAGGATCAGGGGTCAGATCGGTTCGAGGCGGGCGGTGAAGTGGCGCAGAAACGGCGCCTCGTACGTAAGGCGCAGGCCGCGGATGTTCTGCCGGTTAGCCCAGACTTCGAGGATGACTTCGACCAGGTAGTCGATGTGGCTTTGGGTGTAGACGCGGCGCGGGATGGCGAGGCGGACTAAATCCATCTGCGCGGATTTAGCGAACATGAGGGTGCCGATTTCGACGCTGCGGACTCCGCCTTCGAGATACAGCTCGCAGCCGAGGGCAACGCCGGGAAACTGCTCGCTGGGGATGTGCGGGAGGAAGCCGCGCGCATCGATGTAAATGGCGTGGCCGCCGGGAGGTTGCACGATGGGCACGCCGGCGGCGGAGATGGCGCGACCGAGGTAGGCGGTGGAGGCGATGCGGTAGCGGAGGTAATCCTCTTCAAGCGCCTCCTGGATGCCGACGGCGATGGCTTCCAGATCGCGGCCGGCGAGACCGCCGTAGGTCGGATAGCCTTCCGTCAGGATGAGCAGGTCTTTCTCCTGCTGGGCGAGGAGGTCATCGTTGGTGCAAAGGAACCCGCCGATGTTGGCCATCCCGTCTTTTTTGGCGGACATGGTGCAGCCGTCGCCGTAGGTGAACATCTCCTGGGCGATCTGCCTGGGGGTGTGGTCTTCGTAGCCGGGCTCGCGCAGCTTGATGAACCAGGCGTTCTCTGCGAAACGGCAGGCGTCGAAATAGAGCGGGATATTGTGACGCTTGCAGACGGCGGAGACTTCGCGGACGTTTTGCATGCTGACGGGCTGGCCGCCGCCGGAGTTGTTGGTGACGGTGAGCATGACGAGCGGTACGCGCTCGCGCCCGACGCGCTCAATGAGGCTCTCGAGCGCGGCCACATCCATGTTGCCCTTGAAGGGATGCGTGGAGGCCGGCTGCCTGCCTTCAGTGATGACCAGGTCGAGGGCTTCAGCGCCGGTGAATTCGACGTTGGCGCGCGTGGTGTCGAAATGGGTGTTGTTGGGAACGACGTCGCCCTTCTTGCACATCACGCCGAACAGGATGCGCTCGGCGGCGCGGCCCTGGTGGGTGGGAATGACGTGGCGGAAGGCGGTGATGTCCTGTATGGAGTTCTTGAAGCGGTCGAAGCTGCGGCTGCCGGCATAGGATTCGTCGCCCTGCATGATGGCCGCCCACTGATTGGTGGACATGGCGCCGGTACCGGAGTCGGTCAACAGATCAATGAGGACATTGTCCGCATGCAGCAGGAAGAGGTTGTAGTGCGCAGCCTTCAAAAGCTCTTCGCGCTGGGCGCGGGTGGTCCAGCGGATGGGCTCGACGCTCTTGATGCGGAAGGGCTCAATGATGGTCTTGATGGGCATGATGGTTCCATTGAGGATTGTATGCGGTGCATGCGGACTGAGATGACGGCGGTTGGAGGTCCAGCTTTGGCACGCCTGGAAGCAGACCGTTGCCGCCGCCGGAAACGAGAAGCAGTTTTTCCTACGCTGTCGGCGACGCTGGGCCGTAAACCACTAGAACTTGAATACGCACGCGGCGGAGTCTTTGATTGTCTCGTTATTGTCCAAATCAATCCTGGTCAGACGGAACTCGGTGCCCTCGGTGCTCTTGGCAGCCCATATCTTCTGATCGAATTGGACGTCAGGCCACTCCAGATTGTCCGTTCCTCCCGGCTTGATGTCCTCATCGGAAAAATAGGTTGCAGGTTCAAGATGTTTGCCGGTTTTATCGACGTAAACAGCTTCGAACTCAACCGACTTGACCGCCATGCCGGATACATTTTTGAGGGCGACAAAAACCTTGTATCCGGTTCCTGACTCGGACTTTGAAATCCTTCCGGTAGTCACTTCAACCGGACATGACGCGCTGTAGGCGCTCACGGATCCAACCAGGGCGAGAGCCGCTAACCACAAATACTTCATGCACAACTCCTTCCATAATTCGGAGCAGACGCGCGGTTGAAACCAGGGTTGCTTGCTTACCCTGGGGAGCCGGTCTGCGTTCACTAAATCTAGAGTTTGCCGTACATGGAGCTGGTCCGTCTGTGATCGCGTTCACGCGTGTGATGCTCGCCTTGATTGTCCCTGTGGCGGCAGGCGCTCGAAGGCTGGATGCGCAGAGAGATATTTTTGATTAACGCGTATACAGGAAGGTGCCGCAGAGGTCAGGGGAGTTGCGCACCGCCTCGAAGGTGAAGACCGGCATGTTGGAACCGGAGAAGAAAGCGACGTGGAGGTTGCGGCCGTCAATCCAGGTGGCCATCCACTGGGTCTGCTCGGTGCCGCAGAGCGTGTTTTTATGCATGAACTTCTGGGCGGCGGCGATGTTGAGGCGGTAGAGATTGCCGGCCTGCGCCACGTTGCTGTCGGCATCAAACACGGCGCTGATTTCCACGGGCGTGAGAGCGCGAATGGGAGCAAGAGGCCAGGAGAGGAAGTTCATGGTGATCTTGCTTTCACCGATGATCAAGTCCCCGGTGATGGAAGTGGCGGTCTGGCTGGAGGCGCGCCAGTAGCCTTTGTCCTGCGCGGCGGCGGAGAGTGAGCCAAGCAGCAGGGCAAGGCCAAGGAAGATGTTTCGGTTCATAGTCAAGGATGGCATTTGACGTGGGGCAGGGTCAAAGGCAGTCGCCAGAGCGGACAGGGTCATGCCTCTCGCGGGATTTGGTCCCGGAGTTTTGGAAATTGCGCCGCCTTTTCGCGGAGTTGCCTGTCGAGGCGCCTGAGCAATTCAGCCGGAAGATGCAATCAGGATCCTGCATGCTTTCCAGAAGAAGTCCACGTAGAATCGGACTCGTGTATGGAAGCGGGAGATCCTTGCGGATTTCGGCAGGCCCCAGTTCCTCTTCGATTGAAGATGACTGGACCGGGCCCAGCCGGCGTCGCAGCCTCGGATTTCCCGCATATACGAAACGCCTCACCTTCACCGTTTCACACAGGATCGCTTCTTCAACATCCTCCATCGGCTCGGCTCACTGAAGGCAAACTGAAAGTCCGCGCCGCCTAACCCGTCCGAGGTCCCCGTATGCAAATGAGTACACCAACGAAAGCGCCCGCGATCACGCCGTTTCTCTGGTTCGACGGCACCGCCGAAGAGGCGGCGGACTTTTACGTCTCCATCTTTCCCAACTCGCGCAAGGTCGGCGAACTGCGCAACACGGGCGATGCGCCAGGTCCGAAGGGCGGCATCCTCACCATCTCGTTCGAACTGAGCGGGCTGCGCTTCACGGGTCTGAACGGCGGCCCGCAGCACACCTTCAATGAAGCCGTGTCCTTTGTGGTGCAATGCGACAATCAGGAAGAGATCGACTACTACTGGTCGAAACTACTTGAGGGCGGAGGGAGCCCCATCGCCTGCGGCTGGCTGAAGGACAAATACGGTCTGCGGTGGCAGATCACGCCCACGCGCATTGGCGAACTGCTGCGGAGCTCGAAGGCCATGCAGGCCATGATGCAGATGACCAAATTCGACATTGCCGAACTGGAGCGCGCGGCGGCTTCCTGACCGCCGGCGCGGCGCCCGTCTCGCATTCCGGGAACATTTCTGGACGCGCCGGTGTCTAACCGGGCCGGACTCCCATGCTCGAACTCCGGCGTGTCTCCAAGCACTTCCCGGGAATTCCCGCGGTCGTACCGGTGAAGCAGGTGCCTGAGGCGGAGCGAGGCCGCAGGCTCGCTCCTGATGCTGCTGAGTTACACCCTGGCAGTGTTCGCAGCTTCGATTTCTTCGGTAAGAATCTCGCAGGCGCGAATGCAGTCCCCGCGGCTTACGTCGCGGTGGGTCACCAGGCGCACCAGCTGCGGCCCAACTGAGCTGACGAGCACGCCGCGTACCTTGAGGCGAGCGATGAGTTCGGCGGGCGGGAACGATGCGGTGAGGCGGAAGATCACGATGTTGGTCTCGACCGTCTCGGGATCGACCTCGACTCCTTCCATGTTGTGAAGCGCTTCAGCCAGCAGGCGCGCGTTGGCGTGGTCTTCCTGCAGGCGCTTCGGCATCTCTGTGAGCGCGATGAGGCCGGCAGCAGCGAGGACTCCGGCCTGCCGCATGCCGCCGCCCAGAGCTTTGCGGAAGATGCGCGCCCTGGCCATATCGTCCGCTGAGCCGACGAGCATGGAGCCGACCGGGGCGCAGAGACCCTTCGACAGGCAGAACATGACAGTGTTGAAGCCGCGCGTGAGGGTGTTCACGTCGATGTTGAGGGCGGCAGCAGCGTTAAAGATGCGGGCGCCGTCAAGGTGCACGGGTAGATTGTGCTCTTTGGCGCCGGCCCACACCTCTTCCATAACCGCGAGGGGCGTAACGCGGCCGCCTGCCATGTTGTGCGTGTTCTCGATCTCAATGGCGCCTGTAGCTGCGCGGAAGCCGCCCCACTTGTAGATCACAGGCTCAATGTCGCGCCAGGCAAGGATGCCGTTCTGCGTGGGCACGGCGCGGATCAGGCAGCCGGAGAATGCGGCGGCGGAAGCCATCTCCCAATCGAGGATGTGGGCTTTGGCTTCGCAGATGATCTCCTGGCCGGGCTGGGTATGCAGGCGTAGCGCAATCTGGTTTCCCATCGTCCCAGTGGGCACAAAGAGCGCGTCTTCACGGCCGAAGGTCTCGGCGGCGCGCTTCTCGAGGAGATTGATCGTGGGGTCTTCCTGATACACGTCGTCGCCCACTTCGGCCGCAGCCATGGCCGCGCGCATCTCGAGGGTGGGGCGGGTTACGGTGTCGGACCGGAGGTCGATGAGGTCAAGTTGTTCAGGCACTGCAAGTCCTTTCCGTTCTAGTTTCCAGTTCGCGGTCCGTAGTTCACAGTTTTACTTTCGCAGTTCCTGGTGCGTCGTGATTTACCGCCCGGCAACCGGGAGGCGCCAGCGGCTGCGAACTGTTCCTACCGGATCTGATTCATCGGCAATTCCATCACGGGAGTCGCTTTGCCGTTGATGAGGGCATACGCCCAGAGCCCATGAAAGCTTTGACGCAGGACGGGCTGCGCCTTGAGAAACGCGCTCATGACGGCGGTGGCCTCGGTGCGCTGGGCCGCGGGGTCGGTAACCCCGGTGCTTTCGTAGTTGATCCCCAGATCTGCCTCACGCAGCGAGGCGTCGAAGTGCACATTGTCGATTTTGAAACTGCGGTCGCCCGCGTTCACGGAGTACGGAAAGGCGGGAGCGTTCTTGATAGCCGCCTGCTCCTGGTCGAGTTTTTCAAGGTTCGGCGACGAGATGAAATCCACAGGCAGCAGAAGGTAGCGCGCCGCCTGGTAGGCGAAGTATGCGGCCCAGGGCGAGTCGGCCCGTGCCAGTTCGCGGGCGCGTTGCCAGTACCAAACTCCATCGTGGCCGCCGAGCATGGCGGGGCGGATGAACACGCCGCCCAACTTCCAGGCGTTGCCATCGAGGCCGAGGATGAACGTGACCTGGGCGACGATGCCCGGAGCGGAACCGCCGGCGGCAGCGCCCATCACGTACGACTGAATGACGGCGTATTTGCCGGGCGGCAGATTGCCCAGCGTGATAGTGACGGTCATGGAGCCCTCGGTATTGGAGCAGAAGAACTGGGTGTCGGAGGCCGCGGTGTTGGCGCTGGCATCCAGCAGGTACATGGCATTGATCTGGGGCTGGCCTCCCTTGACAGCGGGAGCGCCCTGCTCGACGGCCCCTCGGATGGAATCCCATTGCTGGGCCACGGCGGGCAGCAGAGCAGCCTGAAGTGTGCCGGGATCCTGCTGAATCACCGCCACACTCAGGCGCTGGGCGGCTGTGGCGAGGGTGTCGCGGTCAGCAGCCTGCATCTCTGCCTGGGACGTGCAAGTGGCCGCCTGAGTGGCCGAAGGCGCGAGAAATCCGCACAGCAAACCGCATGAAATGAGGGCCGGGGCCCATTGCTTCGAGAGGCGCATGGACAAACTCTCCACCCCGAAAAACCGGGGCCATGTTGAACAAAACCAAGGCCTGTTGTGAGCGTTTACGGGCCACTGCTAGTCTAGTACATGGATAGACGCTCGTTTCCGGCCGGGCGGGAGAGCCGGTTTGATGCTTGAGTGGATGAGGAGAACGAAGGCTTCAGGCGGCGCGGGAAACCGCGCCTTGCGCACGCTTGCGGCATTCGCCGGAGCGCTTGCAATGGGATCGGCGCTGTGGGCGCAGACGGCCCCCGCAAGCGGAGCATCGAAGCCGCACCGCACCCACAAGCCGCGAGCAGCGCAGCCCGTGATTGCGACTCCTCCGGCTGAAGCCGCTCCGCCGCAGGCCGAGGCACCAAAATGGCCCGCGAACGAAGCGCCCAGCCAGCCCAGGGTTACCTGGAACAGCCAGGGTTTGTTGATTCAGGCCTCCAACTCCAGCCTCAGCCAGATTCTGAATGCAGTTTCGACGCAGACCGGCGCCAAGATTGAAGGCGCGAACGGCGATGAGCGGGTGTTTGGCGATTATGGTCCGGGGACGGCGCGCGATGTGCTTTCCCAGCTTCTGCGCGGGTCGAAGTACAACTTCCTCATGCTGGGCGACCAAGGCCAGGGAACGCCGCGGCAGGTGATCCTCACGGCGCGGCGGACGGGCGGCGGCAGCAATCAAAACCACCCTGGAACCGCGCAGCAGGATCCCCAGGAAGTTCAGCAGGACGAGGAGCCACCCGAGCAGCCCGAGCCACCACCGGAAGAGCCGCCGCAGCCCATTCAGCCCCAGCCGCAGCAAGTGCCGCCTCCCGGCGAGCAGATGACGCCGGAGCAGCGGATGCAGTTGATGCAGCAGCAGCGCCTGCAGCAGATGCAGCAGCTCCAGCAGCAGTATCAGCAACAACAACAGCAGCAACCACAGCAGCAGCCGCAGTAACCGGACCTGGGCCTTCAGCCCTCAGCTTTCACTCTTCAGAGGCAAGCTGCTTCAGGGCGCGGCGCGCAGCAAACTCGCGCGGCGATGGGATGGGCGTGAGATTGCGGCCGGCAAACAGATCTTCGAAAAGCCGGGTGAGTTCTTCGTGGATCAGGCCGTTGGAGGCCAGCACTTCCCTGCTGTTGAGCTGAAACGGCCCGCTGCTGAAATCCGTAACGCGGCCACCGGACTCCTGCAGCAGAAGCACGCCGGCGGCGGTATCCCACGGGTTCAGATGAAATTCCCAGAATGCTTCGAAACGTCCGCAGGCCACGTAGGCAAGGTCGAGGGCGGCTGAGCCGGCGCGCCGCACGCCATGCGAGCGCAGGGTGAACTCCTGGTAGAAGTGGATGTTGGGACTGTCGTGTCGCTTGCGGCTGGGGAAGCCGGTGGCGACAAGCGACTCGGCCAGGTCGGGCACACGGGAGACGTGAATGGGGCGGCCGTTGAGGCTTGCGCCCTGGCCACGCTCCGCGGTGAAAAGCTCATCGAGCATGGGGTTGTAGATCACGCCCGCTACGAGCTGGCCGTCCTGATCGGCGGCGAGACCGGGCGTTCGATGCTCGAGCCCCATGGACACGCAGAAATGCGGAATGCCATGCGCGAAGTTGGTGGTGCCGTCGAGCGGATCGACATACCAGCGGTACTGCTGGTCGAGGCGCTCGCGCGTGCCTTCCTCACCGTACATGCCGTGATCCGGGAAAGACTCGGCAAGACGCGTGCGGATGAGCTTCTCGACGGTACGATCGGCGACGGTGACCAGATCGACATCACCCTTGTACTCGGTTGCGACGCCCTGGGCGAGGAATTCGCGCAGGCGTTCTCCGGCTTCTCGGGCGATTGCAGAGGCTTTGGGAACCCACTCGAGCTGGGTTGCGGAATTGTTCACAGGGCCGGACCAGCTGGCGAGTGAGCAGCCGTAGCCGCCTCGAGCGGGCTGCGGCGTTTGTTGGCCTCTGTGATGGTGCGGATCTGATGCTTGTAGATGAAGAGATTCGGCTTGCCTTCGCGGGTGAGGCGAAGCATGCCGTCATCAAAGTACTCGATCCACCCTTTCACCGTTTCGCCGTCGCGCAGTTTGACCGTGACGGGGATTTTGCGCTCGCTGAGGGATTTCAGGTAGAGCGCTTCCTGCCCGGTTTCGCCAGGCGGAGGTGTCTTGGAACGGCGGCGGTTCGGCAGAGGTGGAGTCATATTGCCATTTTAGATGCCGCGCGGAGCAGAAATCGACGCATGTTGTTTCGACTTCCGCCGCGGAGAACGATTGCCGGTCGCTTATTTGCCCCTGGGGCCGGTGGGGAAGTTTTTAGAGAGATCCTGAATGATGCCGTCGGACTGATTTCCGCCTTTGCAGGAGGGATGGCCGAAGCCGCTCTGGCTCACGCCGTTGTTGAAGTCGAGGATCAGGTTGTCATTGTGATCGGGGCTGGGACCCATGGGCACGGCATCGAGATGCAGTTCATGGCGGACCTTCCAGGCGATCACGTGATCGGTGCAGGAGGTGTCGCCACTAAGGCCCAGGGCGCCGACGATCTTGCCGTCGCTGGAGTAGAGCGGAAGGCCCCCGGCGAAGACAATGATGCCGCCAATGGCGAGGCCGATCATGGGATCAGTGGGCGTGCCGAAGGTGGTGGGGTTGCCGAAAACGGCGAGCGGGTTGGGGGGGGCCGAAGTTGCGAGGCTGTAGAGGCTCTGGCCTGGTTGTGCGGCTGCATACACGTTGGCTGTGGAGAGCGCGTAGTCGCGGCCGCTGAGGGCGTTCGCGGTGTTGGCTTTTTCCGCGGCGATAACCCGGCTGCCGGGCCACTGATCGGAGCGCGTGTTACCGCTGAACACGATGGCGCACACCTGGCCGTCCCGATTGACGATAGCCGCCCACTCCTGGTTTCCCATGCCGCCGTTTTTCGAGGCGCCTTCTCTCACCACGCTCTGCACCACGGAGCGCAGACGCTGCGCATCGGGCAGGCCGGGGCAGTCGGGTTTGGTCTGGGCAAGGACAGGCGCGGCGAGGAGAGGCGCGGCAAGCAGGCCTGCATGGAGCAGGAATGCGAGGTGAAGGGTGTGCAGTCGGAATCCAGCGTACATGGGGTTCTCCTGAAGGTTTATTGAAGCTGGCGGAGATACGCGACGAGGTCGGCCAGTTGCTCGCCAGTGAAGTGCGTGAGGTCAGGCATCTCCGCCTCGGGTTTGAGTGACTGCGCGTGGGTAATCCACGCTTCAAGCCAGGCGTCGTTGTTCTTGTAGTAATTGGCCGCGATCATCTGCCGGCTCCCAATGTGGGTGAGGTCGGGCGCGACCGATCCCCCTGCCGGCGTACCGCGCACGGTGTGACACATGGAGCACGGGCCGGCAAGAAAGATCTGCCGGCCGGCTTTGGCTGCGTCTGTGGCTGGCTCGGCTCCAGGCCGGCGCTGCGCATTGAGCCACGCTTCGTACTCGTCGGGCGGCTGGGCAATGGCCAGGATGCGCATGCGCGCGTGCTCCGCACCGCAGTACTCGGCGCACTGGCCCTGGTATTCGCCGGGCTCGGAGGCTTCAAGGCGCACATAGTTTGGCTGGCCGGGAATCAAGTCGACCTTGCCATGCAGTTGCGGAACCCAGAACGAATGCATGACATCGCGCGTTTCCAGGCGGATGTTCACGGGCTGACCGACCGGCAGGTGGAGTTCGTTGGCAGTGGTGACTTCTTTGGAATGATCGTCGTCGAGGTAGTGAATCTCCCACCACCACTGGTGCCCGACGATGAGAATGTCAGGCTTCATGCTGTGAGCCATCGTGTGGTGATTCGAGTCGCCATGCATGCCGTGAATGGGAAACGCGCGGAGCAGGTCGAGGCCCCATACAAAAAGGATGCTGAGCACAACGAGGGGAATGGCGAGGCCGCCGACCGCAATCCACATTTCGCCGCCGCCGGCATCAATAGGCGCGTGTTCGGTCAAATCGCCGCGCCGGCGATAAAACGCGTACGCAAACAGAAGCCACATGATGGCGGAAATGACAATAAACATCACTGTCATGAACGTCTCAAGGTGGGAGATCTGATTGGCTGCGGGCCCGTGCACGTCGAACGACGATTCCAGCGTGTGGCAGCCCGTCAGCGCAATCGCGCCGGCGATGCTTGCGGTGACACCGAGGCAACGGCGCAGCATCAGTGCCTCTCCGCGTGGCTGGTTTGCTGGGCCTTGCCGGGCTTCTCTTCCTGCTGCGGATCAGGCACCTGCTCATGTGCAGGTTCAACCGGCGGGTCAGGCTCCTCAGGCGTGCCCATCGTCTTGATATAAGACACGAGTTCCCATATCTGCTGCTCGGGAATCTTGGTGCCCCACGCGGGCATGCCGCGGGAGCGGCCGTGCGCGATGGTGTCAAAGATCTGGTCGTCGCGATTGCCATAGAGCCAGACGGGGTCGCGCAGGCTGGGCCCCATGCCGCCGCCGGCGTGGCCTCCGTGGCAGCCGGAGCAGTTGTACCAGTTGAAGAGCCGGCGGCCGTCCTGCAGTGCAACGGCATCATGGGTGTAAGGGCTGGTAGGGTAATGAACGTTTTGCACGCCACCTGGAATGGGGCCAACAGGGTTATCTGTAATTGCCTGGCCGTTAACCGAAACGGAATTCGAGTTGGAGGATCGGCGGCACCCGGCAGCACACACCAGGAGCGATCCGGCAAGCACGAGTACGCTGATGCCCTTCATTGAGTCCTCCCCACTTCACCTCCCGCGCGGGCGGCCTGAACCGGGCGCTCTGCTGGCGGAATGCCGTAGTTTTTGAGGATGCGATCGATGTCGGCTTGCCTGCGATCGAGTTCATGATCGAGCAGGTCGCGCCAGCCCGCGTCTCGCTCACGCACGCCAATGCCGATGTCGAACTGGAAGGGGATGTCGGGGTGCTTCGAGTCCGCCTCAATAGGCGTGATGCTCAGCGGCACAGACGCGTTGCGGCTGAAGTAGCCGCCCAGCGGACCCCAGACGATTGCCACATCGACCTTGCCGTCCTCAAGCGCGTGAATCACATCGGCGGGAGGATTTTTCTCATTGAGATTGCCGAAGATGCTATAGCCCACCAGGTTTTTGACGATGCCGCGGCGGATGAGCGCGTGCACGGGGGGCGTGCTGTCATTGGCATCGCCAAGAATATGAACGCCGATGCGGACAGTGCGCAGGCGCGGATCGTCGAGCGAGGTGATGTCAAGATGATCCGATCGCCGCGTGATGAAGACGTACGTGGAGCGATAGTAGGGCTTGGTGGTTGCCGCTTCATCAAACCCGGTGGGAACACCCATGACAATGTCGCAGAGGCAGCTGTTGAGCGTGCGCTTGAAAAACTTCTCGCCCTGACGGAACCAGAGGTATTCGACGTTCATATTGAAGTCTTTGGCGATGAGATCGGCGATCTGGTTTTCAAATCCCTGCTTCTGTTCGTTGGAGTAGGGCAGGTTGTTGGGGTCCGCGCACACACGGAGGGTATGCGGCAGGGCGGGCGTAGCGGCCTGGGCAGGCGCCTGCTGGGCGCAGGCGCCTGCAATCATCAAAATCGCCAGGAACCTAGAGACCGAAGACATAGAGCAGGTCTCCTGGCGGGCTGAGGGTTTTGATTTTCTTCATGGCCCCGACCGTCCCGAGCGCTGCATAGGGATCGTCGGTCGAGACCTCGGGCAGCGCAGTTGCGCCCATCCATCCGCCCACGCCCGAATAGATGGCAACGTATTGCTTGCCGTCAGGGCCGGTGAACGTCATGGGATTGCCGACGATGCCCGACGGCGTTTTGAACTGCCACAAAATCTTGCCGCTGTGCGCATCCAGCGCGCGGAACCAGCCGTCCATGGTGCCGTAGAAAACAACGTCGCCGCCGGTGGAGAGCACCCCGCTGTAGACCGGCAGGTCAGGCTCCTTGACGCCCCACACCTTCTTGCCCTGCGCAACGTCCCAGGCTACAAGTTCGCCCTGGTAGCCGCCCGGCCCGGGATACATGCGCACGCTGGCGCCAAGATAAGGCGTGCCCGCGATGTAATTCACAGCGGTCCCCATGTAATCCATGCAGGTGTTGTGCGCGGGAATGTAGAGCAGCCCGGTGCGCGGCGAAAACGAAGACGGGATGAAGTCCTTGGCGCCGGTGGACGAAGGACAGATGTCCTTGGTGTATTTGCCGAAGTGCGTCTCCTTCTCTTTCACTTCGATGGGCTGCCCGGTCTTGAGGTCGTAGCTGGTGGCCCAGTTCACTGGCTCAAACTGCGAGGCCGACAGCACTTCGCCGGTTTGACGATCGACGACGAACATGAAGCCGTTGCGGCCGGGATGAATGAGCAGCTTGCGCATCTGCCCCTTCCAGGGCATGTCGACAAGAATGTTCTCCATGATCTCGTCGTAGTCCCACTCATCATGCGGGCTGATTTGCCAGGCCCACCTGGCCATGCCGGTGTCGGCGTCGCGCGCGAAGAGGGTGACGGTCCACTTGTTGTCGCCGGGGCGCATGTCAGGGTTCCACGGGCCGGGGTTGCCGGTGCCGTAGTAAATGAGATTGGATTCCGGATCGTATGAGACCCAGCCCCAGATGGTGCCGCCGCCGGTCTTCCACTGGCCGGGCGTCCAAGTTTTGAGGCCCTGATCTTTGCCCTGCTGCTCATGCGCATAGAACGGCTTGAAGTCGGAGCCGATGCGCACGTCTTCATCCGATCCCGTGCTGTAGGCGATCCAGTCGATCTTGCCGGTTTTCACGTCGAGCGCGGTGAGCTTGCCGCGCACGCCGAGTTCGCCGCCGCTGTTGCCCACGTAGACTTTGTCCTTCACCACGATCGGCGCCATCGTGGTCGTTTCGCCGTAATGAATATCGCCCACCTGGGTGCGCCATGCTTCATGCCCGTTCTCGGCATCCACGGCGACTACGTGCGCGTCAAGCAGCGCGTAGATAATCTTTCCGTCAGCAAAACTCGCGCCGCGATTGACCACGTCACAACACGCAACGCCCTGCGATGCCACTTCGGGGTGCGGTTCGTACTTCCACTTCAACGGAAAGTTCGGCTTGCTGAGGTCATAGGCGAGAAGATTGTTGGGATAAGGCGTGACCATGTAAAGCGTGGCGCCAACGACGAGCGGGCCGCCTTCGTGGCCGTGCGGAATGCCATCCGTCATGTTCGCCACAACGTGCAGGTTGTGCACATTACCCGTATTGATCTGCGCGAGAGGACTGTAGCGAAGATTGCCGTAATCGCCGGCAGGCATGGTCCATTGCCCATTGGCCAGAGGCGACACCGGATGGAAGTTCGGCAACGCGCCGGGAATGTCCGTCGTCATGCCGCTGCCTTGTTCTTTCTGTGCTATTCCAGCACCGGCCGCAACGATAACAACTGCCATGGTTGCGCGCCGGAGGATTGGAATCAGTCGATCCATGATGTTCCTTCCCTTCCCCTCAGGGTGTAGAGATAGGCTGCGATATCGTTGGCCTCATCCTGGGTAACTCCCAGTTCAGGCATGGCCGTTTTTGGTTCAACCTCTCGCGGGTGCTGGATCCAGCGGGTTAGATTGGGCGGCGTGTTGGGCAGTTCGCCCGCAATCATGGTGCGCTGGCTGAGGTTGAGCAGCGGCGGCCCGACTTTGCCGCGCGCGCCGCGCACGCCGGGGATCATGTGACAGGCGCCGCAGCCATAGTTGGAAATGAGCTGGCGGCCGTGCTCGGAGTTACCCAGGTTGGCGACGCTCACCTCGCGCGTGGTCTTACCGTCGTTACATCCTGCCATGGCGACACAGAAGGCAATCCAGGCAAGCCCGGCGATACCGAAGCGGGCGTTCATCGCGCCCTCCAGCAGAGATCGAGGAACAGCGGCGGCAAAGCAAGCCAGAGAATACCCATTCCCATGGTGATGGCGACGATGACGCCGCCGATGGCCAGGAACTCGCGACGCTCCACCCCCTCGGCATCGAGCAGGGCCCGATGCGCCGACAGGTACCGCCACGTGCGATAGGAGGTAAAGCCGGCCCACACGGTGACAGCGAGCAGAGCCACGGCAAGCGCGAAGTAGAGAATACGCGCGCCGGGATGCGACGGGGGAATGCCGTAGTCCTCCTGCACCATGCACGCGCGCCACGTGATGACAAGGTCCGCGCAGCCCAGCAGCACCCACGCGATGGCCGCGCTGACAGTGCCGAACCAGAGCCGCCGCGGCGGCACGGGCTTGCCTTCGCGCAGGCTGAGGTTCTGCTCAGTGGTGGACATGCATATACCTCTGCAGGTTTGGAATGATGTAGAGCAGCAGCACAATAAAGACCCACACCGCGTCGACGAAGTGCCAATACATGCCGACGGTGGTGTAGGGTTTGTGCGGGGTGCGAGCCGTGGGCCCGTAGCGCGGCATCACTCCCACGTACATCAGCAGCAGCAGCCCCGCGATCACGTGCAGAGCATGCAGGCTGGTAATGGCGTAAAAAATCGAGCCGTACGAGTCGCTGTAGGGGGTCGTGTCCTTCCACTCCACTGCGTACTCAAAACCCTGCAGCGCCAGAAACCCGAGCCCCATAAGGACGGTTACCCAGAGGGCGATGCGTGCGGCTGTAAATCCACCCTTCTTGACCTGGTGCTCACCCCACATGAGCACAGCGCTGCTGGCCAGCAGGATGACCATGAGAATCAGGGCCAGCCACCACTTTGGCGCCACGAGGTCTGCCCAGCGATCCTTGTTCGAGCCCAGGTAGTAGTAGGCCGCAAACATGGTGACGAACAGCATGGACTCCGTCGCGATCACGCACCACATGCCATGCATGCCGCGTTTCTGATCCAGGGGGAGCGTGGCAAGGCTTACGCGCGGAGGAGGAATCTGAACGGTGCTCATTCGATCACCACCTCCTCTTTGGTGCGCGGCCACATCCAGAAGCAGCCGATGAGCAGCGTGAGGATGAGCGCTGACAGCGTCCACCACATCATCTGGTAGATGATGGCGAGAAAGAACCCAAACAGAGCCAGGCTCATGAGCAAGGGCGCGAGGGAGTCCTCGGGGATGGTGGCGACCCCTACGGGTATGGCATCGAGCACGGTGCTTGTCGGTGTCAGCCGACCCCAGTCGAGTACGCGATCGTTTTCGGGATCCTCTTCCTCGTCAAAGTCGTCCCATAACGGATGGCGTGTAGCGACGAGGGGGATGTGCTCTGAGCCGTAGGCCTTGGGCGGGGAGCTGGTCGACCACTCCAGTGTGTCGGCGTTCCAGGGGTTTTCGCCGGCGCGCGCGCCACTCTTCATGCTGTAAAAGAAGTTGCAAATACTGATGAGAACTCCGATACCGAACAGGAACGCGCCGAAGGTGATGAGCTCATTCATGCCGTCGAATCCGACGCCTTGGGGATAGGTATAGATGCGGCGCACCATGCCCAGCAGGCCCACGTTCTGCATGGGGAAGAAACCCAGGTTGAAGCCGATGAACATGACCCAGAAGCTGAGCTTTCCAATCTTCTCGTTCATCATGCGGCCCGACATCTTGGGAATCCAGTAATAGAAGCCGGCAAAGACCGGGAATACGTTCGATCCGATCAGCACATAATGAATGTGCCCGACAACGAAGTAGGTATTGTGAGCCTGCCAGTCCACCGGAATCACGCCGGTGAAGACTCCGCTGAGGCCGCCGATGACGAGCAGCACAATGGAACCCACGGCGTAATACATGGCCGTGGTCGCGACGGGCCGGCCCTTCCAGATGGTGGCCAGCCATGCAAACACCTGGATGGTGGTGAAGATGCTCACCGTCATGCTGCCGGCTGAGAAGATGCTCATGGCGATGTCAGACATGCCGGTAGTGAACATATGGTGCAGCCACACGCCGAAGCCCACCACGCCGGTGAGAAACGTGGCGATGGCCACAAACGGATAGCCCACGATGGGCCGCCGCGAAAACACCGGCACAATCATCGACAACATGCCGGTTGCGGGCAGGAAGATGATGTAGACCCAGGGATGGCCGAAGAACCAGAAAAGCTGCTGCCAGAGAAACGTGCTGCCGCCATCGGCGATGCCGAAGAAGTGCGTGCCCCAGCGCCGATCGAGTTCGAGGAAGATGCAGTCAGCGGTGAGCGCCGGCAGCGCGAACAGCGTCACAAACGAGATGGTTCCGGTGCTGTAAAGGAACAGGGGCATGCGGCTGATGGCCATGCCGGGCGCGCGCATACGCAGAATGGTGACAATGAAATTGATGGCCCCGCCCGTCGTAGAAATAGTGAGGAAGATCAGCGCGGCAGCGTAGAAGTCGAGCCCCATGCCGGGAGAAAACTCGGTCAGCGTGTAAGGCACGTAGGCAAACCAGCCGGCATGCGGAGCCTGCCCGAGGAAGGGCGAGATATAGAGGAAGAGGCCTGACAGCAGAAACATCCAGTAGGTGAACGCGTTGAGCCGCGGGAACGCCATATCGCGCGCGCCGATCATCAGGGGAACAAGGAAGACAGCAAAGCCGGAGAGAATGGGCTGCGCGTACCAGAAGATCATCGTCATGCCATGCATGGTGAAGATCTGGTTGTATTGCTCGGGCGTCAGGACTGACATGTCCGAGTGAAACAACTGAATGCGCATCAGGAGCGCTTCAAGGCCGCCGAGGATGAGAAACGAGAATGCCGTTACCAGGTAGCGGATGCCGAGGGTTTTGTGATCGACAGTGGCAAACCACCCGTAAACGGTTTTGGGCGACTCCCATAATGTCGTGAGGCGACTTATTGTGGTCGTGCTCGAAGCCATTCGACGTCCCTTATCGCTTACTCAGAACGGCAGGCTTAGAACGGCGCTAGCCCGCAGGTTGTCAGAGGGTACGCCGGATAAATTGCTGTCCCCTGGCGTACTCTCCCCAAGATGCGGGTGTGTTTCGGCGAGTTGTCCGTTTCACGATGTGAGAAGGATGCGAATTTCTTCTGACCGGAGCCCCCCGGCCTCCTACACCGCCACGGGACGCACCTTGCGGCGCTGACGCCAGGTGAGCACGGGCCGCGCCAGCAGCAGCACGATAACCGCGACGGTGAACGGCAGCGGAAGCAGCACACCCGTCTTCACCTGCCACCAGTAGTGAATGACACCGCAGAGGGCAGCCGCATAGACGAGCTTGTGCAGAAGATTCCAGCGCTTGCCGCCGAGCTTGCGAATGGCCCAGTTGGTCGACGTGAGAGCGAGCGGGATCAGAAGCAGATATGCGGTAACGCCCATAGTGATGAAGCGCCGCTTGGCTATGTCCTCAAGCATGGACTGCACGCTGAATCCCGCATACAGCCCGACATAGGCCAGCATGTGAACCGTGGCATAGAAGAACGCAAACAGGCCGATGAGGCGGCGGAACTTGATCAGCCAGCTCAGGCGCGGCGAGACCCGGCGCAGGGGGGTGATGCCCAGGCCAATGGTCAAAAGCATCAGTGTGGTGTAGCCCGTGGTGAGTTCGATATGCGCGGTCGGATCAGCGCCCAGCGTATTGTTGACCGCGCCCCAGGCGAGCACCGCGAAAGGCCACAGGCAGGCGATCCAAGCCAGAGTCTTGAGCAGGACAAGATTTGATTTCTTCATCGATCAATGCCGCCTAGTAGTTCTTGCGCAGATCCATGCCGTTGTAGAGCGAGGCCACCTGCTCGCCGTATCCGTTGAACATGAGCGTGGTGCGGCGCTGCGCATAGAACGGCTGCCCGATGCGCCGCTCCGTCTTCTGGCTCCAGCGCGGATGGTCCACAGTCGGGTTCACGTTTGAATAGAATCCATACTCTCGCGCGTTCTGCTGCTGCCACGTGGTCCCGGGCTGCTTGTCAACAAAGCGCACCTTGACGATCGATTTCGCTGACTTGAAGCCGTACTTCCACGGCACCACGATGCGCACAGGCGCGCCGTTCTGGTTCGGCAGCACATCCCCGTACAGGCCGAAGGTAAGCAGCGTCAGCGGATTCATGGCTTCATCCATGCGCAGGCCTTCGGAGTAAGGCCAGAAGATCGACGTCTCCTGCGTGCCCCACTTGTCGATCTTCTTGTCATAGAACGTGAGGAACTGCACGTATTTCGCGGTGCTCAGCGGCTCACAGTCCTTGATGAACTCCGAAAGCGAATAGCCCACCCAGGGAATCACCATGCTCCACGCCTCGACGCAGCGGTGGCGATAGACGCGGTCCTCCAGCGGCCGAAACTTCAGCAGCGTATCGATGTCATAGGTCTTCGGCTTCTTGACCAGCCCGTCCACCTGTACCGCCCAAGGCCGGGTAGGCAGGATTCCGGCATTCTGCGCGGGCTTGTCTTTCTCCACGCCGAATTCGTAATAGTTGTTGTAATGCGTGATGTCCTGGAGGCTGGTGAGCTGCTCGCCGCTGGTGCTGAGCGGGCTCTTTACAGTCTGCAGTTTCGTATCTGCGAACACGCGCGCCGAGGGCGAGATCAGATCAACCAGACGGTCAGCGCCCAGCAGGGCAGCACCCGCCCCCAGGCCGCTTGCCACCGCCCCCCGCAGGAAGCGCCGACGATTGATGTACTCATCTTTGGGCGTGATGGCGGAAGAGGGGAACTCGGACGGTTTGCGGATGAGCATGGGCGACCTCGTGGGGAAGTACAGCTTCTATTAAATACCTACGCGCGGAATTTGACTTTGGATTTGTTGCGGATCGGGCTGATTGGGCTATGGAGATGGAGGGCTGTGGAACGGCCACTCTCGCAGTCCCCTGGCCCGAACCAGATAGATGATGGTTCCTGACAAGCCGATCCCTCCCGCCACGGCGAACCCCATGAACGCGTTGGGGCGATAGATGAGCAAGTAGACAAACCCTGCCATGGCCGCCAGGGGCGGCAGCGGAAACAGCGGCATGCGGAACGGCCGAGGCAGATCCGGCCGCTGCACACGGAGCAGCATCACCCCCGCCTGCTGCAACAAGAATTGCAGGAGGATGCGGGTGATGACCAGCATCGTAATCACCTGTGAGAGCGACAGGAAACAGAAACACGCAGCCACCAGCCCCAGCGCCACCAGAGAACGGTGCGGAATGTGGTGCCTGGGATGGACGGCGTCAAGGAAGCGGAAATAGTTGCCATCGCGCGCCGCGGCGTAGGGCACGCGGGAGTAGCCCAGCAGCAGCGAGAACACGGAGGCGAAAGCTGTCCACATCACCAGGGCGGCCATCAATGCGCCGGCCCAGGTTCCGAAGGCGGATTGAGAAATGTCCGCCACCAGTTGCAGCCGGGATGCCGCTTGCGTGAGCGCCCGGCCGGCGCCCGTTGCCGCGTCGTGCACAGCAGGAAGCGCTGCCAGATTCATGACCACATACATGGCGGAGACCAGAACCACCGACAGCAGAATCGCGCGCGGAATGGTCTTCTCCGGCTGTCGTACTTCACTGCCGAGGAACGTGATGTTGTAGTAGCCCCAGTAATCGTACGTGGTGATCAGCGTAGCCTGGGCCAGGCCGCTGGCCGCCAGCGCAGCCGAAACGCCCGGCGAAGTGGGCATGTGCCAGCCCCCGGTAGCGGCCGCGTGCACAAAGCCCGACGTGATAACACCGGCGATGGCCGCCATTACGCCTGCAAACAGGATCCATGCCAGCCCGGTAACGATGCTGAGGCGGCGATAGAGCATCCACGTGACCAGAAGGCACGCTGCCGCGGCGGCGAAGTTGCCGTAGTGCAGTTGAGGCAGTGCTGCGAAGGGCGCGTGATCGAAGCCCGGCCAGAACCAGGCCAGAAAGCTCGAGAGCCCGATGCATCCTGAAGCGATCGACAGCGGCGCCGAGAAGCTCAACTGCCACACATAGAGGAAGCCTAGCCAGTTTCCAGCGCGGTCGGGGCCATAGATCTCGCGCAGAAAGGCATAGGAACCGCCCGCGCGCGGAAAGGCGGCTCCCAGCTCCGCCCACACCAGGCCGTCGGCCACGGCAATGGCCGCGCCCAGCAGCCATGCCCACGTGGAAAGACGAAACCCCGCTGCCGCAATCACCAGCGGCAGCGTGATGAACGGACCCACTCCGATCATCTCCAGCATGTTGAAAAGCACCGCGGAGCGCAGCCCGATGCGGCGCTCGAGGTGGGGTGCGTTGTCAGGAGATGAAGAGGCGGTGAGCACGTGCGATTCCCTCGGGTTCTCTGGCGGATTGTACACTGAGCGCAGCTATGTTCATGGGCGCAAAGGCAGGCAAGACGGCGGCTTCATCAACCACAACAAGCATCATTACAGCCATTCTTCTGGGCGCTTTTCTGCGGATGGAAGCGCTGGCACAAGCTCCGGACCCCTCGGTGGTCTCGTTCGCGGAGCCCAGTGCCATCGCCTTGCCGCTGCCGGAAGACCGCGGTGCGAGCGCGCTCGAACAGGCGCTGAAGCGGCTGCACACAACAGCCAGCGTCATGATGATCGTGGCCCATCCGGATGACGAAGACGGACCGCTGCTGACCTATCTGAGCCGGGGGCTTGGGGTGCGCTGCGTCCTGTACACGCTGACCCGCGGCGAAGGCGGACAGAACGTGATGTCGGCGGACACCTACGATGCACTTGGCGTCATCCGCACCAATGAGTTGCTTGCCGCCGATGAATATTACGGCGCGAAGCAGTTGTGGGGCACCGAGGCAGACTTCGGTTTCTCCAAGACCCAGGAAGAAGCCTTCTCGCGCTGGGGACACGAGCGCGTGCTCTACGACGCCGTACTCGCGGTGCGTCGCGAACGGCCGCAGGTGATCGTGGCAACGTTTGTGGGCGCCGTGAGCGATGGCCACGGCCAGCACCAGGTATCAGGCGAGATTGCCCAGGAGGTGTTCAAGGCGGCGGGCGATCCCAAGGTCTTCCCTGAGCAGTTGAAAGACGGGCTTGAGCCATGGCAGCCGCTGGCTGTCTACGGCATGGTTCCGTTCGCGCCCATCAACGACAAGGGCATGATGTTCGATTACGCGACCGGCAAGTGGGCGCCGGCCCAGTTCCGCAATTACGTCACAGGCGAGATCGTGAAGGGCGCTCTCTCCACCGATGCCACCATGGAGGTGGGCAAGCGCGATTCCCTTCTGGGCCGCAGTTACACGCAGATCGCGCGCCAGGGATGGGGCGAGCAGCGATCCCAGAACGGCGGAGCCAACCCCACGCTCAGCGATCCGGGAACCGCGAGTTATCACCTCTGGGCAGTTGCACCACCGGCGGCTGTCGACAACGAGGGCTCCGCGAAGAATCTTTTTCAGAACCACTCGGTGCTCATCGACACCCGCATCGTAGGCCTGGCGCAGCTTGTGTCAGGGCAGAAGCCGGCCTGGCTTCTGGAAGGTCTGCGAACCATGCAGGCGGAACTGGACGCGTTCGAAAACCAGCGCCGTGCCCGGGCTGAACTGGAAAATGCGCGGAGCCTCGCGCAGATTTACAAGCGCGCCATCGACCTGCGCACGCGCGTCGCCGACAGCAAGGAGATGACCGCATCGTCTCGCGCCGGCCTGCTGCTTGAGCTCGACGCGAAACAGATCCAGTTTCAGAACGCGCTCCAGGAACTGCTGGGCATCGACGTGATCGGGTTTCGCACCAAAGAAGCCAAGGTATCGGGCGGCGGTTTCCGCGGCAACTCAGCCGATGAGACATCGGACACAGTCTCTCCCGGTGAGGCGTTCAACGTGCGGGTTCACACCGCGGCAAGTTCCGCCGATGCCCACCTGAACAAAATATCGTTCGACGCGGAAGGCGGCGCGTCATGGCAGCAAGGCGATGCGCTCAGCACAGCAGGCACCCCGCCTTATTCCGATAGCATCTTCAAGCTGCAAGTACCGGAGAGCGCGCGGCCAACACAGCCTTTCTTCACCCGGCCTTCGATCGAGCAGCCCTACTACAACATCAGCAATGAGAACTGGCGCGAGCGCTCCTTCGCGCCGTGGCCGGTCAGTGCCACAGCCGAATTCACATTCGACGGCGTCCCCGTTCGCGTAAGCGAGGTGGTGCAGAGCCTGCAACGCGTCTCCGGCCGCGGGGGCTTTTACCAGCCTCTGGTGGTCGCTCCGGCGGTGGGCGTGAGCGTCACGCCGGAAGCCCGCATTCTGCCCCTCGATGGCGGCGCCCTCCCGGTGAAAGTGATGGTGCATACAGAGCGCGCAGCCGAAGGCACAGTGAAGCTCAAGCTGCCCGCGGGTTGGAAGTGCGATCCCGCAGAGGCGCAGTTTCATCGCACGGATGCCGGCGATTCCGCGCCGATCATGTTTTCAGTCCGGCCGGAAGATGGGCAAGCGAACGCGGATGGCACTTTCACCGTGCAAGCCATCGCGCAATCAGGCGGCCGCGACTACAACAGCGGCTGGCGCAGCGTTGGTTATGCGGGTCTCCGCCCTTACAACATCTATCGCGATTCGGTCCTGGAAACGCGGCGCGTCAACGTGAAGCTCGCTCCGGGGCTTCGCATCGGCTACGTGATGGGCCCGGGGGATCTGGTGCCGGACGCTATCGAGGCAATGGGCGTCACTCCTCACCTGCTCACCGCGGACGAACTCGCTTCCGACCTGTCGCAGTGGAACGTAATCGTGATCGGGATTCGCGCCTATGCCACGCGCCCGGAGCTCACCGCGGTTCAGCCGCGCCTCGACGAATATGTCCGCAACGGCGGTACGTTGATTGTTCAGTACCAGAGCGCGACCTTCCCCGCCCCTCTGCCGCTCTCGCTGGGCCGCATACCCGAGCGAGTGGTCAACGAGGAATCCCCGGTCAAGCTGGTCAACCCTGATAACGCGGTTCTCACCTCGCCGAATCGCATCACCTCGGCGGATTTTGACGGATGGGTAGAAGAGCGCGGCCACTCCTTTCTCAGCACCTGGGATCCCGCCTATACACCGCTCACGGAGACGGCCGATGACGGACAGGATCCGCAACGCGGAGGACTTGTCGTAGCCCATCCCGGCAAGGGTACATACGTGTATGTTGCCTACGCACTTTACCGGCAGCTTCCGGAATTGGTGCCGGGCGCGTACCGGCTGCTCGCCAATCTGCTGAGCGCCGGCGCGGCGTCGCCGGCAACTTCTCCGCGATAAAAAACGCAGCCTGGAACACACTTGCCGTTCGCCGCTGAAATGGTGTTCGGCCCGCCTTTGTGAACACACGAAGAATTTCTTCCACTGCTGCCTAAGTGCCTCAAAACTCCAGCATTTGGCCTCGTTAAAACTGTGTGAATTCGTCAAATATTCATCTGCATTTGAGAAGCTTTGATTCGGAACCAGGCCAGGGATAAGGCGCTTCACACGCGATCTTCCAGGCTCCAGGTCTGCATTTGCCCAGGCGTCGCCTGCAACACCGCAACTTCGCGGGGCACCGAACTCATCGCGCTCGCCGGGGGGTGAGCGCACTCAACTAGCAATTGGAATTGACGGAGAAGAGAGGCCAAATGAACTCACGTCTCAAGGCGGCTGCCGCACTCGTATTGGCAGCCTGTGTCGCCGGCTCGTCCTATGCGAGCGATGCCACACCGCCCGCCAAAAAAACTCACCGCAAGGCTGCCCCCAAAGGTCCCAGCGTTGACGACCAGATCCAATCGCTGCGCCAGGACTTGCAAAACCAGATCAATGAACTCAAGTCTGATCTGGCCAGCAAGGATGCCCAGCTGAAACAGGCACAGCAACAGGCCGCGGATGCGCAAGCTGCTGCAGCTCGCGCCCAGGATGCCGCCAACACCCAGCAACAGGCCGTCACGGAAAACCAGACTGCGGTGAACTCGCTTCAGTCTACGGTTACCGACCTCAAGGCCAACGCGTCCTCGCTGGCTGTGACAGTGTCCGACGAGAATGCCAAGATCAAGCAGCAGATAACGAGCCCGGATGCCATTTACTTCAAGGGCATCACCCTCTCTCCCACTGGCAGCTTCCTGGCGGCGGAAACCGTGTGGCGCCAGGGCGCAACAGGCGGCGATATCAACACCGCGTTCACCGGCGTTCCGCTTGATCACGCCGATGCCGCCCAACTGAGCGAGTTCCAGGGGACAGGCCGGCAGTCGCGTCTTGCCCTGAAAGCGACCGGCAAACTGGCAAGCGCCACACTCACCGGCTACTACGAAATGGACTGGCTGGGCACCGGCATCACGTCGAACAATAACCAATCCAATAGTTATGTGCTGCGTATGCGGCAGCTCTGGGCAGATGCTCGCTTCACCAACGGCTGGGACTTCTCCGCCGGCCAGGGCTGGTCTCTCGCGACGGAAACCACCAAGGGCCTGCAGCGCACCAGTGAAATTCTGCCCTCCGTTATCGACCCGCAATACACCGCTGGCTTTGTCTGGACCCGCCAGTACGGCGCGCGTGTCACCAAGGACTTTGGGAACAAGTTCTTTGTGGGTATCTCAGCCGAGAATGCTGAGACTCTGAATCCGGCCGGCGCCAATTTGCCCACCAACCTCCTCATCGGCTCCCCGGGTGTAGGCGGCGGTCTGTACAACTCGACGGCTAACTACTCCTTCAACCTGACGCCCGACTTCGTCGCCAAGCTCGCGGTTGAACCCGGATGGGGCCACTGGGAAGCTTTCGGCATCGGCCGCAGCTTCCGTGACCGCATCTATCCAACTGCCGCCGGCGCAACGCCCTATAACGACACGGTCTGGGGCGGTGGAATCGGCGGTGGCTTCCGCGGTCCGCTCGCAAGCAAGAAAGTATCCATCGGACTCAAGGGCCTTTGGGGCCAGGGTGTCGGCCGCTACGGTTCGTCCACCATTGCAGACGTAACCCTGCGTCCGGATGCCACCATCTCTCCGCTGCACGGATTCTCAGCGCTGAGCACGTTGGAATTCACGCCCACGCCGCGTCTGACAGCGTATCTCAACTACGGCGCCGACTATATCGGTCGTAACTGGGCGGTTGATCCGGCGACCGGAAAGAAAGTCGGCTACGGCACCTACGATGTAGACATGTCCGGCTGCAATGTTGAGTCAACCACCGGCGGAGCCTTCAGCCCCAGCACCCCGTCGGGCTGCAAGGCCAACAACAAGGACGTGCAGGAATTCACGGCCGGTTACTCCTACAACCTCTACAAAGGACCCAAGGGCACTTTCCGCTACGGTCTGCAGTACGCTCTGTTCCGGCGTGATCTCTGGTCGGGCAACGGCGGGACAACCAACCCCGGCAATGGAGCCAAGGGCACAGACAACATGTTCTGGACCCAGGTTCGTTACTACCTCCCTTAGTCACTCTGTTGCAACCAACGCAAAAGGGCAGCCCGCGCGGGCTGCCCTTTTGCGTTGCCTGTTCTGTGTTTTGCCGGTTCTCGTCTCAGGGAATGATCGGCTCTCCTGTCGATCGGAAAGCTACGCCGCCGAGCGCCGTACCGGAGGCCAGCACTTCGCGCAATCGATCGGGATTTGCGCCGCCCTGCCCAACAGCGATCCGCAGCATCTGAATCGCCGCGGAAACGCGGGTTTCCGCCGGCATCCTGAATATCCACGGAACATTGGTCGAAGTGAGCGTCTTGTCATCGCTCATGGCAATGACGGGCACAAACACCTTAAGCGCCAATTGCTCCGAGAGGTGCGCCGCGTCCCGATCGAGCGCCACGATGGCTACGGGGTGTTCGTTCATCAGGCGCTGGACGAGCTGGGTCGACGCGGCGCCCCAATTCTGCTTGCTGTCGATGGCGAGGAGTTTCCAGTCCTTCCCGCCGCCTGCAACACTGAGCGCTGATTGCACCTCGGCCGATTGCGCGAGCTCGGCGGCGTGGGGTCCGAAGAGGACCACGCGAACTTCGTCACTCTGATCCTGCCCGCGGCCCGGCCCTGCATAGCTCACGCCCTCTTCGCCCACACGCGCATAGGGTAGCGGGGTCGCAGCCGCGGATCCCGCCTGCGGTTGCGCAGATTGCTTTTCCAACGGCATCAGCCGGTATGAGATCGCGCCCTGGTGCACGGTGGCCAGGTACATGGGCGCCACATTTTTCTGATTCGGGTCGAACACCATGTGTCCGGTAACCCCGTCATAGGAATCAATGTTCGCTAAGGCGTCATGGATGCGTGCGCGGTTGAGCCCGGCCTTGCAGATCGATTCCAGCAGAGCATTCATGGCGTCATAGGCCAGGGCTGCAAATTGCTCGGCAGGCTCGTGGAACTGCACTTCAAACCGCTGCTGAAAGCCAATCCACTTCGGGTCATTGCGCGTGGGGTCATAAGGAAACACTGCCTCAAAACCCTCTGCCGCCTCGCCGGCCTGGGCCAGCAGTTCCGGCCCCAGCGTGCGGTATGCGCCAAACACGCGCTGCTTCAGGCCGAGTGCGCGCATCTGCTTGAGAATACCCGCGGTCGGCGCTTCGTCCGCCCACAATACAATCGCATCCGCGCGCGAAGACTGAATCACCTTCAGGGCGCGCGCGAAGTCCATATCGCCCGGCATGAACTTTTGCTCAATGACGATGGGGTGGCCGAGCCTTCGCGAAGCATCGCGCAGCTTCAGTACACCGAATCGTCCGTAGCGATTGTTAACGCGAAGGATCGCAACCCGCTTCAATCCCAACTCCGTGAAGATGCGCCGCGCCAGCGTATAACACTGCACACGATCGTCCTGCAAGTCAGTGAAGTACCACGGAATGTAAGTCTCCGGAATGGTGGGGTCAGTCGAGGCGGAGTTCACAACCGGGATCTCTGCGCGCAGCGCCACACGAATGGCAATATGCGTCGACTCCGAACTGATCGATCCGAAGATCGCCCAGTCCTGATCGTCGTAAACCATCTTCACGGCTTCATTCGAGGCCGAGCCCCAGATAGTGGGATCGGTGGGCCGGTCTTCGCCATAAACCGCCTTCGCCTGCCAGTTGTCATAGTCATTGTGGAGCATGAGGCGGAACGGCTTTCCGCCGTAACCGCCGCTCGCGTTCCACTCATCCACCGCAAGCTGCGCGCCGTGCAGCATGCGCAGCCCGAATGCCTGATCAGGGTTGTGCTCAATGGGACCGAAGAAGCCAATGCGCACTTCCTTCAGGTCTTTCGGCTCCGGCGCATCGCGCCCCGCGCCTGAGTAGATGTTCGGATGGATGTAGTTGTAGTCGTATGGAGCCGCGAATTTGGCGTAGGGACTCATATCCGCGGGCTCACCCGCATACGGTGTCACCACGCGATCTTTCGGCGGCCCTGGCGGATGCGCGCCGCATGGACATACGTGCGCATCCTGAGCCGGCGCGCTCCATGCCATCAGGGCGCATGCTGCAACCAACATCCATGCCTTCGGGTTCACAGCCTTACTCCTTGGTGTTTGTGCGATCCGTCAGAAACATTGCAATGGCTTCAATCTCGATAAGCAACTCGGGCCGGCAAAGGTGCGCCTGAATGCCCGTCGAAGCCGGCAGCGGATCGAGCCCCTGCTCCGCGAAAAACTTGGTGCGCTCCTCGTTGAACACGTCGTAGTCACGATCGATGTCGCGCAGATAGCAAGTGGTCCGCACCATGTCCTTCCATGTGCATCCCTCGCTTGCCAGCAGCCCGGTGATGTTGTCGTAGGTTCTGCGCAACTGCGCGCGGAAGTCGCCGATGTGGACGCTTTGTCCCTGCTCATCAATCGATGCCGTGCCGGAGATCAGCAGGATGGTGACTCCGTTCAGGTCGATGCGCATGCCCCGCGAGAACGAACTCGGCTTGGCATAGGCGTACGCCTCATTGAGTACACCGTGATTGGTCATCGCCCGCATTTGGATGGGCGCGTGCGCAATGGTCTCCAGTACTTCAGCAAAAGTGCTCATGATTTCTCCTTATGGATGTTGTCGAATCCCGTGACTTAAACCCTTGGCGGTGGCGACCCAGACGTCATCTCCCTGAAAGTCGATACCGAGAACATAGTTGTGCGCCGGAGCGGTGGTGACGTGAACGGGCGTAACCACTCCGTTCGCATCGCGCACGCTCATCTCCGGTGTGCCGTCTTTGAGCGATGGCCGATACACAGCCCAGTTCGTGCCGTCGTAGTAGGCCAGACCCCTGTCCGTGCCGAACCAGGCGCGGTTCGCGTCAATGCCTTTCACCACATTGGTGAAGTTCGAAGGCAGACCGCTGTCTTTGGTAAGAAAGTTATGCCAGTAGCGCCCGTCATAACGGCTGTCGCCGAAGTAAGTGGCCGCCCACACGATGTTATCGACATAACTCACCGATGTAACGATCTCGTGGATCAGGCCTTGATCTTTGAACAGCACCATCTCGGTCTCGCCATCCGGATCGTCGTACTTATCCCAGCGGCCGGTCTTCTGGTCATACTCCAGCAGGCCGCTGCCCCACACCGCCAGGTACACCTTCGTGGGCGTGGCATGCACGCCGTACACCCAGATCTCACTCATCGGCGTGTTGCGTTCGTTATAGAGCGTCCATCGATTCGTCTTCAGATCCAGGCGCGACGCCCCGGCGGCAGTCGCCGTCCACACGTTGTCGCCTTCAACGGATACGCCATACACAACATCGTTACTCAATCCGGAGTTGAGCTGCGTATAACTGTCAATGCGTCCGCCCGACACGCGGCTGAGCCCGCCCATGGTGCCGGCCCAGACATCGCCCGTCCGCTTGTCCAGCGCCAGCGAAAGAACAGCACGATGCGCAAGCCCATCCGCGGTCGTAAATGTCTTCCACGCGCCGCTCTCGTACACAGCAAGGCCGTTCTCGGTTCCCGCCCACACGCGGTCGCCATCCACCAGCACTGAAAACACATGATCATTCGGCAGTCCGTTCGCCGTGGTGAAGTTCTCAAACCGGAAATACGGAACCGCATCTACCGCAGCCATCTTCGATACATCAGGCTTTGCGGTGGCAGGATGAGCACCGCTCTTCGCGGGCGGCGCGCCACAGGCCAACGGTCCCGCAGCCACAAACAATGCGATTGCACAGAGCTTCTTCATCGCGTCCTCAGGTACTCGATCAGGTCGTTGAGTTCGTCTTTGGTCAGGTCGTTGGTGCGGCCGTGCTTGTCCTCCGGGTTGAACACGGTCCATATCTCTTCCAGAGTTTTGGCCGACCCGTCGTGCAGGTACGGCGCCGTCAGCCCCACGTTGATCAGCTGCGGCGTATCCAGCAGCCCCCCATTGTCCGTCGGCTTCTTCGTCCCCACATCGAACGAGCGCTGACTGGTCCCCTTCGGGCCGCTGTGGCAGTATGCGCAACGGTTGGCCTCCGCAATGGGCTTGCCAAACTTATCCGTAGTGCGATCGAACAGCGCCTTCCCGCGCTCCTGCGCAGGCGTCACGCTGCCGTCCGCCTGCCGCCACCGATTCGGCCGCAGAGGCAGATGCCGCACATACACCACAAGATCCGTAAGGGTGAGATCGTCGTAATTCTCTGACCGCCAGAAATACTTCTCCGTCCGCGGCCCGCACTCCATCGGAAGATTGGGATTGCCGCCGTTCCACTTGTAGGGCTCAGTGTCGCGAATGTCTTCAAGCAGCCGGTTATCGACGATGTCACGCCCGAACCCATCCGGCTCCAGATCCCACGTCAAGCCGTCAAAGGTCGAGTCGATGTGGCAGCTCGCGCAACCTATCTGTCCCTGAAACGAGTACCGCGACGTGTAAAAAGCCTGCTCTCCGTTCCGCAGGACTGTGATCCCCGTCGGCCCATCCAGATGAAGAGTGCGGATCACCAGGTTTGTGCGCGTATCGACCACACTGATCGAATCGTCAAGCCTGTTGGCAACCAGCACTCTCGAACCATCGCGCGTCATCACCATGCCCCGAGGATCATGGCCCACCGCGATCCGCGTGATCACATACTTTGCGCTCGCGCTCAGATCGCGTGCGCTCGACCCCGGGTGTGCGCGGGCGAACTGCAGCAACCGCGGCACGTCAATCACGGTGACGAATTCCGCGCCTCCGCTCGTCACGTAAATGCGGGACTTGTCAGGCGCAATCGCCACGCCGAATGGCCGCGTCGCATAGCGTTCCAACTCGTCCAGCGGCACCTCCACCGGCTCGCCCACGTCAGCGCCGAAGAGCATCAGCGTATCCGCAAATGCGCCGCTGTGCTCCAGGTGCGCAAGCGGTACAAGGTTTTTAGGATGCAGTTGCGCCACTACTCCGAGTCTGCCATCGTGTGAAAACGCCACATGAAATCCATGCGCGACGCTCTTCAGGCGAATGCGATCAGTGACCGTCGCGCGCGACGCATCGATCACAGTGATCTCCGACTGCGGCACGCTGCGATTCCCCATCTCTGTCGATTCACGCGGCGGATTGGGGTAGACGTGCGTCACATAGAGCCGCGCACCATCGGCAGAGGTCGCAATGTAACTTGCTCCTCGGCCGGCTGCCAGGCGCTTCACTTCCGCACCCGTGGCCGCGTCCAGCACGGCTACGTCATTCGAAATGCGGTTCGCCACGAAGACTTGCTTGCCGGCGCGATCTTCGGCCACGCCTGACGGCTCCGCACCCACAACCCACGTCGCTGTAACCGCCAGCGTGCGTGTGTCGATTACGCTGACCGTGTCGTCCCACGTGTTCGTCACCAGCAGGCGCCGCCCATCCCGCGATAGCGACATCCCGCGCGGAACATGTCCCACCGCCACGTTCTTGATCACTGCCCAGGTTGCGCTGTTGAGAACACGTACCTGATCGCTTCCCTGACACAACACGAAGAGCCGCCCGCCATCGAGCGAAAACGCCATCTCCAGCGGTGATGCATACGTGAGCACTTCCTGCGACAGCGGCTTGTGCGTCGCAGCCTTCACCTCTGTGCCGCAACGCACGGCTATCCCGAGCATCGCAACCACAGCCGCCAACAGCCCTCCCGCAATCACGAGAGATGCGCGTCTCTGGAGCCGACGACTCACCTTGTCTCCTCAATCGTGATCACGCGATCCAGCGCGGGTTTCTCCACGGTCTGCTCTGTTCCGCTCGGCCAATGCACAACAACCTTGTCCACCGCGGATGCCGCGCCCAGTCCGAAATGCAGCCGGCCGTCATTCTGCGACAGGTAGCCGCTTCCGCCCACGCGCTCAGCCAGCCAGTGCTTGCCGCCTGCGAAGACCTCCACCTTGGCGCCAATTCCATCGCGATTGCTCTTCGTGCCCTTCAGCTTCACATCCACCCAGTGACCGGTCGCCGCAGACACGTTGTGAACCAGCGTGCCGCGCGCGCCCAGGTTCACGACAAAGGCATCCATCCTGCCGTCATTGTCGTAATCTCCAAAACATGCGCCGCGCGCCGTGGTGCGCACGCTCAACACGGGGCCGGCATCGCGGGACACGTCTTCGAACTTGGCCTTGCCGAGGCCGCGGAAGACCGTGTGCTCCTGCGGAATAAGGTGGATCAGCCCACCATGAAAGATCAGTATGTCGAGCAGCCCATCGTTGTCGTAGTCGTATACGCCGGTGCCCCAGCTTACATATTGAGCGTTCGTTTGAGACACCCCATTCGATGCTCCGGCGTCCTCGAACCCCTGCTTGCCCGCGTTGCGCAAGTAGCGGTTATAGTGCCCGTCCGTGACCCACAGGTCGAATGCACCGCGCTGTTCAAAGTCCGCGAACACCGGCCCCATCGACGAGGTCGACTCGCCGTTCTGCCCAAATGCCGTACCGGTCTCGTTGGCAACCTCTTCAAACGTGCCATCGTGCTTGTTATGAAAAAGGAAGTTCTCCGTGCGATCGTTGGCAACATAAATGTCGTCCCATCCGTCGCCGTCATAGTCCGCAGCGGTCACGCCCATCGTGCGCCCCACAAAGGCGCTGATGCCCGACTTCTCAGACACATCCGTGAATGTGCCTTTGCAGTCACCGTGAAACAGTTTGTTGGTCTCGCCTTCGTAATCAAGAGGCCCCGGATAGTTATCCGCGGCGTAGAACGCGCGATACTTCGGATCGAACTTCACATAGCGCCCAACAAACAGATCCAGGCATCCATCCTTGTCGTAGTCCAGCCATGTCGACGCAATCGCCCACCCGTCCACCTTGAGGCCGGACTTCTCCGTCACGTCCGTGAAGTGTCCGTTGCCGTCGTTGTGGTAAAGAGCTAGGCGCCCGTAGCCCGTCACCAGCAAATCCACAAAGCCGTCGTTATCGTAGTCAGCCGCGGCCACCGCGATCGAATACATGTCCGGATTCAAGCCGGCCTTCTCTGTCACATCCGTGAAGCGCCCGTTGCCGTCGTTGCGATACAGATGGTTATGCGGCAGCGGGTTGGGCTTCTCTTTCAACGGATACGGGTGCATCGCATCGTCAAGCGGCCGGCCGTTCACCACGTACAGATCGGGCAAGCCGTCATTGTTGTAGTCGAACCACACGCAGCCTGCGCCCGTTCCCTCCAGCAGCGACCCCAACTGTCGCGATCCAAAGCTGTGCACAAAGTCGATGCCTGCTTTAGCAGTCGCATCTTCAAATTGAATAGCCGGCTTCGGCGATGTCTCCTGCGCCTTCCCCTGCGTCCATCCGTACGGCGCTCCTGAAACACCAATCACTGCAATCGCAACAAGCAACTTCATTTTCAAGGTCTCCCCGCAACCGCCGGCTGCGCTGCCCCGGTCAGATCCACTGCGGTCGTGGTGCGCAACAGAACAGCCGGCACGCGATTCTCTGCAGCGCGTTCCGGGCCGGTATGGCAGCCCACGCAGATCCGCTGTTCGCCTTTGCGCATCCAGAACCAGCCGTGCTCCTGGCGCAGCACCTTCCCCTTCGCATCCAGCAACGCAAACCGAATCGGCGCGTCCGCCGGCGCCTTCACAAAAAACGATCCATCCTGTTCCACCGGCGCGCTGCCCAGCGCAACCGTGTTTCCGCCGGCATCAAGCATGTCCAGCCGCACGCGCGCAGGGACCTCCGTCAAATCGCCCTCACGCGATTCCCGCGCATCCAGCGCCAACACATTCCCGTAGTTCCAGTCGTGCAGCGCCGACGGATGGCGGTGCGGCCGCATCCGCTCCTTCACCAGCACCGGCTGCACCAGGCTCTCTCCCGGCAAAGAAAAAAACGGCTGCAGTTGCGACGCTCCCTGTTTCCATAACTTGAGCGATGCGTGCGCGCCGCCTGGCTCTCCGGCGCTCACCAGCCACTCGCCCGTACGCGTCTCGACAACCCCACCCATGTATTCCGCCCTCGGCGCTGCCACGGGCGCCTCAGCCGCAAGAGGCGAAGCAAACCGCGCCAGCCCTGCCCCTGCACCCGCCCCGTGCGTAAACACCACGTCTCCCGATGCAAGCTGCTTTCCACCCCACCGTGCCGCGCCATGGTCACAGCGGTATGACTCCACACCTGAACCATCCGAGTAGACCAGGTAGAGTTCCGGCGTTTTGCCCCCGCCCAGCGGATACGCTGACTCAAAAAGAATGCGTCCATCTGCCAGCACGTCTGCCGGAACCGCGCTGCCAGGAATGTGCGTGAGCTCAACCCGCTCCGATCCATCCAGCTTTGCCGCCGTCAGTTGGAATCCATTCTTGGTTCGCTGTGCAAACACCAGGCGATCGTCAGGCAGATATAGCGGCCGGATCCTGTCCGCATCACCGCCCGCCACCTCGCGTACCGAACCGTCGGCGAGCGTCACTTCCCAAATCGCCCACGGATCGCTTTGGTTCTTCTTACCGGCGAAGAGCGCCCTCTTCGCGTCAAACGAGACATCCCCATCGGCCGTGGCGGCAAAGCCCTCTACGAGGGGCTCGGCTTTTCCATTCCTGATGAGGAGCAAGCGCGCGCCACGCACAAATCTCTCTGCACCACGCACGGCAGCAGTGGCGTCGTAGGCCTCCGTGGCCGTCACAAGCACCGGTTCCTTCACTGTCGAGGCGATTTGCCCGCCAAATCCACAAAAGCTCAGCACAGCTAAACACGGAGCGGAGGCTGCAAGCAGTCCGTACAACAACCTCATCCCACGGCCTCCATCGCACGCGTGCGCTCGCCCCCGCGGGCCGGCACGCGCTGCCGCAGGGCCACGTACGGTTCAAGCGATGCCATCATCTCGTCGAAATCGGCGAAACTCAGCGTCTGGTCCGCATCGCTCCATGCCTTGTCCGGATTGGGATGCACTTCAACAATCACGCCATCCGCGCCGGCCGCCACCGCGACGCGCGCCAGCGGCGCCACCAGCTCGCGAACGCCCGCCGCATGGCTCGGATCAGCAATCACCGGCAGATGCGATATCTGCTTCAGCAGCGCAATCGCAGCCACGTCGAAGGTGTTGCGCGTCGCCGTTTCGAACGTGCGGATTCCGCGTTCGCAAAGGATCACATGGGGATTGCCATTATCGAGAATGATCTGCGCCGAACGCAGAAAGTCCGCAATCGTCGCCACCATGCCGCGCTTCAGCAGAATGGGACGGCCCGACCGCGCCGCCGCCTCCAGCAGCGAGTAGTTCTCCATGTTGCGCGTGCCGATCTGCAGAATGTCCGCATACTCTGCCACCGCCGGCACATCGCACTCGCTCATCACTTCGGTCACAATGGCGAGACCGCTCTCCTCGCGCGCACGAGCGAGCATCTTGAGCCCTTCCAAACCCAAACCCTGAAATGCGTACGGAGAACTGCGCGGTTTGAATGCGCCTCCACGAAGGATGCGCGCGCCCGCGCGGCGCACATGATTGGCGGTCGCCAGCAACTGGAACTCCGTCTCCACCGAGCACGGTCCAGCCATGGTAATAAATTCGTCGCCGCCGATCTCTAAGTCCAGCACCGGCACAACCGTCTGTTGATGCCGCGTGCCTTTTAAAACATCCGGGGACTCGGAAAACTGCTCGTGCCAGCTAGCTCGCACGTCCGCTCCATTCCGGGGAAGAAGGTTCAGCCTACGCTGTTCGCCGCCTCCCCGCCTCCACCCAAAGGTTGAGCTGCCTGAGCCACTTACGGCCGCACCAGCCTCTCCGTTTCTACCGGCGGAATAAACGTCTGTCTGTGACGGATGACCTTGACCGAGATCCCAAAAAACGTTTGTAGTTATGTGCTCGAGAGACAATCACGGCGCTCATCTGCGCCGAATCCTTCACATCTCAATCGAGTCAGCTTCTCGCACCCGGCAACTATCCGCGCGCCAGGGCCGGCGCTCGATATCCAAACGCCGCATCCAGCACCGCCGCCACGCCCAGCACCACTTCATCGTCGAACGGCCTCGACGCAATCTGCACACCAATGGGCAAACCTTCCTTCGACTTGCCCACCGGCACAATGGCCGCTGGCGCAGCCATCGCATTGAACCATTGCGTGTAGCGCCATGCATCGAGGTACTCCACGCGCTGTCCCTCAACCATCCACGCGCGCTCCCCATGCCGAAACGCCGGCACACTCGCCGCCGGGCACAGCAGCACAGGATAATCGCGCAACTCCTCCAGCGTCTTCGCTCGCAACACGTCCAGCTCGGCCCAGGCATTGAGCAGTTCCGTTGCCGACAGCGGTCCAGCAGCCTCCGCAAACCCAAGAAACTCGCGAAACACAGGACTCAGCCGCTCCCGTTTGCCTCGGATCGCCGGCTCATAAAACATCGCGCCGCATTGAACAAAGAAGGTGTTCCACAGCTTCCGCAACTGCTCCAGCGTGCGCGGCCGGAACGGCTCCACTATGAACCCAGCCTGGCGTAAGGCCTGCGCGGCACTCTGCACCGCAGCACGCGTTTCCTCGGTCACCGGCGCAAAACCGTCATCCTCAAACAATCCGATGCGCCGCTGCCGCAGTTCATCCAGCGTGTGCGTGCGCAGAGGCACCGGCGGGCTCATCGGATCCTCAGCATCCTGTCCCGCCAGCACCCGGAACATCAGCGACACATCCTCGATGGTTCGTGCCATCGGCCCAATCGCTCCCAGAATCGCAAACGGCCCCACGCACGGCGGACAATGCCCGCGCCCCGGCACACGCCCCGGCGTCGGCTTCAGCGAGCAGATGCCCGTGAAATGCGCCGGAACCCGCACTGATCCTCCGCTATCGGATCCCAGCCCCGCGGCCGACATACCCGCCGCAATCGCCGCCGACTCGCCGCCACTCGAACCTCCCGGCGACCGCTCCAGATCCCACGGATTGCGCGTCTGCCCGTGCAGCAGGTTCTCGGTCTCATACGCCATCAGAAACTCGGGGCAGTTCGTCGTGCCCAGGATCAACGCCCCCGCCGCGCGCAGTCTCCGCACCACCTCAGCATCCTCCCGCGGCACATCGCCCTTGTTCAGCAGGCTCCCAATCTCGCACCGGTATCCCGCCGTCGCAATCGACGACTTCACCGTCACTGGCAGCCCGTGCAGCGGCCCCCGCGGCTCGCCCGCCGCATCCATGGCGCGCGCTTGCACACGCACCCGCTCCCCATCGAAATCTGCAAACGCGTGGATCTGCGGCTCCAGGCGCTCAATCTGCGCGATGTGCTCCTCCGCCAGTTCGCGCACGCTCACTGCACGCGCGCGTAACATTGCAAGCTGCCGCACGGCAGGAGCCAACACCAGTTCGCTCACCTGTGCGCGGCTCCTCGTTGTGTGCTCTTATCCTCGGCGGGAGTAGAAACCAGATCGCGATAGTCAAATCGGAACGCCCGCACCGGTTCCCCTGAATCGAAGCGGTTGTTCCAGTCCAGCTGATAACTCAACGCGCCGTTGTCATCCGGGAACGCCTCGCTCGCCGGATACGGATACTTGCTCATTCCATGGAACGGCATCTGCGACACCGTAAACGGCGAAGCATCCCACCAGTCCATGTCCTTCACAAACCCGTTCGCGTAGAAGAAGTAGTCGCGCTTCCATCCCGCAGGCAGCATGGGCAGCTTCGCCTCATCAAACTCCGCAGCGATCTCTTCACCGCTGCCGAAGATGACATAGCGATCGTCAATGCCCTTCACCAGCTCCGTCACGTCGCCAAAGCGCGTGTAATTCCCGCGCTGATGCTGGAACGGTCCTGTCAGGCTCACGCGATCGTAGTCGTAATCGAGGTCGCCCGGGCTCGCGCCCTCCATCTGCTTCGGATAGCCCCGGAAGTGCAGCGTGGCCGCGCTCATCGGCACCTCGGTAGTCTGCGCCTGCGCATGGGCGCTCTGATCAATCAGCGCCTGGTCCCAATAAATTTCGAGGTTCGTCATCAGCCGGATCTTGCGCGTACCCGCCGGCACCTTGCCCGTCAGATCAATCACGATGGTGCGCTCCAGGCCTGCCGGGAATCCCGCCTCGCCCGGCGTGATCCGCTGCCATGAGCCATCCGCCATCTGCGCCTCCGCATACGGCGACACCGGCTTGATCCCCGCCTGCCACGCGGCATAGAGCGACGTCGCGCTGAAGTAGTTCACATACCCCGTCATCAGCAGCCGCAACGGGGACTGCGCGTCCAGCGAACCCACGTCGATTGTCAGCGCATGCAGATTCGCGAATCCGTCGTACGGCGTCGCCGCAAATCCGCTCGCGAAGCGATGATCGCGCCGGCTCAGCGCATCGAGCACATCGTGGCCCTCCCCATCCCATGCGCCCAGCGGCAGCCGCGCGCCTTCTGAAGCGATCACCCGCCCCGATGCAAACGGCGGATCATCCAGGAACTTCTCATCCGGATTCACCTCCACATCCGCCCGATGATCCACCGCGACCAGCCGCAACTGATCGATGTAGTTCACCTCTTCCATGGGCTCGATGAAGCGCAGGCTCAGCTTGCCGTCCACACTCGCTAGCTGCTTCCCATCCACCTTGATCCACTCGCCGGGATTGGGAATGTTTCTGCGCGTCGGCGTGAACCAGTGCCCCACCACGCCGGCGCCGATCACATCCGTCACCAGCTTGTACTTATGCCCGTCCCACGCAAACAGCACCGGGCACGAGCTGCCGCGCCGGTCTGCTTCCTTCATCGCAATCACCGGCCCTTTGGGCAAATCAATCTCATCCTGCAGCACGCCCGTGGGCCAAAGGATGCGCAGCAACTCCACCCGGTCCGCGTCCCCCAGCCCCACCAGGATCTGCGGCGCCGACTGCGTTCCATACCCCACCGCGCCCGCCAATTCCCACTTCTGCCAGTGCCCTTCTGCAAACGCCTCCATCTTCACGCCAATGGCCGTCTTGTTATCGGCATAGCCGCTCAGGTCGAGCCGCACGGAATGATTCTTGTTCCCCCCCACATTGCGCAGCAGCACCGGCGCCGCGTTCTCCTGCGTCACAATCAGGTCCGCGGCCCCATCGCCGTCCACATCCGCTGCAATCAATCCGCGCGGCGCCGTCAGCTTCACCGCATCCAGCCCCAGCGTTTTGCTCACGTCCTCAAAGCTGCCGTCGCCTCGATTGCGCCACACCCGTACCTGCGCCCCCGCTTTGGTCTCAACAATCGCGGCCAGGTCAATCCACCCATCATTGTCGATATCCACCGGCGTCAAGCCCCAGCCGCGAACCGCGCCCTCCACTGGCAACGTCGCGCGTTCAAAACGCCGCGCTCCCTTTTCGCCCTCCACATTCCGCCACAGGGTCACGCCGGGCGCACCGGCATGCGTCACCGCGATGTCCATCCAGCCGTCTTTGTTGAAGTCGAGCACCGCAATGCCTTCGGTCGCCGCAAGCTTCTCCTCATACAACGCCTGCGTCGGATACTTCCCTTCCCGCGGATTGACAAACAGAACCGGCGCAGCCCCGTCGCCGGTGGTCGCAATGTCCACTGCGCGATCATTATTGAAATCCGTCAGGATCGCGGCCGCGGTCTTCCCCGCTCCGCCCAGGCCGGTCGGCTCAGTCCACTCCGTGAATGTCTTGTTCCCATTGTTCCGCCACAGCACATTCGCAGTAGCAGCGGCCCCTGCCGAACCCGTCACGAACAGATCCAGATCGCCATCATGATCGAAGTCAATCCACGTGATCCCCGTCGGCTTGTTCTTCGCAGCCAGCCCCGCCTCATCCGTCACATCCTGGAACTTGCCCATCCCAAGATTGCGATAGAGACGCAGCGAATCATCCATGGCCACCGCCAGATCGTTCAACCCATCGGCGTCATAATCCCCCACCGCGCACGCCACCGCACGCCCGCTCGCCTTCAGGCCCGCCGCCGCTGCATCCAGGCTCTCGAACTTCCCGTCAGCCTTCCGATGCATCACCCCAATCGCCTGCGCCCCCGACTGCATCAGCACCAAGTCCATCTGCCCTGACCCAGTCACATCCAGCATGCATGCCCCGCCGGTAAACCCGGTTGCCGGTACGGGTGCAGGTGCGTGTGCAGGTGCGGGTGCCCCATCCAGGCTTTGCTTGGGTGGGCTGGCAACACCCATCGCCTCCCCCACCAGCTTCACCGCGATCATCGCCTTCCGCCCGCCCTCATGCTGCTCAATCGGCGTGACGGTCGAGTAATGACCCTGCTCTCCATACGCCAGCCCGATGGCCGAGGAAATCTTGGTGCTGGTCAAATGCTGGAACGTCTTGAAGTGCTCGCGCGCGTCCTGCGTATTGCCTGACCGCTGCAGCGCGCGCGCCAGCGCAAATTCCGCCGAGGCATGCATGGGATTGATCGCCAGTGCCTGCTTGAAGGTGGCGATCGCCTTGTCATATTCCTTCAGCTCCGCGTAGCAAACGCCTTCGAAGTAATACGAATCCACGTCGCGCGGGTCCAGCTTCACCGCCTCCTGGAAGCTCTTCAGCGCCGCCTCCAGTTCGTTGCCCGCATGCTGTGCCAGCCCCAGGTTGTACCACGCCTGCGCACTCTTCGCGTCCAGCACGATCGCCTTCTGCAGCACTTCTTTGGCGCCGTCCAGCTTCTGCAGCGTCATCAGCGCGATGCCCTCATTGATGGCGGCCTGCGCCATCTTTGGATCGGCCTTCATCGCCTCCGCAAAGCTATCGGCGGCCTTCTCCGTAAACTGCTGGCTCATCTGCGCCACGCCGCGATTGTTCAGCCGAGCCGCCCGGTCGTACTCCCCATCCGCGCCATAAGCGGGAAGCCCCGCCACCAGCACCGCCAACGCAATCCAAAGCCTCGTCCATCCAGTCAACATCTTCCCCACTTCAACCCCAGGCGCAAGCGCGCATTTCCTGACCCGTCTGCTGTGAAGTTCCAGTGTATTTCAGCCGATCCTCCGCCGCCTTCCACCCCGCCGCCGCGTTCAGTGCGATCAACAAAGTTGAATCAGCCTTATACTGCAGGAGTGATCGCTAAGATGGGCAGGCTCGATTGGCAACCCCTTCTCGCCCGGCTCCGGTTGCCTTCTCCGCCGCTCCAGGTGCTCGATCAGCTCTATCGCCAACCCATACTGATCACCGGGGCCGGCGGCACCATCGGCTCCGCCCTTGCGCTCCGCCTGGGAAACATCGGCCCGTCCTCGCTCCTTCTCCTCGACACCGCCGAGAGCCGCCTCTACGATCTGCAGCAATCCTGGCAAACCGAAGGCGTTCCCGGCGCGATGACACCCATTCTCGGCAGCACCGCCGACCGTGCCCTGCTCGACGAGATATTCACCACTCGCGCCCCATCCATCGTCTTTCACACCGCCGCATTCAAGCATGTCGCGTTAATGGAAGAGCAGCCCCTTGCCGCCATCGCCAACAACGTCTATGGCACCTTGACGCTCTCGCGAGCCGCATCCGCCGTGGGCGCGCGCACCATCCTGCTCTCCAGTGACAAGGCAGTCGAGCCCGCTTCCGTCATGGGCGCCACCCGGTGGTTGTCGGAACGCATTGTGCTCGCGGCCGGCGGCATTGTTCTCCGCACCGGCAATGTGCTCGGGTCCCGCGACAGCGTCACCGAAACCTTCGCGCTCCAGATCGCTGCGGGCCAGCCGCTCACCATCACAGATCCCGCCGCCCGCCGCTACTTCCTCACCCTCGACGAAGCCGTCAACCTGCTCATGATGACCCTCGCGGAACCCCCAGGTTCGCTGCTCGCCCCTGAACTTCGCGAACCCACTTACATCACCGACCTGGCACACTTCATGGCTCAATCTCTCGCGCCCGATCGCAGCGTGCCGATCGATTTCACCGCCCCACGCCCCGGCGAGAAAGATCCGCTTCACTTCTGGGCGGCCGCCGAGTCGCCCCGCCCTGCCGCCCTGCCCGGACTGCTCTCCCTGCAGTACCACCCCATCGACGTGCCGTCCCTCGAATCAGGACTCGCCGACCTCCGCGCAACCCTTGAAATGCGCGACGCCTCTGCCGCCATGACGCAACTCTGCGAACTCGTTCCTGATTACACGCCCAGCCCTGCCGTGCGCGCCGCCTCCAACCTTCGGGTCTCTTCGTGACGCCTCCTCCGGCGCGCCGCCGCATCGGCGTCGTCACCACCTCGCGTGCCGATTACAGTCACCTCTACTGGCCGCTTCGTGAACTGGCGGCCCGGCCTGACGTCGAACTCGGCGTCTGCGTTCTCGGCCCCCACCTCTCGCCCACATTCGGTTCCACGGTGCAGGAGATCGAACGCGATGGCTTCCCCATCCGCGCCCGCATTGAATGTCTGCTCAGCTCCGATACCGACACCGCCATGGCTAAAACCATCGGCGTCGCCATGCTGGGCCTCGCCGACGCGCTCACCGCCTGGCGCCCTGACATCCTCCTGCTCATCGCCGATCGCTACGAGATGCTCGCCCCCGCCGCCACTGCTCTCGCCATGCGCATTCCCATCGCCCACATCGAAGGCGGTGAAGTCAGCCAGGGCGCCATCGATGACGCCGTGCGCAACGCCCTCACCAAGCTCGCCCACATCCATTTCACCTCCACGCCCGCGGCTCGGCGGCGCGTCATCGGTATGGGCGAAGAACCCTGGCGGGTGCATCACGCCGGAGCGCCGTCCATCGATCACCTCTATCGCTCCCGCCTGCTCGATCGCCCAGCTCTCGAGGCGCGGCTCGGCCTGGCTCTCTCTCCTCCCGCCGTGCTCGCTGCCTGGCATCCGGTCACAATCCACCACAACACCAATGCGGAAGCCGACGCCCTCTTCGCCGCCCTCGCGCAGTTCCAGGGTCAGCTCATCTTCGTCTATCCCAACGCCGACGCCGGGGGCCACGCTCTCATCGAGCGCACAAAACTCTTATCGGCTGTCCGCCCCGCGACACATATCTTCGTAAATCTCGATGCGGTAACTTACTGGAGTCTTCTCTCCCACGTGGACGCGATGATAGGTAACTCCTCCAGCGGAATTATGGAAGCAGCTTCCTTTGCCCTGCCTGTCATCGACATCGGCATGCGCCAGCAAGGTCGCGAACGCGCAGCCAACGTCCTCGACACACCCGCGGATCCAAACGCCATCCAAGCCGCCCTGTCGCGCGCCGTCAGCAAAGAGTTCCGCGCTTCCCTTGCCGGCATGACCAATCCCTACGGCAACGGAACCGCCGCGAATACCATCGCCCGGGTCATAGCCGAAGTGAGTCTCGACGGCCTGCTCATCAAAGCGCCCGCCCCCCTCGGCCCCGCATGCGATCCCGTTATCTCCTGACCATTCATCCCCGCCCATTTGGAATGCCGCTCCGTCGCACATCGTGAGCCTTTACACATAATCGTTTTAGTGCGCGACTTAGCTCAAGACTTGCCAAGCTGTTGATTTCTTGATATGTTGGGAATGTCAGTTACTTCCTATCTAAAACAAAATATCTCTAACCGAGCAAGGCAACCAGGATGAGATGGCATGCATCATCTCAAGTTTTTCGGAGATCTCCGATTTTTGCTCCTGGGGTTGTAAGTCCCGAAGGTTACAGATGAAAGCAACTCTCTGTAAGCAAGTGGCATCAACTGCAAAAGTACGGCTTCAACAACGTTGAATCAACCTGAACGGTCCAGGGCTGGCGACGATAGCGCACGCCCCTTCCCACATCTGGTTTTCTGGCCGAGCGAGCCCGATTCGGAACTCGCCCCCGTGCCTTCTCCTCGTTGCGTTGCGACTTTTGCAGTTTGCGTGTCCTTAACTGTAGGCATCATTTCAGTGTGAAGAGCAGGTGTATATGGTGGTCAAAGCGCAAAGCAAAGGTCAGGGTCTCTCTGGAATCCACGTCGGCACCGATAACGTCCGCCGCTATTTCCCGAAGAACATCTCGACCATCGAGTTACAGTTGGATCATCTTCAGATCCAGTGTGGACTGGCTCCTGATTTCTGGCAGGGCCAGCCTGAAATCAACGACCCGCGCCTCTGCGCGTGGCTCGAAACCAAGCACATGCACGCAAGCCGCAACCGCACTCCCGTTCCGCTGGCCATGGTCCCGGCGGGCAAAAACGCGTTCCGTCTCCAACCCGTCTCCGCAGACGCCGTGCGCGCCAAGATGCACACCCGCCCGGCGGCCTGAAAACCTCTACCCTGCCTTCTGCCGGAAGGGATGCGCGGTTCCATCGCCGTCCACTTCCGGCATTCGTGTTTCTGGCCCTGAAAACGTTTCGCAAGCCGCCCGCCCTGCTTTCACTCCTTCCCAATTGATATCCTCGACAAGGAATGAATACCGCACAACTTCAGCAGGCCATTGAATACGCCTTCGCGGCCGGCCCGGCCGCCGTTACCGATCCTGCCGCCCTCCATGTTTTCAATGAATTCCGCAGTGCCCTCGAGCGCGGAGAAATTCGCTCCGCCTCCCCCGACCCCGCCTCCCCCACCGCCTGGAAGGTAAACGTCTGGGTCAAGCAGGGCATCCTCCTTGGCTTCCGCCTCGGAGTCCTTGAAGACCTCCCCGCCCCCGGCCTCTCCTTCGTCGACAAGAACACCTACCCGGCGCGCCACTTCACCAGCCACGACGGCGTACGCGTTGTGCCCGGCGGCTCCGCGGTGCGCGCCGGCGCCTTCGTAGCCCGCGGCGTCGTCTGCATGCCCCCGATGTATATCAACACCGGCGCCTATGTCGACGAAGGAACCATGGTCGATTCGCACGCCCTCGTCGGCTCCTGCGCGCAAATTGGCAAGCGCGTCCACCTCAGCGCCGCCGCCCAGATCGGCGGCGTCCTCGAGCCCGTCAACGCCAGCCCCGTCATCATCGAAGACGACGTCCTCATCGGCGGCAACTGCGGCGTCTATGAAGGCACGCTGGTCCGCACCGGCGCCGTACTCGCCGCCGGGGTCATCCTCACCCGCGGCACCCCGGTCTACGACCTCGTCCACGGCACCGTGCTGCGCGCCACCGACGAAGCACCCCTCATCGTCCCCAGGGATGCCGTGGTCGTCCCCGGCTCCCGCGCCGTAAGCAAGGGCAAGGGACAGGAATGGGGCCTCAGCCTCTACTGCCCCGTCATCGTGAAATACCGCGACGACAAAACCAACCTCAGCACCACCCTTGAAGACCTGCTGCGATGATCCGCTTCGGCATCGTCGGCCCCGGCCGCGCCGCGGCCCGCTTCGCGCAAGGGCTCGCCGCCCTTCCTGAGGCTTCGCTCGACGCCGTCTGGGGCCGCACGCCCGCACGCGCGCAAGCCCTCGCAGAGCGCTTTCACATCCCCCGCGTCGCCCCGTCCCTCGCCCACCTCCTCGCCGCCGACATCGACGCCGTCTACATCGCCACCCACCCTGACACGCACGCCGAGCTCTCCATCCAGGCCCTCGCCGCAGGCAAGCACGTGCTCTGCGAGAAGCCCGCCACCCTCAACCTGCGCCAGCTCGAACACGTCCTCGCCGCCGCCGGCCGTCACCACCGCCTCTTCATGGAAGCCATGAAGCCGCCCTTCTTCCCTCTCTACCAGAAGCTGCGCCGGCACCTGCTGCATGACCCCATCGGCCCCATCGGCTTTGTGCGCGCCGGCCACTGCGACTCCACCATCGGCCCCGACTACCCCCTGCACTTCCTCGAACTCGGCGGCGGCGGCCTCCTCGGCATCGGCCCCTATGAAGCCTTCCTCGCGCTCGATTGGCTGGGCCCTCTGAAACGCGTACAGACCATGGGCCGCCTCAGCCCCGCCGGCGTTGACAACTTCGCCCTCTTCCAGACCGAGCACGAACACGGCATGGCCCAGCTCCACACCGGACTCGACCTGCTCAGCCGCGGCGATGCCCTGCTCTGCGGACCTCGCGGCTATGTCCTTCTCCACGCCAACTGGTGGAACCCCGCCCGCGCCACAATCCATTACGCCGACGGCCGCCAGGTCCACCTCGATGAGCCCTTCACGCACGGCGGCTTCAACTACGAAACCGCCCACTTCTGCGGCCTGATCCGCGATGGCAAGCCCGAGAGCCCTGTTCTCACCCATGCCCTCTCTCTCGGCACGGCGCGCCTCCTTGAAGAAGCCCGCACCGCCCTCGGCGTCCGCTTCCCCGGCGAATAACCCGCAAAGCAAAGGCCGCTCCGAAGAGCGGCCCCGCTTCACCATTGTTGATGGCCGGATGTGTTGATGGCCGGATGCCCCACCCTCGCGGCGCCTTTGTTTTTTGCCGCCAGGGTGGGAGAAGTTTACTGCTGCGGCGGATGCGCCGTGCTCTGCTGCGTTCCATCGCCCTGCCCCGGCTGCGACGCATTGCCCGTCTGCCCCGGCTGGCTCTCCTGCACGCCAATCGACTGTCCTGACACCACCAGTTCCACGCGCCGGTTCTGCGCACGGCCTGACGATGTCGCGTTATCGGCCACGGGATGCGTCTTGCCGTATCCCTGCGCGGTCACATTCGCATCCGGCACGCTCTGCTGCACCAGGTAGTCGCGCACAGAATCGGCACGCTGGTCGCTCAGCTTCAGGTTGTAGTCGTCCGAGCCGATGCTGTCGGTATATCCCTCCACCTGCACCTTCAAATCGGGATACGCCAGCAGAATGCCCGACACCTTCGCCAGCTTCTCTCGCGCTTCGCCTTTCAGCGTGTACTTGTTGAAGTCGAACAGCACATCCGGCATGCTCACAATCAGTCCGCGCGCCGTGTCCTGCGTCTGCAGCACCTGGTTCAATTGCTGCTTCAGGCGCTCGCGCATCTGCTGCTCCTGCTGCTGAGCATCCTGTGCCTGCTGCTGCGCCTGGGCGGCCTGTTGCTGGGCTGCCTGCGCCTGCGCCGCGGCCTGTGCTGCCTGTGCCTCAGCCTGCTCGCGAGCCGCCTTGGCCGTCTCCGCGCGCGCCTTGGCCTCTTCCGCCGCGGCCTCGGCCTGCGCCCGCTGCGCCGCTTCCTGCTGCTGCTGCATCTGCGCCTCGTGCGCCTGGCGCTCCGCATCTTCCCGCGCCTTGACCTGCGCCGCGTCATCCTCTTCCTTGATCTTGCGGATGGTGATGATGCGCGCATCTTCGGCGGCCTGCACAGCCTCGCGGGCGTACGTAATCACTTCCTTCCGATCCCGCTTGTGCGCATCGCCTGCTTCCGCATTCTGAAGCGCCGTCGTGGCCGTGCCCAGGGAGTCCGAAGCATACTTCTCCGCTCCGCCGGCCTCGGCGATCTGCACCGCATTCTCCGCCTCGTATATCTCCAGCGGGGATTTCCCGTTACGGCCAATCGGCTTCAGAACGCTTTTGCGTCCCGCCGTCTGCGCATACGCCCCGCGAGGCAGCAGGTTATAGTGCGCCACCACGCTCTCAATCACGCCCGTCGTGCGCTTCTCCACCACGTTCTGCATCACCACCAGGTCGCTCGGCGTGGTTACGGCAAAGTACGGCTCCGCCGTGACAATCAATCCGAACGCCTGCAGGTTAGTTGTCACCTGCATCTGCAGCTTGTCCTTGCCGCCGGAAGGCAACACCTCGCCCAGGTTCACCGGCCGGCCTTCCGGAGTAATCGCCCACAGCACATAGGTCAGATACTCAGAGCCAAATCCATTCGCCGGGCTAAGTCCCTTTAACTGCAGATCGATCGAAGTCCGCCCGGCATGCGGATCCACCTTCGCCTCACCGCTCGCCTCCGGCATCAACTGCGTGCCCTCAAAGCCGATATGCGTCGCGCCGCTGCGATGAAAATAGTTGACGGCCGGAATGTCGCGCGCCACCACCTGGATGCGATAAAGCGGCTCCCCCCCATTGATCTGCGGCACGGGTTGCTGCGGCTGATTCTGCGGCTCCGTCGGATTCGACTCCTGCGCCGAAACCACTCCGCATGCTGTAAGCGCCAGCAGAGCCAGCGAGTATCTCAGTGTTCCGGTCATCATCTGCATTCCCTTTCAATATGTAGCTATTTAGATAAGCTCAGAAGCTCGCGTCGCCGGCGTCCGGGCGCGATTGCTCATGTGGAATGGATGCCGCGCCTTAAGTCACAGTTGGTTTTCGATACGGTTCTGACCCCTCGCAGGCCCGTGGTCCATCGCGTATTCGCCACGCATCGGGCTACCGGGCAGCCACGCCGTTACTAACGGCTGCACGCAACCAGTGCAGCAACCCGGACCTTCATGAGAATGGCCTGCCGGCTAAATCCACTGGAACTTGTCCCAGTGTCACTCAGCCTTACCTGTGGCTAGCCTTGACCCGTTTTTGGCAGAGCTCTTGGAAAGAGGAGTACCCGCATGTCTTCACACCAGCCCCCGAACAATGCTTCCAGAAACGAAGTGAAGGTGATGGTTCTTGCCGACCTGGCCCAGATCTGCCGAAAGCTGGCTGACCATGAGGCGATACCGGAAGCAATGCGTGAACAAGCCCGCAATTATGTGAGACAGTTCGAGTTTCTTTTGCCAGTCCGCGGCCAGGGTAATCCCGATGAGCATACATGGGGCGAGACGCTGCTGGTCCAGATCGCCCAGTTTCTCCCCACTGTGGTTCAACTGCAATCATGGCCTGCTGTGCGATGACAGCGTCAAGCCACCCCTTGCCTCACATCCACAGCGTCGTATGCCCCGCCATGCACGCCTCCATGGCGCGCTCCACCAGCATCTCTGACAACTCAAAGCCGTGGCGCGCGTAATACCACGCCGCACCATGCACGCGCTCCTGCAGATGCCCGCCCGGAATCAGCGCATTGTGAATCGCCTGCGCATGCCGCCCCAGCGACTCTTCCTTCTGCGTCTGGAACCGTGCCGCCAGCCTGCGCAGCCTGTTCATCTGGTAGCGCATCTTGCTCGCCGCCGTGTCAGCCGAGCGCCCCAGGCCCGCATCCATGGCATGCATCCACTCCAGCAGCGCCGTCAGCTCTTGATCCAACCCGTTGCCCGCCGCGGACAACTTGCGCTTGCCGTCAATCGGCAGCGCCCGCGCCGCCACCAACTGCGTCAGCCCATCCAGCGTCTCGGAATAAACGCGGTCCAGTGTCAGCTCGTGCCTGCGCAGCAGTTCCGCAATGTCGGGCTCCACAACCGTCGCCGAGAAGCGCGGCTGCGCCGGCGTCATGCGCCCCAGTATGCCCTCGAACAGCACCTGCGACTGCGCAAAGTACGCCACCTCCGCAGGCCCGCCAATTGTCAGTGAGGTCGAAAATAGATAGTCCTGAAACACCGGCCGCAGAAGAGCCGACGGGGAGATGCGCTCCGGCTCCGACTCCAGAATGCCCAGCAGATCCGCGGTCGAACATCGTTCCCGCCCCGCCTGCCACATTCCATCCGGCTCTTCCGCACTCTCCGCCAGACGCTTCAATGCATTGCGCGCTCCGCTTTTCTTATCGATCAAAAACAACAGGCTGGAGCGCTCTGAAACCAATACCTGGGAGTGATAGCCGGCGCTCTTCAGTTCCTTGTCGCGCTCCAGCAGCCTCGCCGTGAATTCGTCCGCGCGCGTGATCGCTTCTCGCAGAATCGGCGCGCCCATCCCATGCACCTCGCGGCTGCATGCGTCGAACACCAGTAGCCCCTGCGCCCCAAACGCGCGCCGGTAAAAATCCCCAAAAGCCTGCGCAAAAGTCCGCCCCGGCTGATACGCCTCGTTCAGCGCTTCCAGCGCGTCTGACCAGCCAATCAGCTCGCCGGCCGCCTCCAGCAGCGGCTCAATCGCCCCATCCAGAACGATTCCGCCCACCGGTACAGCGGCTTGCGGCGTCGTCCCGTACACCAGCTTGCGCAGCTCGCGGCGAAACGGAAACTCGACATTGTTGATCTCCGCAAAGTCGTGGTCCTCGCTCGCCAGCCAGAAGATGCCCACATGCGGTCGTCCCGCCTCGGTGGCGCTACGCGCGCGCGCCAGCGCCGTCGCAGCCTTCAGCGGAACAAACAACGGGCCTCCGAACAGCCCCACCTGCTGCCCCGTGAGCACCGCGCCCGCGCCCTGCCGCAGCGCTTCAATCGAACCCGCGGCCGTCGCTCCAGGATTCTGCCGCGCAAGAATGTCAATGAGTTCAGTCCGGTGAGCAGCAGGAGCGGGGCGCTGCTGCCAGCGCTCAGGATCGGAGCCGCCGTAGAATCGACGCGCCGCCGGCTCGCCGGAACAATAGTCCAGAAACAACCGGCTCATACCCGGAGCCACGGTAATTGGATGACACTCTGCAGTCGGCAACGGATCAACTCTCAGCGTGGTTTGGACCGGGGGGCCCGGCGCGTGTTCGGAACGGCTCATTTAAGGATGCCACGCGCCGCAGGTTCGATGCAGGAATGCGCCGCGAGCATGCTCCAGGGCGGCCCCGCGCAGCCACCACCCGGCCCCTGCGTATACTCGAACTGTCTGCGAACTGAGGAGATACAATCCACAATGCCCAAGGCCAAAAAGGCACCCGCCCCATCCTCAAAGAAGTCCGCAAAGAAATCCCCCGCCCCCACCCCCGCCAGGGGCAGGAAGGCGAAATCCGCAAAGTCCGCCAAACCCGCGCCCCTGCCCAGGAAGAAACACCTGCCCCTCGGCTCTCCTGAGCCCATGGAAACGGCCGAGGTGCTCGCCTCCGAGGTGGTCTACACGGGTCCCGTCTTCCGCGTCACCAAAGACAAGATCGTCGAGCCCAATGGCAAGCAGGGCGTCAAGGACGTGGTCCGCCACAACGGCAGCGCCGTCATCCTCGCGGTCGACAAAAGCAAAAACAAAAATGATCCCTGGATCGTTCTCGAACGGCAATACCGCCACGCCGCCCGCCAGTTCCTCTGGGAGCTGCCCGCCGGCACTCTCGATCCCGGCGAAGACCCGCTCGCAGGCGCCCAGCGCGAGCTCGAAGAGGAAACCGGATACCGCGCTAAAAAATGGAAACCCCTGGTCCGCTATTTCGCCAGCCCCGGCTTTCTGGGCGAAGCCATGAACGTGTTCCTCGCCGAGGGCCTGGTCGCCGGAGAAGCCAAACCAGAAGACGACGAAGACATCGAGTTCCGCCTCGTCAAGTTATCGAAAATCATGAAGATGATCCGCAAAGGAGCCCTCCTCGACGGCAAAACCCTCACCTGCGTCCTGCTCTATCACGAGCTGCTGCGGAAAAAATGATCCACTGCGATCGGCGCGAGGCCTTCGCACACCATCGCCCGCTCACCATCGCCGCTTATGACCCTTTTGAACAGGGAATCTGGATTACGGAAAAACCTTTGCTCCCGTTTTCACGTCATAGTGTGGTAGCGACGCGGCGAAGTTCCCCATCCTCACCTCTTTCGCAGCGTGGCGTACTTCTCTCGATGCAAGGAAGGCGGGGGCCTGTGGCTCAGTACAAAGGAAAGGTCAAGTGGTTTAACAACGCCAAGGGCTACGGATTCATCGGACGTGAAGACGGGCCAGACGTGTTCGTCCATTACTCTGCGATTCAGCTGGACGGTTACAAAACCCTGAAAGAGGGCGATGATGTTGAGTTCGACATCGTTCAGGGCCAGAAAGGACCTCAAGCCGATGGAGTGTTGCGGCTGAGGGACAGCGGCACAACCGCCCATAACACCGCAGCCTGATCTGATTCGTCTTACGGCGTAGGCCGGAATCTCCGGCCGTCGTGCGTGTGGGCTTCGCCCACCATCAGGCTGCATCTATGTCTTGGCCTCTCTGAGCACGCTGTTTCCGGCGCGCCCCGCACCCGGGGTGCGCCGTTTGATTTTGCGCCCCACCACGAATCGTCCCGCCACCAACACAGATGCCCACCCTCGCCGCGTCTTTGTTCTCGCCGCGTCCTTGTTCTCCCCGTCAGGTTCCGACGCCACCCCCTTTCCTATACTGTGTTGGGAGAGCCAACCCATGGACAACGCATCAATGGCGCGTCTGCTCGAGCAGACAGCCGATCTGATGGAGATCGACGGAGCCGACGGTTTCCGTATCCGCAGCTACCGCAACGCCGCTGAAGCCATCACCCAGGCCACCGCGGACGTCGCCTCCCTTTGCGATGACACCGCCAAACTCCTCGCCATTCCCGGCATCGGCAAAGGCATGGCCGCCAACGTCAAAGCCATGGCCTGCACCAGCACCCTTCCCCTGCGCGATGAGCTGCTGGCCAAATACGGCATCAGCATTCTCGAACTCATGAAGCTCCCCGGCATGGGCCCAAAAACCATTGCCCTCTTCTGGTCCACGGCTCAGGTCAACTCCATCGATACATTGGCCGCTGCCATTGAAACCGGCAACCTCGCAAAGCTGCCGCGCATGGGCGCCAAGGCCATTGAGAAGATCAAGAAAGGCATCAACGATTACCGCCGCAGCGCCGGGCGCTTCCGCATTGACCAGGCGCAGGATGCCGCCAACCAGCTCACCACGTATCTCCTCGCCTTCCCTGGATTCGAGCGCGTCACCCCTGCCGGTTCCCTCCGCCGCGGCCGCGACACCGCCGGCGATCTTGATCTCCTGGTCACCGGCCCCGCCTGCGCGCCCGAGCACACCGCTCAAGGCGTCGAGTACGTAGCCGCCTATCCCGCCATCGCCGACCTCATCGTCAAAGGCGACAACAAGGTCAGCTTCCACCTCGCCAACGCGCTCCAGGTGGATGTGCGCCTGCTCCCCACCGCAAGCTACGGCGCCGCGCTGCAATACTTCACCGGCTCGAAAGCGCACAACGTCACCCTGCGCCAGCGCGCCCTCAAACTGGGCTACACCCTCAGCGAGTGGTCCCTCGCGCGCCTCGATGACGAATCCGTAGTCGTGGCCGCCGCCACCGAAGAAGAAATCTACGCCGCTCTCGGCATGGACTGGATCCCGCCCGAACTGCGCGAGAATCTTGGTGAAATTGACAGCGCCCTCGCTCACACGCTGCCCCGCCTCATTGAAGAGGCGGACATTCGCGGCGACGTGCACATGCACACCCATGAGACCGACGGCCGCAACTCCATCCGCGAGATGGCCGAAGCCGCCATCGCCTGCGGCTACCAGTACATCGCCATCACCGATCACTCCCAGTCCCTGGCCATGACCAACGGCCTCGACGAGGCGCGCGCCCTCGCGCACCTCGCCCGCATCCGCGACGTCGAGCGTGAACTCGAAGGCCGCCTTCGCATCTTCACAGGGATTGAAGTGGACATCCTCGCCGACGGCGCCCTCGATCTCGACGACGAAGTGCTGGCCCAGATGGACGTGGTCATCGCCAGCATCCACTCGCGCTTCGATCAGAGCCGCGAGGAAACCACCGCACGCCTTCTCCGCGCCATTGAAAATCCATACGTCCGCATCCTCGGCCACCCCACCGGCCGCATGATCCTGCGCCGTGAGCCTTACGCGCTCGATATGGCTGCCGTCCTGCGCCGCGCCGCGGAACTGGGCGTCGCAGTCGAACACAACGCTTCCCCTGAGCGCCTCGATCTCAGCGACCGCGACCTCCGCCTCGCCAAAGAGCTGGGCTGCCGCATCGTCATCAACACCGACGCTCACGAGTGCCGCACCCTGGGCAGGATGAGCTTCGGCCTGCGCCAGCTCCGCCGCGCCTGGCTTACTCCCCACGACGTTCTCAATACCCTTCCCGCGGACCAGTTCCTGTCCTCACTGCGCACGCGTGCGCAGACTCTAGCCTAGGGGCGTGGCATGAACGCAAATCGTTGGATTCGAGCGTTGCGTTCGCTGCCAGCTCTCGCTGCCCTGTATCTGCCCACACTGGCCGCGCAGCAAACCCCGCGCATAGACGAAGCCGCCCTCATCCACCGCATCGACGCGGCCAATCACTCCCGCTACGAACACGTGCTCAGTTTTACCGACGTCGAGCACTACGCCGTCTTCCGCGGCGACGACCAGAAGCCCGCAGCCGAGATGACCGTCAAGATGACCTACCGCAAAGGCGTGGGCAAGAACTACGAGATACTCTCGCGATCCGGCTCCGGCCTCATTCAGAAATTCGGCCTCGAGCCGCTCCTCGCGAACGAGAAACAGATCAACGATCCCGCCGTAGTGAAAAACTCCTGGTTCAGCTCCGCCAACTACCAGATGCACCTCAAGCCCGGCGCTACCCTCGAGATCAACGGCCGCACCTGCGTGGCCCTGGCCATCGAGCCCAGACGCAAAGCGCCCAACATGATTGACGGCACCCTCTGGGTTGACCCGCGCGATGGCACCATCGCGCAGGTGGAGGGCGTGGGCACCAAAAGCCCTTCCCCCCTCGCCGGCGCCGCGCACATGACCCGCCAGTACTCCAACATCCAGGGCTTCTCCATGGCCCTGCACGCCCGCGCCGAGTCCCACAACGCGCTCATCGGAAAAACCGCCGTCACCGTCGACTACACCAACTATTCCCTGCAGAGTGTCAGATAGAGCGCGCTTCTAAGTCCTAAATCCCTACTCCCTGTTCTCTGGTCCCTGGTCCCTGTTCCTCGCCTCAAAGCAACCGCCCCCTCCAACCTCCGCATCCCACGGTCCGTGCCGGCGGAAGCAAGCTTTCAACCGGCTGCCCAGGAGGGAACGCAATGCGAAAAAATTCTGAATCTCCGAGCACTTCAAACTCACAGGATCAAAGCGGCAAAGGCTCGGATTCACGCAGCGATACCCAGATGAAAAGCGGCGCTGGCGCTGGCAGCACCCACAGCGGCGGCTCCGGTTCCACCGCGAACAGCTCTCAGACCTCCGCCAACACGGACCGCAGCAACACGGACCGCAGCAACACGGATCGCAGCAGCACGGACCGCAGCAACAATCGCGGCACCGACCAGAGCAACGAACGCTCCGGCATGCAGCACACCAACGCTGGCAACACTGGCACCGGCAGCGGCCAAATCTCGCCCGTCACGCAGCACCCTCACGACCGCGGCAAGTCAGCCGGCGGCTCGCAACCCAGCTCTGGCGGATCCGACAGCAAGCGCTGATCTTTCACGCAAGTTCCACTCCACCCCAAGCCCTGCCGGAGCACTCCCGGCAGGGCCGAAACTTGATGTCAACCTCCCGCTAATTGGTACCCTCCTGGCCGAGGCTTCAGCACCAACACAGCGCCGAATGAATCTCCGTACGATGGAGGAAGCGGAGCTCTGCAACAAGGGCACGACTTCAGTCGTGCCGCCAGATCCTCATTCAATGAGCATCTGGGCTTTTACAGGCTGCGGAAAAACTGAAAATGAGCAAGGTTTGTAACAGGGCACGACTTCAGTCGTGCCGCTAAGGCTAATAGAATGTGTGGCTCTACAGGCTGCGGAAAAACGTGGGATTCTGGGTAGGCCAGCCGTAGCAGGGGCTTTTACAGGCTGCGGAAAAACTCAAAATGAGCAGGATTTGTAACAGGGCACGACTTCAGTCGTGCCGCTAAGGCTAATAGAATTTGTGGGCTTTAGCCCCTGCCACTGCCCGACTCACCACAAAACCCGCCTTTTTCCGCAGCCTCTTTAGCCCCTGCCGCACTCCCCCTCCCAGAGAACCCTGTCCGAACCGCCCCTTCCGGATTCCTCGCCAAGCCGCGTCAATCCGGCTATCATGATTGCGTTATGAGCCTTCTCCAGCAGGGCCCCTCCGGTATTGACGATGCCTCCCGCGGCGAGGAACTGACCAAGGGCACCAG
>NZ_DASXYM010000026.1:0-40005 GCF_036502485.1 Occallatibacter sp. | reverse complement strand
GCAGGCCCTACGGGCCGCAGGGGGAGCAGTGGCCATGGCGAGTGAGACGCCCGACGGCCCGACGGCGATTTCCCCCGAGATACTGGCGGCCGGCACGCTGGTAGGGCCTTACGAGATCGAGAAACAAATTGGCGCCGGGGGCATGGGGGTTGTGTTCCGGGCGCACGACACCCGGCTGGATCGCAAGGTGGCCATCAAGGTCATCCATCCCAAACGGTCGAGCGCGCAACTTCAGGCGGCGTTTGTGCGCGAGGCGCGCGTCATCTCCTCCCTGAACCACCCGGGCATCGTCACGATCTACGACATACTCCGGCACGAGAGAATGACGTGCATCGTGATGGAATTTGTGCAGGGCATCGCCCTTCACGACGCCATACCCGAGGGCGGGTTTCCGGTGGATCGCGCACTGTCGCTTGGCTTGGCGATTGGCGAGGCGGTGGCCGCTGCACACGCGGCGGGGGTGGTGCATCGCGACCTGAAGCCCGGAAACATCCTGATCCGCGACGACGGGAGGGTGAAGATTCTGGACTTCGGGCTGGCCAAGGTGGCGAGTGCGGTGTCCGCTGACGCGGAGACGGAGCCTTTGAGCCTGTTCGGCGGCACGGCCATTGGAACCGTGGGCTATATGGCGCCGGAACAAGCCCGCGCGGAAACCGTGGATGCAAGGGCGGACGTGTACTCGTTCGGAGTGATTCTCTTCAGGCTCCTTACGGGGGCGATGCCGTTCCGGGGCGCAAATTCGATGGCTGTGATGCATGCGGCGATGACCATGGATCCGGCCTCCCTGCGCGGGTCCAATCCGCAAATCCCGGCATGGCTCGACAGCGCCGTACTTCGCGCGATGGCGAGGAATCCCGCCGACCGTTACCAGAGCATGCAAGATCTGCTTGCCGAACTTCATGGGCAAACGTCGCCGTCGCTGCACGGGTTTGCACCGCCTGTGCCGCCAGTTGGGTTGGCGCCCCCGGCGGAGCGAACCATCGCCGTGCTGCCGCTGGTCAACATTAGCCCCGACCCGGAGAATGAATACCTTTGCGATGGCATCTCCGAGGAACTGATCGACGGTCTCACCAGGATCAATGGGCTGCGGGTGGTGTCGCGCAGTTCGTCGTTCCACTTCAAAGGGACAACGCCGGATGTTCGGGAGATAGGGAAGAAGCTGGGAGCGAGCTACCTGGTCCACGGAAGCCTGCGCCGGGCCGGTGATCATCTGCGCCTGAACGTGCAGCTCAGCAAGACGGCGGAGGGATACCAGGTCTGGTCGCAGCGCTTCGATACGAAGGTGCGGGAGGTGTTCGCTCTGCAGGATGAGCTTACCGCGCTGGTGCTCGAAAAGCTGCAGCAGCAACTTGGGGTGCACTTCCCCGGGCTGGATACAGGAGTTCCGGCAGCGCCGCCCGGATCTACGGCATACGACATCTATCTCCAGGCGCGCTACGCGTTCAACCGCGAGACTCCTGCGGGATTCAAGCTGGCCAAGGAGCTCTTCGAGCGAGTGGCGGCGGCAGATCCGGATTTCGCGCCCGCGCTGATCGGCACCGCAGAGACCCACATGCGGCTCGACTGGTACGGCCTGGAGCCGGCGTCAGAGTCCGTGCCGGCGGTGAAGGGAGCTCTGGCCGCAGCGCTTCGGCTGCAGCCGAACTCGGTTTCCGCCTTGTGCAATCTGGCAATCACCCAGGCCGGTTGGGATTGGGACTGGGCGGCTGCCGGCGAGAGTTTCCAGCGGGCGCTCAGCAAGGGTGGCGAACAGGCGCCGGTTCATTTTCACTATGGGCTGGATTATCTGACTCCGCTCGGGCGCCTCGAAGAAGCGCTGGACCATCTTCGCAAAGCCTCGCAGCTCGATCCCCTGTCAGCCATCGTGAGCACCGCCATCGGAGGATGTTTGTACCGGATGCGGCGCTTTGACGAGGCGGCTGACACGCTTCAGGAGACGTTGCGAAGGTCACCCGAGTTCGCGCATGCGCACTGGTCGCTGGGCCGGGTGATGATCGAGCAGGGATCATGGAACGAGGCACTGCAACATCTGGAAGAGGCGGCGCGGACGATGGGGCACTCACCGGCGGCGCTGGCGGAGATCGGCTATCTTCATGCGCGCAAGGGAGAGCGCGACCTTGCGCATTGTGCGATTCAAGAACTGCGGCGGCGTGCCGAGACAGAGTGGGTTTCTCCTCTGACGGAGGCCTTGGTATACACCGGTCTCGGCGAGGAGAGTGCAGCCGTGCAAGGGCTGCAGGCCGCAGTCGACAGTCGCATCCGTCAGTTGGTCTGGGTGAATGTTGATCCCCGCTACGACCGGTTGCGTGCCAATCCTGCATTTCATCGCCTGATTGCGACGCTTGGCCTGCCGGCTGCAGCCGCCGATCCCTCGAACATGTGAACCCGGAGGCGAGCAGTTTTACCAGCTCAAATAGTTGGTTTGACTTGGCATCAGGCGACCCCGCATAATTCACCCACGGCTTCTCCCCGCTCCTAATCAAATCGTACGTAAGGGGATACACGTGGTTTGTGGAAGAGACGTTGTCTCTATACTGGTGTCCGGCGCGGCGCAGTGGAACGCGTTCCGAAGCCAGACTTCTGATGGAATCATGCTGAGCGGGACGAAGCTGCCCGGAGCCCAGCTTGCGCACGCCGACCTGCACCGGACATTTCTGCAGGGTTGCGACCTTCACGAAGCAAATCTCGAAGCAGCACATCTCGAAGGGTCCATCCTGCGCAACGCAAGCCTCCGCGGTTCGAATCTGCGGCACGCGCTGGTGGACGGCGCCGACCTGTTCAGCGCCGATCTGTCGGGCGCAGATCTACGCGATGCCAGCCTGAGTTCGAGTTTTCTGAGGCACGCGAATCTACGCGGAGCGGATCTGAGCACAGCGCGCGGGCTGACCCAGGGACAATTGGCAAATGCGTTGGGAGATGAGAGTACACGGTTGCCGGAAAACCTGAGCCGGCCAGAATCGTGGACCACTTCGGGCGTGAGCGTATGAGTTCGGGACGGGAGCCGATTCGGGTAGCCATCGTGGGTGGCGGCTGCGCTGCGCTCACCACGGCCTTCGAGTTAACCAAGCCGGAACATCAAGGGCGCTACGAGGTTACGGTCTACCAGATGGGCTGGCGACTGGGCGGCAAAGGCGCATCCGGCCGCGGACCGCACCATCGCGTGGAAGAACACGGGCTGCACCTCTGGATGGGCTTCTACGAGAATGCGTTCCGGCTGATGCGCCAGGCATATGAAGAACGTAACCTGGCGCTTCCGCACTGCCGTTTCGCCTCCTGGCGCGACGCTTTCAAACCCGCGCCGGACGTGGGCGTGGCTGATCGCGCGGCAGGTGGCTGGGATTTCTGGATGGCGCATTTCCCCCCTGGTGCCGGCGAACCCGGCGATCCAACGAGCGGCAACCCGTTCACGGTTACTGCGTATCTGCGCCAATCCATCATTCTGATTGGGGAGTTGCTTCGGTCCGCCGGCGCCTCTGACCCGAAGCCGCAATCGAGCGAGGGCGGCGCGGCGAACGCATCCGGAGCGGAGGGACTGGCGGCGGCAGTCGCGGCCCTTCTGCGCTACGGCCAACTGGCGACGACCACAGCCATCCTGGAAGGCGCTGACCTTCTGCGACAGGCTGCGGAGATGTTCGTGCCGCAGTTCTTTTCGACCGTCACCTCACCCCTTACGCAGTTGATTGACGCCCTCTCGGTTGCATCCCGGCAACAGCTTGCCATGCTGGTGGAAGGCAATCGTGACTTGCGGCGGGTTTGGCAGGTGATCGATCTGATCCTCGCGATTCTGCGGGGTTCCATCCGTTTCGGCCTGGCGGTGGATCCGCGTGGATTCGACGCCATCAACGACTACGACTGGCGAGAGTGGCTGCGGATGAACGGAGCTTCGGAGCAGTCGCTCGACTCCGGCTTCATGCGCGGCATTTACGACCTGGTGTTTGCGTTTGAGGAGGGGGACGTGACGCGGCCGCGACTGGCTGCGGGCGTGGCGATGCGCGGAGCCATGCGCATGTTCTTCACCTACCGCGGGTCGCTCTTCTACCGCATGAGTGCGGGAATGGGTGATGTGGTGTTTGCGCCGCTTTACCAGGTGCTGAAGCAGCGCGGCGTGCAGTTCAAGTTTTTTCACCGGCTGCGGAATGTGGGGCTGTCTGCGGCGCAACCGGGCGAAGCGCCGTACGTGCAAACGTTGCAGTTCGACATTCAGGCGCGCGTGAAGGGCGGCGCAGAATATCAGCCGCTGGTGGATGTGCATGGAGTGCCAAGCTGGCCCTCTCAGCCGGACTATACGCAACTGGCGAACGGCGCCGCACTCAAGCGCGACGGCAGATCCTTTGAAGCAGCGTGGGAAGAACGGCATGTGGGCAGCCAGACTCTGGCCGTGAGCAAGGATTTCGACCTGGTTGTGCTGGGCATCAGCATCGGCGCACTTCCATCGGTCGCGCGCGAACTCATCGAACACGATCCGCGCTGGCGCGAGATGACGCGCCAAGTAACCACCGTGGCGACGCAATGCTTTCAGTTATGGCTGAAGGAGAGCACGGCCGAGCTGGGATGGCCGCATCCACCGGCAAATGTGTCGGGATTCGTGGAGCCGTTCGACACCTGGGCGGACATGAGCCACCTGGTTCCGGAAGAGAGCTGGAAGGAGCCGGTGCGATCGATTGCATATTTCTGCAGCGCGCTGCCTGACGCTCCCGGGAAGGGCGCGGAACCCACGGACGCCTACCATCGCGAGCAGCGCCAGGTTGTGCGCGAGAACGCTATCCGCTTCCTTGATACCGATGCGGGGAGCCTGTGGCCGGGATCGGTGCGCGGCGGCACCTTCCGCTGGGATCTTTTGGCAACGGGGGACGGAGGCAAAGCGCTCAAGGGCGAGCAGAGGTTCGATACGCAGCACTGGGCAGCGAACCTGAATCCGACGGATCGCTATGTGCAGTCGCTGCCCGGGAGCGTCGCGCACCGCATTTCGCCTTTGGACATGAGTTTCGACAATCTCACCATTGCGGGCGACTGGACAGCATCGGGACTGGATTCGGGCTGTATTGAATCGGCAGTGATGTCTGGACTTCTGGCGGCACATGCGTTGTGCGGCAGGCCGGCACTGAGCGACATCATCGGGTATGACCACCCTTAAGGTGCATGGATGAATGAGTCTTCTCAACGCGTGAAACGGACGCCGCCATCGCAGACCGGGCCGGTTCGCAACTCCATGGGCGGACCGCCCCGGACAGGACCGCCCCGAACAGGACCGGCACCGGCTGGCCAGGCACCGTCGGGACAGGCGGCGACTGGGCCGGGCGACGTATTCTCCGCGGCCGGGGCGGCCGTCTGCGGCGTGCTGGAAGGCGGTGTGCGCACCGCGTACGCCGTTATCGACGACTATATGCGGCGCGGGCAGGAAGCAGCGCGGGTAATCTTCAATGATCCCAACAGGCGAGGTTCTATGAGCGATTCCAGAGGAAACTATCCTCCAGGCTTCAATCCCGGCGGGGGCTACTACGGCGGCGGCAATGCCGGCGGCGGCAACTACGGCGCGCCCAACCCCATGGGCATGCTGGCGCAGCAATGGCTGGCCATGGCGATGCAGGCCTGGAGCATGGCGATGTCGTCCATGTCTCCCGGGCAATGGCAGCAGGGGATGAACCCGAACCCGTACGCCGGGATGCCGCAGACAGCGTCGGTGGGGGTGAGCGTCTCCTCGTCGCGCCCCGTCGAGGTTACCGCGAATCTGTATTCGTCCGATGCGGCAGGGCTGCTCTGCGATGCGCTGAGAGCGGACGGCGGAACAGCGGACATGATCGAGCCTCCGAGCGTGGTGCGCGATGCAGGCAACCTGCGCGTGGGCGTGAAGGTGGGTGCGAATCAGCAGGCGGGCACATACCGCGGCTTCATCCGCAAAAAGGCGGACGGAAGCGTGGCCGGCGACGTCACCATTGTTGTGTCGTGATGCAGTGAGAGGGAGCAATGAGCACAGCGAGCGGAACCCTGGTTTCATCCATGCTGCGGGAGTACGGGGATGCCACGCGCGCATTGTTGTTCCAATATCTTCCCGATGTTGAGCCGCGCCGTTACCTGTATGACCTCGCCGGCGACTATCCGAGGCGCGGAGGACGCTCCTTCAGGCCCAGTTTGTGCATCGCCACCGCAAGAGCCTTCGGAACTCCCATGGAGATGGCGCTGCGCACGGCTGTCTCCATCGAGATGATCCACAACGCCATGCTCATCCATGACGACGTCGAGGATGAGAGCGAGCAGCGCCGCGGCAAGCCTGCCATGCACGTGGCTGAAGGCGTGCCGATCGCCATCAACGTGGGCGATCTGCTCTCGCTGCTCTCCATGCGGCCGCTGCTGGACAACCGCCGCTTCCTCGGACCGGAGTTGTCGCTGCGCCTCCTTGAAGAGACGGAGCGCATGGCGCGGGAGTCGGCCGAGGGCCAGGCCTATGAACTCGGCTGGCGGCGCGACAACGTGAGCGATGTTTGCGAAGCCGATTATCTGTTGATGGTGCTGAAGAAGACTTGCTGGCTGGCCACGATTCATCCCAGCCGCGTGGGAACGCTGATCGGCGCGCGCGGCGGCATCGACCCCGATCGCTGCATCCGCTTTGGCTTTTTTCTCGGAGCGGCCTTTCAAATTCAGGACGACCTGCTGAACCTTGAAGGCGACGCAGACTCCTATGGCAAAGAACTGGGCGGCGACATCCGCGAGGGCAAGCGCACGCTGATGCTGATTCACCTGATGGAGCGCGCCAGCCCCAGTGAGCGGGAGCGGCTTTGCTCGATTCTGGGAACGCCGCGCGAACTGCGCACCGATGACGACGTGCGATGGGTGCTTGCACGCATGCGCGCTCATGACTCTTTCGACTACGCGCGGCAGGTGGCGCACGGCCTCGCCGGCGCCGCGCAATACGAGTTCGATCAGCTTTATGGGCATCTTCCGGATTCGCGGGACAAGCAGTTTCTTGGCAGCCTGCCTGTGTGGGTGATCGAGAGAAATTGAATCCGCTGCAACAGCAGAGGGGGACTTGAGCAGCATGATGACAGCAGATGAATTCACAGCACGACTGCCGGACCTGACCAACAATCCGCTTCCCATCAAGCCTCCGTTTGTCTTCAATCACCTTTCGTCACGCGTGTTTCCGCTCCGCGCGCATCTGGGAACGCTGCAACGGGTCTGCGATGGCTATCTGAACTTCGTTCCGCCGGAAGCAGGTTATTTCCGGGTTCCGATGCCCTATGTCTACGTGATGGTCCTGGACTACGGGCAGGTGACCGAAGCGGTGGCGCGTATCGGCTGGTTCGCGCAGACAGAGGTCTTCTTCATGATCCCGCTGGAGTGGTACAAGTTCGTCGGCGGGCAGTGGGTGTTTCACGATTGGGCCGTCATCACGCCCTACGTCTTCGTAAACGACGACTTCTCCGTGCCCCTGGGCCGAACCGTGTTCGGCTTCCCCAAAGTGCAGGCGCGGGTCATGCAGTCCTCCAGCGCATGGATCCGCGACGCCACTGCCCCTGTGACACTGGCACGCGTTGAGACCGGTGTGTTCCCCAAAACCTATGCTGGCGCCGAACTGCAGGATCGCGTGCTCCTTGAAGTAGAGCGGAACACCATGAGCAACCTGCGCGTGCCGTTCGACGTGGCTGGCGCGGCGACGCCCTGGTCCATGGCTTCCAACATCGCAAAGGCGGCTGCGGGCTTCAGCCGCGATGCCATGTGGCTGGCGCAGTCCATGCGCCTGTCGCCGCTGAATCCTGTGGATCCGGGGGTGATGCAGGCCATGGTCACCCGCATGGCGCCGTGGTTTGCGCCGGGCGGCTCCGGCTTTATTCAGAACTCCATCAACCTGAAACAATTCCGCAGGTCCGACGATCCGTCGCAGGTGTGCTACCAGGCACTGACCAACGGCAAGATGGAGGTTCGATCCTTCAACGGGGCGGGCCTGCTGGGCGAATACGAGGTGATGCTGGGTGATCTGAGCGGCGGGCATACCGTGAGGCTGTACGAATACGCATCGCTTCCGCTGGTGAGCACCCTGGGGCTGGAAGTCGAGCGCGAATGGCAGGGACCTGACTGCCGCGTCACGGAATTGAAGCCGGTAGTGCCTTACTGGCTCGATGTAGATATCAAGTACGACCAGGGCGATAACGTGGCGTGGCGTCTGGACGACGGCATCTGGCGCGATGGTTCAGGCGCGGTGTTCCCTTCGCAGCCCAAGCCGAAAGGAGCCGATGCGCCCGCCTTCAACAGCACAGTCACCACGGTCATCGATGACATTGCAGGCCCATTCGACTTTTCTGACAGCGTCGTTCGCGTGCTGCCGCTCCTGGCGGACATGTCGAAGCTGCAGAAGTTCGTTGACACCTACCTGAACGATGCCTTCAAAGACAAGGACAAGCACGGCGTTGAGCAGCATCTGCGCTTCGATGTGTGGGGCCGCGTGCCTGAGCAGGTGAACGAAGATACGGCGCCCGGAGACGAACTCGCCTATGTGTATTTGATGGTCTCCAGCTTCGGCGACGTCATTTCGAGTACGAACAACGTGGGCGACTGGACGAACTACCAACTCTCCTTCATGATTCCGGTGCACTTCAAAAGGAAGACCGCGCGAGGCGACTGGGAGTTGCTGGGAGTGGGCCTGGTGCCGGCGTTCAGTTTTGTGGACAACTGTGTTGCGGCGATCGCACGGCTGGAGGTGCAGGGTTTCGAGGCTATCGTAGCCAACTTCATGAAGCCGGCGAGTGCGTGGTTGAGCGACCAGGTAGAACTGAACGACAATCCGCAGCAGACGCTTTTGCGTGTGGACACCGAGGTGTGGCCGGCCTTTGGGCAGGGACAGAAAGCCACGGTGCAGCCCATCCTCGAAATATGCCAGGGAGAACCTGACGCGGGACTCGGCACGGCGCCCGATGCACCGTGGCAATGGGCAGAGACGCTGCGAGGCGAGTTGCTGGCAAAGAAGAGAATCAAAGACAGCCAGTATCAGGACCTGAAGATTGCGCGCGCCCTTGCGCTGGAATTGCTGGGCAACCAGATGCCCTTCACCGCCTACTCGTTGAAGCAGTTTCGCGATTCCCGCGATCCATCGAAAGCCTGCTATCAATCGCTTGTGCGGGTGCCGCGGCAGATCAAGCAACTCCAGGATTTGCGCGAGATTGAAGACACGCTGGTGGTGCGAATTCACAACTTCCCCAGCCTCGACATCGTGGGAGAACTGGGCCTGGTGGCAGCGGGCCTTCCCACCAGCGGCGAAGGGATTATCAGCACCGCGCAGGCAATTCGTCCATTCTTCATTCGGGGAACGCTTCATGAGCCGCTTGCGATCCGGCTCGGCTTCAGGGCCGGCGGAGAGAGATGGCAATGGGACTCCGAATCGGCATTCGCAACGTTGCTCAGCGACGCTGAAGGCGCGACGCCGATCACGGCCGATCTGCGCGCCGAAACGCTGCAGGACCAGATTGACCCATCCCGGATCGCCGCCGTGGTCTACCAGGCAGGGCAGCGGCGCAAGATGAACGTGAATGATCCCAAGGAGCCCGATCAGGCGCCGATCGCCAAGGAAGAAGCGCGTGCGGCCCTGATGGCCATCGATCCGCAAACGGTGATCGAATGCATTCTTTCACGCGAGTGGGGCAACCGGGACATCCACACGAGGTGGCGCAAAGGCCGCCGCAAGCTGGAGGATGCCCTGGCAGCCCTGCCCCTCATCAGCGAAACCGAGGCCTACCCGGAGTCGGTGCTTTATCGCAAGGCGAACAACGACCTGGCCGATACGCCCGGCGCAGTCGCCAGCCCCATGAACATCAGCGAGACGTATTTCGACAGCGACGATGCGCTCGCCGCCGCCATCGCCGCGCTCAACAAGGAGCAACCCACGACCGCCGCAAAGCGTTGGGCGAACACCCTCGACAAGATCATCCTTAACCAGGAGCGGTTCATGCGGTGGCGCCTGCAGATGGAAGAAGCGCTGAGCAAGGTGTCAGCCATGACGATCCTGAAGCCTGCCGGCGTGGCGCATTTCTACCAGGCGAAGCTGAACCAGACCGCCCCGGGCTCCCTCAATCTGATCACGGAGGGACTGTTGCTGATGGGCGCACTGCTCGCCATCAGCGAACTCGAAATCGAAGGAGAGCCGTCGGATCGCAACAACCTGGATACCCAGGTTCTGGCGGATAAGGCGAGATTGGCTGAGATACTGAATGGCCTCAAGCAGAGCGCGAGCGACGAAGAGTCCGATGGGCCCGATGCGCGCTCCCAAGAGCAGGTCCTGGAGTGGGCTCTGGAGCACGCCGGCGAGTTCCGCCAGGCCGTAGATCTTGCCCGTTCCTACTGCGGTGCGCAGAACCAGGCGTTCCTCAACAAGCTTTCCCGCGCATTTCAGAAGCCCGACTTTTGTATACGGCGCGACGTGGTGGGCAGCTCTTGCGATCAACTGCTGCCCCTGTCGCTCTCGTGGGATGAGGACTGGTACTACGGGCGAAATGTCACTGACACGCCGCTGGCGTGGCCACCACTCTCCTCCGCAACCGGCGCCGTGATCAGTCACCCACTCCCTGATGCTGTCCCGGATCCTGCCGCAGAGACGGAGAACTAATCTGATGGCGTGCTTCCACCGATTGCGGCTGTCACCGCGCGGCGAACCACCGCACGGCCAGGCTGTCCGGCGCCTCTCAGCACCGGAACCCACACTCCCAAATCTCCAGTACTGCCTGACAATTCGCGACTGAGGAGACGCTATGACACCCGCCAATCCGTTCGCCGCCATCAACCTCAATGGCACCGGAACCATGCGCGGGGTAACTCTGGCCCTGCCGACCAGCCGTGTGCGCGAGTTTCTTCCCGCCGGGCTCGGTCTCGGTCCTCAGCAGGTCACGCCTCCCGGCACGCACCCGGTCATTCTGTTCTTTAACGATCTGTTCCGGGCGCAGATGTCGGTTCCAACGCTGCTGCCCAACCTGACATACCACGAGCATAGTTTCGGAATCCCTTACTCGTATCTTTCGCCCGGTTCCATCACTCCAGGAGTGCCGGGGCCCTATTACTTCATGCCCAGGCTCTTTCTGGACAGCTTTTTGGCCACTATGGGCGGCATGGGGCTGTGGGGCTTTCCCAAGCGGATAGCCTCGTTCACGGTGTCCGCGGACAGATACACCGTCACCAGCTCAGCCGGGCAGCGCATCATGTCGCTCCAGTGGGATACTCCGGCCGGCGAAGACTACCGCCCCATCCGCGAGTTTCCGGAGTTCGAGCCGATACGACAGATGCTGAATCAGCCGCTGATCTCGATGGTGCCCTACTCCGTCGGCCCCTTCTTCGTCCTGTCGGACTTCGACAAGATCTGGGAGTTTGCCACTCTGCGGCCGCTCCACACGTCGCTTGAAGTCGACCTGGAATTCGTTCCGGGATTTCAGGCAGGCCGGTATCCGCAGGCGGACTTCTCGCGGGGTATCGATTCCTCTGTGCTGGGATCCTATGAACTGCGCACGCCGTGGAGACTGAGTCTCCCCTACCCGCCGTTGTTTTCGTTCAAGGATGCGAAGCAGGTCGGCGTGGGGCGATAGGGCGATTGCTCCGCGACTAAGCGGTTTCAGAGTTGCTCTACCCGGGAACCACGCAGCGAAGTGGCATTTTCCTCAAGAAAATGCGGCCCTTCTCCGAATCGGAAAGGGCACATGAACTCTGGAGTCCCTCTAAGTGCGCACTTTCGTTGGTGTTATAGTAGTCGCACAGATGGGCGCCCCCGCCATCCGTTCCGCCGGAGCCATCAAAAATGCAGTGTCCCAATTGCCGTACTGAAAACTCTCCCCGCGTAAAGTTCTGCTCAGAATGTGGAACCCCGATGGGGGTTCCGTGTCCCCATTGCGCATATCGCAATGCGAGGGATGCGGCTCAGTGCGGCGGCTGCGGCCGCTCCCTGGTTGCGGCCCAGGCACCCGCCGCGGAACGGCGTCAGTTGACCGTGCTGTTCGCTGATATCGCCGGCTCCACCGCGCTTGCAGAGTCGCTGGATCCGGAAGATCTGCGCGTGTTGTACGCGCGGTATCAGGCCGTGTGTGCCGAACTGGTGCAGCGCTACGAGGGCTACCTGGCCCAATACCTGGGCGATGGAGTGCTCGCGTATTTCGGCTATCCCGCCGCACATGAAGATGACGCCGCCCGGGCCGTGACCGCAGCGCTCGACATCCTGGGCCGCATTCCCGCCATCGTGGTCGGGGGCAAACACCTCCAGATTCGCATCGGCATCCACACCGGTCTGGTCGTCGTAGGAGAGATGGGTGAGGGCCTGAGGCGCGAGCAGCTTGCCCTCGGTGAGGCTCCCAACGTGGCTGCGCGCCTGCAGGGCGAGGCTCTTCCAGAAACCATTGCCATCAGCGATACGACGCGCACACTGGTGGCAGGCCAATTCGCTGTTGAGGATCTCGGATCGCGGACTCTCAAAGGTCTCTCGCGGCCCATGCAGATCTTCCGCGTAACCGGCCGAAACCGCTCAGTCACCCGCTTTCAGGCCATGACCAGCGCTCATGGCCTGACATCCTTCGTCGGCCGCGAGCGCGAGTTGCGAGAGATCGGCGCCGCGTGGGAAGAGGCCTGCGAAGGAAAGGGCAAAACCCTGGTGCTGCGCGGACAGGCAGGGATCGGCAAATCCCGCCTGCTGGAAGCAGCGGCGCAAACGGCATCTTCGCGCCTGCATGAAGTATTCACCGCGCAATGCTCGCCCTACCAGATGAACAGCGCGTTCTACCCGATCATCGAGATGATCGAGCGCAGAATGGGCATTGAGGATGACATGTCCGCGTCCAGCAAGCTCGATCTGCTGGAGCAGTTTGCGGCCGGCAGAGGAGTGGACCTGGAGCACGCGACCACCGCCCTGGCGGGACTGCTTGCCGTGCCCACGCTCGATCGCTATCCGGAGATTGATCTGCCACCCGCGCGCCGCATGCCGTGGATGATCGGCATTCTGGCGGATTTGCTGATGCGTGCGGTGGGCGGCTCACCTGTCATGCTGGTCATCGAGGACTTGCACTGGGCCGATCCCTCTACGCTGGATCTCCTTGCGCAAATTGTGGAGCGGCAGACCGGGCGGCCAGTGCTCCTGGTATGCACCGCGCGGCCGGAATTCAATGCACCGTGGGTAAGCATGCCGGGATGCAGCGTGATCGAGGTGGAGGCTCTCTCGCCGCAAGACACGCGGTCGCTGGTGGCGCGGGTCGTCGGGTCCAAGCCCATTCCCCTGGCGCTTCTCGAAGAGCTTGTCACGCGCACGGGAGGCATTCCGCTCTTCATCGAGGCAGTGACGCGCACCATCATCGACGCAGGAATTCTGCGTGAGCTGGACGATCGCTACGAACTCACGGGACCGTTGCCGCCGGGCCTGATCCCCGCCACCGTGCAGGACTCCCTGATGGGACGAATCGACCTGCTCGGCGCGGATCGCGTGGTGGCCCAGCTTGCTGCCACCATAGGGCGCGAATCGAGCTTCGAACTGCTGCAGGATGTTTTAGGCAAATCGGCGGAAGCACTGGGAGCCGCTTTGATCCGCCTTGTGGAGCTTGAGATCGTCCTCGAAAACGGTGTCCCTCCAAGTTCCACCTATATCTTCCGTCATGCGCTCATCCAGGATGCGGCCTACGGATCGCTCCTGCGCACCACCCGTCAGGAGTTTCATCGCAAAATTGCGGAGGCACTGGTCTCGCGGTTTCCTGAAATGGCAGACACCAAGCCGGAACTGCTGGCGCGCCACCATGAGGGCGCGGGACGCGCTCTTGATGCCATAGGCGGCTGGATGAAGGCCGGGTACCAGGCGCAGCAACGCTCCGCTCTCCGCGAGTGCGCAGCTTATCTGCAAAAATCGATCGCCCTGCTGGAAACCATCCCTCCGGACGATCCGGCACGGCTGCAGACGGAAATGGAAGCGCAGTTGGCGCTCTCCACCGCGCTGATGGCAACCCTCGGTTGGGGATCGCGCGAGGTGGAAGCGGCATGTATGCGGGCGCGCGACGTCTGCCAGCAGTTGGGGAACACCACCGGCCTGTTGGGCGCACTCTGGGGCTTGTGGACCGTGTACTTCCTGCGCGGTGCTATCCCCCAGTCCATGGAGGTGGCCCGCCCTGTACTCGAAATCGCCTTGCGCACAGGCGATCCCGGGCTGGAGATATGCGGCCGTCAGGCCGTTGGGCTCTCAACTTACTTTCTGGGCCGGTTCTCTGAAGCGCGCGAACATGGCGAACGGGCACAAACGCTCTACAATCCTGAGCGAGAGCGCGAATTGGCAACCACGTTCCAACTCCCCGTCTCTTACGCCTGCGGAAACTATCACTCTCTCAGTCTCTGGTTTATGGGCTTTCCGGAACGCGCCGAGCGCGCCCGGCAGTTTGCCTGGGACGTCATCGAGAAGCTGAATATCTCAGCCTGCACCGCATATGCGCTGGGCTGTTCCATGATGCTCTACTATGCGCGGCGCGATGACGTAACCATTGCGGGGATTGCAGACCGACTGCTGGCGCTCGCCAACGAGGAAGGATACCTGTTCTGGGCTGCATGGGCGCGCATCCACAAAGGTTGGGTGGCTGCGGTGCAAGGCGCGCCTGAAGCCGGAATTCAGGAAATGAAAACTGCGCTCGATGACTACCGGGTGACAGGTTCGGCCCTCATGATGCCGCAGTGGTGCCTCATGCTGGCGGAGGCACAAATGCGAGCAGGCCGCCCCGGCGACGCGCTAGCCGCCATCTCGCGCGGGCTCACCCACGTGAAGGAGTATGGGGAGCATGTGCAAGAGCCGGAACTGCACCGGGTCCGTGGCGAGATCATGCTCGCCCAGGGAGCGCGTTCCGCGGCAGAGGCGAGTTTGAATCGCGCGTTAGAGTGCGCGCGAGAGCAGCATGCCCTGATGCTGGAGTTGCGCGCCGCCCTGGTGCTCGCAAAGCACTGGCAGGCCCAAGCCAAACCTACTGAGGCCGCCGCTCTGCTACAGCCACTCGAATTGGCTTTTGTGGAAGGCCGTGATACCCCCGAGTTGGTCGAAGCCCGCGGCATTTTGGAATCGCTCGGGTGCGCCGCACAGAACTCCGCCAAATAATCAGCAAAAGACCGCGATATCTCGCCTCACGACGCAACGGCCCGGCGACCAGCCGGCATCGTAATGCATTGTCGGGCGGGAGTGGGTTGTCGCTGGGGCTCTGTGTGTAAAAGAGCGATACCGCGCCCTGACGACTCTCGCGCATGCTGAGCGAATGTAAAATCACGAGTTCCAGTGTCCGCGCGTTCACGGTTCCCACCGATGCGCCCGAGGCAGACGGCACCTGCAAATGGGACAAGTCCACACTGGTGCTGGTGCAGCTGACGTGCGGCAGCACCCGCGGCCTGGGCTACACATACGCCGACGTATCGACCGCCAAACTCGCTGCGACTCTCAACGCGGAGCTGGTGGAGGGCCGCGACGCCAGCACGCATGCGGCCATCCTGCAGAGCCTCTATGCCAGGGTTCGCAATTTGGGCATAAGCGGCATCGCCATGATGGCCATCTCCGCCATCGACAACGCGCTTTGGGACCTGCGCGCACATCGGCTGGAAACTCCCCTGGTCAACCTGCTCGGGCGTGTGCGCGACGGGATCGCTGTATATGGCAGCGGCGGCTTCACTTCGTATAACGATGACCAGCTCCGCAAGCAGCTTGGCGGATGGGCGCAGGAAGGCTTGCGCATGGTCAAGATGAAAGTAGGCACGCAGCCCGAAGATGATCCGCGTCGCGTGCGAGTCGCACGGGAAGCCATCGGGCCCGCCGTGCAATTGTTTGTGGATGCGAACGGGGCCTACACCCAGACCCAGGCGCTGCGCCTGGCCAATGAATTCTCCGCTTGCAACGTGAGCTGGTTTGAAGAGCCGGTGAGTGCCGATGACCGCGCCGGCATGCGTCACGTGCGGGAACGCGCGCCGGCAGGCATGGACATCGCCGCCGGCGAGTACGGCTACACTGCGTGGTACTTCCGCACCATGCTTGAAGCGCAGGCCGTTACCGTGCTGCAGGCCGACAGCACTCGCTGCGGCATGAGCGGCTTTCTTGACGCGGCCGCGCTGTGCTGGGCGGCCAATCTCCCCTTGTCTTCGCATTGCGCACCCAGCCAGCATTTGCATGTGTGCTGCGCCGTGCCACGGGCCATTCACATGGAGTATTTCCACGATCACGTGCGCATTGAACGCATGTTCTTCGATGGATTTTGCGAACCACACGAGGGGCAGATGGCCCCCGATCTCTCTCGGCCCGGCGTGGGCCTGACCCTCAAAGAAAGCGATGCTCGCAAGTACGAGGTGTGAGCCAACAAGTTTCAGAACACCTGCGCTTACAGCGCACTGGATAGAGGTCTCATGGCAAAGACGGTTTCAGATCTGATGGTAGAGCGTCTCATCGATTGGGGTGTGGACACAATCTTCGGACTACCCGGCGACGGCGTGGATGGATTCTTTGAAGCGCTTAGAACGCATCAGGACAAGCTGCATTTCATCCAGGTGCGCCACGAGGAAGCCGCAGCCTTCGCGGCCGTTGGATATGCCAAATACACAGGACGGATCGGTGTGTGTGTTGCCACATCAGGACCCGGCGGCATCCATCTGCTCAACGGCCTTTATGACGCCAAATGCGATCTGCAGCCGGTGTTGGCTATCACGGGACACACCTTCCACGACCTGATTGGCATGAGCTACCAGCAGGACGTTGATCTCGACAAGCTCTTCATGGACGTCTCGGTGTTCAACCAGCGCTTGATGGGACCGTCGCACGTCGAGAATGTGGTCGACATGGCGATTCGCGCCGCCTATGGCCGACGCGGCGTAGCCCATATCACCGTTCCCAAGGACATGCAGGAATGGAGCGTCAAGGACGAGCACAGAAGCAAGGCTAATGTGGCGAACCACAGTGCGGATCTGAGCGCACCGCTCAATGTGCTGCCGGCACGCGCTCTCCTGGAACGGGCTGCCGAGGTGATTAACGACGGATCGAAGGTCACAATCTTCGTGGGCCGCGGCGCCTTGCACGCCCGCGAAGAGGTCACGCAACTGGCTGAAACCGTGGGGGGACCGGTGGTGAAGGCGCTGCTTGGCAAAGGCGTGCTCCCGGATCGCAGTCCTTACACCACTGGCGGTGTGGGGCTGCTGGGCACCGCGCCCTCCGTGGACGCAATGAATGAATGCGACACGCTGATCATGATCGGCACCAGCTTCCCCTACATGGAGTTCCTGCCCAAACCGGGCCAGGCGAAATGCGTCCAGATCGAATTGGATCCAACCCGCGTGGGCCTGCGCCACGAAGTAGACGTCGCCCTCACCGGCGACTCCAAAACAATCCTGCAGGCCCTGCTGCCGCTTCTCAAAAAGAAGAAGGATAAATTCCTGAAAGCCGCCCAGGACCGCATGAAGGACTGGAACGAGCTGATGAACGAGCGCGGCACGCGCAAAGACATGCCCATGAAGCCGCAGGTGGTCACCCATACCCTTAACCGCCTCCTCAACAACGATGCCATCGTCAGCGCCGACAGCGGCACCATCGCAACCTGGACCGCTCGCTACATTGAGATCCGCGACCAAATGCAGTTTTCGCTTTCAGGCATGCTCGCCACCATGGCGAACGGCTTGCCGTACAGTATCGGCGCGGCTGCGGCTTATCCCGGCAGGCAGGTGGTCTGCGTCGTCGGCGACGGCGGTCTCTCCATGCTCATGGCGGAACTGACCACGCTCGTGAAGTACAACATGAACGTCTGCGTCATCGTGATCAAGAACAATGTGCTCGGCCAGATCAAGTGGGAACAGATAATACTGGAGGGCAATCCTGAATTCGGCGTGGAACTGCACCCCATCGATTTTGCCAAAGTGGCAGAAGCCTGCGGTGCGCGCGGCTTCACCATTGAGCGCCCCGACGAGGCGGAATCTGTGTTGCGCGAGGCATTGGCGCATCCCGGTCCCAAGCTGGTGCAGGCTGTAGTGGATCCTAACGAGCCGCCCATGCCCGGCAAGGTCACCACGGATCAGGCTCTGCACTTCGCGAAGGCGCTGTTGCGCGGCCAGAAGGATGCCGCCGAGATCATCAAGACCATCGCCGCAGACCGCATTCGCGAGGTCATCTAAGACATGGCAGAGGCGGAGAGCATCTCACCGCTCCATCCGGAGCGCGATGTCGAGATCGTCGCAAACCATGTGCGCGAGGGCCGCTTCCAATGCAGCCTGTCCCTGATAACCGCGGGCGCCAGCCTCATCAGCGGGCTCGAGGTCGCCTATGAACACTACCGCGGCAGTTACAGCCGGCGCGTGATGTACACGCCCGTCATCCTCAGCGGAGTGCTTGCAGCGGCGGGCCTGGCTACCGTATTCACTCCGCGAAAAACGCGGGGGCCGCTGAGGATCGCGTCCGCCGTCACGCTCGTCGATGCAGGGGTGGGGTTTTACTTTCACGTCCGCGGCATTCACCGCAAACCCGGCGGTTGGCGTTTGCCCATGACGAACATGATCATGGGGCCGCCCGTGTTCGCACCACTGCTGTTCGGGACCGCTGCCTACCTCGGCCTGATCGCTTCCTTCCTGCAACGCGAGGACGAGCGCAACCACGGTCAGGGCGCGTTCCGATCTGTGCGCGCACACTTCCTGCCTCCGCGATTGCGCCGCGATCTCCTCTCGGAGGAGCAGGACATTCGCGAAGGACGCTTCCAGACGCAGGTCGCAATCGTCACCGCCGTGAGCGCCTTGCTGAGCGGATTTGAAGCCTACTACTCGCATTACAAAAACAATTTCCGTTACTGGGTGCAGTGGACGCCGATCGTTCTTGCGCCACTGCTCGCCGCTGCCGCCATTGCGTCGATCTATCAGCGCAGGGTCGCCCGCACTGCACTGCCGGTACTCTCGCTGGCCGCCAGTGCCGATGCCGCGGTGGGCTTCTTCTATCACGCACGCGGCGTCCTCAGACGCCCCGGGGGCCGCAAGCACTGGCTCTACAACATCCTTTACGGGCCGCCCATCTTCGCGCCGTTGCTCTTCGGCGCGGCAGGAATGATGGGACTTCTCGCCAGCATGCTTCGCCGGAGTTCACGATGAAACCGCCCGATTCAAATATCGATCCGGAGTTGCTGCCTCGCTCGCCCGCTACCGCCGAACCGCTGCTGCCCCTATCGCAGCCCGGCTACTATCCGGGCTACAGCACACTGCGCCAGCAAAAGTTCTGGGACGCCGCCACACGCAAGCTCATCGCGGAACGTGTCGGCGCGCCTCCCCCTCTCAGATTCTTTACGGAAGAGCAGGCGCGATTTTGGGAGACAGTTTTTGACCATCTGCTACCACAAAACGACCGCATACCCGAACGACGCATCCCGCTGATTCCGCCGCTCGACCAGCGCCTCCACGAAAACCGCACCGTCGGCTATCGATTCGAAGACATGCCGCATGATCGCGATGTCTACGCATCGCTGGGCCTTGAAGCCATCAACCACGAAGCGCACGAGCATTACGGCCATGACTTTCTCACCCTGCCATGGCTCGAGCAGGACCTGGTGCTGCGAACCATTCACGATGGCGCTCCCCGCGCAGCAAAGAGCATCTGGGCGAAAATGTCGGTGCATCGCTTCTGGCAATTCATCATGCAGGACGCAATCGACGCTTATTACGCGCACCCGTGGTCCTGGGACGAGATCGGCTTCGGCGGCCCGGCGTATCCGCGGGCTTACACCCGCCTGGAACGCGGTGAGCCGGAGCCGTGGGAAGTTGAGGAACAGCGCTACGATTGGGACGCGCCGCATATCGCCGTCTCCGACGAAGTTCACGACGCCTCGCATCACCACACCGAATCCGAACAGCACCGCCACAAACCTGCGAGGTCGGCGTGAAGGAGCCTCTTCTCGGATCGTTCCGATCACCCGCCGACGGCAGGCACATGCTGGGGGCGATCCAGCATATTGATGCGCCCATGCGCCGCTTCCGCGAATCGGATGAGGTGGATTACCTCATCGTCGGGGTCGGCGCTGCAGGAGGCGTGCTCGTCCAGCGTCTTGCGCGCGCCGGCTTCAGCGTCGTCGGGCTTGAGGCCGGGCCGTTCTGGGATACGGAACGCGATTGGGTGAGTGACGAAGCCGGATCACACCGACTCTATTGGGAAGATCCGCGCATCACGGGCGGAACCGACCCGCTCGCGCTGGGCGCAAACAACTGCGGCAAGGGCGTTGGCGGCGGCTCAGTGCACTGGGCCGCCTTCACCCCCCGTCTGCATCCTTCCGACTTCGAAGTGTATTCACGCGACGGCGTGGGCGCCGACTGGCCTATCACCTACGGCGAGATCCAGCCCTACTACGAACAGCTTGAGTTGGAGATGCCGGTTGCGGGTCCTGCCTATTACCCGTGGGGCCATCCTCACGGATACCCGTACGGCCCGCATCCCATGGGTCAAGTGGGCAATGCGCTCGTCAAAGGCTGCACTGCTCTTGGCATTCCGGTTTCCATCGGCGGCCCCGTCGCCATTCTCTCCGGATCGCGTGGCGACCGGCCGCACTGCATCTACCGCGGCTTTTGTATCCAGGGCTGCAAGGTGGGAGCGAAGGCAAGCACGCTGGTAACGCACGTTCCTGACGCCATCCGCAAAGGCGCGGAAATCCGCGACTATTCCATGGCATCACGCATTGAGTTAGGGCCGCGTGGCCGCGTCACCGGCGTGCACTATTTCGATCGCGAAGGGCAAGCGCACTTCCAGAAAGCGAAAGCTGTCATCGTTGCCGGATACGCCATCGAGTCGCCGCGGCTGCTGTTGAACTCCGCCAGCCCGGGACACGAAAACGGCCTCGCCAATTCCAGTGATACGGTGGGCCGCTATCTCATGGCGCAAGCGGGCAATGTAATCCTCGGCCGCTTCGAGGAACTTGTGCGGATGTACAAAGCCCCGCCGGCGCATGCCTTGACGGAAGAGTTTTACGAGACTGACCCGAAGCGAGACTTCGCTCGCGGCTTCGCCATCCAGACCGTCGGCCCCCTGCCCATTGCCTTCGCCAAGCAGATGGTCGCGGCAAAGAAAGCCTGGGGCTGGGGACTCCGCCGCGAAATGATGGGCTACAACCACTGGGCCTCCTTCGGCTTCCTGGGCGAGATCCTTCCCTGGCCTGACAACCGCGTCACGCTCTCGGAGGAACGCGATCCGTTCGGCATCCCCGTCGCGCACGTGAGCTTCAATCTGCGCGACAACGACAAGAAGCTCATCGGCTTCGGCAAGGACAAGACCATGGACGTTATGCGCGCCGCCGGGGCAGTCGAAGTCGTGCAGGAGGCCCGCTATGCGCACCTGGTAGGCGCATGCCGCATGGGACCCGACCCACGCACCTCTGTCGTCGATAAGTTCGGACGCGCCCATGACGTCCCCAACCTCTTCGTATGCGACGGGAGCATCATGCCCACGCAAGGATCTGCGAACCCCGGCCTCACGATTCAGGCACTGGCCGCACGCACGGCAGACTACCTCGTCTCCCAGGGCGATGCGATCTTCACTTCCGACAAACGTGACCTGACCCCGCCGCCGATTCGGCGCGAATTGGCTCCCCCGGAAACATGGGGCCATGGCGTACCGCGCCTGAAGTAGATGAGTTCGCAGATCCACTGTTCGCACCCAGGGCCGATGGAGCCCAAATCGTGAGAGTGCTAAACTTCAAGAGTGAGTACTGCATTGCGCATCAGGCATAGACAACTGGCGGGGTTCGGCCTTGTCCTGTGCGTTCTGGCTGCGCTCTTCGCGCTTGAGGCCAAACTGGCCTGGTACGGCCCTGCTCACAGCCCCTCCGCGCAAATCAGCTCCTCGAAGCTGCAGCCCACAGATGCGCCTCGACTTGTGGCAAATGCCATTGCCGCATCGGACACCGTGGCGGCGCATTTCCCGGCAGTCCTGCCGATCCTCGCGCTGAGCATCGTGCTCGTCGCAACCTGCGTGCTGCCGCGTTCCACTGGCGCCCGACAGGCCGGCCCGTTTAGCTTCGCTTTCACTCCGCACGTCTTCTTCCGTCCCCCGCCTTCCCGTTAGTTCCCGCTTCCCTGCACCGGCTCCATACGTTCCTCGGCTCGAATTCCGCATACTCAATGCCATCGAACCGATCGTCCCGGTGATTCCCTGGCCGCGGTCCCCTGGTTTGGCGCTTGCATCTTGTAGATGACTCCTCGCGCCGGGTTCCGCGTTCCTCTTCTTCCCCGAAGCCACAACAGGAGCGAGTCCTCGAATGCATTCCCCATCTGCAAGACTGGCAACCGGAATCACTGCCGGATGCGCTACCCTTTTTGCTGCCTTGAGCCTTACCGCCTGCCAATCGCAGGCTGATCGTGACGATGCTCGCGCAGCCACACTTCCCACAGCCCGGGTGGCCGCCGCCCAGCGCGGAAGCATCAGCCACGTGTTGACCCTCGCGGGTCAGTTTCAGCCCTACCAGGCGGTGGATGTGCACCCCAAGGTCTCAGGCTACATGCGCACCATCCGCGTGGATATTGGCGACATCGTCAAAGAAGGCCAGACCCTCGCCACCCTTGAAGTCCCTGAACTGAAAGCGCAGCTCCAGCAGACTGTCTTTCAGGTGGATCAGAGCCGCGAGGAGATCACGCGTGCGCAGCACGAGATCAGTCGTGCCGAGGCGCAGCACCAGGCCATACACGGTCAGTTCGGACGCCTGCAGCAGGCCGCCCAGGGCCACCCCGGAATGATCGCCCAGCAGGAGCTCGACAACGCCCGCGCCGGCGACCTTTCCTCTGAAGCACAGGTAGATTCCGCCAAAGCCGCTCTGGCCGCCGCCAAACAGCACCTTGGCGCCGCCCAGGCTGAGAGCTCGCGCGTCGAGGCTCTCCACAACTACACCAACGTGATCGCGCCTATCTCCGGCGTCGTGGTCTGGCGTTACGCGGATACCGGCGCCCTCATCCAGGGCGGCAGCAACTCCAACACGCAGGACCTCCCCATCGTGCGTCTCTCGCAGAGTTCGCTCCTGCGCCTCCGGCTTCCCATTCCCGAAGCCGACGTGCGCTACGTCCATCAGGGCGATGTCATCACCGTGCGCGTGGACGCGGTGAACCGCTCACTGACGGGCAAAGTGGTGCGCTTCACCCGTGAAGTCAGCCCCGATACTCGCACCATGGAAACAGAGATCGACGTTGACAATAAGGATCTGGCGATCGCTCCCGGCATGTATGCCAATGCCATGCTCCGTCTCGCCAGTGTCGACCAGATCGTCACCGTCCCCGTGGAAGCGCTGGTCATCAAAGGCAATGGCCGCGCTGTCTATGTGCTCGATGACTCCAACCACGTGCACATCCGTTCCGTGCAAGCCGGCATTGAAGGAAACAAGCTGGCCGAAATCAAGAGCGGCCTCCAGCCCGGAGAGCGCGTCATCCTGGGCGGACAGGACCACTATCAGGAGGGCGAAGCTGTCAACCCCGTGGTTGCCGAGGAGCCTTCGTCGGAAACACAACAGGAAACCGGGGGCACCATCGACCTCAATGCCGACGAGCAACTCGACAATCAACCGTCCGCACAAGCGCCTGAGGAGCGTCGCGCCGGAAGCGCTGGAGTGCAGCAGCGCAACGCACAACAGTCCGGCGTCAATCAGCCCGACGCCCACCAGCCTCGCGCGCAACACGCAGGCGGAGGTGCCCGCTAATGCCGAAGTTCGCCCTCAAATATCCGTTCTTCATCCTCATGCTATGCCTGGTCGTCGCCCTTGTAGGCACATTCACCGTGGCCAGCATGCCTGTTGACCTGTTCCCCCAAATCGACATGCCGGTCGTTGTTGTCGCTACCTTCTACAACGGCATGCCGCCGCAACAGATCGAGTCCGACATCACCAACACCTTCGAGCGCTTCTTCACCCTCGCAGCCAATGTCGATCACAGCGAATCGCGCTCGCTCACTGGCGTCAGCCTCATCAAGATTTACTTCAAGCCCGGCACTGATCCCAATGTCGCCGTCAGCAACATCGCCAACCTCGCCATGGCCGACCTGCGCCGCCTGCCTCCCGGCACGCTGCCCCCCGTCGTGCTCGGCATGGACGCTTCCACGCAACCCGTCTGCCTGGTCACGCTCAGAGGCCAGGGCCTCGATGAAACCCGCCTGAAGGACCTCGCACAGTTCCAGGTGCGCAACCAGATCTCCAGTGTGCAGGGTGCGTCCGTTCCGCAGCCCTACGGCGGCACTTACCGCCAGATCCAGATCTACGTCGATCCGCTCAAGCTTGAAGCGCATAGTCTCTCGCTCAACGACGTCGTGCAGTCGGTCAACAGCTCCAATCTCATCCTGCCGGCCGGCGACGTGCGCATCGGCTCACGCGACTTCAACATCTACGCCAACTCCCAGTTCCCTGACGCCAAGTCGATGAACTCCATGCCGCTCAAGTCCGTCGGCAATTCCTCGGTCCTTGTGGGCGACATCGGCAAAGCGGTCGACTCCGGCGCCATGCAGTACAACATCGTGCGCATCGACGGGCAGCGCTCCGTCTATGTCCCCATCTTCAAGCAGGGCGGCAATTCCAACACCATTACCATCGTCAACGGCATCAAGGTCGCCGTAAAAAAGCTGGTCGACATCCCCGAATCGCTCAAGACCGACGTCGTCTTCGATCAGTCCGTCTTCGTCAAACTCGCCATCAGCAATGTCGTGCGTGAGGCCGCCATCGGCCTCGTGCTCACCGGCATGATGATCCTCATCTTCCTCGGCAGCCCACGCGCCACCGTCGCTGTTCTGCTCGCCGTCCCGCTCTCCATGATCGTCTGCCTCACCATCGACAACTACATGGGGGGTTCCATCAACACAATGATCCTGGGCGGCCTCGCACTGGTCTTCTCGCGCCTCATCGACAACGGCGTCATCGTGCTTGAAAACATCTTCCGCCACATGGAGGAGGGCGAGCGCGCCTACGTCGCCGCGGAGAAGGGCGGCCAGGAGGTCTCAATGGCGGTGCTCGCCGCCACCTTCACCACCTCCATCGTCTTCTTCCCCGTTACCTTCTTCCACGGCGTCAGCAAATACATCTTCACTCCGCTCGCGCTGGGCGTCGTGCTCTCCATCTTCGCGTCCTACTTCTTCGCCATGACCGTGGTGCCGCTCTACTGCGCCAGGTTCATCAACGTGCACGACGAAGAGGGTGACCACAAGAACAAGAAGACCGGCCTCTTCTCGCGCTTCGATCGCTGGTTCAATACTAAGTTCCAGGCGCTCCTCGACTGGTACGAAGTTCGCGCGTACCGCGCCATGAAGCGGCCCGCGTTCACCGCTGCCGTAATCCTTGGCGCGGTCGCATTGGCGCTCATCGTCAGCTTCCCATTCCTCGGGCGCGCTTACTTCCCGCGCACAGATCCCGGCCAGTTCATCATCAACCTGCGCATGCCTTCCGGCACCCGGCTTGAAGTCAGCAACGACTACGTTGCCAAAGTCGAGCAGGTCATTCGCGAAACCGTCAACCCCGCCGACATGGACATGGTCGTCTCCAACATCGGCGTCTACCCTGACCTCTCCGCCATCTACACCAGCAATGCCAGCATGGACACCGCCTTCGTGCAGACCAGCCTTAAAGAAGGTCACCACATCGGCAGCTACGAATACATGCGGCGCGTGCAACGAAAGCTGTCGCAGCAGATGCCTGAGCTCTCTGCCTACTACCAGGCCGGCGGCCTCGTCGACGCCGTCATCAACCAGGGCCTGCCCGCTCCCATCGACATCCAGATCAAGTCGCAAAACATGGATAACTCCTACCAACTGGCCAGCCAGCTCGCAGCCAAAATCCGTTCCATGCCCAGCGTGCGCAATGTCTACATCCCGCAAAGCCTGGATTATCCCGGCCTCGAGCTGGATATCGATCGCGAACGCGCCAGCCTCGTCGGCCTCAGCACCAAGGACGTCATCGACGACGTCATCACGGCCCTCACCTCCAGCGGCATGGTCGCTCCCAGCTACTGGATCGATCCCCACAGCGGCAACAACTATCTCGTCACCGTCCAGTACGCCAACCACTGGATCAATCACATGTCCATGCAGGATCTCGAAAACATTCCGCTCCATGGCAAGCGTCCCCCCGGCTTCTCACCACTGCAGCCCGCCCGCCAGTCCGGCATCGTACCCGCTTCTCTTGAAGGCTCTTCCGGTGGCGTCATCACGCTCGGCTCTGTTGCTCAAATCCACCAGATCAACACGCCCACTGAGGTCGATCACAACCAGATCCGCCGCGTGATCGATGTGTACGTTTCGCCCAGGGGCGAGGCCCTGCAGAGCATCGGCAAGCAGATCGGCAAACTCCTCGCGCAAACTCACCACGACAAGAACACCGTGCTCTCGGTGCGCGGCGCCGTCGTCAGCATGAACGAGTCGTTCACTGACTTCGGCCTCGGCCTCATCATCGCCATCCTGCTCGTCTACCTGATTCTCATGGCACAGTTCACCTCCTTCCTCGATCCCTTGATCATTCTTATGGCCATCCCGCCGGGTCTCGTCGGCGTCGTGCTTCTGCTTCTCCTCACCGGAAGCACGCTCAACATCATGTCGCTCATGGGCGTGATCATGATGACCGGCATCGTGGTTTCCAACTCCATCCTCATCGTCGAGTTCTCCAACGTCCTCCACAAGCAGGGCCTTCTGCTCCTGCAGGCCACGGTGCAGTCCTGCAAAGTCCGCCTGCGGCCAATCCTCATGACTTCCCTCGCAACTCTCCTGGGCATGATCCCCATGGCCCTCGGCCTTGAAGCCGGCAGCGAGCAGTACGCGCCCCTGGCCCGCGCCATCATCGGCGGGCTGGCCCTCTCGGTCGTCGTCACCATGTTCCTGGTGCCCGCTGTCTATCTCGCCGTTCACGGCCGGCGCCAACCCCACCAGCCCACCGCGGAAGGAGAACTCGCGTGAGCAAGACTTCCCTTCTGCTTTCCATCGCCATGATGTCCACCACCTGCGTCGCGCAGCAGCCCCCAAAGCCGCTGCCCGACGCGCCGCCGCCCAGGCTGCTCGCGCAGACCACCCCTCCCCCCGCCGGCTCGCAACCCAATGCGCCGGCCGCCCCCACACCATCACCCAACGGTCCCAGGCTCACACTCGCCGAGGCCGAAAAGATCGCCCTCGCCCACAACCCCAACGTCTCCATCGCGCACCTGCTTCAGCTCGCGTCCGCGCAGGTCACGCGCGAGACTCGCGCCAGCGAATTGCCCCTGGCTGACGCCGACATCACCGCCGTCGCCGCTCATGACAATTCCCGCCTCACCGCCGGCGCGCTCAACAATCCCGTCGTCTATGACCGCGCAGCCGCCGGACTCACCGTGCGCCAGCTCATTACCGACTTCGGCCGCACCCACAACCTCATCAAAAACTCCCAGTCCAATTCCAAAGCCCAGCTTGAAAACGAGCGCGCCACCCTCGCCGACATCACCCTCGCCGTCGATCAGGCTTTCTACCAGGCGCTCACCGCACAGCAGATCCTCAAGGTGGCGCAGCAGACCGTCAAAACTCGCCAGGCCACCGGCGAACAGATCGGCGCGCTCACAAAGCAGAGCCTCCGCTCCACTCTCGACCTCAGCCTCGCCAACGTGCAGGTCTCCCAGGCCCGGCTCCTCGTTCTCGACGCGCAAAACTCCGCGCAAGCCGGCATGGCTGAGCTCAACGCCATCCTCGGCTCGGATGCTTACCAGCAGTACGATCTGGTCGACGAAACTCCTCACTCGCCCCAGGCCGCCCCCGCCAATACGGAAGAACTGGTGCGGCTCGCTCTCCGCGCACGCCCTGACCTTGCCGCGCTGCATGATCAGGCCCTCGGCGCCAGGCAGTTCGCCTCCGCCGAGCACGATCTCACCCGGCCCACCATTTCCGCGCTCGCCGCCGCCGGCGGCACTCCGGTTCGCGCCGATCAGATTCAATCCTCCTGGTACGGCGCAGCCGGAGCCAACATCTCCATTCCCCTGTTCAACGGGTTCGCATACTCCGCCCGCGCCAAAGAGGCCGACCTGCGCGCTCAGGCGGCCTCGGAGCGCGTTCGCAATCTGCAGGACATCGTCGCCCGCGACGTGCGCCGCGACGTCCTCAACGCACAGATCGCCTTCCAGCGCATCGGCGTGTCCCAGCAGCTCCTCGATCAGGCGAACAATGCCCTCGAACTCGCGCAGGCTCGCTACCAGGTCGGCCTCAGCGGCATCGCTGACCTCACCCAGGCCCAGCTCGCCCAGACTCAGGCCGAAATCGGCTATGCCAATGCCCGATATACCTACCAGACCGCATTGGCTGAGTTACGATTCCAGACCGGGCAATAACAAGCAACGCCTGCCAAAGCGCCTCCGCCCACCCACCGGCGGAGGCGCTTTTTTGCCTGGATGCAGACATTCAGGTCGAACTTGCCGAAGCTCGTTGACAACGCTTTTCCAAGGGTGTAGACAAAACAAAAAGCTCGCGCAATTACACCGGGTTCCCAGTTGCTATGTCCTCGAAGCCACAACGGCCCAGTGGCGTTTTCCTCGAGAAAACGCCACCTTAAACTCAAGCCGGCAAGGATACAGGAACTGTGAAACCGGTCTATAGTGCACCGTTCGCGCCGTATTCCCCCCCCGTTTCGGCCCGACTGGAAACGTGCACCCGGATTACTGTGCTCAACCGCCCTCTCTTGACCAACGCCCCCGCGTTGCGCCAGGAACCTAAAAAGGAGCGCTGATATGCGTCAGCATCTACTCTGGCCTGGCTTCACACCCAGGTTTGCACTGTTATCAGCTTTCTTGATTGCCGGTTCTCTCGCGTGCCGCGCCCAGGCGGGTGAAAAACAGCCCGTTGACCAGGCGACACTGCAGGCCCTGGTCGACCGCGTCACGCAGCTCGAAGCCCGCGTTCATCAGCTCGAGGCCGCGCATACGCCGGAGACAGCCGTCTGCAGTCCCGCCGCCGCCCCCGCGGTTCAGAGCCACTCCATCGCATCCGCCGTGCCCCCCCTTGCCCCCGCGAGCTCCGGCCTCAACCATCACTCCCAGCCTGAACCGCAGCAGGAAGCCGAGCAGCCCCAGGCGGAACCCACAGTCATGGACGAGCAAATGGATGTAAGCAAAACTTTACTGCGTATCCGTGGGTTCGGAGATGTTTCTCTTCAAGGAGACACACAGAAGAACAGTGCGACAGCCTTTACCCTCGGACAACTGGATCTGTTCGTCACTTCTGACGTGTCGGAGAAATTTCGATTCCTGAGTGAAATTGTGTTTGAAGGCAGCCAGGACAACATCTACGGCAAACCCACCGGCTCGGTGAACGACTTCGCCGTAGATGTGGAGCGATATCTGCTGCAATACTCGCTCAACAACTACTTCAGGCTGTCTCTCGGCCGCGGCCACACCGCCATCGGCTACTACAACAACGCTTATCACCACAGCACATGGATGCAGACCACAGCCGACCGCCCGTACCTGTTCGAGTTTGAAGACAGCGGCGGCATCCTCCCTGTTCACATAGTGGGCGCCTCGGCCAGCGGATCATTGCCCTCGGGACAGCTCGGCCTGCACTACGTCGCAGAAATCGGCAATGGCCGCGAATCGCGAAACCCCTTCGTCAATGATCCCGTGGAGAACGTCATTGCCGATCAGGATCACAAAGCCTTCAACCTCGCCGTGTTTGCCCGTCCGGAGTCCTTACACGGCTTTCAGACCGGCGTCTCCGTTTATCGGGATGTGCTTGTGCCCACCGGTGCTCCCAAAATCGGCGAGACCATCGTGGCTGCTCACGCTGTGCTGATTCGTCCCAAGTACGAATTCTTGACTGAAGCGGTGCTGGACCGGCACGCCCCGCACGGTAGCTCCACGGTCTTCCATACTCCCGGCTTTTACACCCAGTTCTCGCGCCAGTATGGACAATACCGCCCCTACTTCCGTTACGAGTATCTCAATGCACCTCGAAACGAGCCCGTTTTCCCCGATGTGGGCCTGAGGCACGGACCCCTCGCTGGCGTGCGATTCGATGCAAATGAATCCGTGGCCCTCAAATTCCAGTACAACTACAACATGTTGCGTGACCAGCCGTCGGTACACACCTTTACAGGCCAGGTCGGATTTACCTTCTGATGAGATTGGTATCCATGAGACGCGTGGCCAAATGGCTGGTTCTGCTGGCATGCGTGCTTTGGCCTGCGATTCAGCCGGCCGGCATGCCGCATCCCGCCAGCGCCCCCGCATCGGCCGATCAGACCTTCGGCACTGAGCCGCTCGCGATCGTCGTGAATCGGTCGAACCCCGTTGATGAGCTGTCGATGCCCGAACTGCGAGCCATCTTCCTGGGCTCGCGCGGTCATTGGTCCACCGGACGCCGTGTCACCCTGGTCATGCGCGACATCGACGCCCCCGAACGCTCCGTCATCCTCCGCGACGTATGCGGAATGACCGAACAGCAGTTCAGGACTCACTTCGTCAGGGGGCTGTACAACGGCGAGATTCTGATCTCGCCCAAAATTCTTGCCTCCGATACCGGGGTGCGTCGATTCATCTTCAACGTGCCCGGAGCCATCGGCTACCTGCGGCTCAGCGAAGTGGATTCCTCGGTGAAGGCGTTGCGCATCGATGAGCACCGGCCCGGAGACAAGGAATACAAGCTCAGAGCGCCCATCCAGGCGGGAAACTAGATGCGTACCTTGAGCAGCAGATCGGAGCAATCAGAGCGCCCCCACGCGATCGGCCCGGTCACCAGGCTCCTGAATGCCGTCTCCCGCCAAAACAAGTTCGTGCTCATCTTCTCGCTTTGCTCCGGCGTCGCTATCATCGGCATCCTGGTGCTCCGCGACATGCGGGCAGCAAACTCGGAAGCCCGCCAGATGTACACCCGCTCAGTCCACGGTCTCAGACGCATTGGGGAAGTGCAGTATGAGGCGCAGGAAACACGGCGATGCACGTTGTACGCCTTGACCACCGCCGACAGTAATCTCCAGGTGAAATATGCTGACCAGTCGCGCGACGCGGATCAGGAGGTGAAGAACGGCATCAAGGAGTTTCGTGAACGCGCCAGTACCCAATACGAACAGCAGCTTGGAACCCGGCTGGAGGAGGAATGGACCCGCTACCTGAATGTCCGCGACGAAGTCCTGGCGCTGATCCTCGAAGGAAGCATTCCCGAAGCCGTGCGCATGGATCTCTCCAACGGTGTGCCTGCCTTTGAACGCGTGCGCCAGGACTTGCTTGAAGTGCAGCGTCTCTACGATCAGGACGCCTCTCGAAGGCAGGCTAATCTCGCTGAGTCCTCCCGATGGTCCTCCATCAAGCTCATCGGCATCCTCGGCTCCACGTTTCTGGTCGCTTCGTTCTCCGTGATCATCATTCAACGCAGCAGAGCGCTGAATGCAATCCAGCTCACGAGGTTGCAGATGGAGTTTGTGGCCTCCATGTCCCACGAGCTGCGCACCCCGCTCGCGGTGCTCAACATCGCCGCGGATAATCTTGCCGATGGCATAGTCACCATCCCTGATGCGGTGGTTCGCTATGGCGGTATCGTCCGCAGACAGAGCCGGAACATGACCGAATTGGTCGACCGCATTCTCATGTTCGCCTCCACTGAGGACCGCCGTCTGCATCAGACGCTGGAACCATTGAACGTGTCCGCCGTCCTCGCGGAAATCGTTGGCACCCTCGAGTCACGCATCCGGGATGCCGGCTTCTCCATGACAGAAAACATTGAACCCGGGCTCCCGCCTGTACTCGGCAATCGCGTGGCGATTGCGCAGTGCCTGAACAGCCTCATCGACAACGCGATGAAATACAGCGGTGCGTCGCGCGACATAGAGCTTCGCGCGGCGGCTGCCGCCAGCCCGGGCAAGTCGGCTTCGGAACTGCAAATCACCGTCGTCGACCGGGGCACGGGCATCGACCCCTCGGACATGCCGAAAATCTTCGAGCCGTTTTACCGCAGTCCACGCGTACAGGCAGCACAGATTCACGGTACTGGGCTCGGCCTGTCCCTGGCGCGAAGAATGGCCGAATCCATGGGTGGCAAGCTCTCGGCCAGGAGCGAGCCGGGCCGTGGCAGCGCCTTCACTCTGCATCTCAACTTTGCTGCGGAACGCGACGACGAACAAGACGAAGAGATAATAGAGGATCAGACGGAGGTGCCGCGTGGGAAGAAGGATTCTTCTCGTGGAGGATGAGAAAGAGCTGTGCATGGCTCTCGGTGACCGTCTCCAGAGCCAGGGCTATGTTGTGGAGATCGCCAGCGATGGGATCGAAGCCATTGATAAGCTGACCTCCACCACGTTCGACCTGGCGATCGTCGACATCATGCTGCCCTTTCGCAATGGCCTCGAGGTCTGCGCCGAAATTCGCCGCTCAGGAATTTCGGTCCCCATCATCATCCTCACCGCCCGAAGTCAGATATCGGACAAGATCGCTGGCCTGAAAGTCGGTGCTGACGATTACATGTGCAAACCCTTTGACGCTCTGGAACTGATGGCGCGGGTTGAAGCGCAGTTGCGACGCCCTCCGCAGCGCATTGGAAACGCCGGGCATACTCCGCCACACATCCATCTCATAGGAACGAACATCCTTGACACCAGCAGAAGCCGGGTGACGCGCAACGGCGAGAAAGTAAACCTGACGGTGAAGGAGTACCAGCTCCTCTGCTACCTCGCCGAGCACCGCGGCAAAACAATCTCGCGCGAAGACCTGCTATCGCAGGTATGGGGGCAGAAGATTGACACCCTCACTCGCACCGTCGATGTGCACGTCGCCAGCCTTCGCCAAAAGCTCGAGGAAACTCCGAAAGCTCCGGAGTTGATTCTGACGGTTCCAGGCGCTGGATATAAGTTGGCGTTGAATCCTCAAGATAGTGCGGCTCAGCCCTACAACGCGTGATCACCGGAATCTAGTCTAATGAGCCTTCAGCGCGGCCATCGCTCGCTTGTGCAGTTCTTCCGAGTACCATGCAGGGCTGAACTCCTCCAGCAATTCGAACACTTCCTCGAGCACGTTCTTCGGGTCGGAAAGCTCAGCCGTGCCTGGCTCCGATGAGATCAAGTGCAAACCTTGTCCGTACACTTCTTTTGAGTCCATACTTTCCTTCCTCTCCCCGTTCTGCCCGTAAGCGCGATCCGCCAACTGCTTCATGGAGATTTCAATTAACACATTGGCACACACTGACACACGCCGAGTGTAAAAACTTGTAAGGTGCACGGCTCTGTGGTAACGCGGAACACGCGCGGCGCGGTAATCAACACTGTGACGGATCAAGAGCTCATGCAGAGGATCAACCTTGATCTACCCGTCGTCTCGCCCGCCCGGCTCAAGCGGCATCTTGCCGCTGGGAAGATACACCTCGAACGTCGCGCCGCTGCGGCCCGCCTGTTCTGACGATCGGAATCGAATGTTCCCGTGATGCCGCGCGATCAACCGCCGTGAAACCCAGAGCCCCAGCCCCGACCCCTTCAGTTCCTTGGTCGTGAAAAACGGATCGAAGATCCGTTCCTTCACCACTTCCGGTATGCCCGGACCGCGATCGTGGATCATCACGCGCGTCCCCACTCCGCCATTGCGATGAATTGCGCGCACCCGTACCACAACCTCCGAACCGGCCGGCGCCGCTTCGGTCGCATTGCGCACCAGGTTGCCAAACACCTGTGCGAGCTGCCCCGGAAACCCATGCACGGGCGGCGACGGGCGCGCATCGATCATCAACTTCACCCGCTTCCCCGCAGCCGACGACTCGTAGAGCGCTACAACATCGCGCAGCAGCTTGCACACGTCGACGGCCACCGGACTCTGTGTGTCGCGATGGAACGCCAGTGTCTGCCGCGTGATCCGCGCAATCCGATCCAGCTCCGTCGCTGCTGTCGCCAGATGATCGTGGATGGCGTTGACGCTGTTAGACGCCTGCGCAAGAAAAATTAAATTTGTGACTGCCTCCAGCGGATTGTTGATCTCGTGCGCAATGGCGTTCGCAAGCTTCCCGGTAGCAGCCAGCTTCTCCGCCGTGCGCATCGCATAGTCAGCCAGCTTGCGATCCGTAATGTCCGAGACGATCAGAATCTTCTCCGGCCCCTCCCCTTCATGCCCAATCGCGCCCACCGAAAGCTGCACGCTGCGATTTGACATCGCGATCTCGCCGCTGTAACGCTCCTGCCCACTCACGAGCTTGTCTTTCCCGGCAACCGCGGCAAAGTACGCCAGCGGATCCTTCCCCGCTTCCGGCCGAAAACCATGGCCGCAGATCTCTGCGAAGGCGCTGTTCCAGCGAATCAGCCTGTTCTCCGCATCCAGAATCGCCAGCCCTTCTGAGAGTGAATTGAAGGTGGTCTCCCACTGCTTGGCAGTGTCGCGCGCCGTCGCTTCGGCAACCCGCAACCGAAGCAACGCCCGCACCGTCGCCACCAGCACCATTCGATCGATGGGATGCGTGAGGTATCCGTCTGCGCCGGCGTCCAGCGCGCGCACCCGGTCGTCCGGCGAAATGAACGAAGCCGAAATCTGCAGAATCGGAATCGAACCCGTCCGCGGATTCTGCTTGATTCTGCTGCACACTTCATACCCGGATACATCCGGCAGCCGCACATCGAGAATAATCAGGTCCGGTTGCGTCTCCGCCAACTCCAGCGCCCTCGCGCCGGTACCGGCCTCCATGCACTCGTATCCCGCTCCGCTCAGCACCCGCCCTAATACGTAACGGTTCTCTTCGCGATCATCGGCAATCAGAATTCGGGGTTTTTGCAAGTCAGGCATGTCGTTCCCGCGCAGACGATTCGGGTGCGAGCCCGTTGGACCTGATCCATTCCAGGAATGGCTGTGCGGAGAGCCGCGTGGATACGTCCTCCTTCCGAACGGTCGCGGCCTTCCATGCTTCCAGCTGCGCTCTCTCCGTGTCTGTCAGCGGCTTCGATGTATAAATCAGTACAGGCAGGTCGGCAGTCTCCGCCCTCCCACGCAGCTCACGCAGAATATCGAACCCGCTCAGATCCGGCATCAGCAGATCGAGAATCATCGCGTCGGGCAGCCCTTCCTCCAGGCACGCCAGCGCTTCTCTGCCGTTTGAAGCCTCCTGTATCTGCAGCCACGGCTGGCACAGCAGTTCGCGCAAAATGTAGCGCGATACCTCGTTGTCATCCACCAGCAGCAGCTTCCGCGTGCCGCCTGCCAGCGTCAGCCTGCGCAGTTCGCCCAGCAGCACCTCGCGATCCAGCGGCTTCGGCAGAAACACCGCCGCACCGTGCGCTGCCGCAAACTCGCCTTCATCGCTGCCGCTGGTCACAAGAATAGGAACATGCGCGTGGTCTTCTCGCAGCCGATCCAGAAAGTCCCATGCAAGTTCGTCCCCAACGTAAACATCCACCACCACGGCAGCCGGCGTATGGCGAACTGTCCACGCGTCCGCCTGAGAAATGGTTCGCGCCAGAATTGCCTGAAACTCGGTATTGCGCAGCGCCGACTCGAACACCATCGCCGCCTCTTCGCTGTCTTCGAGATACAGAACCGGCGTGCGATGAAACTCCGGCGCAGGCAGTGCCGCCAGATCTCCCGCCTCAAGCGCTTCCCCCACATACGTAGCCGGAATCGTAAGACAGAACGTCGAGCCGCGCCCCGGCTCGCTATCGAGATCGATGTGACCGCCCAGCAGCACCGCCAGATTGCGACACAATGGCAGCCCCAGCCCCGTTCCGCGGTGCCGCTCCTGCAACGGGTTCTCCACCTGCGAGAACTCCTTGAAAATGTTCTCGTGGTGCTCCTTCGGAATACCGATCCCGGTATCCGCCACCGCAAATTGAATCCGGCCGTCCTGCAGTTCCTTCGCCGATACCGTCACTGATCCCGACGGAGTAAACTTCAGCGCATTCGAAATCAGGTTGCGCAGAATCTGCGAGACCTTGCCCTCATCCGTATGCAATGAAGACAACTCGCGCGAATCGTCAAAAACCAGGTCCACTGAAGTGTTATCCGCAAGCAGCGGCTTCAACATGCCTTTCAGCGCGCTGAACAGCTCATGCACATCGAACCGCTTGGCCCGCATGCGCACCTTGCCGGCTTCCACCTTCGCCAGATCGAGAAGATCATTGACCATCTCCTGCAGGTCGCGCGCAGACGATTCGATATATCTCACCTGCTTCAACTGTTCCGGCGTCAGTTCCCCGTCAATGCGGTCCATCAACATTCGCGCCAGGGAGACAATCGAATTCAGCGGCGTGCGGAACTCATGCGAAACGTTCGATAAAAACTTGGTCTTCAGCTCCGAGGCCCGGCGCAGATAATCCGCCCGCTCGTCCAGCTCCGCATACAGCGCGACCACTCCGCGATTGGTGTCTTCCAGCTCGCGATTCAACAGCTCCAGTTCTTCCTGCCTTGAGCGCAGCTCCTGCAGCGTCTTCAGCAGTTCCTGGTTCTGCGCCTCGATCTCTGCGTACGGACTGTCCGGCGCCCGCGCCTGTAGATCGCGCTGCACATCGGCAACCAGGCGCGGCGTCCAGTCGTTTCCGCGTCTGAGGGCATGCTTCGACATTCGCACCGTCGTGCCTTGCCCGGTGGACTCGATTTCAAACTCGTCCATCAGCCGCTTGGTGCCGATGATCCCCATCCCCAGTCCGGTCTCGGATCGATAACGGCCCGCGAAGATCTCGTCCAGGTTCGCTATCCCCGAGCCGATGTCCGTCACCACCACTTCCAGACGCTTCGGCTCTTCCGTATGAACCAGGAAGCTGACCTTTCCGTTCTTCGCGTAACGGAAAGCATTGCGCGCCATCTCTGATGTCGCTGTCGCCAGACGGATCTGGTCCTGATTATCCAGACCAAAAGCAGCCGCCAGTTCGCGCGCGCGCTGCCGCGCAAGCACCACATCGCGTTCCGTCCGCAGGATCAGTTGGTGGAGAGAGACCGGCATCGCCTTACGCCGCCTTGATCACAATCACGCTTGCATCATCACGCTGCCGCCTGAAATCGCGCAGCAGCGCCCCGCCGATGACCGCCGGGTGCCTGGCCACCAATCCCGCATACGACCCCAGATCCCAGCGCGTCTGCACGCCATCCGAATGCAAAACCACCATCGCCCCCGGCATCCATTCGAATTGGAATTCCTGCATCCGCGACACCGTAGCCCCGAGCGTTCCGTTGTGCGACACCATGTTCTTCGAGGCCTCCCCGTTGACCAGCACGGCCGAAATGTTTCCCACTCCCGAATACGTCAGCCGACGCTCTTTGGGCCGGATCTCCACCACCGCCCCCACCGCTCCTCGCGTCTTGCGCAGCGCATCGTGAATCGCTCCCAGCAGAGCCGCCGGCGGCAGATGAACGTTCTTCTGGAACGTCGCAATCGACTCCTGCGCAGCTTCCGCCGCTCCCCAGCCATGGCCAAGCCCGTCGGTCAGCAGCACCACCGTTCGGTCCTTTTCGCGATGGCAAAACCAGCCGTCGCCGCACACCCGCTCCCCCGGATACGGAACCGCCATGCCCGCGATCTTCAGGTCGCTCTCCGGCTCCGCCCTGCCAACTCCCACCATGACAATAGTGCCCTTGTTCCCGGTGAAGATCTCGAACTCCGTGGCCATACGCTTCATGGCCCCCAAGCCTGCACCCATGGTGCCGGCAGTCGAGTAGCCGTCGCTCATGGCACGTGTCACATCTGCAATGCCGGGCCCCTGGTCCATCGCCAGAATGCGCGCCAGAGGACCGTCGCCGTCCCTCACCCCGGACAAAATCACCTGGCCTCCGCCTCCGTGCACCAGCACGTTGCGTGACACCTCGGTCGCCAGCAACGACAGCTCTCCTGAGCGTGTCTGATCCATGCCCAGCCGATGTCCCAGCGTCATCGCGGCGCGCCTCACCTCGCCCACCGAACTGGCGTCCGTCACACACACGAACTCCGTCAGAGCTACTTCCATCGAATCACCGTAATCTTTGTCCCTTTTCCTACTTCTGATTCGATGCTGAATTCGTTCACCAGGCGTTTGCTTCCGCCCAGCCCCAGACCCATCCCGTTCCCCGTGGTGAAACCGTCCTTCAAGGCCTGTTGTATGTCCGCAATCCCCGGCCCTTGGTCTTCGAAAATCAGGCGCAGACCTGACTTGGAGCCGTTTACCAGCAACTCCATAGTCATCTCTCCGCCCTTGCCGTGATCCAGCGCGTTGCGCGCCAGCTCACTGGCGGCCGTCACCAGTTTGGTCTGATCCACCAGGCTGAACTTCAACTCCGTTGCCCACTGGCGCACCTTCTGCCGCGCCAGAACCACGTCGTTGGAGTTCTTCAGCAGCTGCATATCACGCTTGAGAACGTTCATCGGCAGCCTCGCCAGGGGACTGTGAAACCGCGCTCATCAGCAGTTCCATCCCCGCTTCCACACTCAACGCGGTGCGCACGCCTGGCAGAGACATGCCCAGTTCTACCAGCGTGATCGCCACCGCGGGCTGCATCCCTACCACCACCGTCTCCGCGCCCAGCACCCGCGACATGGCGGCGATATTCGCCAGCATCCTGCCGATAAATGAGTCCACAATCTCCAGCGACGAAATGTCAATCAGCACGCCGGTCGATCCGAAATCCGAAATGCGCTGCGCCACGTCATCTTGCAACTGCAGCGCCAGCCGGTCATGCATGTCCACTTGGATGGTGATCAGCAACAGTGGCCCCATCCGGAGTACAGGAATCCGTTCCATTTAGTCCTCCCGCCCTCTCAGAATCGTTGCCAGCGGATTCGCCGCTGCCGCCCCGCTCACCCTCACCACGGCTCGCCCGCTGCGTTGCAGCGCCAGCCCAAACGCATCCGACAACTTCGCCTTCGTCACCACGTCCTCGAGGTTGATTCCCAGGTGCACAATCGTCTGCGCAATCTGCGGACGCACGCCGCTGATAATGCACTCCGCTCCCATCAGGCGCGCCGCCGTGATCGTTTTCAATAGATGCTGCGCTACCAGCGTGTCCACCGTCGGCACACCCGTGATGTCGATAATCGCGAACTTCGAATTGGTCGCCACCACCGTCTGCAGCAGGCTCTCCATCACCACCTGCGTCCGCGAGCTGTCCAGCGTCCCGATAATCGGCAGCGCCAAAATACCGTCCCACAGCTTCACCACCGGAGTCGACAACTCCAGCAGCTCCTGCTGCTGACGGTTAATCAGCTCTTCGCGCGTCGACATGAACGTCTCGGCCGTGAACAGCGCCAAACGGTCCAGCAGTTCCGTTGCCGCAAACACCGCCTCAAACGCCCGGTTCGTGTCCGCTGAAAACTTGGCCCGGACGCTGCTAAACAGCGGCTGCTTGAGTGACAGCACAAACATGGCTACTTCCGACGGCGAAAAACCCTGCCGCGCACGCGACGCAGAAATCTCCCGAAGCAGGTCCCGCGCCGCGTCCCACCCGCTGTCCTCAATCCTGCTCGGACCACTGGTGCGAATGCCCCTCGCTATGGCGTCCAGTATCGACCGGGACTGCTCCTCGAGCTCCGCTTTGCTCATCAGATCCGCCCGCTGAACGGTGCCCGCCATGTTGGCGATCCAGTCTGCTCGAATCGACTCCGCGTTCTGAGAAATGACCTCAGCGAGATCGTTCATCAATGTCTCCTTACTCGTTTGTAGATGGGGATGCAGAAACCTGCTTGTGTAAGTTCAATGGCCGACACAGAATCGTCCGCAAGCGAGATAGAGGCCGAACCCTGCAGCGCGTCTCAGGATACTAGCTGGGCCAGGGTTTCGCGAAATGCTTCCACGCCCTGCCACTTCGAGACAAAGTGCTTGATCTTGAACAGATCGCATATCGTCCGATGCTCTTCCACAACCGACCAGACGATGACCGGGATACTCGCAAGCTCCGGCGTCGAATGCCAGAACCGGAGGAGCTCAAACCCGCTCTCCATGCCGAAATCCAGATCCAGAACGATCGCCTCCGGAAGCGGCGCCTCGCCCTTCAGGCCTCTCTCAAGATAAGCTCTTGCGGCCTGAACCGAATTCCTCGTCTGGATGTCCTCAATTCCGAGCGACCGTGCCACATTCATTGCGGTAATCAAGTCCTTGGACTCATCGTCCACAAGCAGTAGGCGTTTCACGGAATCTCCTCCAGACCGGCGTAGGTAGGGTTCGA
>NZ_DASXYM010000025.1:0-107288 GCF_036502485.1 Occallatibacter sp. | reverse complement strand
TGCACCGCGCCGTAGGCGGTGTAGACCGCATTCGACTTGGGCGCGAGGCATAGATACACTACGGCTTCAGCCAGCGCCAGGTCGCCCTCAGGCGAGCCGAGGAAGTCCATTGCCTCCTTCGCGCTCAGGCACAGATTCAGCGCTTCCGGTGCGGCCAGGCCAATGTCCTCCACAGCCATGCGCACCACGCGGCGCGCCAGGTACATGGGGTCTTCGCCGGCGGCAAACATGCGCGCCAGCCAGTAGAGCGCCGCGTCCGCATCGGAGTTGCGCACGCTCTTGTGCAGCGCGGAGATGAGATTGTAGTGCTCCTCGCCGGACTTGTCGTACATCAGCACGCGTTGCTGCACGGCTTCCCCGGCTACAGCCTTGTCGATGCGCTTCGTGCCCTCTTCCGCAAGCTGGGCGGCCACTTCGAGCGTGTTGTAGGCCGACCGGCAATCGCCGCTGGAGTACCCCGCGATGAGCAGAAGCGCGTCATCGTCGGCGGCGAGGTTCATCGCGCCCAGCCCGCGCTCCGTGTCCTCGAGCGCCTTGCGCAGCAGTCCCGCAATGCGCTCTTCGCTCTGCGGCTGCAGCACGTACACCCGGCAGCGCGACAACAGCGCGGAGATGATTTCGAAGGACGGATTTTCCGTCGTGGCGCCAATAAGCCGGATGGTGCCGCGCTCCACATAAGGCAGGAACGCATCCTGCTGGGCCTTGTTGAAGCGATGGATCTCGTCCACAAACAGGATTGTCCGCGAGTGCAGTTCAGCCGCGCGGGCCGCGTCGGCCATTACCTGTTTGATCTCCTTGATGCCTGAGAGGACCGCGGAGAACTCAATGAAATTGGCTCTCGTGGTTTCCGCGATGATCTTGGCCAGGGTGGTTTTGCCCACCCCGGGCGGCCCCCACAAAATCATGGAGCCCAATTCGCCGGTACCCTGGGCGTCGCGTTCGATCTGCACCCTCAGCGGCTTGCCCGGACCCAGCAGATGCTCCTGCCCCACGTAGTCATCGAGCGACCGCGGCCGCATGCGCTCCGCCAGGGGAGCCCCGGCGTGCGGCGATTTTGAAGAACGTCTGGAGAGATCCAGCTCGCCGTCAAACAGGCTCATCGGCCCTGACCTCGAAGCTGGCGCGGCCCGCCCGCGGCGGTCTGCCGCTGACGGCAGGCTTCATAAAGCAGGACGCCGGCAGCCACCGCGGCATTCAGGCTTTCCACCGGGCCGGGGCAGGGAATCGTCACCCGCGAGTCGGCATGCTCGGCAATCCCCTCAGGAACTCCGTTCGCCTCATTGCCTATAACAATCGCGATAGGACCGGTGAAGTTCACCATATCCGCGGGTTCGGCACCCAGCACGGTGGTGGTGAGGATACGCATGCCGGATTCCCGCAGATTCAACAGACACTCCTCCAGCGTGGCCATGATCACGGGCATGCGGAAGATGCTGCCCGCCGACGCGCGCACAGCCTTGGGACTCCATGCATTCACCGTTCCCGGCAGGCTGATGACGCCGCTGGCTCCAAAGGCGTCCGCCGAACGCAGAATGGTGCCAATATTGCCGGGATCCTGGATAGCCGCCAAAACAACAACGAGAGGGTCCCAGGTGCTGCGGCCTCGCAGAATGTGAGACCAGGTCCAGTCGGGCAGTTCCACCAGCGCCGCCAGCGGCTGCGGTGTCTCGGTCTCCACGGTTGCGTTGAACAGAGGGCGGGGAACGATCAGGACGTCCGTTTCTTTTGACACCGGCAGGTGCTCGGCCAACTCTGCCGCGTCCTGTGCAACAAAGACGCAAGCCACGCGGACACCGGCCCGAACCGCCTCCTCCAGAAGGTGCGGCCCCTCGATCCCGACCAGGCCGTGGGTGTCGCGGCCTGGCCGCACCAGGGCGCGTCGCAGTTCTTTCAGCCGCGCGTTGTGCTTACTTTGTACAATGCGAACAGGCATTCACCGGGCCTCCACGATTCACCTGATTCTATTCTTTCAGCGTCAGGGGCGCCGTGGTGCGGCGCGCGCGGGCGGGTTGACTTGCACCACCCGGAGCGCTGTGATAGCTTCCGTGTTTACGGCACTTTACGGGAAATTGAGGTAGACCTCTTGTCCGCAGAAATCTTGCGCGTCCATCCTGACGAGCCTCAACCAGACCGGATTGACTATATCGTCTCCTGCCTGAAGAAGGGCGACCTGGTGGCCATGCCCACCGATACCTTCTACGGGCTTGCAGTCGACCCGGTAAACCTGCGCGCGGTGGAGCAGATTTATCAGCTCAAGAGCCGCCAGAAGCACAAGCCGCTGTCGCTGCTGATTGCCAATGTCTCGCAGGCGTTCCAGATCGCGCGCGACATCGACGTTTCGTTCGATCGCCTGGCCGACAAGTTCTGGCCCGGGCCGCTCACCATCATCGTGCGCGCCGGCACGCGCCTTCCGCTGCGCTCCACGGCCAACACCGGCAACGTGGCCCTGCGCGTTCCGGACGCAGCCATTCCCCGCGCTGTCGTAGAAAAGTTCGGACTGCCCATCACCGCCACCGCGGCCAACCTGCAGGGCGCGTCAGAGTGCACGCATGCAGCCTGCGTCCGCGACCAGATCGGCGACCGCGTTCCCCTCATCGTGGACGGCGGGCCGACCGGGCGCGCACTGCCCACCACGATTGTGGATCTGTCGCTCGGCCCTGGCCGCTGGATGATCCTGCGCGAAGGCGCCATTCCCACCCACGAAATCGTGATGGTGCTGGAGCGTTAGAGCGACGGTGATGAGCACGGCCCGAGACGAACTGGGTATGAATCGCAGGGCAAGATGGAACCGCGGAGTCCTGCGCTGGTTCCTGATCGCGGTGCTGCTGCTGCTGACCGCAGCCGCTCTCTGGTGCTGGTGGGTCGCCGCGCAGATCCGCTACTTCGCAAACACCGACCAGGCAGAACCTGGCGATGCGATCGCCGTCTTTGGTGCAGCCGAGTATGCCGGAAAGCCATCGCCCGTCTACCGCGCCCGGCTCGACCACGCCAGAAGCTTGTATGAGCGCGGCATCGCGCCTCTCATCATTACGCTGGGCGGCCCCGGCGGCGACGCTTTCACAGAAGGTGGCGTCGGCCAGGCCTATCTGATGGGCACCGGCGTCCCCGAAACGGCAACCATCGCCGAAACGCACAGCCGCAGCACGTCGGAGTCAGCCGCGCGGCTGGCCGTGATTGCCCGCGCCAACAACCTGCGCCGCATCGTCATCGTCAGCGACGCCATGCACCTGTTCCGAATTCACGCCATCTGCGCAGCGGATGGGCTCAACGTCCTGACCTCCCCACGCCCCCCGAGCGAAAAAACCGAAACGTACACCCCTCCTGCCGACCCCATCTGGCACGAGATCGTGACCTATACGCTTTGGCGTTTGAGGTTGGATTGAGGCGGAAACGTAACTCAGAAGCCGGTCATTGCCTGGTGCGGCAAGATCACGATCAGCATGAGTGAGAACACGGCGGCGCTCGCCGTCGACACAAAATTCACCGCATCGTTATTCAGCCACCCCGCACGCTCCAGCGTGGCGCCGAGCAGGCTGTCGAAGAACAGCCCGAACACTCCCCCCGCCCAACTCAGCAGAAACATCTCCAAATTGCCATGGAGCGCCCATGCACCCGCCGCCGCAACAACCGTCGCGGCAAAAATCCCGCCAACGGTACCGGCGAGACTGACCGCCCCATCCATGCCCGGATCAACGCGGCGGAACGTCGTGAGCATGAACGGCCTCCCGCCGAGCACCTGCCCGATCTCGGAGGACACTGTGTCCGCGGCCGCTTCAGCAAGCGCCGCCAGAGCCGGCGTCAAAATGGAGAACGGCGCCGACGCCACCAGCGCAAACAGCCGTGAATCGATAAACCATGCCTGCACCGCCGGATTCATCGCGACCGTAGCGAACCCCAAATTCGCAGCCACTTGCGCAGCTCCGCGCCCATGGTTCGATTCGCCCGTGCCCAGGCGCTGCTTGCGCTCGCCCCCAAATCGCGTAGCCAGCGAGGTCAGCACCATGAACGCCAGAATCGGCGCCATGGCCGATCTCCAGGGCTCAAACGGGCCCTGCACCGCGCCGAACATCATCCCCGCCGTGAGCAATGCGCCGGTTGCAGACGCCGCGGGCGTCCCCGCGCGGAGAATCAGTGCCGCCACTCCCAGCAGCGCGCTCAGGCCCAGCGTCCAGATGGCGACCCCAGGCGCGACGGAAAAATACCAGCGACCCTGCAGCACCACGCTCACAGCGGTGCAGGGAATCACGAGAAGCAGGATCAGCTTCGATTGCCAGGCAAGAGATTGCGAGGGCACGCTTCTATCGTAGCGTGATGCGAAACGCAAGCCTTCCATCGCTGCTGCATCCCGCCGCTCAACCGAGGGCTGACGGCTGAAAGCTGCTGCGCTGCTGAATCGTTTTACACGGCGCGAACAGGCCTTCACGGGTTACACTCATCTCGCCAGTAATTCCAGGTTTTCTGCTCATTTTGGGAGCGCTCAATGAAAAGGTTTTCGGCAGTCCTGTTTTGGTCAGTTCTGATTTCCTCGGTTGCGGTTCTTTCTGCGTCTCTGGCTCTTCCGCCCCTCGCGTCCGCGCAGTCTGAGGCTTCGCGCGTGGTGCTGCAAGGCGGCGGCGAGACCATCGTGCTCGAGCCCTATGCGCCCAACGTTCTGCGCGTCTCCATCAGCATGGATGACGCGGCAGCCAGGTCGGCGCCCGGCTACGGCATCATCGCCAAGCCCGACCCGGCAGGCTGGAGCGCGACCGAAGCCAATGGCAGCGACGTCTACAAATCCAGCCGCATGACCGTCACCGTGAATCACCCCCGGGGCGCGGCTTCCACCAAACTCTTCGGCAATACCGGCACCTCGGTTTTCTTTCGCGGCTCGGCGCCCTGGGCGCACATCGGATTCGAGACAAACGACGGTAAAAAGCTGGTCGAAATGAAAGGCTGGGGTCAGGCCGTCTACAACCACAAAGACGGCACCGCGCAGCTCGCCAATGACTTCCGCCCCAGCGATCCAAAATCGTTCGTCATGAGCGCCAGCTTCTCCTCGCGTGACGACGAGCACTACTACGGCCTCGGTCAAAATCAGGAAGGCTATCTCGACCGTCGCGGCCATGCCATCAACTGCGCGCACGACTACCTCGCCGCGGCCGCGCCCACCGTGTGCGTGCCCTTCATGCTCAGCAACAAAGGCTACGCGATACTCTGGGACAATCCCGCCAAGACCAAAATCGAAGCCGGCTTCAATGAGCAGACAAGGTTCGAATCCCAGGCCGGCAACCGCGTGTCGTACTTCATCATCGCCGCCGGCAACGCGGATGAGATCTACGCTGGATACAAGCTGCTGACCGGCCCCACGCACCTGCTGCCCAAGGCGGCCTACGGATACATCCAGTGCAAGCAGCGCTACTCCACGCAGGAGGAACTGCTCGCCGTCGCCAAGGGCTACCGCGACCGCCATCTCCCCGCCGACATGCTCGTGGTCGACTGGTTCTACTACACCAAGATGGGGCAGATGGACATGGATCCAAAGTACTGGCCCGACCCCAAGGCGATGAACAAGCAGCTCCACGACATGGGCTTCGAGACCATGATCAGCGTGTGGCCGCGGTTCACGCCGGAGTCCCGCTACTACGACACCGTCAACAAAAACGGCTGGTTCGAGAAACTGGCCGACGGCACCCCGGAAAACGGCCTCCCTTACGATCGCGCCGGTTCCGACATCGACACCACCAATCCCGATGCCGCGAAGTGGTACTGGAACATCGTCCACACCAACATCATGAGCCTGGGCTTCGACGCCCTGTGGGCCGACGAGACCGAGCCTGACCTGCCTCCCAACGGCGCCTTTCTGCACGTTGGACCCGGCACGCAGTACTTCAATGTCTATCCGTACTTCCACACCAAGGCGCTTTACGACGGCTACCGCAAAGACGAGCCCAACAAGCGCGCCGCGATTCTCTCCCGCGATGCCTGGCTGGGCGCGCAGTCCAACGGCACCATCTTCTGGTCGTCTGACATTTACCCCACCTGGGACACCTACCGCCGCCAGATCCCCACAGGCCTCGACTTCGCTGCGACAGGCCTCACCTATTGGTCGAACGACACGGGCGGCTGGCAGTGGCTGCCGAGCGTGCACAAGCCGGCGCATCCGCCGCTGCTCGACCCCTCTGACGCCCGCAAGGTCGTAGGCGGCTATGACGATTACCCCGAGCTCTACACCCGCTGGTTCCAGTACGCCACCTTCCTGCCCATCATGCGTACCCACGGCAGCCGCGAAGAGAACGAGGTCTGGAGCTACGGCAAAGGCGCCGAACCCATCCTTGAGAAATACCTCCGCCTCCGCTACGAACTGATCCCCTATATCTACTCGCTCGGCTACAAGACGTGGGAAACCGGCGCGCCCTTCCTGCGCGCGCTCCCGCTCGATTTCCCCGACGATCCCAAGGTGGCTGATATGGGCGACGAGTACATGTTTGGCCCCGCGTTCCTTGTCGCCCCGGTCACGGAGCAGGGAGCCACCACCCGCGAGGTCTACCTGCCCGCCGGATCCGACTGGTACAACTACTGGACCAGCGAAAAGGTGAAAGGCGGCCAGACCATTAAGGTGGATGCCCCCATCGACACGATTCCGCTCTTCGTGCGCGCCGGGTCCATCATCCCCTTCGGCTCCATGGTTGAGAGCACGCACGACAAACAGTCCATTGCCAAGGTGCGTGTGTATCCCGGCGCGGATTCCAGCTTCACCCTCTTCAACGACGACGGCGTTACCTACGCCTATGAGAACGGCGCCGGATCCATCACCCACCTCAAGTGGGACGATGGCGCGCAGAAATTGACGCATGAGGGCGCCGCGGCGTGGAGCGACTCCGACAGCTCCATTGTGGAAGTCGTAGGGCAGAAATAGGAAACCGGAAGCAAACCTCCTGCCTCGCGGCGGGATGGCTCTGCACTTTCTTCCCAACGTCCGCCGGTATCCTTCGTCTAAACCCCATCCGATCAGAACCGGCGGTACGCTGATTTACAATCACCTGAGTAAGCAGGAACGAAACTGAATGAAGCTTTGTTTTTCACGTTTTAACCAGGCGCAAATGCGGTTGGTTCAGGCGACCGCTTTCGTTGTGTCCGGCGCCATGGTGGCGGGATGTGGTGCGGGCTATCGGCCGGTCATCACACCGACCAGCCCCAGTGGGCCGGCTTCGCAGCCCGCGTCGCTCGTGGCCGTGGTTTCCGCGCCCTCCAGCACCACTCCGGGCGTGGCCACCATCATCGATTATTCCGGCGATACCATCATGGCCACCGCGCCCATCGGCCCGGGACCAACCTCCTTCACCATCGATCAGACCGGTTCCAACGGTTATACCGTCAACAGCGATGGCACCCTGACCAACTTCCCCGTCACCGCAACGCTCCAGCAGAAGAACGTGGAATACACCACGTTGCCCGCGACCGCGAAGGTCCTGAACCTGTTTTCGCCGTCCGCAGGCCTCTACGCTGCTGACCTCTCCGGCGACGTGGTGGATGTCCTCGGTGGGTTTCCCGCCACATTCAAGCTGGCCATCCCGGTCGCGGCCACTCCGTTGACCGTCATTGGACCCTCTTCAATCGGGCAGCGCAATTACGTTATCTCGCAGGGCTTTTCAGATTCGACCGGCGTGGCCTGCAACGTAGCCCCGCGCACCACCGCGGCCCTCGGCGAGGCCGACGCCATTGAAACCGCCAGCAACACCGTTTCCGCGCGCATCCCGCTCGGCAAGTGCCCGGTTTACGGTGTTCAGTCCCCTGACGGCAGGCGCTTGTTTGTGCTGAATCGCGGCGATGACACCATCACCGTGATCGACAGCGAGAACAACACGCTCAATGACCGCTGCCCCCCGCCCACCGGATGCACCAATCAGGCCGGGCAGCAGTACTTCTCCCATCCCCGCCTGCCCCTCTCCACATCGGCCGGCCTCGGCGGCGCTGGCGTTCCGGCAATCGCCGGGCCCGTCTATGCCGAGTACAACGCCAAAACCAGCCAGATGGTGGTATCGGATTACGACGGCAACGCCATCAACGTCATTGACGTGAGCCTGGACATCTACGGAAACGACAGCCCGACCTTCGGCACAACGTACACGATTCCGGTCGGTACCAATCCCGCCAGCGTCACCGTGCTCAACGACGGCAGCCGCGCCTACACCGCAAACCAGGCGGACGGCACCGTCAGCATCGTGGATCTCACCAGCCACACCCTGACCAAGACTCTGCCCGTCAACGGCCATCCCCGCACGGTCGCTTCAACGCAGAACTCGCTTTACGGCAAGGTCTATGCGGCATCGCCGGACAGCCCTTACCTCACCATCCTCCGCACCGATCAGGACATCATCGACGCCAACGTGCTGGTGCAGGGCAACATTGTCGACGTGCGCGTTACCACCCAGGACGCAAACAAGGGCAATGTCACCGTGGTCAGCCGCAAGCCCGGCTACGGGCAACCCTGCAACTTGCCGCCCAACGTTCTGGCCCCGGCGAGTGCCACCTGCTCCAGGATGCCCATCCCGTAATTACCTCGGGCGCATCGCGAATCAGGGCCGTTCCCGCCGGGACGGCCCTCTTCATTTTCGGGAAGAAGGATAACGTAGAACTGTGGCCGCAAAGGTGCGCATTGACGTGTTGCTGGTCGACCGCGGGCTGGTGCCCAGCCGCGAGCGTGCCCGTGCGCTCATCCTCGCCGGCCGCGTGCTCGTCAACGAGCAGAAGGTCGACAAGCCCGGCGCGGCGGTTGCCTCTGAGGCTGCCATTCGCCTCCTCGGCGAAGACCTGAAGTACGTTAGCCGCGGCGGACTCAAGCTCGAAGGGGCGCTCGATCACTGGCGGATCGCGATCCAGGATCGCGCCTGCATTGACGTAGGCACCTCCACCGGCGGCTTTACCGACTGCCTGCTGCAGCGCGGCGCGGCAACCGTAACCGCCGTCGACACCGGCTTCGGTCAGATCGCCATGAAACTGCGCAACGACCCGCGCGTACGCCTGATGGAACGCACCAACGCGCGCCTGCTGGAGCCGGGATCGCTCGGTCGTGAGGCGTCGCTGCTGGTCATGGACGTGTCCTTCATCTCCGCCACGCTGCTTCTGGAGCCTGTGTTCGAGGCGGCCCCGGCGCTGCACCAGGCCGTCATCCTCATCAAGCCCCAGTTTGAAGCCGGCCGGGAAAACGTCGGCAAGGGTGGCATCGTGCGCGATCCCGCCGCGCACCAACTGGCTATCGACAAGGTGACGGATTGCGTGCGCTCGCTAGGCTGGCGCATCGTGGGCGTTATCCCATCGCCGATCACCGGCGCGGAAGGGAACCAGGAGTTCCTCCTGTTCGCACGCCGGCACGAATAGCCCAACGACCGATAACCTGCGGTTCGGCATAAGCATCGTATTGCGACATGAACGGTCGCCGGACTATACTCATCGCATTCGGCGACGGGCCCTCTGCACGTTGCCTTGCAACTCAATTCAGCTCAGGAGTAAAGCTCATGATGCGAGCCTTCTCGCGCACATGTTTGCTGGCAGCAGCCTGCGTGGCTGCCATGCCGGGTCTCACACATGCCCAGGAAATGATCCACGCGGTCACCGGAACCGTTGCGGCCATCAACAGCGCCGCCAAAACCATCTCCGTCCTGGTGGACAATGGCCCCCGTACTGATTTCCAGCTCTATACCAATGGGAAGGCGCGGATCGCCTTCGACAAACGCATTGAGGCGGACAGCACCGCGGCCGACGCCTTCGACAAGCAGGGCGCCTATGTCATTGTTTTCTACTACTACGGAAAAGGCGACTCCCGCACCGTGGTGGCGCTCAAAAGCCTCGGCGCAGGCCCGTTCAGTTCGACTGAAGGCACCGTCACGAAGTATGACTCCCACGCGCACACTCTCTCCGTGCAGGACAAATCCGGCAAAGTGCAGAACTTCAGCATCGACCCCAAGACAGTAGCCGAGAGCACCACCGGCGCCCTTCCCGGAGACCACTTCCGCGCGGATAAAGGTGACCAGGTGCGCATCGTCAGCAGTACCTCGGGTGGCAATCCCACGGCTTTGTTTGTAAGGGACCTCTGAGCCGCGATCACATTCCCCAGGTCTCGCACCGGTGGTTTGGTTGAACCCCGCTTTCCTGCCTGAATCCCGGATGAGTCGCGTTGCTGTTTTTCCCCGGAAACGGCAGCGCTCGTGGGGGCCATCCGCCCCCCACCCCCCACCCCCCCCGGAGAGCTTCGAGGCGGCATAGGCGTCACGGCACAACTTCACAGGATGCGGAAAACCAGTCGCAGCCACCGCTTTGCCGGAATGCATTGAGAACTGTGACAGCCGATACATCCCCGTTCGAGCCAACTTCCCCATAATCATTTCCGTGCCGTTCATGGCCGATGGTTCAGTGTGTCCAAATCGGCCCCATATCCGGCTCTACACGCAGCAGGCGCACACTTGATCGACCACTTGATCGACCAACAGTTAACTAAAACATTACCTAGTGCGCTTTTTTTTGCCTTTCGACTCACCTTGAAACGTAACATATTGATTATAAAAATGATAGATACGAGTCAAATGTGAGCCACATCACTTATCCACAGGCAATTCCTCTTAATTCTCCTGCGGATTCATCCCGTTTACAGTCCACGGTCCCACTCATTGCGGCAGGCGGAAGTTTGCAGTTCAGTAAACACGTGCCAGAGCCCGGCGGCCTCGGAACCATCCTCACGGTATACTCAAGAGTGCTATGGCGCCCGAGAAAACCTTCTACCTTGAGACCTTCGGCTGCCAGATGAACGCGCACGACTCCGAGAAGGTGATTGGCACTCTGCAGCGTGAGGGCTACCGCCGGGTCGACTCGGAGGAGGAAGCCGGGCTCATCCTCTATAACACCTGCTCCATCCGAGACAAAGCAGAGCAGAAGGTCTTCAACCGCCTCAACGACTATAAGAAGCTCTACAAAGCCGGTAAGCGCTTTGGCGTGCTCGGTTGCGTCGCCCAGCAGGAAGGCGAGAAGATCTTCGAGCGCGCGCCCTACGTCTCCCTCGTCTCAGGATCGGCGTCCTACCGCAAGCTCCCCGAAATGCTCTCCCGACTTGAAGCCGGCGAGCACCGTATCACCGGCCTCGACGACCGACAGACCGACGAGACCTTCGAGACCGAGTACACCTCGCGCCAGAACCCCTACCGCGGCTACATCACCATCATCGAAGGCTGCGACAAGTTCTGCGCCTACTGCGTCGTCCCGTACACCCGCGGTAAAGAGCGCAGCCGCACCTCCAGCTCCGTCCTCGAGGAAGCGCGCCGAATCGCAGACCTTGGCTATACCGAGATTCAGCTCCTCGGCCAGAACGTCAACAGCTTCAAGGACGCGGAAGGGAAGTTGAGCTTCGCTGAACTCCTCGCCGCCGTCAGCCAGGTCCCCGGAATCCGCCGCGTCCGCTTCACCACCAGCCATCCCCGCGATTTCACAAAGGACATCGTCGAAGCCATCGACGCATTCCCGTCCCTCTGCGACCACGTGCACCTGCCGGTTCAGTCAGGCTCATCCCGCGTCCTGAAAGCCATGGCACGGGAGTACACCCGCGACTGGTACCTGGAACGAATCAGCTGGATCAGGGCAGCGAAACGCACCATCTCGCTCTCCACCGACATTATCGTCGGCTTTCCCGGCGAAACTCCAGAGGATTTCATCCAAACCATGGACCTGCTGGCCGAAGTGCAGTACGATGGCGTCTTCGGTTTCAAGTATTCACCGCGGCCGAACACGCCGGCTCTGGTCATGATCGATTCCATTCCTGAAGCCGAGAAGGCACACCGGCTTCAAGTGCTGCTTGATCGCCAGCGGGAGATTCAAAGAGCCAATTACGCGAACCACTTAGGTGAGGTAATGGAAGTGATGGTCGAAGGCCAGAATCCGGCGCGCGGACAGGTCTCGGGCCGCAGCAGCCAGAACAAACCTGTGAATTTCACCTGGCCGAACCCCATCGCTCCGGCTCCGGGCAGTTATCTGAAAGTACGGATCACTGCCACGCATCCAAACAGCCTGGTAGGCGAAGCCGTCTAAACCTCAGGACCGCACGTCAAAAGTCACAAGAGGATTTATGGACATCGAGGTCAGAATTCGCGGACTCATGATGGACCCGGCTACAAACATGCCGATTGTCGTCCTCAAAGATCCCGCCTCCGATTCCGTTATGCCCATCTGGGTGGGACCCTTCGAGGCGAACGCCATCGCTCTCGAACTGGAAAAGCTCGCGGCACCGCGCCCCATGACGCACGATCTAACGCGAAACCTGATCCATCACTTGAATGGGCAGCTGGATCGCGTAGTCATCACTGAGATTCGGGGGGATACCTTCTTCGCGGTCCTGTGGTTGCGCCAGGGAGACGAGCCGGTGATTGTAGACGCCCGTCCGTCCGATGCGATCGCATTGGCCCTCAGATTCGACTGCCCAATCTATGTGGCCGAAAAGGTGCTGCAGTCAGCCCGCATCGGCACCTCGGCCAGCACGGAAGGTCAGAGCAGTGAACAACAGCGCGGCTGGCTCGAAGGACTGAACGACGAAGATCTTGGCCGCTACAAGATGTAGGGCCCGAAAACGGCAGGGAACGCCCCAGTTTTCATCGTCGGCCAGGCAGAAATTCACCCAGTTCTTTGCACTATCCCGAATATCCATTATCGGACGTAGGGGATTTATTGCTGTGGCGTCGTTCCTACTCGCCAACTTCAAATAAACAACTGGTTACGTTTGCGCCGGTGACAAGAGCAGGCATGTTGCGCTCTTCGGACAGTGCGGCCCAGGCGCAGCGGATATAGGCCCACAGGTAGAAAGCGCCCATGGCTCCCAGGGCCAGAGTGGGTGTACGGGTCAGGAGGATTGCCGCCAACTTTCCGGCAAGTTCGTCCTGGGGCAGATGCAGAGCCTTGTTGATCAGGTTGAAGATCGCGAGTGGTACATCGGCGGTAAGTAATATGCCGGCGGTGGTCACCAGAATCGCAGGTTTTCGCAGCCGACTTCCCTCACCCCACAAAACGGCCAGAGCGGGGATACACAAGAACAGAAGCTTGGCGTCGTACTGGCGGTGGTAGACGGGGAGGAGACTCAGCGCTGAGATCGAGGCAATTCCAAGCCACGTGTACTGCCTGGAAGGGCGGGATCGAACGGCGATGACAGCCCAGATCAGGATGGGGATTCCGACCATCAGCCAGGTAAGAGGGTTGTAAATGGCCGGATCGTCTTCAAAGAAGCTGAGCACCGACTGGAGGCTGATGATCATACCCACCTTCGTGTTTCCGATCGAGGTGGGACCTGGGTCGTTGAGATCGCCGTGCACGGTGGTTGAGGCAGCGTTGGCGTGCCACTCCGCGAGCCAGTTGGGGGAAACGTGCGACACCCAGGCGATGCTCACGGCGACGAGGATCAGAGTGACGATGAGGGTTTGCCAGGCGCGTCGGCGAAGCGCACCTCCGGCCAGCACGAGGTAGAGCCAGATGAAGGCGACCTCCTGCGGTTTGATGGCGAGGGCAAGCGTCATGCAGAGGATTCCAGCCGGGATGTAACGCTCCCGGAGGAAGCACCAGACTGCGATGACGCCAAGGACCACCGACATTCCGGAGGCGTTGCCGAGCTGCAAGAGAACCTGACAGTTCCCTACCAGGAGGCAAAGGAGGAACAGTGTGATGGTGGGTGCTCGGCCCTCGGCGAGGTCCCAAATGAGCCAGGCGGCGAGCAGGAATCCGGCGGGCATGAGGACCATCCAGACGAGCTGAGCCGGGAGCCAGCCGAGAAGCGCAATGGGCATCACGACCAGGAGCGTGGAGGGCAGGTTAACGCAGACGGTAATGGCGCGACGAAAGTCGCGGAGGCGAACGGGGTCGGTGGGGATTTCCCCTCCCTCGCGCTGGTAGACCTGGAGGAATTCAGTGGGATTGTAGGGATCTTGGTGAGCGATCGCGGTGCGCGCGGCGAAGTAGACGGCGCGGAAGTCTCCGAAGCCGGCGTTCTTGGTATATCCGATCCAATATCCCCAGCCGACGGAGGCGGCGGTAGAAAGCAGGAGCCAGAACAGGACGGTACGGCGCGACATGGTTGGGCAGATCGTCATCTCAGGTCGTTTCATCAGGGCGACGCGGGCCGACGGGGCGGACGCATTGGAACGCCGCGGCGCGGCTGGAATTTGGGATTCGTGCCGGGTATCGCGCGGTTTGCGGCTGCTTCATGGCGTGCGCGGAGTCGCCGGGTCAGGGTGGAAAGAGGCGAGGGGCGCCGCCAGCTCACTCGACCGTGGAGGTCAAGCTGAAGGGGGGAGAAGCTGCCGGAAGCAGCCTCGCCCGATCCTTCCAAAGTTGCGTGGGGGGAGCGACAGGGCGCCAGACCCTGTCGCGCTGTCGTCCCCCCCACGGACATGGGGACAAGAGCCTCTGTTTTGAGGCTCCGGGACGGACTACACGTCGGCGCTGAGCTGGCTTCCGACGCTGTTGAATGCGGCGCTGATGTCGGTCGCGAGGGCCTTCATACCGGCAGTGGCAGCCAGAGCGATCAAGGCAACAACAAGGGCGTACTCAACCAGGTCCTGGCCTTCTTCCTGCATGAGCGAGCTCTTGAGATTCTGGAACTTGATGTAGAGGTTCAGCATGGTATTGTTCATTTTTTTCTCCCCGTGGGTTTGGTTTGAGATTTCCGGCGAGCCGGGCTTGCCCCTGTAGGAGCAATCCCGGTGCCATTTGGGGATACCGTTCAAATTCAGCAATTTATGGGAATGGGGATGCAGGATTGACGGCTGCGATGTGACCTGCCGTATACACACGGGAGACGGCCGTGACAACGTGTACACAGCACTTTGGTACTCGCACCGTTCCGGAAAGAAGTCACGTGCCGAATTGGGCATTACCATTGGGGCTCGCGAGGGATCCGGGCATCGACCGGGGACTTCCCTGCCCTCGGTTCCCTGCTCCTTTGGTCCGCCTGTAGTTATCGATTGATAAACAACCCGTCATAGGTTACCAATGAAACAATCTTTAGTAACCAAGGCTTAAAAGCGAAGGGGACACGAAAAGTCTCCACCCTGTGGAAAACTGTAAGTTATTGAAACATATAGGAAACTGCCGAAATCTTGTCAAGGGGGTCTGTGGAAATAAAAAGATGTAATTCATTAATTTTATAGGGCAATTATCCCCTCGCGTCAAGTAGTACAATTGGCGCATGGAGTCTCCGTGCTTGAAATCAGTTCGCGCCAAAATTGGGCGTGCGCAAGGCTATCTCGCTCAGGTCAAGTCGGCTCTCAATGCTACTTTGAGCACGGAATCTAAGATTGAGCCGATCCCCTTCAATACGCACCGACAGCGGCACAACCAGATTCTCATCGCCCTCAGCAATTTTGGCCCAATTGGCACTGATTTCCCTCTTATCGTTGGGGATTGCGTTCACAATATGCGTTCGGCTCTCGATCATCTGGTCTACCAACTCGCTATCTTGAATCATGCTCCCCCCGAGGCCGCTGAGAAAACCATGTTCCCCGTTTGCCTTACTAAGGAGGGGAACGGTTTCGATAGCATCGTAAAACGAAAAGTCGCCCCATTTGTCAGTAGCGCCGCCCTTGCAGAGCTTGAGAGGTGTCAGCCTTACAAGGCTTACGATGTCCCGGAAGAGTCCGATATCTGGGTTCTTCATAAGTTGGACATAATCGATAAACACCGCCTGCTCATCATCGCGCGAGAGCATTACGCTGTGACGTGGTTTCGCGTAACGCTCCCCAACGGGAGCGTTAGTGAGAAAGCTATTCCGGACCCCAAGTGGAAGCCCTTTGAAGGTGGCGCAGACATCATCCGATTTGATCTTTCCAGCGCTATCCCTACTCCAAGTCCAGGTGAAGTGAAAGTGGAGATGCAGGCGGCCAAGTCTGTACAGTTCGCCGATACTGGCCTCGCCTGTGACGGGATGTTCGTGCAAGACGCATTGACACACTGCCTTGGATTGGTAAAAGCAATCGTGCGTGATTTCGGAGCCCAGTTTTTCGGGGAGTGACACGTCCGCCTTTCCGGCGGATCGTGATACACTCCGCCTAAGCGGAGGTTTATAGCGGCATGAGCGGGAACTCTAGCGACGCGAAACCGAGCGCGAAACATCAAGATTTCAAGCCATCAAAAGAGGTTCAGGAGAAAATGCGGCCACTAACCGCAGACTCGTTCCATTCCCTCTTGAGGCGATCGGCTACTACTCAGGCCGCCCCGAAACCTCATTCAAAAGCAAAGTGAACATCGGAACCTGTTCGTTTCTGCGATTGTAGCGCCAAGTGTATTCGTTCAGGTAAGAGGGCAGATATTCCTTGCCTACCGAGTGATATACCCCGCCGATTCCCCTCTTTACCAGACTCCAAAATCCCTCAATCGTATTCGTGTGAACGTCGCCCATGACGTACACGCCAGCGCTGTGATTGATGCGGCGATGCTGGTAGCCGTTGACCTGCTCCAGACCATGATAGCCGCTCCAATCGTCTGTGAAGACCGTAGACTCAGGCAAGATGTACTCTTTGGCGATTCCGTGAAGAGTCTTCTTTGAGGCATCCGTAACGGGCATGGCGATCACCCGGCCCTTGCCTGTGCGCTCTACGACGCCCACGACACAGGTTTTGTTGCCATTGGTAGCGCGGCCACGGCTACCATTGCGCCGCTTCCCACCAACGTAGGTTTCATCCATCTCCACCGCTTCGCCCTCCAAACTGACATCTTCCGACATCAGGGTGCGAATCTGCTTGAACATGCGCCAAGCGGTTTTGTAGGTTACGCCAGTCTCGCGCTGAAGCTGCTTTGCGGAGATGCCGCAGCGGGTTGCGCTCATCAGGTACATGGCATAGAACCAAATCCGCAGTGACGTGCTGGACTTCTCGAAGATGGTTCCGGCCATCGGGGAAACCATGCTTCCGCAGTAGTCACAGGCATAGGCGGGGCGACCTGTTACGCGGTGATGTTTGCGGTCCTTGCCGCACTTGGCGCAAGGAATCAGGCCAGCGGGGAATTTGGAGTCTTTCAGCCAATCCAAACACGCATCATCGTTCGGGAATTGATTGTTAAAGTCCTGAATCGTAAAGCGTAAGTGCTTCGGGATGCTCTGCTTGGGTTTCATGGCAAAGACAGTATCCCATTTATTCTACTTGATGTCAAGGGATAATTGCCTTTTATAGTTAACAGGCATCTTGACTCTGTTTGGTTTCGAGTGTTGATGGCCCGAGTGCGCATTGCAGCTCCCTGCTTTGGATGGCCCAAGTATGTTGGCAGCATTGCGGGTGGGAGTCGGTGATGGCTGTCACGACAGTAAACGGCGGGCGCTGCCTGGCGGTCACGATTGTCGTCCGCTGGTTGCGGGACCGGCTATGGCTGCGCGCAGGCGAAGCTGGCGGCGTCGTTGATGTCGCCGGAGCCTTTGTACTTCGGCACTGTGGGGTAGGCGCAGAGGGGGCGGGTGAGTGAAGGCTGATGCGCGGCATTGCCTTGCGGAGCGAATCGGGTGGCGATGACGTTGTCGTCGGGGGCGCCCTTCTCGACCCAGTTCTCGAGCGAATCGAACAGGCCGAATCTGGAGCCTTTCTCGGTAGGTACGCCGAATTGTCCGAACGCGGTGGCTCCGGGGCCGCCGATGCAGTGTTCCATCCCTGGAACCATATAGAGACGCACGAACGAACCGGTCTTGTCGGCGCCCATCTTCTGCCGCACCTGCTTGTAGTAGTCGATGGTGTAGCCGGGGGCAATGGCGGGGTCGTTCCAGCCGTGATAGAGGATGAGTTTGCCGCCGCGGGCGGAGAACTTGCTCAGATCGGGGTCGGTGGAGTCGAGGTCTTCCGCAGATTTATCGTGCGAGAGCGTCATCATGGCGTCGGGGTCCGCGGTGAGGCCATTCCATTTGGGATCGCCGGTGACGATGTAGCGGAAGTCGTTGCGAACGAATTGGGAGAAGGCCGATGCTTCAGGATCTTCTCCGACGATCCAATGGGCCCAGCCGAGCTCGTCGCCCATGGAGAAGCCGAATCCATGAGGCTGGCCGGTTTTGCTCCGGGCGCCGTTGTAGAGAGTCTGCAGGGTTTTGATTTGCGGCTGAGTCAGGCAGTCGAGCGACTCTTCTCCTTTGCAGAGGAGGACCTGCGGGTCGAAGCGGCATTGGCTGGGATCGCCGATGATGCCGTCTTTTGCGCCGTCGAGGGAGTCACAGGCGTCGAGCGAGGCTTTCTGGATGGCGGGCAGCTTGAAGGAGGAGATGTAGGCGGTGGGATCGCCGAGGGCCTGCATGGCAGAGACGCCGGAGGCGAGCAGGGTGGACCATGCGTAGGCGGGCGCTCCGGCGAGGATACCGTCGTAGTCGTCGGGAAAACGCTGGGCCTCCATGAGGGCTTCGCGGCCGCCATCGGAGCAGGCATCGAAGTAGGATTTCTGCTGCGGCTTGCCGTAGTAGGCGCGGAGGATCTCTTTGCTGCGTTGCGCGGTGAGATGAATGGAACGCCAGCCGAAGTCTTTTACTTTTTCGGGATGTTGAAAGGCCCAGGTTGCGTCGGTGCCGTTGGCCTGATGTCCAGTGTCGGTGCCGGAGACGGTGAATCCGCGCAGGAGATATCCACCCATCTGCTGATAACCGATGACTCCGGCGAATCCGCCGTTGCCGACGCCAAGCTCTCGGCCATTCCAATTCTTTGCGGGCAGCCACACTTCGAAGCGGATTTTGGAGTCGCTGCCGGGACGCATGATGCCCTGCACGCGGCAGAACGCGGGGAGATCGTGAAGGCTGACGGCTTCAGGGAGATCGAGGGTGCCGGAGGTAACGGTGTCGGCAGCGGTGATCTCGGTGGAGTCCAGCCGGAGATTTTTGAGGCCAGCACAGTCCTGAGCTGAGGCTGCTCCGGCCGCCAACAGGATGGCACTCGCCACCACGCCCGCTCGTAATTTCCGCATCGTACACCTTCCAAAGCGTTCTGACACCGAGCCCTTTATACCAAATGCAGGGTGTGGCATCCGTTAACCTGAAAGAGATGCCACCGATTCTCAACGCTCAATCCGTCACCAAGCAATTTGGGGCTGTGCCGCTGTTCCGGAGTATTTCGTTCACGGTGGAGGACGGCGACCGGATCGGTCTGATCGGTCCCAATGGCGCGGGCAAGTCAACGCTGCTGGCGGTGCTGGCGGGGCAGGAAGATCCGGATGCGGGAGAGCTGGCGGTGCGGCGGCGGGCGCGCACGGCGTATGTACCGCAGGACTCGCAGTTTGAGCCGGGGCTGACGGTGCGGGAGGTGCTGGAGCGCGCGATGACGGCGGCGCACGTGAGCGAGGCCGAACGCGAGGGGCGATTGCGGGAACTGGCCGGCCGGACGGGCTTCGACCGTCTGGATGCGGAGGCGGCTTCGTTGTCGGGCGGGTGGCGCAAGCGGCTGGCTATTGCGGAGGCGCTGGTGAGTGCGCCCGATGTGTTGCTGCTGGATGAGCCGACGAATCATCTGGATCTGGCGGGCATTGAGTGGCTGGAGGAGTTGCTGGCAGCGGCTTCGTTTGCGGTGGTTACGGTGAGCCACGACCGCTACTTTCTGGAGTCGACGTGCACGCAGATCATCGAGCTGAACCGGGTGTATGCGGAAGGGCTGCTGCGAGTGAAAGGCAGCTTCAGCCGTTTTCTGGAAGACAAGCAGGCGTATCTGGAATCGCAGAACCGGCAGATGGAGTCGCTGCGCAACCGCGTGCGCACGGAAGTGGAATGGCTGCGGCGGGGGCCGAAGGCGCGGACCACGAAATCGAAGGCACGCATCGACACGGCGAACGCAATGATTGGCCAGCTTGCGGATATGCACACGCGCACGGCGCAGGGGTCGGCGGGGATCGACTTTGCGGCCAGCCAGAGGAAGACGAAGCGGCTGGTTGAGTTTGAGGATGTGGCGTGCGAGATGGGCGGCCGGCGGCTGTTCAGCGGGTTGAATTTCAGTCTGATCGCGGGGAGCAAGGTGGGCCTGGTGGGGCCAAACGGCAGCGGGAAGACAACGCTGCTGCGGCTGCTGCGCGGGGAGATAGAACCGGCGGAGGGCCATGTGAAGCGCGCCGATGCGTTGCGGTTGGTGTACTTCAGCCAGATGCGGGAGCTTGATACTTCATTGACGCTGCGGCGGGCGCTGGCGCCCGAAGGCGATTCAGTGATCCACAATGGGCGGCCGGTGCATGTGGCGAGCTGGGCGGCGCGATTTTTGTTTACGGGCGAGCAGTTGAATCAACCGGTGAACAATCTGAGCGGCGGCGAGCGGGCACGGGTGCTGATTGCGCGGCTGATGCTGCAGCCGGCGGACGTGCTGCTGCTGGACGAGCCCACGAACGATCTGGATATTCCGACGCTGGAGATTCTGGAAGACAATCTGCTGGAGTTTCCCGGCGCGCTGGTGCTGGTGACGCACGATCGCTACTTGCTGAATCGAGTGGCGACGACGGTGGTGGGATTGGACGGCGAAGGGCACATCGGGTTGTTTGCTGATTTTGGCCAGTGGGAACAATGGATGGAGGAGGAGCGGGAACCGACCGGCAAAGGCGAGGCGATGCCGAGCGGTGCTGCGACCGATTCCGTTGCGCCAGGGGGGGCCGCCGCGAAGAAGAAGCTCTCGTACATGGAAGCGCGGGAGTTTGCGGCGATCGAGCAGCGGGTGGAGGCTTCCGATGCACGGCTCGAGGCGGCGCGCGGCAGGCTGGAGCAGCCGGAGATTGCCAGTGACGCGACGGCGCTGCAGCAGGCGCTGGCCGAATTGGCGGCGGCCGAGGAGGAGAGTGAAGCGCTCTATGCGCGATGGGCGGAGTTGACGGAAAAGGCCGGCTGACCTTGAGCGAAGTGCGGGCGACGACGCTTTTTGCGGCTCACAGACTGCCCGATTCAGGCGTGGTAGAACATTAGGAATGGCGCGATGGAAGCGCAGCGTGGATATATGCCGAGCGGAGTGAAAGTTCTGATTGTCGAAGACGAGCCCAACGCGTTGATGGGGCTCGCCGAACTCATCTCCGGATGGGGCTATCGCACGGAAACGGCACGCGACGGTCTTGAGGGGTGGGAGAAGATTCTGGCGTGGAGCCCGTCGATTGTGGTGACGGACTTGAAAATGCCGCGCCTGGATGGGATTGGGTTGCTGTCGCGGATTGCCGAAGAGGGGCACAACTTCAGGTCGAATGTTTCCGTTATTTTGCTCACGGCGCAGGGAACGATCCAAACCGCTGTGGATGCGATGAAGCTGGGGGCATACGATTTTCTGCTCAAGCCGGTGGATGCGACGCGGCTACGAAATATTCTGGCGAACGCCACGCGGCAGCGGGAGACGGAGATCGAGCTGGAGGTGGCGAGGCGGCGGCTGCGCGAGTCGGGCGTTCTGGGCTCGATGGTGGGCACGTCGAAGGCGATGCGCGAGATCTTTTCGCTGATCGAACAGATCGCATCTTCCAATGTGTCGGTGCTGATCACGGGAGAGAGCGGCACGGGAAAAGAGCTGGTGGCGCGGACGCTGCACGACCTGAGCCCGCGGAAGCCACATCCATTTGTTGCGGTGAACTGCGCGGCTATTCCTGAGACGCTGATCGAGAGCGAGATTTTCGGTCACGAGAAGGGTTCGTTTACAGGCGCGTTGGAGCGGCGCATCGGGTGTTTCGAACTGGCGACGGAGGGCACGCTGCTGCTGGACGAACTGGCGGAGATGCCTTTTGGCACGCAGGCCAAGCTGCTGCGCGTACTGGAAGAGCGCAAGCTGCGCAGGCTGGGCGCGCGCAACGAAGTGGACGTGGATGTAAGGGTGCTTGCAGCGACGAATCGTAGTCCGGAGGATGCGATCTCCGGCGGGAATCTGCGCGCAGACCTGTTCTACCGGCTTAGCGTGTTCCACATCCACATGCCGCCGCTGCGCACGCACCTGGAGGATCTGCCGGCGATGGCGGAGGCCATGCTGAGGGAGATGAACGCCAAGCACGGCCGCAAGGTAGCGGGGCTGGCGCCGTCGTTTCTGGACCGCATGATTGCGTACAACTGGCCGGGGAATGCGCGGGAGTTGCGAAACACGGTGGAGCGCGCTGTGATTCTGTGCCCGGACGGCAACCCACTGGATGCGGGGCATCTACCGCCAGGCTTTGGGAAGCAGCACACGGCTGCTCCGCTGGCGGACGACACGAGCGTGGTGCCGGTGCGAGTGGGCAACACGGTGGATGAAGCCGAGCGGATGCTGATCCTGAAAACTTTGGAAGCGACGGGCCAGAACAAGACGCGTGCAGCGGAGATTCTGGGCGTGAGCCTGAAGACGCTGCATAACAAGCTGAAGGAGTACAGCCACGCCGGGCAGCCGGCGTGAGGGGCACCTGGCTGGCCGGCAGAAGCCGGGCGGGGGAAGCGATCCTTCACTCCCGGTCTGAAATCGCCAATATCGTTCCTAACTCCTAAATCCAAAAATCCATCCGGCACGTACTGCCTCTGAACGCCCTTCCCTTCTCAACCGGCGTTCAGGAGGAAACACGTGGGTCCAATGAGTGCGGTTATAAGGAGAGGTCTGTCCCGGCGAAATTTTCTGGCGGGGGTGGGTTGTACGGCCGGCGCGGCGGCGGTTGCGGCGACAGGCTGCGGCGGCTCGTCGAAGGTGACGACGCCAACGCCGAACCCGACGATTACGGATGCCGATGTTCTCAATTTTGCATTGAATCTTGAATACCTGGAGGCCGAGTTCTACCTGCGGGCGGCTACGGGCACAGGGCTCGCCAACTCCGATATCGGATCGAGCGCGGGCGCGGTAACGGGGGGCGCGCAGGTTCCGTTCAAGACACAGGCCATTCAGCAATACGCGATGGAGATTGCGGATGACGAGCAGGCGCATGTGCAGTTTTTGCGCAAGGCCCTGGGAACGTCAGCCGTAGCGCGGCCGGCGATCAACTTCACGGATGCATTCAACGCAGCGGCTTCGGCGGCGGGGATCGGTCCGGCCTTCAATCCTTTCGCGGATGAAGAGAGTTTTCTGCTGGGGGCGTTCGTGTTTGAAGACGTGGGGGTGACGGCGTACCACGGAGCGGCGGGGCTGCTGAGCAGCGTGGCCAACCTGCAGGCGGCGGCGGCGATCATGGCGGTGGAAGCGTATCACGCGGGCGAGATACGGACGCTGATTGCGCAGACGGGGGGAAGCGCAGTCACGTATGCGAACAAGATCTCGGCGCTGCGGGGAGCGGCGGGCGGGGGCGGCGAAACATCGGTTTCCACCGGCACGATTGTGGCGGCGGATTCGGACTCGATTGCGTACGACCGCACGACCGACCAGGTACTGCACATCGTGTATTTGAATGCTACGGCCGGCTCGGTGAGCAAGGGCGGCTTCTTTCCCAATGGACTGAACGGAACCATCACGTCGAGCGCGAGCTGAGGAGATCAACCATGCTGAGCAAACTGGAGAACACGACTGCGGAAGGCGGCTGGCTGAATCGGCGGTCTGCCATGCTGATGGGCGGCGCAGCGCTGGCCGGAATGGCACTGAGCCGGAGTGCGGCGGCGCAGACTGTGACGGACGCGGACATTCTGAACTTTGCGCTGAATCTGGAATACCTGGAGGCGCAGTTCTACACGCTGGCGACTACGGGCAAGACCATCGACCAGGTGGGCATCGGCACGGCGAGTGGCGGAGGAACCGCGGGCGGGAAGGTGACGGTGAAGGCGAATGCGGCGGTTTCATTTACCACGCCGGCGCTGAAGGACTTTGCCAACGAGCTGGCGACGGAAGAGCAGAACCACGTGAAGTTTCTGCGCACGGCGCTGGGAACGAGCGCAGTGGCGATGCCGAACATCGACCTGATGAACAGCTTCAATGCGCTGGCCGGAGCCGCAGGGCTGGGGTCGAGCTTCGATCCGTTTGCGAGCGAAGCGAACTTTTTGCTGGGCGCGTTCATCTTTGAGGACGTGGGCGTGACGGCATACCTGGGAGCCGCGGGCCTCATCAGCAACAAAACTTATCTCGACAAAGCCGCCGGGATTCTTGCGGTGGAGGCGTACCACGCGGGCAGCATTCGGCTGCGTGTATTCCAGGCAGGCACGGCGGCGCAGGGGGCGGCCAGCAAGATTGCAGCCGCACGCGCGCTGCTGGACGGCACGGGCAACGACGACATTGGCGTGGGTGTGCAGAGCGGGGCGGCCACCATCGTCGATGCGGATTCGAACGCCATGGCGTTTGCGCGCACTACCACGCAAGTGCTCAAGGTTGTGTACGGAGGCGGATCGGCGAGCGGCGCGTTTTATCCCAACGGCCTGAATGGAACGGTCAAATAGTCCGCTGCGCTTACTGGTTTTGGGGTCCGGTGCGTCTCTGGCGCCGGGCCCTTTTTTGTCTGCGGGACGGACGGAACACGACGCGGTGTTGTTGCGGGAGCCGAATGCAATAGGATGAAGAGGCTTCGCTTCCCTCTCGTGACCGATGGATTCTCCAATCCGGCTGCTCGCCCCGCGCGTTCTTCCAGTGGAGATGCGCAGAGGCGGAATTCCGCAGAGGCTGATCGGATGCTGCTGCAACGGGTGGCTGGGCGCGATCAACGAGCGATGACAGAGGTGTTCGACCGCCACAGCGGAATGGCCTTCTCAGTGGCGCTGCGCGTATTGGGAGATCCGGCGCAGGCCGAGGACGTGATGCAGGAGGTCTTTTTCCAAGTCTGGCAGAATCCCAAGTCGTTTGCTCCGGAGCGCGGGTCTTTGGGTGCGTGGCTGGCGGTAGTGGTACGCAACCGGTGTATTGACGCGTTGCGCAGGAGACGGCCGTCTGACTCGGTGGACGATGTGGTGCTGGAATCCGGGACCGACGTGGCGGACGAAGTGGAACGGTCCACGATGATAGAACGTGTGCGCGGCGTGCTGAAGGGTATGCCGCAGGAGCAGCGTGAAAGTCTGGAGCTGGCTTTTTTCGGCGGCTTGACTCATGCGGAAATTGCCAAAGAGAAGGGCGAGCCGCTGGGGACGGTGAAGACGCGCATTCGGATGGCGCTGATCAGTCTGAGAAAGGCTTTTCAGAGATGACAGACGGCAGGCACATCCCGCAGGAGGACCTCGCGTTTTACGCGATGGGCGCACTTACGCCTGAAGAGGCGGCGGAGATGCGAGCGCATGTGGATGCATGTGCTCTGTGCCGCGGGGAGCTTGCGGCGGCCGCGGGCGATCTGGCGCTGATGGCAATGAGCGTGGAACAGCACGCTGTCCCGGAGGGTGCACGGCAAAGGTTCCAGGCCCGGATCGCGGAGGATGCAGGCGTTGCGGCCGAGAGTGAAAGCTCGACGCGGGTCCCCGCGCAGGTGATCTCGATGGAAGCGCTGCCCCGCGGACGTGCTGCCTGGCCGATGTGGGTAGCGTGGGGCGCGGTGGCTGCGTTGGTGGTGCTGGCTGCGGGATTGGAATTGCGCGTGCGGTCACTGGACCGGCAGTTGCAGCAGCAGACTGCGTTGGTGGAGGTGCAGCAGGCGGCCAACGCGCGGGCGCAGATGGTGATGGAACTGCTGAGCGCTCCCAACGCCCAGCACGTGCTGCTCACGGCAGCAAAGTCGAAGCCGGCCCCGATGGCGAAAGCCATTTACATGCGGTCAAAGGGTGCATTGTTGCTGCAGGCCAGCAACCTGGAGCCTCTGCCTGGCGATAAGACGTACGAGCTCTGGGTGATCCCGATGAAGGGGGCCCCGATGGCCGCCGGCATGTTCAAGCCGGATGCGGCTGGAAACGCCAGCCTGGTGATGCCGGATATGCCGATCGGCGTTGAGGCTAAGGCGTTCGGGGTAACCATCGAAAAGGCGGGGGGGGCGAGCACCCCCACGATGCCGATTGTGCTGGCAGGTGCGGCTCCGGCGGGGGGCCTCTGACCGCAGCCCGGAGACGGGCTCAGAGGAAAAATCCGTGGCCCGGCGGGTTCCGGGCTTTCCCTGGAAGCGACAAATCCATACGATAGGAGCAGAGCCCTCCCGTCGAAGTCTGGCCGATAAGCGATATATTAGGGAAACCTGACTCGACAGATTGGTAGTTGCGCGTTCTCTGCCCCGTATGAGACTGAAAACAAAACTCGTTCTGGCTATCACGGCACTCGTGTTGCTGATCTCGGGGCTGCTTTCGATGGTCTACGTCAGCCAGCTTCTGCACGCGGCTGTGTTGCAGTCGTACAACACCAACCGGATGGTCGCCGACCAGGTTCAGTTCGCGCTGCGCAATGCGCTGGAAGCGGGCTTGAAGGACCGGACGGTGGATCCGAGCCACCCCGAGCAACTGCGCGATCTGAGCCGGGACGTCATTCGTACGAGCCCTGTGCTGAAGGTAGTGCTGGAAGCGGGAAACCGCTATTCAGAGACGCTGTTCGATATCAACATTGCGGATAACGAACTGCGCACGGTGCTCAGCACCAACCCTGAAAGCGTAGATAAGCCGTTGCCGGTGCGGCCCAGCTACAAGGAACTGCTGGACGCCAATCCTGTGGACCTGATGCGTCGTGTATTCGGCGAAGAGGCGCGAGTTTACGAGATCTCAGTGCCGCTGGAGCGCAACGGCGAGCCGTTTGCGACCGTGCGGGTGGGGGTGCGCACCACATTCCTGCGCGAGGTGTATAAGCCGTGGCTGGGAGAAGCGGTCACGCTGATGGGGTTTGCGCTGGGCACGGCTCTGCTGGTGGCCTTGCTGCTATCGAATCTGGCGTTGCAGCCTCTGGAGGCAATCAGCCTGCAGCTCGACTACTGGAGCCCGACGCCGGAAGAGTTGAGTTCGAACGAATTGGCGACGCGCCAGGATACGGCGGTGCGGGTATCGCACCAGATTGAACGAATCGGCCAGCGCATCCGCAGCGTGGAAGAAGTTTTCTCGGCTTTGCGCGAGAACATAGACCAGATCCTTGTGAATCTGCAAGATGGGTTATTACTTTTCACACGGGATGGCCGTGCGGTGCTGGTTTCAGAGGCAGCGCGGCGTTTTCTGCAACTGGACCGCGACCGCGTTCTGGGGATGCAGGCGACGGAGATCTTCAACCGCAATACCACCCTGGGCCGGATTCTGCGCGAGGCGTTTGACGCTCGGATTGCACTGATCAAGGAGGAGGTGCGGATCGAGAACGGCCGCCGGATTGAAGTTTCTGTGGACTTTATCCACGACGACCTGAGCCGGCAGGGGTTGGGCGCGCTGATCACACTGAGGGATCTGGAGTCGGTCGAGGCGATCGAGTCGGAGCTGGAGCTTTCACGGCGTATGTCGGCCATTGGCAGGTTGACGTCCGGTGTGGCGCACGAGGTAAAGAATCCGATCAACGCCATAGTGGTGCATCTGGAACTGCTTAAGACCAAGCTGGAGGGGGCGAGTCCGAATGCTTACCGGCACCTTGAAGTGATCGACGCGGAGATAAGGCGGCTGGATCGCGTGGTGCAAACGCTGGTGGATTTCTCGCGGCCGGTGGAGCTGCAGTTGAGGGAGCAGGACCTTCGAGGGGTGATCGGAGACGTATTGGCACTGGCGACCGAAGAGCTTGGGATGCGCAATGTGACGGTTCACAGCGAGCTTCCGTCCAACCCCGTAGTGGTGAATGTCGATGCGGACTTATTGAAGCAAGCTGTCATCAATGTTGTACAGAACGCTGCGCAGGCGATGCCGGAGGGTGGCAGGCTGGATGTGATGCTTGAAACGGACCGGAAGTTTGCTATATTACGTGTTCTAGATGAAGGAGTTGGCATCCCGGACGAGCTTCGGGAGAAGATCTTCGATTTGTACTTCACGACCAAGAGCGAGGGCAGCGGTATCGGGCTCGCGATGACGTACCGGATCCTCCAATTGCATCATGGTAGTGTCGAAGTACAATCTAGGTTGGGACGAGGCACAGAATTCAGGTTCAGGATACCGCTCTCTGCGGTTGACTGGGGACGCCGACATCTGCAAGCGGCGATGATTGAACAAGATAAGGGGTCGGGCGAATGAGGTTGTTGAGAGCACGCGCCGTTTTGCTGCTGCCGATGCTGCTGAGCGGGTGTGTGCACAAAACAAAGATGACCCAGAATCAGCCGGTACTGGCGCCCCCGATCGAGGACACGCCTCCGGGTAGGCCGGACAAGGCGCCGATCAATCTGCCGCCGGCGGTGGTCACTGTTCCTTCACCCCCGCAACCCACGGTGACGAATACTCCGCCACCACCGCCGCAGAAGCCCAAGGCGAGCCACCGGAAGCCGAAGGCGACACCGCCCGCCGACCAGGATACGGATGTGGCGGCGAACACTCCAGCTCCCGCTGCGCCGGTGAGTGCCGCAGGCAGCTTCTCAACGGTTGAGGCGTCGAACGATCGCAAGCAGACGGACAACACGATTGAGGAGACGGAGAAGGGGCTGAACGGCATCACGCGTAACCTGAACGATCAGGAGAAGAAGACCAGCGCGCAGATTCGCGAGTTTCTGAAGCAGGCCAAAGCAGCCTTGACGACTGGCGACGTGGACGGCGCCCACAGTTTGGCGCTCAGGGCCAAGGTGCTGCTTGGCGAGCTGACGCAATAGTCGCGCCGGCTGCGCTTCCCTACCCTATCTTTCACCCCAGCTAAGCTTTGTGCGCAGCGCCTCAAAGAAGCCGCCTTCTTTGAGGCGTACCAGGTTTACGGTGTGGGGGGATTTATGGCAGCGGATCTCATCGCCGAGGCACAGTTCCACCGCACGCTGTCCATCCACGGTAAGGAGAGCCAGGTTGGGAATCCCTTCCACGCGCACCGTCAGCGTTGCATCGCCGCGGACCACAATGGGTCGCAGAGTGAGCAAGTGCGGGCAGATGGGGGTGGCAATCAGGGCATCCACATCGGGCGTAAGGACCGGTCCGTTGGCGGCGAGATTGTAGGCCGTTGATCCGGTAGGAGTGGAGACGATAACGCCGTCGGCGCGGAACTGGGCTACGGTTTTGCCTTCGAGCTCCACGGTGAACTCGCCCATGCGCGCGATCTCGCCCTTGGTGACGACGATGTCATTGAGGGCGTCGTACTGGGAGTGTTTGCCGGATTGCCGCCATAGCTCAGCGCGCAGCATGGAGCGTTGTTCAATGAGATGGCAGTCCTGGCACCAGCCTTCGAGGGTGGGATAGAGATCGGCAAGGCGCACTTCACTGAGGAAGCCTAGCGTTCCCAGGTTCACGCTCAACAGCGGTGTTCCGGTGGTGGCGAAGATGCGGCCGACGGAGAGCAGGGTTCCGTCGCCGCCCAGAACGATGACCAACTCGGGTTGATGCTGGGGAAGTTCGGCGCGGGGGCAGGCGGGCGCGTCAGAGGTGTAACGCGCACTCTCTTCATCGAGCAGCGGTTCGTATCCACGCCCCCGGAGCCACACAATCAATTCCGGCAGCAGCCGGAAGAGCTCTTCTTTCTGCGGCTTCGAGACAATCGCAATGCGAGGCATGCCGTCTCAGTGTAACGGATGCGGTGGGGGATATTGGCTGCACTATAGACTGGAGCCGCACGATTGTTTGAGACGGGAGGACTTCGCTTCCAATGGCTATTGAGATTCGAGGTGTTGCGCCGCTAGTGCAGGTGTTTGACATGCGGAGGGCGATCCGGTTCTACCGGGATGGGCTTGGATTTGAGGTTACGGGCAGATCGTCTCCGATGTCAGACGATGGCGACGACGTGAACTGGTGCATGCTGGAGTTGGGCGGGGCGTGCGTGATGCTGAATACGGCTTACGATCCGGAGGATGTGCCGGATGCTCCGGAGGCGGCGCGCTGGTCGGGGCACCAGGATACAGGGCTGTATTTCGGCTGTCCGGATGTGGACGGGGCTTATCGACACCTGCTGGAGCGGGGGATCGAGGTGAATCCTCCGAAGGTGGCCTGGTATGGAATGAAGCAGCTTTCGCTGAAGGATCCGGATGGGTTCGGGATCTGCTTTCAGTGGCCAGCGACGGAGGAGGAGCGCGCGGCGGCCGGGGCCGGGGACACGGGGGCGGCGTAGCGACTTGAGGCGAAGGGCTGGGTGTCTCCTTTGGCTGGGCGGGCCGGAGTGACGTGGATCAGCGCAGGCCGGTGTGCAGGTAGGCAAGAAGGGCGGCCATCTGCTCATTGGTGAAGCGGCCGGTGAAGGCGGGCATCATTCCCTTTCCCTGGAGAACGACGCGGGCGACTTCTGCGTCAGTGGCGGGCGCGCCGCTGGGGAGAGTTTTGCGCTGAAACATGCTGTGAAGATCGGGAGGAATTTTTTTGAGGGCGAGATCGTTATCGCGATGGCAGTGGGCGCAGCGGGATTCGTAGAGTGCGAGGCCCTGGAGCTGCTGAGGCGTGAGGGCGGGCTGCGAGTGGCAGGCGGAGAGGGCGAGGGCGGCTGAAGCTGAGAGAAGAACGAGAACGGGGCGCACATAGCGCTGCATGGTTCTATTCTCAAGCATTCCCGGGGGCGGCGGGTGGTCCTGGGAAATTGAAGAGCTTTACGAGCGCCGTTACGCAGGCGGTGTTTAGCAGGAGTGGGCAACGATGGGTCTATCTCGCATCGGCCTCAATGTTGATTGTGTTCGTGGTCATCTATAGCCGCTTGTCAAAACCAATCAACAGGCTTCAAACCGAAGCGGCAAAAACGGGACGGAGACTTGAAGAGGGGGGAGAGCTACAGGCGTCGTGGGATCGATCTGTAATGATCCGGGTTCCGCTGCTGGTTATGTCTCTGCTTGCCCAGTGCCTGGTGTTGCTGATCGCTTCGGCGTGAATGTGGCCGCTGGCCTCCCAACACAAGCCGGCTTGGCGAAGGGGCCACTCCCAAGAGGCAGTTACTCGGTCTGTTCAAACCCAGGCAGGATACGCGATTCCGAACCAAATTTATGGTATCCGCCGAAGGTCACGTCGTTGATCATGGTTTCGAAGTAGCTGTACAGGCTAAAGGACATGCCCCACTCGTGGAGCTCGCGTACGGAGCGGCCGCGGGAGATCTCGACGCTTCGATGGGGGCAGATATAGGTCTTGCCCCCTAGTTCTTCAGGACCGTACTCAACGATGATTTGCGAGCGGATGAGGGGCACGTCAGGGTCCCGCTCTTCGTCGAGGTCCGCATTGATGACGATGCGCATGATGGCGCCGGTATCGGGGTTGACGGCGAATTCGCCATAGCTGTCAGCCTTGTTCTGGTACGGGGTGGTCCCGTTCCCTTGAGGAAGGCAGCAGTATGTGATGTCGGGTCCGACATTGGGGCTGGCGGCGCTGTAAGAGAACACCGCTACATCTCCGTACTTGCTGCGTTCCCAGCGCTGCCACTTGAGGGTTCCCCGACTGCTGGCGGCGGCGGTCCACACATAGGAGAGAATGGGGCCGAATGTGCCCGAAGTTTCGAGGCTGCGTGCTCGCACACCGCGCACAACGGGACGTTTGCCGAGCTTCTTTTTTTGTTCGACCATCTCATTGCCGTTCCTGTAGCGAACGGTTGCGTGCTCCCCGGTGGCGAAGTGGAGAGTCTGGTCATGGTGCGACTGTTTCCAGCTCTCGTTGTCACGTTCCGCAGGCTCCTCAAAGCGCGTCGTGTTTCTTGAGGCATAGAAATCGGGCAGTTTGGGAATGGCATTTTGCAGGTAATCGAAGGTTCGCCGGAGGATCGCCCGCTGCTCTTCCAGCGGAGGTGGCGGGCGCTTCAAAATGTCGTCGGGCGGGGGCGCGAGCGCGATCGACAGATCGGCATCCGCGGTCAACGCCTGACGTTCCCTTTCGCCGTGGACCACGTTTAACAGCGCATCGAGGCGGGGCGTGCTGATGCGTTCGACTAATTCGAGACTGGCCAGTTTTCGCAGAAGGTCAGTTTGGGAATGGACCAACTGTTCAAGCTGCGCGACTGTGACCTTTTCCACACCAGGCCGCGGATTGTCGAAATAGACAGGCTCGTTGTAGTAGCCGGTGAGAGCGCGGACCGTCATGGAGGGACGAGCCGTGCCGGCGCGGAGTTCGACGCGAAGGTCGTGGTACTCGTCTACGGTGTAGGTGTGCGGGGGATTGAAGGTGAGAGTGTAGAAGCTTTGCACCTCTTTGGCACAGCGGGCGATGTCCTCGTCGAGGTCTTCCGACGAGTCCAGCACAAGGCCACCTGTGTGCATCGCGATTACCTGCAGAGCCATATTGGCCGGTTGCATCTCTTTTTGTGACCGGGGCGCGTCGAGGTGGTCGCGATAGTTGAAGGTTGGGACTGGATTGAGCCACGGGTTGATGTTCTGGAGCGTGATGCGGGCTTCGCGCAGGCGGGTTGAGAGCTCCGTGATCTCGTCGAATTCGTTTTCGCCGCCGCCAACCACTGGCCAGCCTGGGCCGATCCACACCAGGAGTTTGCGGCCGGGGACGTCTCTCTGCTGTATGGCGATGGAACCGAGGGCGCGCACGGAGAGCTGGTTCCGGGGCACTCCTGAATCCCACGAGCCGGAGAAACTCTTTCCCCAAGAATCGGCACTCCACAAAGGCAATTGGGATCTTTGATGCTCCAGTTCTTTCACCAGAAGAGTGACGTCGGTCAGGGGCCGCAAGGAGGAAAACAGTCCGTCGCGCGTAAGCCGGTAGAGGAAACAGGGATATTCCAGATGCCCGTTATTCCGCAGGAGGAAATGGAACAACGCGCTTTCGGTTTGCGCGAGTTGCTGCGGCGAGAGGTTGATGGTGTCGACGATGAAGATCAGCTCGGGCGGGGGCTCGGAGGGCGCGCGAGAAAGGTGGACGGTGCGAATCCTTGCCGGTTGGCCGTTGTCGAGGAGAGTGAGGTCAGGCGGCGGGAGGTCCAATATCGGCTTCCCGGCCGCATCGGTCACGACGGCGTCGATGGTGAAAAGGCCTTTGTGGACGACGGGATCGGCGGAGCTGAGGGGCGTTGATGGCTGGGGTGCGGATGGATTTGGTGAGGGCGGGGTTTGTCCGCCTGCGCCGCAGGCGAGCAGAAACATCATGCCTGCGATCCATGCTGCGCGCAGCGGGTTGGGTAGATGCACCACGATTCGACGTGTCCCGGCGACTCGCGGCGAGGATAGCATGGGGTGCGTCGCTGGCGCCATGCAACGGAAGGGAGTTCATCGGTACGCGATTGTTTGGCGGGTTGGGTATGCTGAATCCATGAAGCTGCCCCTGCTCGAAGAGATTGAAGACGCGCAACGGATTGTGTATCGGTATATGCAGGCGACGCCGCAGTACTCGTGGCCGCTGCTGAATGAGCGATTGGCGACCGAGGCGTGGGTGAAGCATGAAAATCACTCGCCGGTGGGGGCGTTCAAACTCCGTGGCGCGCTGGTTTACATGGAGTGGTTGAGGGACGCGGGTCCGCCAGCGACGGAGGTGGTGGCGGCGACGCGCGGCAATCACGGGCAGGGCGTGGCCATGGCGGCGAAACTGATGGGGCTGAAGGCCGTGATCGTGGTTCCACATGGGAACAGCGTGGAGAAGAATCGCGCGATGCGGGCGCAGGGCGCGGAACTGATCGAGCACGGGCAGGATTTTCAGGAGGCGCTGGAGTATGCGCGAACGGTGGCTGCGGATCGCGGGATCACGATGGTGGACTCGTTCCATGAGCGGCTGGTGATGGGCACGGCGGGCTATGCGCTGGAGTTTTTCCGGAGTGCGCCGGCGATGGAACGCGTGTATGTGCCGATTGGGCTGGGGTCGTCGATTTGCGGGGTGTCGGCGGCACGGAATGCGCTGGGGCTGAAGACCGAGATTGTGGGCGTGGTGTCGGCGGCGTCGCCCTCATACGCGCTGAGCTTTGCGGAGAAGAAGGTGGTGGAGGCGCCCTCGAGTACGCGTATAGCCGATGGGCTGGCGTGCCGGGTGCCGAACGCCCGCGCCATGGAGGCGATCTGGGAGAACGTGGCGCGGATTGTGGAAGTGACGGATGAGGACGTTGCGGAGGCCATGCGGATTTATTACGAGGACACGCATAACGTAGCCGAGGGCGCGGGTGCGGCGGCGCTGGCCGGGGCACTCAAGGAGCAGCAACACGGCGGCCGGATCGGCATTGTGCTGACGGGCGGCAACGTGGATCGCAGCGTGTATGAGAGCGTGCTGGCGGGGAGCTTCTGAGGATATGGCCAAACCAGTACACTCCGAGAAACTCACGCGGTTTGTGGAGGCGACGCAGAGGTTCGCGAGCGCGGCGCAGAATCGTTGCTTTGGGTGCGGGGCTGCGAATCCCAATGGGCTGCAGCTGGATTTTTATCTGACGCAGGATCTGCGGGTGGTGTGCCTGGCGGTGGTGGGCGATGCGTTCGAAGGGCCGAAGGGTTATGTGCATGGGGGCATTATCGCCACTCTGCTGGACGAGACCATGAGCAAGGCGGTGCGCGCACATGGGTTGGTGGCGATGACGCGGCACATGGAAGTGGATTATCAGAGGCCGGTGCCGTCGACCGAAGAGATTCGGCTGGAAGGGCGGGTCACGCGCAATGAGGGGCGGAAACACTGGACCGAGGCAAATATCTATAACGCAGATGGAAAGCTGCTGGCACAGGGGAAGGGATTGTTCATTGAGGTGAAACCCGCGCCTGATCCCGATCCGGTAACGGACGGGCCCACGCCGCACGGCTGACCACCACCTGCGGTGGGGCTAAACGCGACCACCTGCGGTGGGGCTAAACGCGGCCACCTGCGGTGGGGCTAAACGCGGCTTCGCCGCCAGAGGCTGAATGGCTTTGTGGCCTCGCATCCTGAACGCAGTGACGCCCCTTGCGAAGAACCTTGGGATGGGCCGCACGCGGCCACCTGCGGTGGGACTAAACGCGGCCACCTGCGGTGGGGCTAAACGCGGCTTCGCCGCCAGAGGCTGGATGGGTTTGTGGCCTCACATCCTGAACGCAGTGACGCCCATTGCGAAGAACCTTGGGATGGGCCAACTGCGGCCACCTGCGGTGGGCTAAACGCGGCCACCTGCGGTGGGCTAAACGCGGCTTCGCCGCCGGAGGCTGGATGGGGTAGGCAGTCTACCCCACCCAAGATGTGCTTAGTGGATCATCTGAATGGTTTCCTGGGTGATGGTGTCAAAGGTGGTTACGGACTTGGAGTTTGCTTCGAAGGCGCGCTGGGCGATGATGAGGTTGGCGAACTCGGTGGAGATGTTGACGTTGGAACCTTCCAGTGCCGCATCCTCCATGCTGCCGAGGCCGGCCGTGCCGGAGGCGCCGATGGTCATGGTGCCGCTCGCAAGGGTAGCCGCGTAATTGCCATCTCCGATTGCCTCGAGGCCCTGCTGGTTGGCGACGTCGCCCAGCGCGACCTGTCCTACGTTGATCTTCTGCTGATTCGAGAAGGTGACGGTAACGGTGCCGTCGGAACCCACTGTGAACTCTTTGTAGGTGCCGCTGGTGTAGCCGTCCTGGGCGGTGGCGCCGACTGCGGACTTGGAGTCCACCTGGCTGATGGTGGGTGTGCTGCCGGTGCCGAGCAGATTCCAGTTCATCGTGAGATTGGCGGCGCCGTTGGAGAGTCCGCTGAACGCGACGGGGATGGAAGAGACATCGCCGCTGGCGGTACCGACCGTGGAGGCACTGGCGGCGCCGGTGGGCTGGATGGTGGTGAGATTGCCATTCTTGTCGAAGGACATGGTACCGGTGACGGTCTGCGCCGCGGTGGTGTCAGAGGCGGGGAGAGCGATGGAGTATTTCCACTGGCCGCTGCCGTTGGCTGTGTAGGTCACGGTGGCGGTATGGGACTGGCCCAGCGAATCGTAGATGTTGACGGTGGCGGGAAATGTAGAGCTGGCCGCAGTGGAGGAGTCGAGGTTAGCGGTCATGCCGAAAGAAGAAGTCGCCTTGGGTGAAAGGATCTGGCTCTCCGGAATGTTGATGGGAACGAGAGAGGTGTTGGTATTGACGACACCGTTAACCGACGGATAACCCATGACGCGGAGGCCGTTCGATGTGACGAGATTGCCGGTGGAATCGAGAGAGAAATCGCCAGCGCGGGTAAGGTACTGGCTGGCGCCATCACTGACGACGAAAAAACCGTTTCCTTGCAGGGCCACATCGGTCGAAAGGCCGGTGTAATTGGAAGAGCCGTCCGAGAAATCGGTAGTGATGGAGGAGATCTGGGTGCCGGCGCCGACCTGAATGGGATCGCCAATTCCCGTGGACCCGATGTGCTGATAGAACAGGTCAGCGAAATGCGCGGCCCGCGCTTTGAATCCGGTGGTGTTCATGTTGGCCAGGTTGTTGGCGATGGTATTGAGGGCCTGCGAATCGGCATTCAGGCCGGTGAGCGGAATAAAGAAACTTGGCATGGAAGGTTTTCCTCTCCAGTTGATTCGGATTTGGTTTCAGGCCAGCAACCTGGCAATTTGGAATGGCTGATTCAGAGGGCTCTCCCAGTGAGCGCCTGAGCAATGCGCGAGGCAGCGGGGTTGCCAGCAGGAACGCCAAGGTTGCCGGGTGCGGACGGAGGCAAGTGGGCAACACCGGGGGCCGCGGTTGTCTGCGGGGTAGAGGCAGAATCGGATGGAACCGCATCGACGGTCGCTTGTGAAGTTGTAGACGCGGTGGACACGGGGTAAATCGCATCCCCCAGCGTCTGGTTGATCTGGATGAGCTGCTGCAGGCTGTTCACGTTGACGAGTTGGTTGATGTACTCATTGGGATCGGTCGTGGAAGTGGGATCCTGATTCTTCATCTCGGTGACGAGCAGGGTGAGGAAGTCGTTGGCTGTGATGGTCGAAGAGGAACTGTCCTGACTCGAGTTGCTGCTGGAACTGCCGCTGGAAGCGGCCGCCGGCCGGAGCGTGATGGCGGATGCGGGCTGCGACGTGGCGGGGTTCCAGGGGGTTGAGATGGATGTCATTGCTTCTCCTTGTTCGGTTCGAGCATTGGTTACGGCATCGGTTTCTCCACCCGGTTCGGGCTTTCTCATGCGACGACGGAAATGTGAGATCCGGAGCGGGTGTAGGGCGTTTGTACCTCGGAGGATGCTTGGGTTGGCGTGATGCCCGGCGGGAGTGGAGCGGCGGCCGGTGCGTGATTCTGCCGGTCGTCTCCCTGCTGCTGCGCACTTCCCTGCCCTGAATGAGACGGGCCTGAGAACTGCTGCAGCTCGGGGGCGGCGAGGCTGATGGTGGAGGACTGGCCGTGTTGCTCCGCGACGAAGGAGTTCAGGCCGGCCAGCTGCGTGTCAAGGGTACGCGCGGCCTCTGCCGACGCGGTGACGACGTAGGCGTGGACGGCGGCGCCGGCGGTTTCAGCACGCACGCCCACCCAGCCCAGCGATGGATCGAAGTAGCCGGCTTCAGCATGGCGGGGGCCGCCATGGAGCCACGTTGTGGGCGGCATGGTGCCGGGAGAATCCAGCGCGGCGAAGGTATCAGGCGCGGGTGTTTGGGCCGGCATCTCCGCGCGGCCGCGAGAATCCGCGGCGCTATTGAACTGGATCTGAGGACTTTCGAAAACCGGGAGCTGAGAATTGGTGGGCGCCACGGCATGCGTGGCGAGCGCGGGATGCGAAGCGGGCACCGAAGATTGTGGCGCTGCTCCGGTTTTGGAGGTGTGTGGGGATGCGGAGGCGCTGCTGCTGTTGAAGCTCGAGCGCGAAGAGTCTTTGAGGTTATCTTGCTCTTGAGTTGCGGGCATTCTGGATGAAACAGCCTGACCGGCAGGATCGGCGGCAACGTGGGCAACTTGCGGGGAGAGTTCGGCGGCTGCAGACTGTTCCTTCTTGCCCTCGGCGAGTGATGAGCCCAGGCTCGCCGCGTTGAGCGGGCGCGGAGACGTGAGAGGCTGATCGATCGATGCAGCGGAGCGAGAACGCGCCGAAAGAACATCGGCGCTGCTGGGAGCATTCGTCGGCACAGGTTCGAGGGCAGGGGTGGATCGGTCCGGGTGGGACGAATGGCTCGAAGTCCGTGTTGCGGTGGTGCCGGCTTCTTCGTTCCTATGCACGTGGCCCCGCGATGGCGAACTGGCCATCTCGTCAGGATTCGCGGAAGCGGCCTGGGTCAGTCCAGACGGCGCCTGGTCCAGACCGCAGCCTGCGGCATCGCGTGCTTGTTGTGTGAAGGTGGACGGTTGAATGGACAGGTCAGATTGCTTGTTTTGCGGGTCGAGGGGGGCGGGCGTTATAGCCGTTGCGACCAGTGGCGAACTCTGGGAGTCGGACGCCGGTGCTTTCGGTGTTTGTACGCTCGAAGCGGCGGTCCAGTGCGGGCGATGAGTGTCAGCGGAGCTTTTGCCCACGCAAGCGATCTTGAGTGTGCCCGTGGGTGTGTTCATTGCGTTGGCGTGAGCAGACGAGCCTGCCAACCGGCGCATGAGTTGAACACCCTGCGACGATTCGTCGGGATCAGTTCTGTCCGCCTTGCTGCGTTGCTCGACAGGCGCTTCTGCGGAGGTCGGGGGGCGGAGCGCACGCTGCGACTCCGGCTCTAGCTGTGCCATAGTCTGCTGCCAGTTTGTGCGGAAGTCGGTGGTGGTGCCCTCTTGTGCGATCCCGCGGGCATCGGGCCCGGCGGAGCCTGTCGCGTTGAAGCTGACGCAGCTTGCTGCCGCGCCTGCGCCGAAGTCCGTGAGTGCCGTTGCGTTCACAGCGAGGATAGGAGCAGATGCTGTGCCAAACTCGCGGGGATCGTGGTTAGAGAGTTGTTACAGTTTGGACCTGAGTTCCTCTTCAGGAACCGCGCCCGATTCTTTGTGGCTTTTCATCTCAGGCTTTTCGGCAACCGGTCGATGGGTTTTGGCGGCATGGCGGCGCGTACTGAACCAATCGTCCATGCGTTGTTGATCGCGCCGCACGCCCTCGACGGCTCCGACGGTCTCGGCCTCCCGGATGATGGTTTCCACCTGCCGCCGTTCCGTGCGCTTGTAGAGGTAACGCAGGCGCAGCTCGGCCGCCTCACGATCTTTCTCCGTGAGCCGAATCTCAAGGATGTGCGCATTCCGGTGTGCGGATTCACACTCAATCAGGCCGGCGATACGATCGGTAAAATCGTGGGACTGTGCCGCGGCGGCGAGATGTTCTTTGCCTGAGCGCTCGCGCATGCGCGTGACATGCAGCGCATTCTCGATGCGGCGCAGTTCTCCCAGTGCAGATTCGAGGGCGAGCTTGTGCTGCTCCTCTTCAAGAGCGCGCAGGTTCAGAAGGCGCTGAATGGCTTCCGAGACGGGCACCCTTAAATCTCGGAGGCCAGACGGGCCAGGCGTGTGGCGGTGTCGGAGAAGGAGACTTGATCTTTGGCGTGCTGAGTGAGGAATGCGCGCAGAGGCCCGCGCGCGCGCAAGGCACGATCGAGGTCGGGGTCGGCTCCCGGCTTGTACGCGCCGATGCGGACCAGATCTTCAGAGCGCGCGTAAACGGCCATGAGGCGGCGTAGCAGAGCGGCCTGGTCGCGATGTTGCGGCGCGGCCACGGCAGACATCAAGCGGCTGATGGAATCGAGGATGTGAATAGGCGGATACCAGCCTTCGGCAGCCAGGGCCCTCGACAGCATCACATGCCCGTCCAGCAGAGAGCGTACTGCATCGACGAGCGGGTCCTGCTGATCGTCGCCTTCCATCAGCACGGAATAGAAGGCAGTGATGGAGCCCGTGCGGAATTCGCCGGCTCTTTCGACCAGGCGCGCCAGGCGCGTGAAGACCGAGGGAGTGTAGCCCTTGGCGGTGGGCGGCTCGCCCGCGGCCAGACCGATTTCGCGGGCCGCCATGGCGAAGCGGGTCAGCGAATCGAGAACCAGGAGCACGTGTTTGCCCTGGGCGGCGAAGTACTCCGCCACGGTGGTGGCGGTGAGTGCGGCCCTCATGCGAAGGAGAGGCGACTGGTCAGAGGTGGAGACGATGACGACCGAACGCGCGAGGCCTTCTTCGCCGAGGGAGTCTTCCAGAAATTCGCCCACTTCGCGGCCACGTTCGCCGACCAGGCCCACAACGGTGATGTCGGCCTCGGTGTTGCGCGTCATCATGCCGACCAGCGTGCTTTTGCCTACGCCGGAGCCGCCGAAGATACCCACGCGCTGACCACGGCCGACGGTGAGCAGTCCATCGATGGCACGGATGCCGGTGCCGAGCGGAGTGCGGATGGGCACGCGATCGAGCGGCGCACGTACGGTCCCTTCCAGCGGCATGTAGGAGCTGACACGCAGAGGGTCGTATGCATCGAGGGGTTCGCCGAGGGCGTTCAAGACGCGGCCTGCGATCTCGGGCCCAATTCCGATCTGCGAGTGGAGACCTGTGGCAGCGACGCGATCACCGTAGCGAATGCCTTCGCAGGACTCGAGCGGCATGGAGAGGAGGTTGGAGCCGCGGAAGCCGATGACCTCGCCGCGATGAGTATGGCCGGCCTGGTCGATGATTTCGCAACACTCGCCGACCGAGGCGAGCGGGCCGGCGGATTCGATGGTCTGGCCGACGGCCTCAAGCACGTGCCCGGTCCAGCGCCACGGCTGCTGCTGTTGAAGCCTGGAGAAGTAGTGGCCCAGGAGGGGTGTCATGAATGCTCCGCGGTGACTGGTTGAGAGGGTGAATGCGTGGCACCATCGAAGAAGCTGCGTTCAATCTCGGCAATCTGCGCGCGTACGCCGAGGTCAGCTGACCCAAGCTCGCTTTCGAGAAGACAATCGCCGAGGAGAAGGTGCTGGTCAGCGATAACTTCAGGTTTAAGGTCGCGATGAGGAATAAGCGCGACGGCGCCGTTCCACAGTTCTGCATCGGCTGATGGGACGCGCAGCCGAATCGCGGTGGAGGCAGATAACTGCCCGAGCGCCACTCGCACTGCGCCCAGCAGCAGAAGGGGGTCAACCTGGGCTTCGCGGCGCAAGATGCGCGCGGCAAGAGCAAGCGCAAGGCGGGCGACCTCCTGCTCCACGCGTTCGAAATACTGTTTGCGCTCCGCGGCGAAGTCGCCGAGCAGGTCCGCGAGTCCTGAGGCAAGGCGCTGAAGCGCCGCGGCGTGCGCGCGCTGTTGCGCCTCGCGTTCGGCGGCCCGGCCTTCTTCGATGCCGCGGTTGCGACCCGCCTCGCAGCTTTGGCGGGTCTGCTCTTCGAGCATGCTCTGCCAGTCGACTTCCAGAACCGCGGGGGTGCCTGCGGGGTTGGCCGCAGGCTGGATGGGAGCGCCGGCGGCATCGAGTTCGGCAAGACGCCACTCGTCACAGGAGGCAGGCAATGGCGCTTCCAGCGCGTAGCCATAAGCCTCGACGGCCATCGTGTCTGCCGCTCGCCCGTTAAGTCTCTCTGTTTGCACCGTTTCCCTTTCGGCCAGAGGATCAGGCCAGCATCTCGTCGCCGGTTTCGAGTTTGAGAATGACTTTGCCTTCAGCCTCAAGGCGGCGTGCCAGGTTGAGGATTTCCTGTTGTGATTGCGTGACCTCGCGGGCGCGCACCGGTCCCAGCACTTCCATGTCTTCCTTCAGCATTTCCACGGCGCGGGAACTCATCGACTTGAAGATGGTGGCGCGCAATTCTTCTTTCGCGCCGCGCAGCGCCAGGGCGAGCTGACGCTTATCGACACCGCTCACGATTTCGCGGATGGTTGCCGGGGGAACGGTCATCAGGTCGTCGAAGGTGAACATCAGGTTGCGAATGTTGAGGGCAAGCGCGGGATCGCGGTTCTCGACGACTTCGAGAATGTGCTTGGCTTCGTCCGCGTTGAGCCGGTTGAGGAGGTCGGCGACGGCTTTGAAGCCGGAGTAGTTCTGGCGCTGCGTGTCGCCCATGCTTTCAAGCCGGCGGTGCAGGCTGTGCGCCACCTTCTGAGCCATCTCCGGGGAGAACTGACGCATCTCAGCCAGGCGTTGCAGGCTGACCACCTTGTGCTCTTCGCTGAGATTGTCGACCACCTGGGAGGCACGCCGCGGATCAAGATGGGCGAGCACCAGCGCGATGGTCTGCGGGTGCTCGGCGTCCAAAAGCTTTCCGAGCTGCTGCGGATCCGTGCGCTGGAGCTTGGCAAGATTGCCCTGCGCCGCCTCTTGCGAGCGGCGAACCATTGTCATAAGGTCCTGAGCGCGTTCCTTGCCGAAGGTCTCAGTGAGCAGACGGTTGGCATAGTCAAGGCCGCCCTGGACCATGAAGCTCTGCGTCTCCATCACTTCCCAGAACTCCTCGATTACGGCCGAGGAAAGCTCTGGCGGCACGTTGCGCAGTTCGGCCAGTTCTTCGGTGAGCAATTGCACGTCGGGCTCGGCGAGAGAACGCAGAATTTCTTTAGCGGTTTCCTCTCCAAGGGCCACAAGAAGGATGGCGGCCTTGCGCAAGCCGCTCATCATCGTCGTGGACCGCCGCCCGCTTCCGCCAAAGGTTTCGAGTTGATCAGCCAAGGGTCGCTCCAAATCAATCTGCAACTAAAAACATCGCGTACGCGCGGTCAGCCGGAATGGATCAATCGGAATGAATCCAGCTCTGCAGGAGACGAGAACTCTGCGCCGGCTGCTTCTTGACTGCCCCCGACACCTGTTCGAGGATCTCCTGCGCGCGAAGCCGCTCCGCATCCAAGGGGGGCGCCGCAGGCGGTGCGAGTGCTGGTTTGGCCTGTGCGGCGGCGGAGAGTTGTGCCGGTTTGGCGCGGTTGGCGGGTTTTGCTTCCGTTGCAATAACTCGCTTCATGGCTGGGCGCACGCCGAAGGTCATCAACAAAATCAGTCCGAGAAGCATCGCGCCGTAACGAAGCAGAACAGGGGAATCCTCGGCTTGCTTCAATGCGCGATTGACGGGCGAAATGGGCTCGGGGCCGCGGTTGTCGTCAAAGGCAAGATCCTGCACAGTGAGCATGTCTCCGCGCTGCGTATCGAAGCCGATGGCAGCCTGGGCCAGGGCGGTGAGATTGCGAAGTTCGTCAGAGGAACGCGGCTGCCAGACGGGGGCCTTCTTCGCGGTGGCGGCCTGCACCTGGCGATCGTTGACAACGATAGCCGCTGTAAGGCGGCGGACGCGGCCGGGAGCCTCCGTGGTGTGGCGAACGGATTTGGACACGCCGTAGGTGCTGGCTTCAGATTTGGCGGATTGCGGCGGTGTGGTCTCGTGGGGATAGACAGGAAGGGACTGCGAATTCGGCGCATTGGAAGCCGTGCCGGGTACGCCCGTGGCCACTGGCTGAGGGCCGGTGGTTTGCTCGGTGCGTTGCATGGAAAGCGTCACGGTCTGATCCGGATCGTAGGTTTCTTCGGTCTGCTCGGCGGCAGTGGGATCGTAGTCCAGGGTGACGGAGGCGCGGACATTTCCGGCGCCGGTGACTGGCTCGAGGGTGGCGACGAGCTTCTCTTCGAGCGCCTGCTCGGCGGTGAGGCGCAGTGCATCGGCGGTTTTGGGCCCCAGCGGCAGATGACCGGCAGCATCGACGAGGACCACGCGATCCGGCGTGAGGCCGTCGACCGCGGCGGCGACGAGATTGCGGATGGCTTCCGGTTCGCCGTCGGTGAGGCTGCGATGGCGAAGCTTCAAAACCACGGACGCCTTGGCGGGGCGCTCCTGCTCGCGAAAGAGCGAGTCATGTGCCATGACCAGATGCACACGCGCAGACTCGACATCGGCAAGCGACCCGACGGTGTGCTCGAGCTCGCCTTCAAGGGCGCGCTGATAGTTGACCTGCTCGTCGAACTCGGAGCCAACCCAGTTGGGCTTGTCGAAGAGCTCAAAGCCCATGCGGCCGCTCTTGATGCCGCCTTTGGCGGATGTGGCGAGGCGCGCTTTATCGAGTTGCGGAGCGGGAACTCGAATGACGCCGCCGATGTCGGCGACGTCGAAGGGGATCTGCGCGGCGGTCAGGTCCTGGGTGACCTGGCGTGCGTCGGCGGGATCAAGGTCGGCGTAGAGGACGCGCCAGTCCGTGCGCAGAGCGTACCAAAGCAGAAAGGATGCGGCGGCGGCAAGCAGCAGGAAGGTTACTCCGGCCCAGGTGCGCTGACGCGGCTGGAGCCCCGCCCAGAAGATGCGCGCGCGGGTCCACACGGCGCCGAGCCCCGCGCCGAGCGGGACACTGCCGGGAATTGCCGGCGCGCTCTTCTGCAACTGTGTCTCCGTCGCCATGATTCCCGTATCCTGTGTTACCTCTGGTGGATGGTGGTGTGGTCAGCCTGCCTGCGGCATGCGTCAGAACTGCATGCCCATGACCTGCTGGTATGCCTGCACTGCCTTATTGCGTACGGCGAGGGAGAGCTCAAACGCCATGCTCGCCTTCTGGGTTGCAATCATTGCGGTATGCACATCGACGCCGTTTCCGGTCATCAAACCGGTCACCGCGGATTGTGCCTGCGCCTGCAGAGAATCGACCTCGCCTACGGCATCCTTGATGAGATCGGAAAAGGGTGCGGCGGGTTTGGCGGTTGCCGGGGAGGTTGTGGCAAGCCCTGCGGCGCCGGAACTGGCGAGGCTGGAGATTGCGGAGATGCTGGCTGCCATGGATTTCCTTCCCTTCCGATCCGTTCTTTCGCGGGGCTGCGTTCAGCCCTTGGCGATGTCCAGGGCGGCGGAGATCATGCCCTTCTCGGCCTGCACGGCTGAACCGTTTAATCCATAGGCACGGGTTGCGCCCATGAGATCGACCATTTCTGTGAGCGGGTTAATGTCTGGATACGAGACATACCCGTCGGGACCGGCATCGGGATGACCGGGATCGTAGCGCTTGAGCGGCTGCCCAGGATCGGCCACGACCGCGGTAACGCGCACACCACCGGGCGCCTGGCCGGCTGCGGTTGGAAGGGGCAGAAAGCTAAGCGACGATGTGTTGCTGGCAGCATCGCCAAGCACATTCGCGAAGGAAGCGGGACTGGCATTGGCCGCGAAGATCACGTGCTGGCGGTGGTAGGGACCGCCATCTTCAGTGCGCGTAGTTTCTGCGTTCGCCATATTGGCTGCGACGACTTCGGCGCGCATGCGCTCGGCCTGCATGGCGCTGCCGGATGTTTCCATCAATCCAAAGAGATTCATATGCCCTCCCGCGGGTGCTCCCCGGCCGATGGCTCACTTGCCGCTGTCGGCGCGAATTGCGTCCATGGTCATCTGGTATTGCTGCTTGAGCAGGGCGATGCCGGTGCGGTACTTCAACTGCTGTTCAGCGAGGTTGAGGCTTTCGCGGTCCATCGAGACATTGTTTCCGTCAGGGCGCGCAACCAGTCCGTCCTCGAACCTGACATGCACTGGCTGCGCGTCTTGGCCTGCGGCCGCATGGTGGAGCGCGCTCTGCATCTCGGTTTCAAACTCGATGCCGAGGGCGTGATATCCGGGTGTGTCGACATTCGCCATGTTCTGGGCTGTCAGCTTGGCCTGGCCGGTGACCAGGTCGAGGTACCGGACCAGCTGATCGCTCATGGTGCTTTCAATGCGCATAAGATTCTCAGTTCACCGGCATGCCAAAGTCGATCTCGTCCGCTGTAATCTCGACGCTGTCTCCGGCGAGAATGGCGGCGCGCTCGAGCACGTGCTCCAGTTCACGCACGTTGCCGGGCCAGGTATGTTCCTTGAGCCGCGCCATGGCATTGACATCGATACGCTTGACCGGCTGGGTGCGGCCCATCTGCTCAATGAAGTGGCCGACGAGCAGAGGTAGATCTTCAGGATGGTCGCCGAGTGCCGGGGTGCGGATCAGGAACACGGCGAGGCGGTAATAAAGGTCGGAGCGGAAGGTCCCCTCGGTGGTGTGCTTGGCGAGCGGACGATGCGTAGCGGCAATGATGCGGACGTCGACTTTGACGGTCTCGTTGTCGCCGACGCGCTGCAGTTCGCCACACTCCACAAAGCGCAGCAGCTTGGATTGAAGCGCGAGCGGCATTTCGCCAATTTCATCCAGGAACAAAGTGCCACCGTCCGCAGCTTCGATGCGACCCATTCTGCCGTGCACCGCGCCGGTAAAAGCGCCACGAGTGTGGCCGAAGAGCTCAGCTTCAAGCAACGCTTCAGGAATAGCGGCGCAGTTGATGGCTACAAAGGGCTTGCGACTGCGTGTGGAGAGTCGATGCAGAGCTTCAGCTACCAACTCCTTGCCTGAACCGGTGGGGCCCTCGATCAGAACGGGAGTGGAGCGCGGCGCGACAAGGCGGATGCGGCGGCTGATCTCAAGCATGCAGGGTGCGTTGCCGATGAGCTCCGGCAGGCGCTCAATGAGCGCCGGTTCCTTGCGCACGGTCGGGGCAGATGGAACTAATACGGGCCCGGCGCTGAGGGCCGGTTCGACGGTGTCAAGGGCAATCGGGGCCATCAAATCGGGAAGCACAGTGGCAGGCGGCTTCTTGATGTTGGCTGACACGACGGGCTGCGTGTCATCGAGGTCGCAGGCAGTGTTCCACGCCGCCGTGTCGGTGTCCTGCGAGATGCGCATGGCGTACAGCAGCTCCTGGCGATAGGGACTGCGTGGACCGTCGCTCGCAGTGGCGCCGTCGGAGGAGATCACATCGACGCGCGGGAAGGAGCCGCGGAAGTCGCGCAGAAATTCCGTCACGTCGAGGTCAGGCAGCCAGGAGTCGATGATGACGGCTTCAGGAGTTGATAACTCGGCCTCACCCCACGCCTGGGCGCCGCTTTCTGCCTCGCGCACCTGCCAGCGCAGGCCGGTAAGGCGCTGCTGCAGGCGCTGACGGAAACTTGCGTCGGCGCTGGCCAGGATGGCAGTGCGTGGCCGGATGCGTGGAGCAACCGGAGAAACGAATTTAGCGATAGGCAAAGGTAAAGGCACGAGATTCTCCTGGCGTTGAGATCGAAATAAACGGATCTGATCAGTGAACTTGCATCACGGGCCGGACGGGCTCGATGGCCGGCTTCAGCGCGGGTTGCACGAGGGCTGTGAGTTCGGCGTCGAGGGGCACGAGGTATCCCTGGCCTCGCACGGTGCGAATGAGGTGGCCGGGGGCGGGATCCTTCAGCTTGCGCCGCAGGTAGTTGACGTACACATCCACGATATTGGTGGTCTGTGCGGGTTCCATGCGCCAGACGGAGTCGAGCAGTTCGACGCGGGAGACACACTGGCCGCGGTTGAGCATCAGGTGCTCAAGGAGCGCGAATTCCTTGTTGGTCAGGGTAATGATTTCGCCATTGCGCCGGGCTGAATGCTCCAGGCGATCGAGTTCAAGATCGCCGACCCGCAGCAGGAGACGGGCTTCTCTCTTGCGGCGCAACAGGGCGCGGCAGCGGGCGCGGAGCTCATGGAGGCTGAATGGCTTTGTCATCAGATCGTCGGCTCCGAGATCGAGACAACGCACGCGGGTTTCCACTTCCTGGCGGCCGGTGAGGATGAGCACGGGCAAATCGGGTTCGACGGCGCGCATCTCTTCGAGAACCTGTTCGCCGTCTTTGACGGGAAGACTGAGATCGAGGATGGTGAGGTCAGGCAGGTCCTGACGGAATGCGTCTGCGGCCGCGCCTCCATCGGTTACGACGCGCACGCGATGTCCGTCTGCTTCAAGTCCACGGGTCAGGAACAATCCCAGCGCTCGATCATCTTCGGCAATTAACAGTCTCATTAGAATCCCTTCCCATCGCCGGGCCGCCTTCGAGAAAGTGTCTGCGGTCAAGTGCACCGGCAATGCGGAACCATGCAGTAGGTTGTCCAGTTTCCGATCACAACGATTAGCGAAAGCTAATGTGGCAATCAGGGGACCCTTCCACTCTGGCGCAAACGTGAGTGCAGCTCAAGGTATTCAATTGGAAAAGGTGAATCCCAATTCCGGAATGAACCCAGGAGAGGCGAGTTCCAATTTGGGATCAAGCGGGAGCGAACTATGCGCGCGGGAAAGTGGCGCGCCCCTCTGCTGATGCCGGGGCGCGCTGACGGCCAGGAGGGCGAGCGAATGAGGATATCAGCTCGCCATGACGGTGAATTTGGGGGAGCGTTTGTTCGAGTACATGGCGTTATCGGCGCGATCGAGCAACTCGGCGATGGATTCCGGGGGCCTGAATTCGGCGAGCCCGACGGAGGCGCCGACATCGAGTTTCACGGGCCCGGCGACTCCCTCAACCACATAATTGCCGCACACCCATTTGGCAACGCGCTCCAGTTGCGGATCCGCGTGGTCGATGCCGCAGTCCAGCAGGACGATGAATTCATCACCGCCCCAGCGGCCGACGACATCGGACGATCGGCAGGCGGAGCGCAGTTCTGTCGCGAAGTGTTTGAGCAGTTCGTCACCGAGGACGTGGCCGTAAGTGTCATTGACCTGCTTGAAGCCGTTGATATCGAGGATGGCGACGCAGAATTTTTGGCCCGCGGCTACGCGCTGTTCCAATTGGCCTTCAATGCAGAGGCGGCTGCGCAGGCGAGTGAGTGTGTCGCAGGAGGCAGCCTGCTCGGCCTCTTCAAGTTTTGCCTGGAAGGTTGCTACGCGGGTCTGCATCTCGCCCAGGGTGGCGCGGCCTTCCTCGTTCATGCGCTCGATGGAGCTTTTGAGCTCCGCGGCGCTCCTCTCGATGGCGCCGCGCATGGCAGTGATGTCTTCTAGGGTAGCTATGCGGCGCAATTGGGTGGTGACGGCATTCAACTGCTGCGAGCATCTCCGGTCACGGTTGCCGACCGATTCAGCGGTGCGGGCCATGGCCAGGAGCATGCCTTTGACCTCGCCGGCTTTCTGCTGATAATGCCTTGCGGTGCAGCGGCCCCAATCGAGCAGTTGTTTGCGTATGTTCTCGCTGGTGGCTGCGAGGGTGTCGGGAGTGGGAGTCACGCCCAGACTATCGACAGCTTGCAACAGGCTGGTCTCGAGCGCAGGGCCCGTTGCCGCGCAGGCGTCTACGCCGCATCGTCCCATGTCGGAGAGGACGGAGCGATACGCGTCAAGACAGAGGGAAAGCACGTCGGAAGGCGTGCGGCGGTTGCGGGGTTTAGGCGGGTCAGGTTGTGGCGCCGAGGCTGTTGGCGATGCGGGCTCAGGGACCGGTTCAGGGTCGAGAGAACGATCGAGATACTTGCGAATAGAGATCATGGCACACTTCCGGGAATACTCTGTGTGTGCTTATCGGCTCGATTCGAGATGGCGTGAGCAGGTTGGATCGACTTGCGAACGGCGGAGTTCCCGAGCGGGAAGGGCGGAAATGAAGACAGAGACGAAGCCGAATGGAAGTACAGCGTCATCCATTTGCGCTAGTAGCGGCTTATGGCTGGATCAATCTCGGAGGACCAGGCGTCAATGCCACCGTGGAGAGACTGCGCATTTTCGAATCCCTGGTTGCGCAACCACACGGTCACGTTGAGAGAGCGCTGGCCGTGATGGCAGAGCACGACGAGGCGCTCATCAGGATCGAGTTCCTGGTGAGCACGCGCGGGCACGTCTCCCATGGGCATGAGGACGCTGCCCTCGATGCGGGCGGTCTGGAACTCCAACGGCTCGCGAACGTCGATGAGTCGGGCTTCGCGGTTGCGAAGGAGTTGAGCGGCATCAGAGGGAGAGATCTCGTACTCCAGCATCTGTTCCAGTTTACAGCGATAAGGAACAGGCGACGATCATGGGATGATGACGAATTCCGGTTTGCTGCCGCCGCTCATCCCGTAGACGGCTCCTGAGTAGAACGCGCCCGCATCGTATTTGTAGCAACCGGGGTTTTGCGCGGTCACGGTGATGGGCTTATTTCCGCCACCCACGATGGGATCGTCGGGATTGAAGGGGGAGTCGGTACCGAACGAAATCATGAATCCGGTGTTTTTGCTGGAGGTCATCCAGACGACCTTTGTGCCCGCCTTGATGCAGAAGAACTGGTTGCCTTTGCTGTCGGGAACACTGGGTTTGACTGAAGCGCCATCACCGGACTTCCTGACGTTAATGGTGCAGACCTGAGAGGCGGAGCCGCAGGTGTTTGCGGCTGTGCACCTATCCTCTGGTTTCGGTTCATCGCAGACGTACTTGCTCTTGGCCAGGGATACAACGCCGCCCATTGCAAGGATGGAGGCCGAGACAAGGAGGGTGCGGAAGCAAAGTTTGGTTGTCATGCGGAATGCTCCTCAGGGTTTCGTTTTGCCCGCTCGTGCAGCGTAAGGCGAGGGACTACTTCTCTTTGGTGGAGTCACCGGGCCACACAATGACGTTGCTGAGGGTCCACTTGTTCTGCCTGAGGTCCCACTGGAGTTCGCCGTCCTTGTTGACGTTGAGCTGGGTAGCGGGAAAGAGGACGCCGCCGCTCTTTTTCTTGTCCTGGTCATCGATGTTGATTTCGCCAGCAGTCAAATTGAAGGACTTGGACTGGGAGTCCCAGTAGTGTTCTCCGAAGGCGATCTTGCGATTGGTGATGAAGCGGATGGAGCGGCCCGTAGGGGTCTTGACTACGCGGATGTAGGAGACATCGAAGCCCAGGGTACCGGGAATGGTGATGCGGCCCACCGCTTTCATCTTTTCCAGAGCGTTGGCGAGACCGTCATTCTGCCCATGCTGGAAGGCTTCGACCAGGATCTGCCGATCGTCGGCTTGTGAGTATTCGTAAATGATGAGGCGGATGGTGCCCATGCGGCCGAGTTGGGTGCTGGTTCCGCCGGCAGTGGCGTCGATGGTCTCGTATTTCGCGGCGAACGCCGGAATGGCGGCTGTGCCGAGAAGGGCGGCTAACGCAAAGGCAGCTGAGAGTGCTGTCGATCTGATCTTCATCGCTTCTCCGGGTTGGATCACCGCTCCCCTGGAGCGTGGTGGGCAGAACCTCTGATGGTCATGACGGTTCATGCCGTTGAGACAACAAGGCGGATGCGCTTCGTTCTGGACGTTCCCGCGCCACTGAACGGACAACTGGTGATTGAAGCAGGCACGCCGAGCGGATAAGTAGTCGACTACCTGTTTACCCTTCCGCGGCTCGATTGGGAGCTAGCAGAAAATACAGCCGTGCGGGATCGATGGAGGCAGAGAGAGGGATGGATGACGCGGAAAGCTACTGAAGAGGACACGCAGCGTGGCCCGGAGCGCGATTGGATTAGAGGGTGTCGAGCTGAAGCTGGTCGCCGGGTTGCGTCTGGGTGGTGGCGATGGCGCCGGGGGGGAGTTCGATGACGGAGTGAGCGCGAAGGGCGGCGGAGATGCGGGATGGGGGTACGGACTGGCGGATCTTCACGACGCGATGGCGGCGGTCGATGTAGATCAGGTCGAGGGAGAACTTCATCGCGAAAGTGTGGACGGCTTCGCAGGGAACGATCCACAGACCTTCGCCGGGTTCGAGGCCAGTGCGGCCGAGGAGTCCTTTATTGCGGCGGGCAGGGTTGTCGGCAATCTCGATGTGATTGCCGATTTCGGTCTGGCGGGTGAGGTTGAGGATGCGCAGAAACCTGGGCGCGGGTGCGGAGGATTTGCTGGAGGGAAAGAGGCGGCGCAGGATGGAGGGCTTATGGCGGTGCGTCGCAGCGTGGATCGGCTGCGACGCAGGTTGGCCCGGCTGCTGCGGGGCGGCGGATGTAGATTCAGGCACGCCGTTTCCTACTGCTGTGGCGCCTGGGCCTGAGAGGCGTTGGGGGTGGCGGCTCCGGCGGTGGAGGCTCCGGTGGTGCCGTACCCAGAACCGCTGTAGGCTCCAGTGCTGTCGGTGACCAGTGGCTGGTCCTTGAGGTTCTGGATGAGCTGCTCGACCGGTATGGTGACGGGAGGGGGCACGGCGGCGTGGGCTGCTGTGTCTCCTGAGCCGTCAGGATGGTGCATGGGCGTGGTGGAGTGGGGTGGCAGGAACGGCTCAGTGAAATTGGGCAGGGGAACGGTGCCCTCGGGCGCGGGCTGCACGAGCTCCGGTGTGACGATAACGATGAGCTCGGAGTTGTTCTTTGTCTTGCTGATCGACTGGAAGAACTTGCCGAGGATGGGGATGTTGGAGATGTATGGAATTTTTTGCAGAGTCTCGGTGGTGCGATTGTCGAGCAGGCCGCCGATGGCGAAGCTCTGTCCTTTAGCGAGCTCGACGCTGGTCTGGACGCGGCGCTCGGCGAGGCCGGGGACGGTGAAGCCGGAGATGGTGACGGCGTTGGAGAAGTCGAGCGAGCTGACTTCAGAGATGATCTGGAGGTCGATGGTGCCGCGGGCCGTCACGTGAGGCAGGAAGATGAGGCGAATGCCGTATTCCTTGAACTGAATGGTGACGGTGTTGCCGCCGCTTGCGGATCCCTGGACGACGGGATACGGATAGGAGCCGCCGGCGAGGATGGAGCCCTGCTTGCCGTCTTCCGCGAGGACGTTGGGCTCAGAGAGCACCTGAACGAGGCCTTTGTCTTCGAGTGCGCGGATGGTGGCGCCGAGGTCGAGGCCGGGGAAGAAGGCGAAGAGGTTCAGCTCATTGGAGAGCGCGGCCGTGGTGGTGAGGCCGCTGCCGCTGGCGTTAGGCTGCCAGGTAACGCTGGGCGGGGAGAACTGGCCCGTGCTGGCGCCGCCGATGACGTTGCCGAAGCCGGTGGAGAAGAAGTTGATGCCGAGCTCCTTGCTCTTGGAGCGATCAAGGCTGGCGAAGTTGCACTTGAGGAGGATCTGCGCCTTGGAGGCCGGGACGTTCACGTTGAGGAGGTTGACGACCTTGGCTCCTTTTTCGGCCAAGCCCGCGGAAGCGATGGCGACGGCGCGGTCAGAGCTGGTGAGACTGTCAACGTTGCCGCGCAGGAAGACGGAGCCGTTCTCCTGGGTGATTTTGACGGTCTGTCCAGGGAGCTCTGTGCGGATTTCGCGGCGAATGCCTTCGAGGCGATCGCTGGCGGCGGCGGAGCTGGGCCGCACAACGACGTTGAAGAACTCGCGGTTGCCGCCGGACTCCCAGAGGATGAGGGTGGTTTCACCGGCAGCCTTACCGTTGACCATGATCTCGTTGGGGGAAATGACGGAGGCTTCGGCGAAGTCGCCCAAGCCGACGGCCACGCGCTGTACGGACTGCGCGGTATCAAGGAGCACGGAGCGGCCGACGACGAGAGCGAGCTCGTTGGTGGCGTCCTGGCGCGCGGCGGTGCCACCCTGCAAGGTGGACTTGGCCTTGGCGGCGTGGGCCGGCGCGGCGGGAATCGCCAGGGTAACAGAGAGAGCAACGAAAAGGGCGCGCGACAGGTTTGGTGTCAGGCTGCCCGAAAAGAAAGTATGGGATTTCATTCGCTTGCCTCGGACGCCGCGAATTTCTTTTCGCTTCGCTGGGCGCCGTTGATGACTTCAACGGAAACGGTGCGGGCTACTGCGGGGCGGATATATGCGCCGCCAGAGTGAGCCGGATGCTTGATGGGCGCCGCGACTGCATCCTCAGTGAAGATGGACCCCATGGCTGTGGTCTGCACTGTGGTGGTCGCGGTGTCGAGGGGATTGCGTAGCACGAGCTGGATCTGAGCGTGGGTGCTGGCGAGGCTGAGCAACTGGGCCTGGTCAGGATCGACAAGCAAGTTAACGACATGGACCTGCTGTGGCTTGCCTTCAGCGTCTTTCTGGATGTCAGTGCCTGCGGAGAGAACGGCGATGTTCTGAAGAAGGGTTTTGACCTTGGTGCCCTCCTTGGGATCGGGGTTACCAGGCGCATCGCCTGAGGCGAGCACATCGACGCGCATGCCGGGGGTGACGAAGCCGGCGACGCCGACGACCTCGTCGACTTTGACGGCGCAGGCGCGCATGCCGGGCTTGATGTTGGCGGCGAGTCCTCCACCGGAGCCCTTGGGGGCGAGACGACTGTCGAGGATGGGCTCACCCTGGTAAAGATCGCTCATCACGCCGCGGCCGATAACATCTTCGGGATTAAGGAGGGCGCCCTTTGGCACCGCGCCCGCGATCTCGACGGTAGTGATGTTCTGGGCGGTGAGGATGCTTCCCAGCCGGACATCAGCCGACGCGGCGATCACCTTTGTGGTGTGGGCGGCGTGGTTTGAGGCGACCTTATGCCCGACCATGCGGTAGACCACAAATGAGCAGCCTGCCGCGAGGGCAAAGGCCAAGAGGAGTACCGTGAGTAGCTTGCGATTCATAGGATGTACTGCTCCGACAGTGGTGCGAAACGCTGTTGAGTGCCGCGTGCCCAGACGGATGGAAGAAATGACAGGGTGCGCGGAACTGAGAATAGAACGAGAATCCCGAGGACGGAATGCGACGTAAGTGGCAGACAGCACAGCACGGAAGTTGAGTGAAGTGGCGCTATACTGGCCTCACATCCGCTCAACCAGGAAACAGAGCATCCGCCTGACGTAAGGGAATGGCACATCCGCGGACGGCATTCGGTCTGGCTGCAAAGACCTGTGGTACTGCGGAATTCAAGTCTTCGAGGGACCTGGAGTTGACGTACACCGGAGATGAACTGACGGGGCTGTTCCAGGCGCAGGCGACGGGGCGCCGGGGATACCCTGCTTTCGCTCTTTCGAGCGTGCTGCATGGGCTGGGCGTCCTGATGGTCTCGTGGGCTCTGCTCCACAACCCCACGATCGTCCGGGATCCTCTCAGCCGGAATTACAAGGTGCGGCACCTGCAGCTGGATGCTCCGGAGACGGCTGGCTCGCGCGATGCCGAAGCGCTGTATCCGAATCAGAGACCCGGTGCGCGGGCTGCCCGGAATGAGGATCGAAAGGCCGGCAGATCCGGCCGCGGCGAGCAGGCTGCGGAGATCCAGCAGAGCCACGCGGACGTGCCGCCCTTGAAACTGCCCGAAGGCGGGCAAGGCAAGCAGATGATTGTGCAGCCCGAGATCAAAGCAAACACCACGGTCGCGCAGCAGGTTCCGCTGCCCACGGTGCTGATCTGGACGCCCCCGGAGTTGAAGAAGGCTACCGAAGTTGCGCCGCCTGTCCCCGACAAGCCGAACACCGTGAATGTGCAGACTTCTCTCGAGCTGCCGAACGAGGAACTGGAGATGGCGGACCTGCCGCAGAGCTCCACGGAACGCCCGACGGTGTTCAAAACGGCTGCGGCGGGTAACAGCTCGCCGGTTGCGGTGAAGGGGCCGGAGGAGGCGAAGACTCCGCCCTCTACGGTCTCCAAGGCGGCGGTTGAGCCCACCTCTGCTCCGATCCTGACGGTGAGCGACCTGCGGATGGATAAAGGCACCGTGGCTCTGCCGCCGGTGAACGAGACGAAGGGCAACACGGATAAGGCTGGGGCTCAGCAGTCTTTGCAGGAGGGTACAGCTCTGGGGCAGAGCGGGACGGGCGAGCCGGCGCGTGTGACGGGCAGCAGTGTGCGTGTGGACGATACACAGGATTCGGCGCAGAACGGGTCTGCGGCCGGCGAGTCTGCCGAGCATATCCAGTTGCCGCAGGACGGCAGGTTCGGCGTGGTGGTGCTGGGGGCTCCGCTCTCCGACCAGTATCCGGAGACGCTGCAGGTGTGGAGCGACCGGGTGGCGTACACCGCTTACCTTCACGTGGGCACGCCCAAGGCGTGGATTCTGCAATATGCCCAACTGCGATCCGCCGACGCGGCAGGCGCTGGAGCGGTGGCGCATCTGGACGCGCCGTGGCCCTATGACATTTTGCGGCCGAATCTGCTTTCCAAAGATCTGAACGCCGATGCGCTGATGGTGCATGGGGTGCTGAACGAAGCCGGGCGTTTGGTAAACCTGGCCATCGCCTATCCCGAGGAATACGCGCACGGCAGCTTTGTCCTGCATGAGTTGGGACAGTGGAAGTTCCGCCCCGCGGAGCAAAAGGGTAAGGCTACGGCTGTCGAGGTTCTGCTGATCATTCCGGAGAACGACTGACGAGGCTCGGGAAAGAGGCCTATCATTGTGGCCGAACGCCCGACCCCATCCCGCAGCGGCTAAAACCGAATTCATCCCGCGCAGGTTATTGGCACGAATGAATTCGTGCCCTTTCAAAGCAGTGGCTGAAGCAAGTTTTTTCGCATCCTGCGAGTCGGGCCACGCAACGTGGTCTTCCACCCGTGTGACAGAAAGAGATCGCAAGGGTGGGACGCGGAGTATTTTTGGCCGCCGAAAGAAACCTGCGCAGCAGGTGTGTGCGGGCTTCGTGGTCTCGGATTGGAGGCGGCATGAGGGCATATCAGCAGACGTAGGGAGACTTCAGTTCCGTGAGTTCAGCCGCAGTTCCGGCGAACTCCAGCCCGACGCCGTCGGAGCCCCATCGTGTGACGCGCATGCGGACCATTACGGGAGGAGCGGAGTCATCACGGATGCCGCCGCCTGGCTGCAGGCTCATGTTGATTTCGGCACCGATGGGCCAGCGTTCGCGGGTGACGAGATAGAGTCCGGTCCCGGTGAGGTTGCGGACGGCAGGAAGCGAGAGAATTCCGGCATCCAGAGAAATTGGCGGCGGGAGGGTGCGATCGGTGTTGGCGCGCTCCGCGAGGCTGCGATCGGTGTTGCGGTCTGAATGAGCGCGGTCAGGATTGCCGCGTTCTGAAGCGGTTCGGTCAGGACCGAGTAGATCGATGGGGCGACGGTCAGAGGCGGTCGCGAATTGCGCGAAATCGATGGTGGCGTGAACGCGGGGCTGTTCGCGGGGCTCAACGGCTACACGAACCGGCTGGGACGACTGCTGCTTCTGGCTCTGGAAGCTGGGCTCGAAGAGCTTGCGCAGTTTGCGTTCCATCTCAGCAGGCGCGCAGATCAGCAGTTGATTGCCGAGCCCGGTTTGCGAGGACGAGATGGCGTGCACGGGAAGCGCGAGCAGGGTGGCGGCGTCTGGCCGCTGGGGAACGCTGCGCAGGGCGGGAAAAGATTCTACAAGGTGCACGACTCTCTGCCGTGTGTCGAGGTAGACGAGATCGCGGGTCATGAAGAGGGTTAAGGCGCGATGCCGCTCGTAGGGGCGAAACCAGGTGCCTTCATCGGCGCGGCGGCGGCCAAGGCCTATCCATTGCTTGAGACGCGTAAAGGGACGATCGCCCAGCGTCGCTCCGAGGCTGAGAAAGCATTCGTTTGTCTGGTTGTACACACAGTAGTCTTGCCGCTGCATTTCTCGTCCTCCTTTCTGAGCCGTTCACGGGCGAACCCGGGTGGAGTTGCAACCGCGCCGAGCGCGGGAGTATTGCGATGGGCGCGCGGGATAACGCGATGGTTCAGCGCGTTATCCCGTCACGCGGTTATGGTCTGCCGCGGAGCGGGACTTGCGCCCGCCACGCCACGAGAACTAGCGGACGCGAGAGCGGCGACGCTGCACGAGCAGCCCGAGCACGATGACGAACAGAGCGCCAGCGACGATGCGAATGATGGTTGCGTTATCCATGTGTCGTTCTCCTTTCTCCTTATTGATTGAAGAGGTTTTTGAACTGTTCCTGAATGATGATGATGGCCGGACCGATGGTCACCACGAACATGCAGGGGAAGATGAACAGGACGAGGGGGAAGATGAGCTTGATGGTGGTCTTCGCGGCGCGTTCTTCCACTTCCTGAATCCGTAGCGTACGCATGGTGTCAGAGTGCGTGCGCAGGGTTTTGGCGATGCTGGTGCCGAACTGCTCAGCCTGCACCAAGGTCGAGACGAGATTGCGAACGACATCGACGTCTGTACGTTCGGCCATGTTGCGCCAGCAGTCGGAACGCGGGCGGCCGGCGCGCTGCTCGAGCACCACGATGTCGAGCTCGTCGGCGAGGATGGGATGTGTGCCGGCGAGTTCCTGCGCGCTGCGGGTCGTAGCCTGATCCATACCGAGGCCGGCTTCAAGGCAGATGACGAGCAGGTCGAGGACATCGGGCAGCGAGCGCTTGATCTCCGCCTGACGATTTTTGATTTTGCGGCCCAGCCAGAAGTCAGGAGCGAGATAGCCGAGTCCGAGACCGCCGGCGTAGAAGATGAAAGGGCTCTCTTTGGCAAAGCTGGTGAAGGAGAGGGCTATGCAGATGGCGAGTGGAACCAGAGCCTTGCTGGCATAGAAGTACTTGATGCCGGAGTCGCCGCGGAGCCCGGCGCGGATGAGGCGCTGGCGGACGATGGAGACTTCAGACTGCGATTTGGGAACAACCTTTTCGACCTTTTCCAGGACGACGCCCAGCGACTCGCCGGCTTTCTCAATGGAGCCCGCGAGGCCGCGCTTGCGCGGGCGATCGAAGACCACAGTCGCGATGCGCTGCATCATGGCTTCGCGATAAAACAGCAAGAAGCCAAGGCTGCCGATGAGCAGGAAGACGGAGAGAAATACGATGATGAGCAATGTCATGGCAGCCCCTTACACCTTTAACCGGACGATCTTCTGAATGAGCGCGGATCCGACAATCAATGAGCAGACAGCGTAGATCAGCATCTTGACGCCGAAGTCGCGATGCCAGAGCATGCTTTCGTTATCGGGATTCACCATATAGAGGGCCACGCCGAGGCCGATGGGCAGGATGGTGAGAACGATGCCGGTCATACGGCCCTGGGCGGTGTGCACCTTCACCTGTTTCTTGAGGCGAAAGCGCTCGCGCACCATGTGAGCTGTCTTTTCGAGGACCTCAGCGAGGTTGCCGCCGCTCTCGCGCTGGATGATGATGGCGGTGATGGCCATCTTGAGATCCTGCAGCGGAACGCGTTTGACGAGGTTATCGAGGGCGTTGCGCATATCGAGGCCGAAATTCTGCTCGTCGAAGGCGATGCGGAATTCTCCGGCGAGGGGATCCTGACACTCGCGGGTGACCAGGCCCAGCGCGGAGCTGAGACTGTGGCCGGCGCGCAAGCCGCTGACGATGAGGTCGAGAGCTTCAGGAAGTTGCTGCTCGAACTTGCCGAAACGCTGCATGCGCTTGAAAGCCACGTAACCAAAGGGAAGAGCCCCGGCCGCGGCGCCCGACCCGAGACCAATCCACAGCGAGTCGGTTTTCAGCTCGACGATGTAGGCGACGATGGCGAAGGCCACGGGGCACATCAGGATGAGGGCGCCGGGGGTCCAGTTGACGTTGGCCTGGCGCAGCATCAGGGTGATGCGCGGCATCAGATCGAGCTTTTCAAGCCAGCGATTAAAGAGCGGGATGTTGCTGACGGTTTCAGACCTGCGGAAGCTGAGCGGATCGTTCTTGACGATATCCGTCGGCTTGCCGAGCGCGCTTTCGAGTACGGCGGCGACCTTTTCTTTTTTGGCCGCGTTGTGCGCGCCGCTGAACCACACCAGGATGGGAGCGGCGATGGCGAAGGCAGCAAGGAAGATAAGTACAAACAGCATCGTTCGCTCTCCTTTCTCGTTAGTTGATTTCGAGCGTTTTGTCGAAGGTGTCAGGCGGCAAAACGATGCCGGCAGACTTGAGCCGTTCCATGAAGCGGGGACGGATACGCGAGGGTTTGAAGGCGCCGAGCACACGAGCGTCCATGCTGATTCCGCGTTTTTCAAAGCTGAAGATTTCCTGCATGGTGATGACGTTCTCTTCCATGCCGGTGACTTCAGAGATGCTGGTGATCTTGCGGCTGCCGTCGCTCATGCGCGTGACCTGCACGATGAGATCGAGCGCGGAGGCGATCATGGAGCGCACAGTCTTTTCAGTGAGGGAGAGGCCGCCCATGGCGACCATTGACTCCAGACGCATCAGGGCGTCGCGCGGGGTATTGGCGTGAATGGTGGCCATGGAGCCTTCGTGGCCGGTGTTCATGGCCTGAAGCATGTCAAAGGCTTCTTCGCCGCGGACTTCGCCGAGGATGATGCGGTCGGGGCGCATACGCAGGCAGTTGATGAGCAGTTGCCGCTGGCGAATGGCTCCCTGGCCTTCCACGTTCGGCGGACGAGTTTCGAGGCGCACCAGGTTGGGCAGTGCGATCTGCAGTTCGGCGGCGTCTTCAATGGTGATGACGCGCTCGCTGTGGGGGATGTTGCGGGAAAGGATATTGAGCAGGGTGGTTTTGCCGGCGCCGGTGCCGCCGGAGATAAGGATGGTGAGGCGCGCGCGGGCCGCGGCTTCAAGCACCGTCATCATTTCAGCGGTGAGGCTCTTGAGCTCCACAAGGCGATTGGCGTTGACGGGGCCGCCGCCCTGACGGCGGATGGACATCGAAGGGCCATCGAGAGCGAGTGGCGGAATGATGGCATTGACACGGGAGCCGTCCGGCAGGCGGGCATCGACCATGGGCGAGGACTCGTCGACGCGGCGGCCCACACGGGACACGATGCGATCGATGATCTGCAACAGGTGGCCGTCATCGCGAAAGCGCGTGTTGGTCTTGGTCATGCGGCCCTTGCGCTCGACGAAGATGACGTCGCGGCTGTTGACCAGGATGTCAGACACGTCAGGGTCGCGAAGCAGGTTCTCGAGAGGGCCGAGGCCGAAGATTTCGTCGAGCAGGTCGGACTGAATGCGGGACTGCTCATCGAAACTGAGGGGCACGCCCTGGCTGCGGATAATCTCGTCGATGAGGCCCGCGACCACTTTGCGCGCCTGCTGGGTGTCGACGCGGGAGAGCTTCTCCAGATCGAGCTTGGAGATGAGCAGCCGATGTATATCGATTTTGTATTTCTCGAGATCCAGGACTTCTGCCGGGGAACTCATAGGGCTTCGACCTCTCTTTAAAACAGGAACATTTTCTTTTTCCGGGCCGGCTTCTCAGGCACGTTGAAGGCGGCGCGAGCCATCTGGCGGATGACCTGGGCGATGGCGGACTCATTCAAGGCCAGGGGCTCTGCGCTGTTCTGCATGTTGCTCACGGCGTTGTAGTCGTTGGGGACTTTCCAATTGGGCCTGCGGGTAACGACCTTGGCGATGTGATCGTCATCGAGGTTGAGGGAGGAGGAGTCATAGCGGTTGAGGACGATCTCGAAGTTGGGCATCCGCGGGCCGAAGAAATCTACGGCCAGGCGGTTGGAGTTGCGCAGTTCAGGAACGCTGAGCTGAGTAACGAGGTACATGGTGGCAACTGGATCGAGGAGCACAGTGCCGGTCAGGTCAAAGCGCGAGCCAGTGTCGACGACTACGCCATCAAATTCCTGGCGTGCCACCTGAATGAGCTTGTTGACAGCTTCTGCGGGGAACTGCACGGGAACGAGCTTTCCGGGCGCGGGGAGCACACGGATGCCGGAGTCATGGTGCAGGAGGAGCTTCTCGAGGAAGTTTCCATCCAGGCGGCCGTGGTTCTGCAGGGCGTCAACGGTGGAGTACTGGGGCGTAAGGCCGAGGTTGAGCACGGCATCGCCGAGGGGAATATCAAGGTCGATGAGCAGCACCTTCAACCCCGACTCCTGGGCGGCGGCGATGGCAAAGTTGGTGGCGAGGGTAGTAACACCGGATCCGCCTTTGGCGCCCCAGAAGACGCTCAGCAGGCCATCGGCTTTTTTGGGAGTACGGGTGGAGGCGCGGCGGGCGGCGGCGCGCATCAGGGCCTCAGCCATGGTCGACGCCTGGAGAGGCAGGTTGAGGAACTCGCGGGCGCCGGCACGCATGCAGCGGATCATCAGGTCCTGGTGGGTGCCGCCGGAGTAGACCATGATGGTGGCGGAGCTGGCCGCGCAGATGTTTTCGATGACGTCGAGGGCAGTGTCAGGATCGCTGTCGAGGTCGAGAATGACCACATCGGGAACGATGTTCACGATGCGCGTGATCTGTGACATCCTGGGGTACTGCGAGAACTGCTGAGGTTCAGAACACAGCGGGCCCTGCAGGGCGAAAACCACGTCGGTGCGGCGGCGGTCTTCGGGTCCGATCACGATGACCGATAGAAGCTCTGTCCCGGCCCTTTCCGCGCTTTCCAATGTGCTGTCCAATTCCCTGCTCCCTAAGTTGAACGACATTTCACCTGTGCGGGCTGTGAAGCCCGGCTCGTCTGCTGCGCGGTGGCGCAGGTCGAGAGGTTTCGTTTTGCGATCTCGGCCTAGTGGGCGAAGAACGAAATCAAAGTTCCAATGGCTATTGCGGGTGCGTACGGCATTTTGCGCGCCCGCGGGTTGGTCAGCTTGAGTTCGGGGTGTGCGAGCGTACCGCGTTGCTTCCACCCAAGCAACAAATCCCCGGAGCCTTTGAACAGCTCACCAGCAAAGCCGCCGATGAGCGCCCATCCCACCGCCATCACGCCGCCTGCCAGGCCGGTGATGACCAGCGCCAGCATCAATTGCGCGGGGCCGATCCAGGCTCCGATGGCGGCGCACAGTTTTACATCTCCCATCCCCATGCCGCCCATGGCGGCGAGGACGCCAAACAACAACGCTCCGAGTGCGAGCCCTTCGACGCTTTGCGCCACTCCATGCCAGCCGTGCAGCCAGGCCTGGATCCCGAGGCCGCCGGCCATGAAGGGCAGGACAAGCCAGTTGGGGATGCGCCGGCTGCGCAGGTCAGTAAAAGTAGCGATGCCCACCACAGCTACGGTGGGCCACCACGCGACGGAGTGGATGCTCATCCCGAACCTACCGAATCCCCGCCAGCCAGAAGGCCGACACGACGCCGAGCGCGAGGGGCGAGAGCACAACCCAGTAGAGAAGGTGACGCGTGGTCGGATTCTGTACAACCGGAATAGTGGCCGACGCTCCAGCCAGGACGACGAGTGTTGGCCAGAAAATGGCTTGCTGCATGACCGGGCTCCTTCAGAAGATTGACTGCCCTTCCACGAAGCAATTGACCTTCCAAAGCATCTGGAGCAGCTAAATCCCGCGACTGCAACAGCTTGACACTCGAATCGCGCCACCGATGTCAACAGCTGTATACAGGTGGGGACACCTGTGCAACGGTGGGTCGACACCGCTCAACAGGCGGGGAATGGGAGCGCATGCCCCGGTGTTACCTTCCTGCACAAAAGGTTGTATTCTCGGTTCCCGATTTGGTCGATAAGGTAGGTGCAGTTTCCATTACAGGGGTGCACTCAGGTGATCCGAGTTGGACTGTTCTCGCAGGACGCGGCTCTGGAGCTGTTGCTCTCATCAGCCATGGGCAAAGAATTCCAGTTCTTCCATCAACAGGAAGAGGATGGGATCTGGGAGCTGATTGAGGATCGCAACTGCGACATTATTGTTCTCGACCTGAACTCCCATCATGAGGGAGTGCACGAACGCGTGGAGTGCGCGACGCGGCTGATCGCCGAGGGCACAACCGTGGTGGTACTGGTGGACGACAAGATGCGCGCCACCGCCAGCGACCTGGTGCGCCAGGGAGCTTATGGTTATCTGCGGCGGCCGCCCTCGATCCGTGAGCTGCGGCTGATGCTGTGCCGCGCCTACGAGAGCTCGCTGATCAAGCAGGTGCCGGAGCCTGAACCGGCGGTGCCGAGCGACCGCGAAGCCATGGTGGGCACGAGCGCAGCCATGCAGCGGGTGCATCAATTGATTGATTGTGTTGCGAGCATTGAGGCCTCCGTGCTGGTGGTGGGCGAAAGCGGAACCGGCAAGGAGCTTGTGGCCCGCGCGATTCACACCCGCGGATCGCGTGCACGGAAGCCATTTGTGGCGGTCTCGTGCGGAGCAATCCCGGAGACGCTGATCGAAGCTGAACTGTTCGGGCACGAAAAGGGCGCGTTTACGGGAACGGTAGGCGCCCGCGAAGGATTATTTGAGCAGGCCGGCGACGGCACGCTGTTCCTGGACGAAATTGGCGAGCTCTCTCCCTATACGCAGGTGAAGCTGCTGCGGGTGCTACAGCAGCGCGAGTTCAGCCGACTGGGCAGCAACAAGCTGACTCCGCTGCGCGCGCGACTGGTGTTCGCCACGCATCGGGATCTGGGCGAACTGGTGGCGGAGGGCAAGTTCCGGCAGGACCTCTACTATCGCATCAACGTAATGAAGATTGAGACTCCGTCGCTGGAGGAGCACGCCGAGGACGTTCCGCAGATTGCCATGCATTTCCTGCGCCGGTATGCGCAGAGCTTTGGCAAGCAGGTCACGAGCATTGACGCCGGGGCGATGACGGTACTCCAGAACTACAGCTGGCCGGGGAACGTTCGGGAGCTCGAAAACGCGATGCAGCAGGCCGTGATTATGGCGGACGGGCGGCAGATCATGACTGCCCATCTTCCAGCTCATTTGCGCGAAGACTCACCGGAAGTGGAGATCGCGGAATCACTTCCGTCTGGCTCATTCGAGCGGCAGTTGCGTGACTACAAGATTCGCCTGGCGGAAACGGCGATCCGGGAACACAATGGGAACAAGACGATGGCGGCACGCTCGTTGAGCATCTCGCGGGCTTACCTGCACCGGCTGATCCGCTCGGCTGAGCCAGTTGGGTTTCTGGCGGTGGAGAGCAGAGAGCCAGTTTCGATGGCGCGGTATAGCTAGACTTCGACCCGGTTGTACCAGAACTTCGTTCCAGGTGTAATCCGCAGCGGGCGATTCATAGTCCAAACCATGCAGCCGCCGTATTGTTGAAACGACGGCAACCGGTTTGCGTGGTTCTGATTCATCCAGGAGCGTCCACTATCCATGAGTTCGCTTCGCGTGATGCAGTGGCTACGACTGTGTCACCTCTATCTTGGTATCTTCACGGCGCCGGCGATTTTGTTTTTTGCCTTCAGCGGCGCACTGCAGACGCTCTCCCTGAACGACCGCTCGCCGGACGGCAGCTACACGCCGCCGCACTGGATCTCAGTGATGGCGCAGTTGCACAAGAAGCAGAGCACACAGCTTCCGCAGCGGCGTCCAGGAAGCCCGGAAAGCGCGCCGAGGCCCCGGAAGACTGCGCTTGATGAGGCGAAGCCGGACGGAAAGGCTGCAGGCGCCGCCCAGCCCAATCCGCCGGTCGCGCCCAAGCCGCAGCAACCGGCGTTCCAGCCCCCACGCAAGCCGCTGGGCATGCAGGTATTTTTTCTGCTGGTGTGTGCGAGCCTGTTCGCTTCAACGATCTCCGGGGCGTGGATGGCGTGGAAGTTCCGGCGCGGTCGCATGGCGATGGCGGTGGTTCTGGCAGCAGGTGTCGCGATTCCGTTTGTGCTGCTGATGCTCTGAAAGATGGCGCTTACGGCAGCTGAGATCATGGAAACGCCTGACCTTCGCAGAATGCGGATTTGGAAATCCGCACGGCGGCAGGCCTGGTCCACGGCGCTCCGGTTATGGCTTCGCCAGGTCTGGTTTAGTTGCGGATGTGGGTGAGGAAATGCTCGACTTCTGCTTTCTGGTCCGCAGTGAGCGGAAGCAGAGGCGAGCGGGCGCGGCCGCCGTAGTAGCCGTTGAAGTCACAGCCGTACTTGATGCCGGGGATTCCGAGCGCGCCGGCAATGCGCTGGCTGGCGGCGGCGAGGTGTAGCTGTTTCTCGGCGGCCAAAGGGCGGTCATGATCTTTCCATGCGAGGTAGATCTCCTGGCAGGCCTGCGGGGCGCATGCGGCGAAGCCGAGGACGGCGCCGCCGGCTCCAGCCTCCAGCGACTCGAGCAGCGTGCCCGGCGAGCCGGTGAGGACCTGGAAGCCGACTTCTCTGGTGCGCGTTTTGATCGGTGGCGCGGGTGGAGCAACGGCCAGGGCCATACCACCGCCCAGTTCGGCTGCGGAAACAAAGCTGCCGGTCGCTTGGAAGCTCGGCTTGAGCATGCGGCCGGTGACCGCTTCAAAGACTGGGGTGACGGTCACAGTGCGTTTGGGAGCGGTCTTCGTGGCTTCAACCAGGGCCTTGATGCGATCGACGCTTCCGGTGGAGTCCTTTGTGGCGATGATGTTGGGGTGGTGCGCCAGCTCCGCGATCACCTCAACCGGGAATGCGTACGGGACGAACTTGGGGATGTGGTAAAGGATGACTGGAAGCGACGAGCGGTCAGCCACGCTGCGATAGTAGTGCAGCACGGCCGCATTGGTCATGAGCGGCGCATAGTAGGTGGGGGTGCGCACGAGCACGGCATCGTAGCCGAACTCCGCGGCCGCGTCGGCCATTTCCAGCGTTGCACGCACGCTTTCGCGGCCCACGCCGGCGATGAGGACCTTCTCCGGGGCGGTGGCCTCGGCAGCTACGCGCAGCACTTCGCGCGATTCAGCGTCATTCAGTTCCACGGCTTCGCCGGTAGAGCCCAGCAGTACCATGCCTGAGAGCAAAGTGCGCGAATAACGCGCCATGTTGTGCTCGATCTTGCGGTAGTAGACCTTCTCGTCAGAGTAAAAGGGCGTGGGGGCTGCGGCGAAGATTCCTTCCAGTAGCATAGAGATATTCTAAACGGCGCCGCACTTGACGGAGCGGAGTGGCAGAGGCGGCATCCTCAAGAAAACGCTGACACGATGGAAGCATTGTGGTTTGCGTTTGCGGCGTGTAGGTTAGTAAGCGATCCCCCAAGTTCGTGGCCGCGTTCTCCAGGCAGCGAAAGACGTTGAGGAGCAGTTGGATGACGACGAAGTTGGTGATGAGCGACGAGGATGATGCAAGCGACAAGCTGTCGCAGCAGGCATTTGCGTTCTTTCTGCACATGACCGTGGGGCTGGCCGCATGGGTTGGGCTCATGCTGCTGGGCTACGCGATTCAACCGTCGATCCCGCAAAACGTCATTCTGCTGCTCTCGGTTGCGGTGCCAGGTTTTGTCGGATTGCTTTTTGCCCGCCGGAAGCCCGACTCGATGGCCGGGCATGTATGGCTGGCAGGGCTGATCTGGGTGCTGGTTGTGAGCCTGTGGATTCTGGATATGCCGACCGGGCCTAACGCGTGCAACGAGTGCGGCGCCGGCGAAAAGATATCGCGTACGCTGCTCAGCCTGCCGCGTCCCAGCGGGCTAATTGACGACAACGGGCCGTTCCTGTGCACCTGGCCTGCGGCGGCGCTGATTGGCTACTCCATTGGCGCGCGACTTTCGCTGCGCCGCAGAAAATCGGAATAGATAATTCGCAGTTCGAAATGAGAAAGCCGCGTTCACGGCGGCTCCTCTACGGGACGGGCAGTGAATGCGGCTCTGTTGGGTGCGACTATGCGCGCGCCTGGTGCAGGGTTTGCAGCGCGAAGGCTGTGAGCTGGTGGCGTTGCGTGGAAGCGATGCCTTCTGCCGCCGCCTGGGCCGCGGCGATGGTCGTAATGGTTGGGACGCGCGCCAGCACGGCGGCGCGGCGGATGGCCTTCTCGTCGAAGAAGGTGTCCTGGCCCCTCGGCGTGTTGATGATGAGCTGAATGCGATCGCCTTTGATCAGGTCGACGACGTTGGGGCGGCCTTCCTTGACCTTAAATACTGTGTCGATGGCAAAGCCCAGGCCGGCCTGCAGTACGCGCGCGGTGCCTTCCGTGGCGATGATCTTGAACCCGAGTTCGACGTAGCGCTTGGCGAGATCGACGACAGCGGATTTGTCATGGTCGTTAACGCTGAAGAACACGGTGCCTTCGACGGGGAGGATCTGGCCGGCGGAGAGCTGCGCTTTGGCGAACGCTTCGCCGAAGGTTTCGGCCACGCCCATGACCTCGCCGGTGGACTTCATCTCCGGGCCGAGGACAGTGTCGACGCCCGCGAATTTGTTCCACGGAAAGACGGGTGACTTGACGTAGAAGTGATCCCCTACGTCGAGATCTTTGCCCGTGGCGAGTTGCGCCGGGAGCAGTTCGGCGAGGGTTCGGCCGGTCATCAATCGCGCGGCCACTTTGGCCAGAGGAATCCCTGTTGCCTTGGAGACGTAGGGCACAGTGCGCGATGCGCGCGGATTCACTTCGATCACGTAGACATGGTCGGTGCCGGTGGCATCCTTCTGAATGGCGAACTGGATGTTTACGAGGCCAATGACCTTAAGCGAAAGCGCGAGCTTGCGTGTGTATTCGCGGATGAGGTCGAGGGTTTCTTCGCGGATGCTGACGGCGGGGAGCACGCAGCTGGAGTCGCCGGAATGGATGCCGGCTTCTTCAATGTGCTGCATGATTCCGGCGATGATCACGTCTTTGGAATCGCAGAGGGCGTCGACGTCGACTTCGACGGCGTTTTCGAGGAAGTGATCGACGAGGACGGGGCGCTCCTGCGAGTACTCGACGGCTTCACGCATGTACTTGGCGACTGCGGCGGCATCGTAGGCGATGACCATGGCACGGCCGCCGAGGACGTAGCTGGGACGCACGAGGACGGGGTAACCGATGCGGTCGCCGACGGCGAGAGCCTCTTCGACGCTGGTCGCGGTGCCGCCCGCGGGCTGCGGAATGTGGAGGTCTTCAAGGAGCTTGCCGAAGCGCTTGCGATCTTCCGCGAGGTCAATGGACTCAGGTGAGGTGCCGATGATAGGCACGCCCCCGGCGCGGAGGCGCTGCGCGAGGTTGAGCGGCGTCTGGCCGCCGTACTGCACGATGACGCCGATCTTGGCGCCGCTGCTGGCTTCGTGGTTGTAGATGGCGAGCACGTCTTCAAGCACGAGCGGCTCGAAGTAGAGGCGGTCGCTGGTGTCGTAGTCAGTGGAGACGGTCTCTGGGTTGCAGTTGACCATGATGGTCTCGTAGCCGTCTTCCTTCAAGGCGAAGGCCGCATGGCAACAGCAGTAGTCGAACTCGATTCCCTGCCCTATGCGGTTGGGGCCGGAGCCGAGGATGATGATCTTGGGCTTGTCGGTCGGGGGCGCTTCGTCCTCTTCGTCGTAGGTGGAGTAGAGGTACGGAGTCATGGATTCGAATTCGGCCGCGCAGGTGTCGACCAACTTGAACACGGGGCGGATGCCTTTCGATTCGCGCAGTTCGCGCACGCGCTTTACGCCGTCGTTGCCTTCAAGGGACCACTCCGTGGCGATGCGCTCGTCGCTGAGGCCCATGCGCTTGAGGCGGCGGAGTTGCGTCTCGTCGATTTCGTCGGGTGTGGTCTTCGCGATCTTCTGCTGCTCAAGGGTGATGTCGCGGATCTGGTGGAGGAACCAGGGATCCATGCCGGTGAGGCGAGCCACTTCGCGGACGCTCATGCCGCGCTCGAAGGCGAAGCGGATATAGGAGAGGCGCTCTGGCTTGGGGGTTACCAACATCTGGGTGAGGCGGCGTGGTTCGAGAATGACTTCCTGACCGGTTTTCTTGCCGGTTTCAAGAGCGCGCCAGGCCTTCATCAGCGATTCTTTGAACGTGCGACCGATGGCCATGACTTCGCCGACGGATTTCATCTGCGGGCCGAGGGTGTCGTCGGCGCCGGGGAATTTTTCGAACTGCCACTTGGGGATCTTGGTGACGACGTAATCGATGGTGGGTTCGAAGCAGGCCGGCGTCTTGCGCGTGATGTCGTTGGGGATCTCGTCGAGGGTGTAACCGACGGCGAGCTTGGCGGCGATTTTCGCAATGGGGAAGCCGGTGGCTTTCGACGCGAGCGCGGAGGAGCGCGAGACGCGCGGGTTCATTTCGATGACGGTCATGCGACCGTTGGCGGGGTTGACGGCGAACTGCACGTTGGAGCCGCCGGTTTCCACGCCGATCTCGCGCATGACGGCGATGGCCGCGTCGCGCATTTTTTGGTATTCGCGATCAGTGAGGGTCTGCGCCGGGGCAACTGTGATTGAGTCGCCGGTATGCACGCCCATTGGATCGAAATTCTCGATGGAGCAGATGATGATGACGTTGTCGGCGAGGTCGCGCATGACCTCGAGTTCGTATTCCTTCCAGCCGAGTACGCTTTCTTCGATGAGGCACTCGTGAACGGGCGAGAGGTCGAGGCCGCGGGCGAGGATTTCCATCAGCTCTTCGCGGTTGTACGCGATGCCGCCGCCGGAGCCGCCGAGCGTGAAGCTGGGCCGGATGAGCACGGGGAAGCCGAGCTTGCCGGCGAAGTCGAGGCCGTCGCGGAGATTGTTCACGAGTGCAGACTTCGACACGTCAAGGCCGATGCGCAGCATGGCGTCTTTGAACAGCAGGCGGTCCTCCGCCTTCTTGATGGCTTCGAGCTTGGCGCCGATGAGTTCCACGTTGTACTTGTCGAGGATGCCCGCGTCGGCCAGGTCGACGGCGAGGTTCAGCGCGGTTTGGCCTCCGACGGTGGGGAGCAGGGCGAACTTGCCGTGATCAGGGCCCAGCATTTCCGCTTCGCGGCGGATGATTTCTTCGACATAGGTGGCGGTGAGGGGCTCAATGTAGGTACGGTCGGCGAGTTCGGGGTCAGTCATGATGGTGGCGGGATTGGAATTCACCAGCACCACCTCATAGCCTTCCTGCCGGAGAGCCTTGCAGGCCTGGGTGCCCGAGTAGTCGAACTCGGCCGACTGGCCGATCACAATCGGGCCGGAACCGATCACGAGGATTTTCTGGATGTCATTTCTGCGTGGCATTGTTCTTGTGATTTCCTGCTTGGCAAAGTGTCTGGTGAGTAAGCGGGGTTCAGTTCGTGTTTTGGTGTTTTTTGAGGGCTTTTTGGAAATCGTGCTTGCTGGTGAACACTGACGAACACGTGTCGGCGCAGGCGCCGGGGCCTACGATGACGTACAGCTTCTTGCGCGCGAGCGAACTGGCGATCTGGAAATCGAGGATTACGTCTTCTTCCGCGGGGGCGTATTCCGTGCGGGCAACGCGGAAGGTGTAGTGGCCTGAGGCGTGGTCGAAGTGGAATGCGCCGCGGTCGTCGGTGCGGGTGGTGTATATGGGCTTTCCGTTTTGATCGAGTGTGACCTCGGCATGCTGCAAAGGCTTGCCCTGAATGTTAACAACGTAGCCTTCAGCCTTGGCGAGATGAACGGCCCTGTCGATTTCGACCTGGGCATGCAAAGCGATGCCAGCGGTCACCCACAAGAATGAGAGGCCCAAAAAACAGCGGAGCCGAAAGCCCCGCTGTCTGGAATTGCCGATGCTGTCGCTTGCGGCGAAGGTCATCCCTTCCACTCCTCCATCATCTGGCGGAAATCGCGGAACAGGTAGTGCGAATCGTGCGGTCCGGGAGCAGCTTCAGGGTGATATTGCACGCTGAACAACGGAAGGCTCTTGTGGCGCAGGCCTTCGAGCGTGTTGTCGTTGAGGTCGACGTGCGTGAGCTCGACTTCGTTTGCGTTGACGCTGTCGGGGTCGACGGCGAAATTGTGATTGTGAGCGGTGATCTCCACCTTGCCGGTGATGTTGTTGCGCACGGGGTGATTGCCTCCGTGGTGGCCAAACTTCAACTTGTAGGTCTTGCCGCCGAGGGCCAGGCCGCAGAGCTGATGGCCGAGGCAGATGCCGAAGACCGGCACGCGGCCCATCATGTTGCGAATGGCCTTCACCGCATAATCAACCGGCTCGGGGTCACCCGGCCCATTCGAAAGGAAGACGCCGTCTGGCTTGAGCGTCAGCACATCGTCCGCGCTGGTCTCTGCGGGGACCACGGTGACCTTGCAGTTTTCGCGGCCGAGCATACGAAGGATGTTCTGCTTGATGCCGAAGTCGTAAGCGACGACGTGAAGGCGCGGTTTGGCCGGATCGTTCAACAGCGAAGTCGGCAGCAGCGGATCACCGGCCTGATAGTGGGGGTCGTTCTCGTCGAAGTGGTACACCTGCTTCGTCGAGACGACTTTGGCAAGGTCGGTGCCGTCCATTTTTCGAATGGTGCGGGCCTTCGCGACGAGTGCGTCAACGTCTGTGCTCTGCGTGGAGATGACGCCACGCATCACGCCGTTGTTGCGCAGATGGCGAACGAGGGCGCGGGTGTCAATCTCGGCAAGCACGGGTATCTGAAAGCGCTCCATGTACTCATCGGTGACCTGCTCAGAGCGCCAGTTGGAGCTGACGGCGGAGAACTCGCGCACGATGAGGCCCTCGATGAAGGGCTTGGAGGCCTCGTTGTCTGCCTGGTTTGTGCCGTAGTTCCCGATTTGAGGATTGGTGAGAACGACGATCTGTCCAGCGTAGGAAGGATCGGTTGCGATTTCCTGATAGCCGGTTAGGGAAGTATTGAAAACTACCTCTCCCTGGCATTCGCCGGGGTGGCCGTAGCCTTCGCCGCGGAAGATGCGCCCGTCCTCGAGCGCAAGGAGTGCCTGCATTGCTTCTCCCAGCAGTGGATTCAATGAATTATACAGGTTTGCGCGCGGAAGTTCTCGGCCCGGGTGTGCACGGTTTGCCACAGTCGAGCACCGCCGTGCAGCTCGAACGTGCAAGCTGTTGGGTAGAATCAGTCATCTCGGTCCTCCGGGGCATCAACTCAGGAAAGGCGCGTCATCCATGCGCATCGCCGCGGCCGCAATTCTGGCCATCTTCGCAGCAATGCCTCAATCTCAACCCGGTGCGCGCAACCAACTGGAGAATCTGCGGGCGCGCGTGCAGACAGCGATCAAAGCAGGCGACCAGCAGGCACGCATTGCGGCCGATCTGGAACTGCTTCGCGTGCTCAACGGGTCGCCTTCAGCTGTTGAGGCGCTGGCACGGGCCTACGCCGCCGCGGGCGATATTCCGAAGGCGCTGGCAGCGCTCAACCAATTTGCCGACCTGGGGCAGGCCGACGACAACCTGCTCAAAGGCGAGGACAAGAGTTTCTTGGCACTGGAGCCACGGACAGAGTACAAGCAAGTGCTGGAACGATTCCAGAGGAACCAGAATCCGGTATCCCTCGGCGCCGCAGCGATCACGCTGCCGGATCCGGGGTTGCTCACCGAGGACATCGATTTCGATTTGTCCACGCATACGTTTCTCATCACCAGCGTGCTGGAGCACAAGATTGTGCGCGCGGGTCTCGATGGCAAGATCGACGATTTTGCCTCGTCTCCCGACGGATGGCCGATGCTTGCTGTCAAGGTGGACGGGCAGCGGGGGTTTGTGTGGGCCACGGAGGTGGCGCTCGACGGCCTCAGCGCGGTGCCGAAGGACGCGTGGGGCCGCTCAGCCGTTCTCTGTTACGACTTGAAAACTGGCAAGCTTCTACACCGGATCGAGGGGCCGCATGGCAGCGCTCTGGGCGATATGGTGCTTACTTCGAATGGGGAACCGGTCGTCAGTGATGGCCAGGAAGGCCGGCTGTATCGGGTATCGAAGGGTGAGCTCCGCGCGATGGATACCAACGAGTTCATCTCTCCGCAGACGCCGGTGCCGGTGTCCGGAGCGGACACTCTTCTTGTTCCGGATTATGTGCGGGGCATCGCAGCGATGGATCTGGGCTCGGGCCAAGTCACTTGGCTCGATGGTGCGAAGGTCGCGCTCAATGGGGTGGATGGCCTCTATCTTCATGGACGGTCGCTCATCCTGACGCAGAACGGAACATCGCCGCAACGTGTCATTCTTCTCGAACTGGATGCATCACTGAGCCGCGTCAACGGCACGACAGTGATCGAGCAAGGGGCTAGCGATTCTCCTGACCCGACGCACGGGGTGGTGGTGGGAGACGATTTCTACTACATCGCCAATTCAGGATGGAGCCGGGTGGATGACCATGGGGATGTCAAAGCGGGCTCGCGGATGACGGCCGCGAGGATTATGCGCTACAGGCTCAGGTGATTTGACTCGGGTCTGCGAGTTTTAACGTGCGGGTCTGAATGACACTCACGACAGCTCGGGTGGAGACCGCACCTATACTTTGCGCGATCTAATCCACAACGCCGGCATCTTTGGTAGGCCAGTAAACGAAGACGGCTTTCCCGTAGATCAGGTCGCGGTCCACGGGGCCGAACTCGCGGCTGTCGGATGAGATGGAGCGGTGGTCGCCCATCATGAAGTACTCCTCGTCGGGAATGACTGTCTCGGGCATGGACTTCATGTCGCGGAACTCGTCGGGCACATAGGGCTCTGGCATGTGCTTGCCGTTCAGGTAGACCTCGCCGCGGTCGATGCGCAGGCGGTCGCCGGGTACAGCGATCACGCGCTTGATATAGCTCTTCTCGGGGTCACGCGGATAGTGAAAGACCACTACATCGCCGCGGTGGATGGACTCGAAGTGGTAGACGAACTTGTTGATGAAGAGGCGGTCGCGGTCTTCAAGCCGCGGCAGCATGCTGGTGCCTTCCACCTTCACGGGCTGGTAGAGAAACAGGACGATCAGAACGGATGCGCCGATGGCGACGGCGATATCGCGCAGCCAGAGGTTCAGGGGGTTGGGCTTTGCCGGTTCCGGAGCCGGACCGGGCGCCGGAGCAGGCATGGTTGCCGGCATGTAAGGGGGCTCACCCTGGTGAGTAAGGCTGGCTGGAGGAGTGGTTTCGTCTTCGGGCAACATGGTTGTGTCTATTTCCAGCTTACTCGCGTCCCGGTTTTCGCGTGCCGGGATGCGGGCAAAATTCGTGATCGCGCTCGGTTACTGGCAGCCCAGTCCGCCCGGCGGGCATAGGACGTGCGCGCGGTTGGGCTTTTCCATGGGTTTAGGCTGGTCGGCCGAGGGTACCAGGGCCGGAGTTCCCTGCCCCGCAGCCAGGTTTTCTTCTTCAAGGATGAGCGGCCGCTGCAGGACCATCTCCACCTGCGAGCCGGATTCGATGTTCACGTCGGCTCCCCGCGTGAAGAGGGCGACGATGCCGGCTGCGGCGAGACCTGCTCCCATGCCGCCGAGAGTGCCCGCCACTGGATGACCGCTAATGCCGCCGCCGATAGCGCCGCCGGTTGTGGCAGCCGGCACGGTGATCTCGGCTACCTTGCCCATGTTGCGGGCTTTATCGCCTTCCTGTTCGATGGTGCCTTCGCCATCATTCTTTATGTGTTGCTTGGTCGCGCCGGGCAAACTGTTGACGAGGCCCGGGATCTCAACGACTGTGCCGTTGGGAAAGATCATGGAGGTGAAGTGCATGTCGAGCTGTGCGTGGCCTTTCATATGACCGGCCCGCTCCACGTGATCCACCACTCCCTGGACGTAGACACCGGCGGGAATCAGCACGTGGCTGCCAACGACCACGGGAAAAGTCGAGGCCAGATAAACGCCATCACCGGCTTTGGCGCTCTTAGTGTTGACGGAACTGCGCAGTTGCAGCAGAACCTTGGTACCTGCGGGAACGGTGTAGGTCTTCTTTCCTGAAGCGGAGACCGAGGCGGTGGTCAGCTGAATGGCAGGTTGCTGCGCGGCAGGCTGCAGCACGGCAGGCTGCAGCACGGCAGGCTGGCCGCTGGACGAGGGGACGGATTGGGAGTCCTGCGCGTTTGCAAACAACGGTCCTGCTGCTACAAGGCTTGCCAGCACAAGGCTCATCCACGGCCGAAACGCCATACCTGCTCTCCTCAAGGCGATGGGGGATTTTGCGAACTTACCCATTTCGATAGACGGGCTATCCGACCCCAAGGATAGCCTGATTTCCTGCTTTGCACCCAAATTCCGGCGTGTTCGTCACTGCCGTCCGGACGGATTCGCGGTAGGATGTCGTCATTATGACCTCCGAAACCGTTGTGCCCGTCGCCGAGAGCGTTGCCGATTCCACCGGGACCTCCAACCGGTTTGCCGCGGCGCATCGCGTGCTGGAGGAGGCCATCGCGGCGCGCGCCTTTCCCGGCTGCGCCTTTGGAGTGCTGTCCGGCGGCCGAATCGTCGACCACGGATCCCTGGGCCGCTTCATCTATCAGGAGAACAGTCCGGCGGTGTTGCCCGATACGGTTTTCGACGTGGCCAGCATCACCAAAGTGGCGGCCACAACGGCTGCGGCCATGCTGCTGCACCAACGCGGGCTGCTCGATCCCGATACGCTGGTGGGCGATCTGCTGCCGGGCTTCATCGTAGGCCGGCCGCACACGGCGGAGGTGCGCGATGTGACGCTGCGGCACCTGCTGGCGCACAGTTCCGGCCTGCCCGGGTATGTGGAGTTCTTCCGCACCCACAGCACGCCGGCCGCGCTGTTCCGGGCTTGCCTGGACCTCCCCCTGGAGGCCACGCCGGGAAAGCGCGCCGAGTACTCTGACCCGGGGTTCATCCTGCTTGGCAAAGCGCTGGAAGTGATCATGGGCGAGCCGCTGCCGCAGTTCGTCAATCGCGAGATCTTCGATTCGCTCGGCATGCACGCTACGTCGTTCTGCCCACGTCTGTCGGCACGGCACGCCATTCCGCCCACTGAAGAGGATAGTCACCTTCGGTTTCGCATCATCCAGGGTGAGGTGCAGGACGAGAACGCCTATGTTCTGCATGGCGTTGCGGGGCACGCGGGCCTGTTCTCGAATGTGACGGACCTGCTGCGTTTTGCTGCGGAAATTCTGGCTGCATCAGGTCACCCATCGATGCCCGAGCCGAGCAGACTATTTGTCCGGGGCACGATTGAGCGCTTCTCAGAGCGCCAGGGACCTGCGGGCAGCAGCCGGGCACTGGGCTGGGATACACCCAGCGAGAATTCGTCCTCGGGACGGTTCTTCGCGCCGCGGTCGATCGGGCATCTGGGGTTCAGCGGCTGCTCCTTGTGGATCGATCTTGCGGCCGGAGTTGCTGTGGTGCTGCTTACCAACCGCACCTGGCCGGACCGGACCAACCAGACCATCCGGCAGGTGAGGCCATCCTTCCACGATGCTGTCCGGCAGGCACTCTAGATCGACCTGGAGGATGGGGGGCTCAGACGGCCGTCTCGTTCGGCGGGGCAGGCTGCGGGCAGATCAGGGTGGGTGAGCGCTGGTTTATTTATGTCGCATGCGCGCGGCCGAAAGATTCGTATTCAATCGTTTAACCGGGCAGGTCCTGCTCCGGGAGGTTCGGCGTGTTGCCGGCCACGGAGACAAAAATGTTTTCCTTGCTCGAAGTTCCGGCTACAATCTAAATAAGGACAAGCCTGATGTTAACTACTTCTCCGATGCAAGATAACGCCGGACCCCATGTGAAAGATACGGGTAAAAGAGACACGGCGACCTTGCTTCAACACCTGACCACCGAGAGCCAAAACGAGGCGTCTCAAGGGTTTGACACTAAATCCGCGCTTGAAATTGCGCGCATCATCAACCACGAAGACTCGAAAATTGCAGCAGCGGTGAAGAAGGCGCTGCCTGAGATTGCCCAGGTCATGGACCACGTGGCGCGCTCGCTTCGCGACGGCGGACGGTTGATTTATATCGGTGCCGGATCGAGCGGCCGAATTGCCGCGCTTGACGCTTCCGAGTGTCCCCCGACCTACTCCACAGCTCCCGGCCAGGTGCAGTACATCATGGCAGGCGGACCGAAAGCGCTCGCCTCCGCGGTGGAAGTGAACGAGGATTCCGAGGAACTGGGTCAGCGCGACATCGCCCGGCGGCGCCCCACGCGAAAGGACGTTGTGATCGGGCTCAGCGCTTCCGGCCGCACTCCTTACGTGGTGGCCGCTACCGCTTACGCCCGTGCTCGCGGAGCCTACACCGCCGCCGTGACCTGTAACCTGGGGTCGCCTCTCGCCGAAGTGGCGGATATCGCGATCGTGGCCGATGTGGGCGCTGAAGTGGTCTCCGGCTCCACCCGCATGAAGGCTGCCACCTCGCAGAAGATGATCCTCAACATGATCACCACCGGCGCCATGACGCGCATGGGCTATGTGTACGAGAACCTCATGGTCAACGTGCACATGCAGAATTCCAAGCTGGTGGAGCGCGGTATCCGGATTTTGACGAAGGCCTGCAATATCGACCGCACGACGGCTGTGGAGACGATCAAGTCCGCAGGCCGGAGCGTGCCGGTTGCGCTGGTGATGTTGAAGGCCGGCGTGGACAAGCCGGAAGCCGTGAGGCGGCTGGCGAAGTCCGATGGCAATGTGCGGTTAGCGATTGAGGATAACGCGGCCGACATTTAGACGCAGTTTCTCTTGCAGATCCTTGGTCTCGGTAAGAGGGTGCGGCCGCTACAACTCCGCCGCCCCTTGTGCCGCCAGCAGTCCCAGAGCCCCTATCGTGAATCCGTCGCGGATCGTGCCCGCTCTGATCTTCGCCCAGATCTCGCCCAAAGCCAGCAACTGGTATGAGGAGATCGCTTCCCCCGCCTCATCGAGTTCAATCGAGGCTATTTGCTCCTCCGGAATTTCCATCAGGAATACCCGTACTTCAGTCTCCACAATCGCTGTATCCGGCCTCAAATACCCCAAAAGGCGGGAGGAACTCGCAACCAGACGCGTCTCTTCCTCAAGCTCCCGGCGCGCACCCTGCTCCGCCGACTCGTCCGTGCTCGCTGAACCGCGCGGGAACTCCAGGGATTCTTCGCCCGCGGCATACCGGTTTACAGCCAGAAGCACATACCGACCGTCTGCGAAACGCGGCAGGATCACGACCCCTGGCGGATTCCCCCGGTATCGCAGCCGAACGTAAGTCCCCGGAGTACCATCGGGCCGGATCACCTCATCGTCAAAAAGTTCAATAAAGCTGTTCGCATAGACAAGCTTCTCTTTCGTTCTCGTATATTGGTTCATCTTGCCTGACCCTCCAAATCGAGAAAACCGCGCGTTAGGAGCCCATGGATATTGCGTATCTCGCCGCCCGCCACGTGCGACAGGAGAGTCTCCTCAAGTCTTTTCTCCACCTTCTCGGCGCCAAATGACGATGCTACTGTCGAAACGATCTTCATGACAGGTCTGGCGATCAATGCCCCGCCAGGCAGTGTAATGGACAACAAGTACTCACCAATTGCCTCGCCCGCCTGGTGAACACCCGCGCCGGCAGACGCCGGGACAAGGCGAAAGATCAGATTTTTCTTCGAATCGTCCGCTGCGATCTGCATGCCGATATCCTCGGCTGCTTCCACGATCCTTTCGGCGCGAGATTCCGGCGCTGCCCGCCGAATGACTCGCAACCACTTGAGAACGGAGCTCCACGAAACAGGGTGCAATCGAGTCAGCCGGGCGTCCGATGCTTCGATGGCGCTGACGGAAGCGGACTGCATTCCTGCCGAGCGAATCACCTCTTCGGCGTCGTGATGAAGAGTGGTGAGCGCAGCATCGGCCTGAAGAGATCCGGCAATCACCTCGTTGTATGCCAGATTGACCACGCTGTGCAGGGATAACTTCACCGCACTGTCTATATCACTTAGATTGATGTTCCCGTGATAGGAGCTTCGATCGTTGCCATTAACGACGGAAAGGAGCCATGCGAGAGACTCCTGCAGATAAGGAAGATGATGCGCGTTTCGACAGCAGGCTTCAAGACGTGACCTGAGCGTGAATGCGGCAGGTCCGGCTATGGGACATGCACCTCCAGCGCTGCGGACCCGGGCCGTCCTGTCGTTATAAGCTGCGTCGAGCCGATCAAGATTCGTCCACATCCTTTCCTGTTCGGAATCGTGGAACCTGCCTTTTTTTGCGTCTTCCAGAATCTCGAGGCGTCTTTTATATTCCTGTGACTGCGAGGTTTCCTTTGTCTTGGGCGGGGTTGGTATTCCCTGCCAGCTGGAAAAGTGGAAAGAAGGATTCGCAAGCCTGTCAATAAACGCCCCCAGTGGGCTCCGCGGCGTGTCCTCGGCTCGCAGCACAAAGGGCAGAATCTCGATGAACCCTTCACGGATCAACTCGCGGAAACTTGGGTCCTCGGCAAAATCCAGAATCTGCAGGGAATCGATTGCCTGTGTCTGCGAAATGCGAACTGTCTCGCCGAGCAGAAGCGCGAGAATCATTTCCGACTTCGCAAGATGCGGAAAAGCCGATCCCCAGCGGCTGCGCACCGTATCGACTGAGTCCAGATAACGAAATCCCATGTTCTGCTCCAGCCCATTGCAAGCGTATTTCGGCAATTGGATGGATCGTCGCACATCGGGATTCACGAATCAATAACGGAGGGGATGTCCCCCCGATCCATTACACTTCCCCTCAGCGGTAAGTCATGGCTATGCAGCACGATCAGGATATTTATTGGATGCAGCGCGCGCTGGAGTTGGCGCGGCGCGGGGTTGGTGTCGCATCGCCTAATCCGGCCGTGGGCTGCGTCATCCTCGACTGCGCCGGCCAGGTGATCGGCGAAGGCTGGCATGAGTATGACCTGCTGGATCATGCGGAAGTGGCCGCGCTCAAAATAGCTCGGCAGCACGCCGCGGCTTCGCTCCGCAAAGATCGGCTGCGCGGGGGAACGGCGTACCTGACGCTCGAGCCGTGCAATCACACAGGGCGCACCGGTCCGTGCACCCAGGCGCTGATCGAAGCCGGCATCAAGCGCGTGGTGGCTGCCACCGGCGATCCCAATCCCAACGTGACCGGGCATGGCATGGAGTCATTGCGTGCAGCGGGTATTGAGACGGTGATGGGCGTGTGTCAGGCAGAGGCCCGACGGATCAACGAAGGCTTTGCGCGATGGATCCGGCACAAGCGGCCTCTGGTGCTGATGAAGGTTGCAATGACGCTGGACGGGCGCATCGGCCCCCCGCCGGGCCATCATGCCGCCGGCGAGCCCTACTGGATCACCAATGGAGCTTCGCGGCAAAACGTGCAACTGCTGCGCTGGCAGGCGGACGCCGCGCTTACGGGCGTGGACACGGTGCTGGCCGACGACCCCCAACTCACGGACCGCAGCGGCCTGCGGCGGCGGCGGCCTCTGCTGCGGGTTGTGCTCGACTCCGCTTTGCGGATGCCGCTCGACTCCAAGATCGCCCGCACCGCCGATTTTGACGTGGTGATCTTCACCGTTTCCCGGGACGAGAAGAAGATTTTCGAACTCACGCGCCGCGGTGTGCGTGTGGAAGTGCTGCCCGCCGAGCACGGCCGGGTTCCACTGGGCGCGGTGCTGGAGATGCTTGGAGCGGAAGGGGTGCTCACCGTGCTGACCGAGACCGGAACGCGCCTGAACACTGCGTTGCTGGCGGGTGGCCTGGTGGATCGCGCGCACATCTTTGTGAGTCCACAGATCATGGGCTCGGATGCTGTTCCGGCGTTCAAGGGACTCGCCAGCCCCATCCACATGGCGGCGGTAGAGGTGGAGCGGTACGGGAACGATGTGGGACTGTGTTCCCTGCTTCGCGATCCGTGGAAGGCCGACGGCGACTCTTAATCGGTTGGAAGGATGGGGTCTACTATGATCGCCATAAGCCGAGTCTTTGCGGTAGTGCTGTCGCTTTGGTTGGTGACAAGCACCGTGCGGGCGCAGGAATTCCCAGAGATCACGCCCGACACGCCGGTGGACACGGCCACTCTGCACACCTGGCTGCTCAGCCTGGATCCACACCTGATTGCGTGGGCTGCGGATTTTGCGCGCCGCCGCCACGACGCGCAGATTGTCTCCGAGATCCCTCCGGTGCTGGAGCAATGGTCGCTGCCGGTGCTTGTCGATTCATACCAGGAGAGTTCTTCGCATCGTCGCGTAGTGCTCGCACTTTTAGATACGCTCATCCAGGAGAATGCGACGGTGCCGCTGAACGTGATTGAGTCCGTCTCCCGTCAATTCCCTGCCCAGGCCCTGATCTTGATCAAGCGCTTACCCGCGGGCTCCACAAGGCCCACTCTAATGACGTGGACCTTTGGAACCGATGACCAAATTGCCGGCCGGCAAGCACGAGCGGCTGCCATGCTTCTGTCGGAAGCCCCGGACCCGGAGTTTGTGGCTCGCGTGGTTCGAAGGGCAGAACAGGATCTTACTGTAGAACTGGTAAGCACAGCCGGTATGGGATTCGGCAGCGGCGGTATTTCGGTTGGTTGCGGAGACGGCGGCGGCATGCCGCCAGAGCCGCGATGGCCTGCTGTCTTCGTCTACCGCTTGCGCGAAGCCGATGCACCCCGCGCGTCCGCCAACGAGTTAGCTGTCGCGCAGGTCGGTTCGCACAGCATCACGACGGAGCGACGGGATGTGAACGAACCGACCGGCGAGTGCTCGTCGGATTTGCCGGACGCGACGTTCCGGCACGAGTTGATGGCTTACTGGCTCGGCGTCAGCCCCGCTGATATGAAGTGGCAGCCCGCCGAATCGCACACGATTGTATGGACGACACAGGCAGCGTACGAAAGCGAACTTGGCACCGTCACCGAGCAACAGAGGATCAAGATGCTGGATTCGTTTGAGCGCCTGCACGAGCGCGATCTGCTTGAACCGCTCCCTGAGCCGAGGGTTATGGTCAGGGTGGATTGCCGTATCGACCCGTGCCCGCTTCAACAAACCCAGTGAAGGGGGCTGCATGGGTACGGAATATCTTGCGGCCTGCTGCGCACGGGCGCAGTGTATGCTGAATGCACACATTCGGCCCCATGCGTAAATCTCGCGAAATCCATCTCACCCTGCTTGCCTCCCTGGCCGTAACACTCACCGCCTGCACTCCCGAACCCAAAGACTGTGTCGACGCGCAGAGCCGCAAACTGCCTGACTCCGCGTGCCAGGCGTCTTCACGCTATGGAGGGGCTCATTACATCTATGGCGGATCCAGTGGCGGCCACTCGGGGGATTATGTGATCGGGGGCAGCAGTAGTTCGCACAGCATTTTGCGCGGCGGCTTTGGCGCGCATGGCGAAGCGGGAGGCGAGTAGATGCGTCGTCTGACGGTAAGTCCGCGCCCTGACTGGCAATCCCGCGTCGAGAAGATCGGCCTGACCTACCACACCCTTGCGAACGGCCAGCCTTATTGGGATGAGTCTGTTTACTGGCAGTTTACTTCCGCCGAGATTGACCGGCTTGAAGCTGCTACCGCCGAGATCCAGAACCTGTGCCTCAGCGCCGGTGATGTGATTCTTAATCAGGACCGCCTCGCCCAGATGGGAATTCCCGCGGCCGCGCACGCAGCCATCCGGGCTGCGTGGAACGGCGAACCGCCCGCCCTCTACGGGCGTCTGGATCTTGCCTATGACGGGTCCACCATCAAACTGCTGGAGTACAACGCCGATACACCGACGGGATTGATTGAGGCCGCGGTGGCGCAATGGTATTGGCTTCAGGACTGCTTCCCTGAAGCCGACCAGTGGAACTCGATTCACGAGAAGCTGATCGCCAAGTGGAAAGACCTGAAGGACTACATCCCCGGCGGGGTCCACTTTGCCGACGCCGGCAGCGACGAAGATCGCATGACGACGGCCTACCTTCAGGACACCGCCGAGCAGGCCGGCTTGCGCACGCGTCGGCTCGCCGTCAAGGAAATCGGCTGGGACCAGCGCCGCCTTGGATTCGCCGATCTTAAGAACGACCGCATCCATACCCTCTTCAAGCTCTACCCCTGGGAGTGGATGCTCGAGGAGTCCTTTGCACAGCAGGCACTATCCACGCTGCCGCCCGCCTCTCCACTGGTCGAGTATGGTCCCCGCAAAGACCGCCGCTCGTGGGGCTCGCTGCTCTGGATCGAGCCCATCTGGAAGATGATGTGGTCGAACAAGGCGCTGCTGGCTATTCTGTGGGAACTGAACCCAGGCCACGAACTCCTGCTCCCGGCCTACCTCGATGGGCCGCGCGATCTCAACAGCTACGTCCGGAAGCCTTTCTTCGGCCGCGAAGGCGCCGGTATTTCCCTGATCCGCAATGGCGTCGCCGAGTTCGGCAGCCTCCAAGGCCTGGCGCCGCACGGCTACGTCTACCAGGCGCTGGCCCCTATGGCCCAGGCTGGCGGAAGAACCGCTGTGTTCGGATCATGGCTGATTGACGGCGAACCCGCCGGCATGGGAATCCGCGAGTCGCTTGGTCCGGTAACCACCAACACAAGCTGCTTTTTGCCGCACCTGTTTCGCTGAAGATCCCGGTACATTCCCAGGCGACCCGCGACTGGCGCCGGCCAGTTTGGTCGTTCTTCAGGAGCATAGATGAATGACCGCTTAAGGCACGCTGTTGAGATAGTCTGCTTTTCCCGAGCCTACTCACAACCGAATCCCAGCATCCAAAACAGTGGGGGCTCGGGGAGCAATGCCTACATTCAAATCTATCTACAGCGCCTGCTGTGTCGCAGTCGTATGCATCCTGTGCGGATGTGCATCGGTGCACACCATGTCGACACCTAATTATCAATTAACCGTCAAACCTTCCGGAAACGGCACCATAACGAGTTCGCCGGGCGGCATCAGTTGCGGGCAAACGTGCTCGGCGGCATTCGCAGCGGGAACGAATGTAACGCTCACCGCAACGGCTGCATCGGGAATGACATTCAATGGGTGGGGTGGCGCATGCAGCGGAACGGGCTCGTGCGCTGTCACGATTGCAGGCGACACGTCTGTCTCGGCAACCTTCAGTACTAGCACGACGCCTCAGGTGCAGTTGAGCGTCACCACAGCGGGTACGGGAACGGGGACGGTCACCAGCAATCCTGCGGGCATCAACTGCGGACAAACGTGCTCTGCAAATTTCCTAAGCGGCACAGCGGTCACGCTGACTGCCGCGGCTGGTTCAGGTTCCACGTTTGCAGGCTGGACAGGCGCCTGCAGCGGCACCGGGACCTGCACCGTTGCGCTGTCAGCAGCGGCCGCGGTAACTGCAACCTTCAACACGACAACAGCCGCTCAGGTACAGCTCAGCGTGCAGGATGGCGGCTCCGGGACCGGAACCGTGACAAGTAATCCTGCGGGTATCGATTGCGGGCAGACTTGCTCTGCTGGCTTTCCCAGCGGCACAGCTGTCACGTTGACCGCCACGCCGGCATCCGGGTCGACGTTCGCAGGATGGACAGGCGCATGCAGCGGAACCGCGGCTTGCACCGTTACGCTGTCCGCTGCGACCGCGGTAACCGCAACCTTCAACACGACAACAGCCGCCCAGGTTCAACTCAGCGTGCAGGACGCCGGGTCAGGGACGGGAACCGTAACCAGCAATCCCGCCGGCATCAATTGCGGCGGAACCTGCTCGGCGAGCTTCGCGAGTGGAACGGCGGTCACGCTGACGGCTGCGCCTGCTTCGGGGTCTACATTCACGGGTTGGTCTGGGGCGTGCAGCGGAACTTCGAACTGCGTGATGACCCTAAACGCCAACACCAACGTGACGGCGAACTTCAGCACAGCGTCTCCGTCGTCGTACCAGTTGACGGTGCAATCGTTGGGGAGCGGTTCCGGCACCGTAACAAGTAATCCCGCCGGAATCAATTGCGGAACTGCTTGTACCGCCAGCTATAACAGCGGGAAGGTGGTTACCCTGACGGCCGCCGCTGGCACGGGCTCGTCCTTCGCCGGCTGGACCGGCGCATGCACTGGAACCGCGGGCTGCAGCGTGACCATGGACGCCGGTGCGACTGTGGGCGCCATCTTCAACGCCAGCAGCAACAGCAACGGCATTGGGGTGATCAACCATGTTGTCCTGGTTACACAGGAAAACCGCTCGCTGGACAACTACCTGGGGGCACTGCGGCAGTATTGGAGGAACAACGGCTACGCCGATATCTCTTTCGATGGATTGGCCCAGTTCAATCCTTCCACCGGTGAAGCGCCTCTGCAGGGACCTCCGCCGTCCGTCCCTGGCTGCAATCCCAACGATCCCCCGCCGAGCGACTGCATCTACGACAAGACAAATCCGATCACGTCCTTTCATCTGAAGACCATGTGCACCGAAAACACCAGTCCCAGCTGGAATGAAGCACACGTGGATTGGAGCTACGAAGATCAGGTGGGCCGGTACCCGGCGACTAACGATGGCTTTGGGTGGGTCACCGGGCACGACTCGCGGGCGGAGAACTTCTACGACACCAACGGCATTCGCGTGATGGGCTATTACGATGACGGCGATTTGAATTTCCTGTACTTCATGGCATCGAACTTCGCCACGTCGGACCGGTGGTTCCATCCTGTCTTGTCGCGCACCAACATCAACCGCGAGTACATGATTGCGTCGACGTCTCAGGGCTACGCTTATCCCAATGGCACGAACAGCCACGACATGGCGCTGCTGACGGCGAAGACCATTTACCAGGAACTAACGGACGCGGGCGTTAGCTGGAAGATTTATGTGAATCCGCAGGGGAGCAGTTGCACGCAGCCTTATCAGTCGTCGTGTCTGATGACCCTGAGCTATCTGCAGAACTTCACTTATGCGCAGACGGTAGTCAAGAGCTATCCGCAGAACATCGCGCCGATCTCGCAGTACTATACGGATCTTCAGAACAACACACTGCCGCAGGTGGCGGTGCTCGAGCCGGCGTCAGAGGCTGGAGATGACGAGCACGGCTCAGACACAGATAAGGTGGCCACCGACATTCAGCGCGGCGAAGCTTATGCCGAGTCGCTCATCAACGGGTTGATGACGAGTTCGTCATGGAGCAGTTCTGCGGTCTTCATGACCTATGACGAGAATGGCGGGCTGTACGATCATGTGCCGCCGCAACCCGCGGTCAGCCCCGACGGAATTAAGCCCGTTGACCTGCAGCCGGGCGACGTTTGCACCAAGGTAGACGGCCCCACGTGCGATTTCACCTATACCGGATATCGCGTGCCGCTGGTGGTGATCTCGCCCTATGCAAAGAAACATTACGTGTCACACACCGTCGCGGACTATACGGCCATGCTGAAGTTCATTGAGACACGGTTCAAGCTGTCGCCGCTCACAAATCGCGACGCGGCACAGATGGATATGACAGAGTTCTTCGACTTCAATAATCCGGCATGGAGCACTCCGCCCACGCCGCCCGCACAAAACACGAACGGAGCATGCTACCTGGATCATCTGCCGTAGACGTCACGAACGAACATTCTTCCTGACGATTTGAAAAGATCGGGCCGCTCACGTCGATGAGGCTAGCGGCCTTTTAGTGGCCATGCCCCATCGTCACATCGCGAGCATTTCTACATCAGGCGCTGGGCATCGACGTCGACGGTAATGCTGCGGCGAGGGATTTTGATGGTTTCAGCGTGGGCCAGCATGGCGCGCAGCACACTGTTGAGTGTCTTGCGCGACGCGGCTTTGAGAATGAGGTGAAAGCGATAGATGCCCTTTATCCGTGCGATGGGCGCGGCGCACGGGCCAAGGACGCGCACCGCTCCGGTGTTCTGATTTTCCAGCAGATACTTGCCAAGGATGGAAGACCAATCAGCGGCCTCTTCAAGCCGGGGCGATTGAATGAGCACGTTGGCGAGCACGCCGAACGGGGGATAGTGCATCCAGCGGCGATACTTCAGCTCTTTCTCGATGAAGCTGGCGTAATCGTGTTTGCTTGCGGCGAGGATGGCGTAGTGATCGGGGTGATAGGTCTGCACCACCACGCGGCCGCGGAGCTCTCCGCGGCCAGCGCGGCCTGAGACCTGCGTCATGAGCTGGAAAACGCGCTCGGCGGCGCGGAAATCAGGCATGGAGAGAGAGTGGTCGCAGCCGACGACGCCGACCAGCGTGACGCCGTGAATGTCGTGGCCCTTGGCGATCATCTGTGTGCCGACCAGAAGATTTATTTCGCCGGAGTGCAGGCGCGCCAGAAGGCGCTCCAGATCGTGACGGCCGCGCACCGTGTCGCGGTCCATGCGGCCTATGCGCGCGGTGGGAAAAATTTCCGTGAGCCGCTCTTCACCCTGTTGCGACCCGGCCCCCAGGTAGTAGAGGTGCTCGGAGTCGCAATTGGGGCAGCGCGCGGGAACGATGCGGCGATATCCGCAGTAGTGGCACTCCAGACGCTGGCCTTCGCGCACGAGTTCTCCCTCAGCGGGCGGCTTGTGGTGCGTGAGCGCAATGGCGCAGTTCTGGCATTCGAGCTTGGCTCCGCAGGCGCGGCACATGACGGCGAATGAGTAGCCGCGGCGGTTGAGGAGGATGATGACCTGCTCGCCTCGATCGAGGGCAGCCTGGGTCTGCTGGGTGAGGGATCGCGAGAAAAGGTTCTCCTGGGCGGTCTCCTGGAACTCGCGGCGCATATCAATGAGCTCGACCTCGGGCATGGGGCGCTGGTTGACGCGCTCCTTCATCTCGATGCGCTTATATTTGCCTTGGGCCCCGTTCTCGGCAGTGGTGTTGTGCCAGCTTTCAAGTGAGGGTGTAGCGGAGCCGAGGACCACGACGGCGTTGGCAAACTTGGCACGCATCACGGCGACATCGCGGGCGTTGTAGCGCGGGGTCTCTTCCTGCTTGTAGCTCTGGTCGTGTTCTTCGTCGACCAGGATAAGGCCCAGGTTAGGAACGGGCGCGAAGATGGCGGAGCGGGTGCCGACCACAATGGGTGCGTCGCCTGAGCGGATACGGCGCCACTGCTCGCTGCGTTCTTCCGGAGTGAGAGCGGAGTGGAGCAACGCTACCTTTCGTCCGAACGCTGCATCCAGAAGCCCTGCGGTTTGCGGAGTGAGGCCGATTTCAGGCACGAGCAGGATGGAGGCAAGGCCGCGGTCAAGGGCGCGCTGCATGGCGGCGAGATAGACCGCGGTCTTTCCGGAGCCGGTTACGCCGTGGAGTAGAAAGGTCTGGAAGGCTCCCAGGGCGGAAGCGATGGAGGCGAGGGCTTCAGTCTGCGTCTCATTGAGGCGGAGGGGCCCGGCGGCGCCTTCGATTCCGCCCAATCGGAAGGCGACGGGGCGTTCTTCAATCCGCACCAGCCCCCGGCGAACGAGGGTCTGCAAAGTAGAGTTGGGCAGTTCGCGCTTGCGTAACTCAGCCAGGGGCATTTCGCCTCTGCAGGCTGCGAGTTCGGCAAGGATAGCCTGCTGGTTTGTCGTGAGCGTGGGCAAACGCGTTTCGGGAACGAGGACAGCGAAACGCTCGGTGCGCCGGGCGTCGCGTTCCACCGCCGCGGTCTCGCGGACAATCCATTTTCTACGAATGAGTGAGCCGAGGAGCGATGTCGTCACGCTGGTTGTTGTGCGCAACGTGGAGAGCTTGACGGGCTCGCCGGACGACAACTTTTCGAGAACGAGACGCTCCATGTCCTGTGGTTCGCGCGGGAGCGTGCGGCCGGCGTGCGGTCGTTCTCCCGGGAGCGGGGCGAAGGCCATGCCGGATTGAGCTTCGAGGCTGTTGGCGAGCACGTCGCGCCCAAGATCGGTAATGCGGTAGTGCACGGTGCGGCGGACTTCTGCCATCAGGGGCAACATGCCGCGAAGGACTTCGCCGATGGGAGCGAGGTAGTATTGCGCGATCCACTCGGCGAGAGAAAGCAGAGGTTCGCTGAGAAGTGGGGGTGTGTCCCCGCTGGGGCCGTCGTCGGCGCTGTGATCAAGCACCGCCTCGATTTCGCGTGCTTCGAAGTTCTCAGGGCGCTCGGAGCCGACGCTCATGACGACGCCGATGAGCTTCTCATTGCGAAAGGGAGCGATGACGCGCGAGCCGCGCCGGGGACGCTGGCCGGCTGGCACCGCGTAGGTAAAGGTGCGGTCCAGGGGCACCGGCAGGGCGACTTCGCAGTAAAAACCCATGGGACTCCTGACAGCAAGCTCTATTGTAAGTCCCGGATGCTGTCAATATAATTTTATTGATATCCGGATAGTCAACACTTCTTTATTGATTTACCGTGAATCAACACTATAGTATTGACTACCGAGGAGCCTCTGGAATGACCAAACGCGGCTTGCATTCCAAGAAAAGCGCAGCAACCCACATCGTGATTATCGGGGATATTGTGGCGTCGCGAAGGCTGAAGACGTCAACCCGCCGCAGCGTGCAGCAACATCTGCTGGCCGCCCTGAAGAACCTGAATCGCTCGATGAGTGAAGGCCTCCTGGCGGAGTTCACGATTACGCTGGGAGACGAGTTTGAAGGCGTGCTGCGCCCGGAAGTGGCGGGGACGATAATCCCGGACCTGCTGTGGACGATGGAGAAGGAACTCGCAGGGGTTCCGATTCGGTTCGGGATCGGCATGGGCGGCATCGATACTGAGATCGTGCGCAGTCCTCTTGAAATGGACGGACCCGCCTTTCATGCGGCGCGAACCGCAATCGACGCGGCAGCCGCCGAGGAGAAGATGGGCGGTGTGTTCATGGGGTTTGGGTGCGAGAACGATCTGATCCTGAACGGGATGGCGCGGCTGCTCTATTATCACCGCAATGAATGGAGTCCCCAGCAACGGCGGGTTGCGAACTTGCTGCGCGAAGGAAAACGGAAGCATGAGGCAGCGGACATCCTTAACCTGACCAGGCAAGCGGTGTCAGCATACGCACGGGCCGCAGATTGGGCCGGGTATGCAGAAGGGGAAGCAGCTTGGCACATGGCGCTTGCTGTAGCTGCGAACAGAATGGTTGCGGCGGCGTGAGGGCCGAGGAAATGTATTCTTCTCCGTTGATGCCGGGATGGTGCTATGCATAATTCCCTTCTCTACTGCGAATCGCTGCTGAGCTGGGTGCTGGCGAATTACGCGTACGGCAACGATCCGGCGCAAGACGATGCGGACGCCGGAGACCCGGCCCAGCTAAGCAGGGGCGTGGTGGCGTGGAGCGCGGCCGTCGCAGTGATGCTGGTTGTCGTGAGCGGATTCGGATTGCGGCAGACGGCAGCCGCAGGAGTGGTGCTTGGAGGGTCGGTGTTGGCGCGCTGGTTGCGGAGGAGATTCGTGAAGGTTCGGCATCTAATGGGATTTGAGCTGGCATTGTGTGGAGGCGCAGTGCTTTCGTTTTACCTGATCACCGCGGATAGCGTGAGCCGGTCACTGCCGGACGCGGGCATGTCACTGAGCAGAGATCGATGGAGCGCATTGTGCGCGGGTGCGGCGCTGCTTGTCTACATGATCCGAGGGGGGAACTACATAGTGCGCGGAATCCTGAAGCGGGCCGGAGGCATGCCGGATGCCGGCGAGCCTCGCTTTGAAGGCAGCGAGGGATACGCACATGGCACAATGATCGGTCAGATCGAACGCGTCATCGTCGTCCTGGTGGTGATGGGCGGCAACCTGCAGGCCCTGGCGTTTTTCTTCGCGGCCAAGGGGCTGATCCGCTCAAAGGAGCTGGAGGAGAGGGCGCGCGCGGACTACTTCCTGCTGGGCTCGCTGGCTAGCTTCCTGGTTGCGCTCATTGCGGGGCTGGTTCTGCAGCAGGTGATCGGACATTTGTGGCACTGAGACGTGTGGTGACGTGTGGGGTGTCGCGGAAGGGCGCGGGGGCATTACAATTCCTGCTGATGAAACCTAAAGCCTTGGCCAAACCCACTCCCGCGTCGGAAGCCATTTCGACGGCTGTTTCTGCGAAAACCCTCGGACCCATTACCCTGGCAGTCGACATTGGCGGCTCGGGCTTGAAAGCCATGCTTCTGGATGCGGTGGGAAAGCCGGTGAGCGAACGGCAGAGGATTCCCACGCCGGCGATCCCCACAGCCAACGCGGTGCTGAAGGGCCTGGATGCCTTGCATCAGATGCTGCCCAAGTTCGACCGCGTGTCGGTCGGCTTTCCAGGCGTGGTGAAGCGCGGGATTACCTGGAGCGCCTTCAACCTGCATCCCTCGTGGCGCGGTTTTCCGCTGCAGAACGAGTTGGAGAAGCGCTGGAAGAAGCCGGTGCGCGTGGCAAATGACGCGGCGATTCAAGGTTACGGAGCCATCTCGGGCGACGGCATCGAAATGATCGTCACGCTGGGCACGGGCATGGGGAATTCAATCTATAGCTCTGGGCGGCTGGTGGCCATGGAACTGGGGCACCATCCCTGGAAAAAATACACCTACGAGGATTACATTGGCCGGCGCGGGCTGGATAAGTATGGCAAGAAGCGCTGGAACAAGTACGTGCTGGAGATGATTGAGCAGACGCGTAACACGTTCAACTGGGACCGTCTTTACCTGGGCGGCGGCAACACGAAGAAGATTGATTTCAAGTTGCCCGAAGGCGTGACCATCGTTTCGAATGAGACGGGGCTGCTGGGCGGCGTGGCGCTGTGGCGCGATGAGACGCTGAGCCAGCATAAATAGCCCGCCCGATGCCGCACGACACGAACAATCAGCGGACACGCGTCCCTTCGCCTCTTCGCAGCATGGTGCGCGCGGGCTTGGGGATCGGCGCGGCCGGATCACTTGCCTTCACGATCTATACGGGCACACATAACAACTCAGTGCTGCTGATGGCGATGTTCGTGCTCTGGGTTCTTTCGCCGTTTGTGGGTTTGTGGTTTGCGGAGCGGAGTGCCGAGCGTGCGCCGCACGGAATGGCATCGGCGATACGCGCATCGGCGCTCGTGATTATTGTCTGCTCTCTGGGAATCTATGGGGTTGTGGCGATGCAGGGACCAAGTCATCACGCGGCATTTGCCTTTGTGGCTGTGCCGGCGGCCTCGTGGCTCGCGATTGCTCCCTTGCTCATTGCGCCGCGTTCGGTAAGGCGTTGAACTGAGTCGAAAGATACCGAAGCGCAAGCCACAAACCCAGGCCGGTTCGGATTGCTTGCAGCAGTCTACAATTGTCGGCTCTTCCCATTCGCCGCGAGCCGTGAAACAATGGCCCCCAAACTACAACGGGGCTTGTAAATGCGCGTCCAATTTGATTCTGCTCCCTCGCCGGGGCTTGCCTGCCTTCTTCTGCTGGTCGGGATGGTGTCTGCTCAGACAACAACCGGACCGAATTCTGCCGGGACGACTGCCGCGCCCAGCTCTGCTGCCGCGCCCCCACTACCGGACGCTCATCTGCCGCCGGTCACTGCAAAGCTCAACGGCCTTGCGCACCGGCTCGTGCAGGCGGGAGTAAAGAGCAACGCGCTGGCCGACGAGCGCCTCGCCCCCTGGCACATCAAGATTGATTACCAGATGCACTATGGCGCCAATCCGAAACCTGTGAGCGGAAGCGTGGAGGAGTGGCACGGCGGTCCGCAGCAATGGCGCCGCACCTACACCAGTGCTCTGCCGGAACTCACCGGAGCCGAGTGGAGCACGTCGCAGGGCGAGCAGTTTATCGCAAAGCGCGGTATGAACCACTCTACATATCATTTCCTGCTGCTGCGGGTAACTCGACCCGTGCTTGATCCGCTTTATCAAGCGGCCAACATCAAGCCCGATTACGAGATGAAGGCCATCCGGACAACGACGGAAGGCGTCACCCTAAACTGCGCGTCTGTGGTGGATGGGGCGCGCTACACAGAAGATCCCGACTATATTTTCGCCACGTCGTGCTTCGATCAGGACATGCATCTGCGATTGACAGTGGCGGGCAATACGTCGGTTCAATTCGACGATGTGCAGATGTTCCTGGGGCGTGCGGTGGCGCGCGATGTGAAGGTGATCCAGCAAGGAAACCTTCTGGCAGAAATGAAGGTGTCGCTTCTGGAGCCGCTGGCGCCCGGGACTGAAGCGACGATGAAGCCGCCCGCGGATGCTGTTGCTGAGCCGTACACAATTGAAGCTGGGTTCCCGCGGCCGGAATCTGTCTACGAGGTGGCAGCGGCGCTGCCACTGGCTCCCAATGGGAAACCGTTCAGCGGCGTGGGGGTCGTGCCGATCCTGATCCACAAAGATGGAACTGTGAAGGTGTACCGCAGCGATATCGCGACGTATCCGGCGCTGGCCGATGCCCTTGAAGCTGCCATCAATAAATGGAAGTATAAGCCGTATGTTGTCGACGGTCAGCCGGTGGAGGTTTCTTACGGGGTCGCTTATCGCATCGATGGCAAGCCGTTTGTGCCGTCGTATGAGAGGCCAAAGCCCAAGCCTGTGGAGTCGGCACCCGAGGACTTCTCCAGCACGTACGATCCGAAGCGCGATCCGGTGAAGGATCTGGCAACAGCGGAAGCTCAAGCGGCGAGCGCGCACAAGCGCATCCTTGTGGAGGTAGGCGGCACCTGGTGCTCGTGGTGCAAGATTCTGGACAAATTCTTCGACGGGCACACAGACTTGCGCGACCTGCGCGATTCCAGTTTCGTTTTGCTCAAGATAAATATGAGCGCGAATAATGAGAACGCTGCATTTCTTGCTCAGTATCCGGCCATTCCGGGTTATCCATGGCTGTTTGTGCTGGATGAGAAAGGCAAACTCCTCGTATCGCAAAACACTGACCCCCTGGAGAATGGAGCCGGCTACAGCCCGAAAGCCGTCAAGGATTTTCTTGCTGCCTGGAGACCCCAGGGCGGGCTCCAATGATTCAGGCAGCGCGAAGGAAATCCGGTCACATGGCTGAGACCATTGTGCCGATGGCGTTCGCGCTGCTTGGTTTCTTCTGCTTCATGAGGGTTGAGGGACAAGCACCGGGATCCATCCGCAATGCGGCGGGCGTTCGGCTCATGGTGGCGGCTGACGATGCCGATCCCACGCTGCGGATTACGGTGCCAGGATATAGCGGAGATGAAGCCGCGTTTCTGATCTTGTTACCGGAACATGTAACGGTACGGGCACGCGGGAAGTCAGACGCGACGCACATTTATCTTTGGCAGCCGGGGAACTCCGGAGCAGCGCTGGCGTGGTCCGCTACCAGCGATTCGCTCCAGTATGAGAAGGATCTCGAGGACGGAATTCTCATAATTGCGAGAGCAACCCTCGAAGCCGACGGCGTGCTGTTTCACTACGAGTTTCGAAACCGGTCGGCAGTGGATTACGACATGGTGTATGCGCCGACCGATCCGCGGCTGACCGGGGTGTTTCATGACGCACGGCTGGAGCGGACGTATGTGCACCATGCGGGCGGGTTCGAGCTGCTGGCCTCGGAAACGCCGCAAAGGATGACGATGCCGCTGAATGAGTGGCTCCCGGCGCGATATATGGCGTCGTACACGTGGGCAGTTCCGGCTAAGCTGGTGGACAAACGTGCGGATGGGATCACGTATTACAACAAGTCGCGTGTGGTGGATGAGCCGATGATTGCCACCCTGTCGAGTGATGGCAAATGGGTCGTGGCGAGCTTCACGCGTACCGTCGGGAATGTGTGGAGTAATCCGGAGCTGACGTGCCAGCACGTGGATCCCACCGCTGCCCTGCCGGCGCATGGGATGGCTGTCATCGAGCTAAAGATGCTCATCTTGCGCCGCGGCCTGAAGGATGCGCTGCGCAAGGTGATCCAACAGCGCGAATCGTTGCACTGAGGTGGCGATCAGGCCTTGGCAGGAGCCTGCAGGCCAAGTTCGCGCATGGCGATCTGGAGGTCGGCCCAGGCTTCCTTCTTCTGACGCGGATCGCGCAGAAGAAACGCCGGATGATACGTCACGATGAGCTTGCTGCCGCGCCAGGTATGTACGCGCCCCCGAAGGCCGGCGAGGGGCTGGCGCTGACCGAGAAGATAGGTTGCCGCGGTGGCGCCTAGGGCGACGATGACTTCGGGGCGAATCACGTCGATTTGCTGGAAGAGAAAAGGCGCACAGGTGTTGGCTTCATCGGGCTCGGGCGTGCGGTTCTGCGGGGGCCGGCACTTGACCACGTTGGCGATGTAAACCTCCTCGCGCTTCAGGCCCATGGCCGCAATCATGTTGTTCAAGAGCTGGCCGGCTTTGCCCACAAAGGGCAGGCCCTGCGCGTCTTCATCCGCCCCGGGACCTTCGCCCACGAACAGGAGACGCGCGTCCGGGGATCCGTCGCCGAAGACAAGCTCGTTGCGCCCGGTGTGAAGCGCGCATCGGGTGCACTCGCCGATCTGCTCCCGGATGATGCGGAGGGCGGCAGCGCTGTCGGTGACCGCGGGGGCCACGGCGGGAGGGGCAGCAATGGGCTTGCGAGGCGGAATTTCGGTCTCCTGAGGATAGATGGGCTGGGAAGACGGGTCCTGGGTCTCAGAAGCGAGACCTGGGACATCCATTTGTTGGATCGCCTGCGCGGGGCGGCGATAAAAGTCGGTCAGGCCGAGTTCGCGGTAAAAGCGGAGGCGCTCTGCGAGGGCCTGCTGGGTGGACGGATCGAGGACACGCGAGGGGGCGGGCACCGGCTACTCCACGATGATGGGCCGGCGCGCGGGCGTGGCGGATTGCTGCAGGATTTCGTCCTGCGCTGATACGCTGTCAACTTCAACGATTAAGTGCTTCGGGCGGCGCAGGATGAGGGTCTCGTCGAGAATCCGGTCCGCGAGCTTGCGCTTCGACATTTCGGGCATTTCAATCGCGGTGGACGTGGTGAGGAATGTCGCGGCATTGAGGTCAGAATCGATGCCGGTGCGATCGCCCGACACGTCGTTGATAACGATGGCATCGGCGCCTTTGCGGAGAAGCTTGGCGCGGCCGTTTTCCACGCGGTTTTCCGTTTCGGCAGCGAAGCCGATGATGAGCTGGCCGGCGTGTCGGCGGCGGGCGACCTCAGCGAGGATGTCTTCTGTGGGCGCGAGTTCGATGGTCATCGGCCCGGTGCGCTTGAGCTTCTGGTCGGAGACGACCACGGGACGGTAGTCTGCCACTGCGGCGGACTTGATGACGATGGTGGCCTCCGACATTCGGTCGAGGACGGCATTGCGCATCTGCTCCGCAGTGGTGACCTTCACAACTTCCACGTTTGAAGGAGGATATAAAGCCGAGGGTCCGCTAATGAGAATGACTTTGGCGCCTCGGGACTGGGCGGCTTCGGCGATGGCGTAGCCCATTTTGCCGCTCGAGCGGTTGCCGATGAAGCGCACCGGATCCAGGGCTTCACGCGTACCGCCGGCGGTGACGAGAACCGTTTCACCTGCCAGGTCGTGGCGGGGACCAAGAACGGTGAGAACGGCTTCCGCGATGGCAGCAGGTTCAGCCATGCGGCCGGCGCCCACCATGCCGCAGGCGAGGTCTCCGACGCCGGGCTCAATGACCCTGACTCCGCGCTCACGCAGGATTTGCAGGTTGGCCTGGGTGGCGGGGTGCTCCCACATGTTTACGTTCATGGCGGGAGCTACAAGGACCGGCGCCTTTGTGGCTAAATACATGGTGGTGAGAAAGTTGTCGGCGATGCCGTGAGCGAACCTGGCAAGAATGTCCGCCGTGGCAGGAGCGACAACGAGAGCCTGGGCCGCCTGAGCCTCGGCAATGTGCTCGATGGAGGAGTCGTAGGACCCTGGTCCGGAGTTGCTGTCGTCCCACAGCCCGGTGATGACCTTATAGCCACTGAGGGCGGCGAAAGTTAAAGGTTGCACGAACTTGCAGGCGGCTTCCGTCATGACGACGTGGACTTCGAGGGCCTGGCGCTGAAGTTCGCGGACCAGCTCGGCAGCTTTGTAGGCAGCGATGCCGCCGGAGACACCCACCGTGACGCGCATGGGTTGATTCTAGCAGCGAGGTTGATTCCAGCAGCGAGCAAGAGTTGGCGGGATGGTGCAAATCAAGGACCAAATTGCGATTGATTGCGCCGGGGAAGCGGTCAGAACTCACCAAACGTCCTGGGACGATGGGACACTTTGATGCGGTTGTCCTATCCATAAGGCCGGCAGCGTGGAACTAGTCAGCTCGAAGCGCTTCCATCGGATCGGTTCCAGCGGCACGGCGGGCTGGTATCCAGGCTGCCATGAGGGCTGTTAATCCAAGAGTCGCGGTGACAGCGGTGAAGGTAACGAGATCCCAAGACCGCACGCCAAACAGGAGGCTGCCGAGGAAGCGACCTGTGACGGTGGCGCCGGCGAGACCCAGCACAAGCCCCCACAGAACCAACTCGGCTGCTTCCACCAGAATCAGCCTGCGAATCGAGCGCCGTTCTGCGCCAAGAGCCATGCGGATTCCGATTTCCAGGGTGCGTTGACTGACCGAGTAAGCGACAACCCCATAAAGCCCAATGACCCCAAGCATAAGAGCGCAGGTGGCAAAGCCTCCCACGAGCGCGGCCGCCGATCGGTGCAGGTAGGAGGCGTGGTCATCGCGGATGTGCTCGGCCATCGTGAATTCGTTGCGAACACCGATTTGCGGATCGAGCCCGTGTATGGCCGAAACGATCTCGGACAAAGCACGAGCGGGATCTTGATTGGTTCGAACTACAAGGAACGAGTAGTTGCCAGGTTTCTGGTTCAGGGGGTAGTACACGGCGGGCTCAAGGGGCTCGTTGAGGGCTCCCTCTCGCATGTCTTCAATGACTCCAATCACGCGATGCAGCGAGTTCTCCGTGAGTGCCTGGTCTCCTATTACTTGTCCAATCGGGTCTTCATCCTGAAAGAGCAGGTGTGCCGTTCTCCGGTTGATAATGACGACTGCAGGATGCGAGGCATCGTCCGCTTCAGTGAAGAACCGTCCTCTGACAAGCCGCGTCTGGACAGTGGCGAAATAGCCGGCGCTCACCGTCCTTGAGACAGCCTGCTGCTGCTCTCCGTTCCATGAGCGGCCCAACACACGATAAGAGGCTGCGTCGCAGTTGCAGGTGACCGGGAGGTGAGAGCTGACGGTTCCGGAGGTCAGGACGCCAGGAACGGAATTGATCGTATCGATTAGGTGGTGAGCCATGGCCAGCTGCCGTGATGCGGTCTCGTATCCAGTATTGGCGTCGATTTCAAGTGTGGCGAGATTGGCAGTATTGAAATTTACGTCTACGTGAAGAATGCGATAAAAGCTCTTGCCCAGAAGCCCCCCGCTGGTGAGGAGCACGATCGCAAGCGCCAGTTCGGCGACTACCAGGGTGGAGCCGAAACGTTTCCACGCGCCGGAGGAAGTGCGGGTTCCATGAGCCAGCCCACTGCGCACATCGGCGAGATAAAGGCGCGTCATCGGCGCCGCAGTGCAAATGGCCAGTGAGACCAGAGATGCGACGCCGACGAACATGAGGACGCGGTGATCGAAACCGATCGTCTGGAAAAATGGCATCCCCCGAAGTACACGTTCGGGGATCAGCGCAGCCAGCACTCTGACAGAGCCCAGGGCGGCACCCGCACCTGCCGGGACCGAAAGCACAACCAGAAGCACCGCTTCTATGAATAGAGCTTGCGCCAGTCTCGTAAAAGACGCACCCAGGGCACCGCGGACCGCGATCTCGTGGCGACGCTTTTCACCACGAACGATCAGCAGACTCGCGACGTTGACCCAGGCGATCAGCAGGAGAAGCAAAGAACCCGACAGCAGGATGAGGAGAATGGGACGGATATCGCCGGTGATCGAATCCCTGAACGGCTCGACCAACGCACCGAGGTCCCGATTGGATTGAGGGTATTGCTTTTGAAGCTGGGATGCGATTGCGTTCGCGTTGGCGAGCGCCGCGGCGACAGTTGTGCCGCTTTTGAGCCTGGCAATGCCGCTAAACGGCCGGCAGGAGCGGTCCATTTCGCAGGAGCCGAGGTCGCCTATAGTTACCCAGAGTTCGGCGGCACGTGAAGCGAACTGGAAGTCGCGTGGCAGGACACCGATGACCGTGTAGACGTTGTTGTCGAGGGTGATCGATGCGCCGACTATATCGGGCCGCCCGCCAAAGATGCGCTGCCAGGTTCCGTAGGGCAGCACCACGCTGCGCGCGGCGGTCGCGTTGTCATCAGCTGCCGTAAACAATCTGCCGAGAGATGGACTGACCCCGAGAGTCTGAAAGAATCCGCCTGAGACTCGCCCCACGCGGAGAGATTCGACAGCGGCGGAGCGCCGCAGCAGGTATGCGTCGGGTGTCCAGACGTCGAACGAACTGAAGGACGAGCTATTGCGCTTCCAGTCCTGATAATCGGGATAGGAGAGACCGCACTCCCCGCACGAGGGGGTCGTCTCGAAGACTGCGACCAGGCGGCCTGCGTCCCAATAGGGCAGCGGTTTGAGCAGTGCGGCGTTCACGAAGGTGAAGATGCTGGCGCTTGCCCCAATTCCCATCGCCAGCACGAGAACAGCGCTCAGGGCGAACCCCGGGGCTTTCCGGAATTGCCGCAGAGCAAAACGAGCATCCGCTCGAATCGACTCCCACCTCGGACCCCGCCATACCGCCAGGCTGCGCTCCTTCCTGTCGAAACTGCGGAACTCGAGTTGGGCAGTCCTATCCGCTTGCTCACGAGACATGCCGCCGTCTATCCGATCGGCAATCTTCTCTTCGAGGTGCTCGGGGATCGATTCGGAAAGATCCTGATAGCGACCGTGGCGAGTCAACATCCGTACAAGCCACCGCATAGCTTCTCTCCTGCGACCCAGCAACTGCTGCCCATTCGCTGCAAGTTATCGTAGAGTCTCATGCGCAGCCGACCGTGGATCGTCGGGGCGCGTACATATTTTTCTGAGCCGTACGCATCTCACCAGTAACCGTCTCGAAGGAGCGGAACCCATGGACCAGAACCTGCCGAGGCGCATTGAGACGGGAGTAAGCGGCCTCGATGACATTCTTTCGGGAGGCTTTCCCGCCGGACAGATGTACCTGGTCGAAGGAGATCCAGGCACTGGCAAAACCACCCTCGCCATGCAGTTCATCCTCGCAGGCGTGAAGCCTGGCAGCAGCTCTCTCTACATCACTCTCTCGGAATCGCGGGATGAGTTGGAAAGCTCCGCAAGTTCCCATGGCTGGAATCCGAAGGATCTCCCCATCGCCGAGTTCGTGCCCGCGGAGGCGAGCCTTCATCCGGAAGAGCAGTACACCATCTTCCGGCCAAGCGAGGTTGAGCTCTCCGACACAATTCAGAAGCTCACCAAGCTGATCGATGAATCCAAGCCGGATCGCGTCGTTATCGATTCGCTTTCAGAACTCCGTTTGCTGGCCGCCGATCCCATGCGCTACCGTCGGCAGTTGCTGGCTCTGAAACACTTCTTCGCCGGGCGCGATTGCACCGTGCTCCTCCTGGATGACCGGACCGCCGAAGGTAGCGATACCCAGTTGCAGAGCATCGCGCACGGTGTTCTCCGCCTTGAAAAAATGCACCGCTCCTACGGAGTGACGCGGCGCCAGATCGAGGTAGTCAAGTTGCGCGGAAGCGCGTTTCGCGAGGGCTTCCACGACTACACCATCCTCCGCGGCGGACTTTGCGTGTACCCCCGCCTGGTCGCGCAGGAACATCTGGATCCCTTCGTCGGAGACAGGATCACGAGTAATCTCCCCAGCCTGGACCAGATGTTCGGAGGAGGCATCAATCGAGGCTCATCCTCCCTGCTGATCGGCCCATCCGGTTGCGGCAAATCGACCCTTTCCATGGTCTATGCCTTTGCTGCCGCGCAACGGGGCGACCGGGCCGTCGTCTACGTGTTCGATGAAGTGCTGCGCACCGCTCAGGATCGCCTGGAGAGCATTGGAATCCCGGTGAGGGAGGAAATCGCCAAAGGAACGCTTCGCATGGTCCAGGTGGACCCGGCAACCCTTTCTCCCGGCGAATTCGCCTCCCAGATCACCAGCGACGTGCAGATCAACGACACCCGCGTCGTGGTCATCGACAGTCTGAACGGCTATCTCACTTCCATGCCCGGAGAAAAGGACCTCAACGTTCACCTTCATGAGCTCATCTCGTATTTGAACCAGAAGGGCGTGGCCACGTTTCTTGTCTATACCCAGCACGGACTGATCGGATCGATGCAGACAGAAGTCGATGTCAGTTATTTGTCCGATACAGTGGTTTTGCTCCGGTATTTTGAAGCAGCCGGATCTCTCCGAAAGCTGGTCTCGGTCGTCAAACAGCGCGTAGGCCAACATGAGGACACCCTCCGCGAACTGAAAATCACACCAAAAGGCGTTGAGATTGGTGAGCCGCTCACCAGTTTCCGCGGTGTCATGACCGGGGTTCCGGAACTGGAACTGCCGCTGAGCGCCAGGTAAATTGGGTCAAAGTAGATTGGGGTCAAACCGATGAGCCTCGCGGTATGCGTCGTGGCGCCCACTGGCCGTGATGCCGAACTCATCCTCAGAGTTCTGCGCCAGAACGGTGTCGCTGCCGAGCGTTGGATTGACCTCGGCCCTCTTTCGAAAGAAAGCGACGAAACATACGTTGGCGCTCTCCTCATCGCGGAAGAGGCACTCGATGCACCAGCCAAAACAGCCCTGATCAACTATGGTAACCGTCAGTCCGCATGGTCAGACCTGCCGGTGCTCATCCTCACCGGGACCAGCCGCTCGATGCCCCGCAATCGTGAAAACCGATTTGAGGCCCTGGGCTCGCCCGTCCTGCTTGAACGACCCCTCCGGCCGGATATTTTGATCAGCAGCGTTCGCGCTGCCCTCCGCGCTCGTAAGCGCCAGTATGAGATTCGAGACACGCTCCAGGAACGCGACAACGCATTGGCTGCTCTCCGCAATGAACAGGAGACTCTCCACGTCATCCTGGACAATCTGCCTGTCGGCATCATCGTCGTGGGCCGCGAAGGCAACGTCCTTCTGTCCAATCGGACCGCGGAACAGATTCTGCGCCAGCCAGTCCCGGTGGGCGCGTCCATCGGAACAGACGCGGTGTGGCAATCCTTTCTCACCGGCGGCCGCGAGGAGAGCCCACTCGATTCGGGCGATTCCCCCCTCCAGCGCGCATTGGAAAGCTCTGAGGTCGTGCCGCCCGAAGACTTCCTCCACCGCCACAAGGACGGCTCTCTGGGCTGGATACGCGTTGCCGCAGCCCCTATCATCGACCCGGAAGGCAAGGTCTCCGGCGGCGTCGCCGCCATCTCCGACATCGACCGCAGCAAACGGGCTGAGGAAGCCCTGATGAAAAACGAGAAGCTCGCCGCCGTGGGCAGGCTGGCAGCATCCATCTCCCACGAGATCAACAATCCGCTGGAAGCGGTTACCAACCTTCTCTACCTTGTGGAACAGACCACACGATCCACCCCCGCATCGCAATTCGCCCTCAGGGCTCAGGAAGAACTGGCGCGGGTCAGTCATATCGTCACGCAGACACTTCGCTTCCATCGTCAGTCATCCAGCCCCAGCTTGACTGCGGTGGACGATCTGCTGGAGCCTGCCATTGCCCTGTTCAGAGGCCGTATGGCGAATTCCAACATTCAGCTCGTCCAGCAGAACCGGACCTCCTGCCAGATCTGCTGCCGCGACGGTGACGTTCGCCAGGTGTTGAGTAACCTGATCGGCAATGCCGTCGATTCCATGCGCGCCGGCGGCCGCCTGATCGTGCGCACCACGAGCGTGCATCATCCCAAGACGAACATCCCCGGCGTTCGCATCACGATTGCGGACACCGGCCACGGCATTCCAAAACATGCCATGCAGCGAATCTTCGAGCCGTTTTACACCACGAAAGGTGATAACGGCACTGGCCTTGGGCTTTGGATATCGCAGGAAATCGTCAAGCGTAATCAGGGTACGCTTCGGATCCGTTCGAAAACAGGCCGCCCCCACTCCGGGACAGTCGCCACCATCTTTTTGCCGATCGAAGCAAAAACAATCTGAACAGCATTGCGGCCTTGTGCCGCGTGGCAAGGCGTGGCTATGCGGCGAGGTGAGAAGACACCACGCCGCGGCCGGGGCCGTCGATCAGGAGCTAGCTGGCGATGATGGGAAGTCCGTTTTCGTCGACCAGGGGCTTCACTACGGGCACATCCTTGCGGACGTAAGAGATCTTGCCGGCCTCGATTTCGTCCTGGGCGATTCTGCAGGCCTTGGTGGATTGCGTGTGGACCAGCGCTGACGAGCCGTTCTGAAGCTGGCGGGCCCGGCGGGCCGCTACTAGAACTTTCCGGTAGTTGGAATCGAACTGGGTCTCAATCTTCATCTGGGTCCTCATCTGGGTCGTCATTGAAATTAAACTGCTGCTGACTTGAATCAAGACCAATCCCAAAAGCCTCAAGTACGGGCTTGAGCCGTTCCTGGGAGTTGGACTGGCGACAAGCCGCGGCGACTTCCAGCACACGGCGCGAACGGACGGCAATGGGTTCGCTGTTGCGATAGTATCTCTCAGCTCGCACGATTGCTTCAAGCTGGGCGACGGCGCGATCGAGTATGTCGTTGACAAGAATGTACGTATAGTCCCGGTAGTTCTCGATTTCCTTGCTGGCTTCCGAGAGGCGGCGGTACAGTTCGGACTCGTTGACCTGACCCTCCGCGCGGCTGCGGTTGCGCAAACGGGTGCGCAGAACCTTGGGGTTCGGCGGCATGACAAACACGCTAACCGCCTCTGGCAAAGCCTTACGGACCTGCGCGGCGCCCTGCACGTCAATGTCGAGCAGGAGGTCGTGACCCTGCTTGCGTGCGTCGTCCAGCGAGTGCCGCGCCGTGCCGTAAAGATTGCCGAAGACTTCAGCGTATTCAAGGAAAGCGCCGGCCGCAATCATGCTCTCGAATTCAACACGGTTGGTGAAGTAATACTCACGGCCGTTTTCTTCCGAGCCGCGGGGAGCGCGCGTGGTCCACGAGATGGAGAAGTCTATGCCGGTAACCTGCTTGCGCAGCTCATTGACGATGGTGCTCTTTCCAGAGCCGGACGGGGCGGAGATGATGAAGAGGATGCCTGCCATTGTTCCTTAGTAGTCAGTGATCAGTGGTCAGCGGTGATGAGTGTTGAGTGACTAGTGATGAGCGGTGAGTGGAATCACTCATCACTGACCACTATTCACTATTTACCGTTATTCCACGTTCTGGATCTGTTCGCGGGCCTTTTCAATTTCGGCTTTCATGGCCAGGCCGAGTTCCGTAATTTTGGTGCCTTTGCCGCCCACACCGCCGGTCTTCGAAAGGAGCGTGTTGGCTTCGCGGTTCATTTCCTGAAGCAAAAAGTCGAGCTTCTTGCCCACCTCGCCGCCTCCAGAGAGCAGTTCGCGGAAGTGGCCGATGTGGGTGTTCATGCGGGCCAGTTCCTCAGCCACATCGCTCCGGTCCACGAGGACGGCGACTTCTTCAAGCAGGCGCTGGCGGTTGAACTCGTTTCCTACGGCGGTGGTGAGACGCTGCGTCAGGCGCTCCTGGTAGCGCTGCTCGACCTCGGGGCGGAGCTGAGCTACGCCTGCCACAGCTTCTTCCAGCCGGTCGAGTGAGGCGTTGAGAATGGCCTCCAGGGAATCGCCTTCGCGGGCGCGCATGATCTTGAGCTGATTCAGAAGCGGGCCAATCTCGCGCTTCACGCTTTCCGTGATGGCGCCCAGATCCTCATCGGCGTTGCTGCGGCCATCGGGCTGCAGCGCGCCGGGAAGTCGGAGGATCGTGTTCAGATCGGGCTGGCCGGTGAGGGCGTGGTCCGCGCGCGCGGTGCTGAAAGCGGCAATGTAATTGGCGACGAGTTCACGGTTGTAGCCGCCGGTGATCTGGGTACTGCGGTCAACGGCGAGCATGAGCTCGACATGGCCGCGAACGAGGTTTTCTTTGAGGGCGCGGCGCAGTTCCATTTCCAACTCGTCCAGGCCGGAGGGCAGACGGAGCTGAATGTCGAGGAAGCGGTGATTCACGCTCTTCACAGTAAGGGTGTAGCCGAGCTGAGACTGTTCGACGGCTTCGTCGCGGCCCGGAACGCGGACCTGCACGCGGGCAAAGCCGGTCATGGAGTAGAGAGGCATGGTTCGTTATTCCTCCGCCTCGCCGGACAGGGCGGGCTCAAGAAGCTGGTCGGGGGGACGGGGTTCGGGTTCGAGCTGGCCCAGGCCCGGATCGGGGCCACTGCTGCCTTCAGGGCCATCCATGAACTGGAGCTGGTAGAGGCGGCGGTAGGTGGGCGACGTGAGCAGGAGCTCATCGTGGCTGCCGATGGCGGTGATGCGGCCTTCCTCCACCACTGCGATGCGATTGGCCCGCCGCACCGTGCTTAGGCGATGCGCGATGACCACAACGGTGCGGTTCTGGATCAGGTTGGCGAGCGCGATCTGCACCAGAGACTCGCTCTCGGCGTCGAGGGCAGAGGTGGCTTCGTCCAGGATGAGGATGGGGGCGTCTTTGAGAATGGCGCGGGCGATGGCCATGCGCTGCCGCTCGCCGCCGGAAAGACGAAAACCCTTCTCGCCAATGACCGTGTCATAGCCCTGCGGCATGCGGAGGATGAAGTCGTGGGCGAGAGCGTTGCGGGCCGCGGCTTCCACGAGTTCGATCTTCACCTCAGGCTGGCCGTAGGCGATGTTGTGACGCACCGTGTCATTGAAGAGGATAGTTTCCTGGGTGACCTGGGCAATCTGCCGGCGCAGTGAACCGAGGGTAAGGTCGCGAACGTCGGATCCGTCAATCAGAATGCGGCCGGAGGTGACATCGAAGAAGCGCGGGATCAGATTGACGAGAGTCGACTTCCCTGCCCCGCTGGGTCCGACCAGCGCCAGAACTTCGCCGGCGCGGACTTCGAGATCGATATTGTGCAGGATCTGGTGTTCGCCTTCTTCATTGGAGTAAGAGAAGCCGACGTTCTCAAACCGGATGGAGCTTTTGAATCCAGGGAGAGATTTGGGGTGGGCCTTTTCCTTCACATCGTCGCGGTGCTCGAGGAAGGTGAAGATGGAGGCGGAAGCGCCCATGGCCTGCTGAAAGCTGTTATAGAAGTAGGCGAACTTGCGGACCGGATCGTAAAGCTTGAAAAGCAGGATGATGAAGGCGCCGAACATGCCCATGGTCATGCGGCCGTGATTGATTTCATTGCGGCCAACCCAGAGAAGGAGGGCGATCGCGATGGCGCCAATCGTATCCATGAGCGGAGAACTGATGGACTGGATGCGTACGCTGCGCAGGTTCGCCTTGAAGAGGCGGCGGGCAGCGTGTTTGAAGCGGGAGATCTCCCAGAGTTCGCTGCTGAAGGCTTTCACGATGCGATGGCCCGTGACAGTTTCGTGCAGGATGTTCTGAATCTCCGCGAGCTTGTCCTGTCCGGTGCGGGTGCGGGTGCGGACTTCACGTCCGATTTTGCGCGAAGACGTAATGACAACCGGAACAAAGAGAAGCAGCGACCAGCTCAGCGCGCCTCCCAGGCGAATCACGAAGACGATGCCGACCAGGAAGGTGAAGAACTGCTGCAGAAATTCTCCAATGACGGAGCTGACGGCCACCTGCACCCGATCAACGTCGTTGATGAGGGTAGAGAGGATGGTGCCGGTCGCGTGCTTCTGGAAGAAGCTGGCCGAACGGCGCAGCGTGGCCTCGTAGAGATGGTTGCGCAGGTCGGTAATCATGCCGAAGCCTGCGTAGTTCACAAGGTAAGTCCCGGCGTAGTCGCAGAGACCCTTGGCAATGGTGGAGAGGATAAGCGCAATGGCTACCACATTCCACGCATTATGTACGTGGAGAAAGTGCGGGATGAGAGCCCGGAGGTCGAATTGCCAGTGGGAGTTTTTAAGCCCCAGGAGAATGGGGCCTTCAGGAGCATCGGGCTTCAGAACCTGGTCGAAGATGGGCTGAAACAGCAGGGTGCGAAACGTGTCGAGCGCGCCGACGGCGGCGAGAAGCAGGACACCGGGTAGCCAGTTGAACCAGTAGGGCAGGCCGAAGCGGAATAGGCCGAAGACGCGTCTCATGCGCGAGTAACCGCCTCGTTCCCGCTGAATTCCCGTAGGAACTGCGGGGATAGGTTGCCTGGCTCCATCCCCGTATTGTACTTGGTGGATAGAGGTGGCGGCGGGGGCGAAACGAGAGGTCTGATCCGACAGTGTTGATCGCTGCCGGCTTAGCGAGGGAAAAGACGCGAAGCTTCTAATTGCGCATCCGGCCCGCGACGTTGAAGTCGTGCCGTCACACAACGCTGCCACAGAGGCGTTTTCCGGGGAAGTTCAAGGCCGTGGCCGGTCGAAGCAAGTCGCTGAATCCGAGCTGAGATTTTCGGACCGGTAATCATGCGCCAAAATCCCAGGTGTAGAACTAGTAAGCATTGATCTCTGCCGGATAGCTCCCCCACTCTTAAAATTGTTCCTGGGTCAGTTGCGCATACTCAGACGTGGATACGCGCCTGATGTTCCAGGCAAAGCTGATGTGTCGGGAGGCGTGGCACAGCCCCAACTGAAGATCAACTTCGGTCAATGTTCCACCAGCCGCTTTCTGCTCCAGCTTCTGCAGTTCCTCCATTGCCTCCGCGATGTTGCTGCGAACGATCGTGCGGTTGAACTGTCTCTTTCTAGCCATAATTCAAATCATGAGACCGCTGCATAGGTCCGGAAATTGAAAGCTCGCCTCCACATCACAGAGCCGGCGATTTGAAGATACTACTCACCCCGGGCGAGGGGGCCGCCTTTGGCGTGCGGGATGCCGTGCTCGTGGCAGTCGGCGCACTTGACCCAGTGGACGTTGTGCTTGCTCTTCGCGTCGGCGAAGGTGGTGTCCATCTTTTCAACGTCGCGGCCGCAGTTGGAAAGTGCGGGGTGGCAGTTGGCGCACGAGGCGCGGGCGCTCTCATTGTGCCCGTTGTGGCAGGCGACGCAGCTTAGTCCCTCATGGACGCCCATGGGCGTGCGGTCGTCACCGGAGCCCGCCTGAGCTTTCCAGTTGGCGGCTGCGGCGATGCTGTTGACGTCCGGCGGCCGCGGGGCATGGCATTGATAGCAGACGCCCTCGCGCGGGTCGCCGCTGATCTTGAGCTTGCGCGAGCCATCGTAGAGCTCGGGAATGGGCAGCGAGGCGGCGCGATCGTG
>NZ_DASXYM010000024.1:0-42107 GCF_036502485.1 Occallatibacter sp. | reverse complement strand
CCCCTCGGCTCACCTCTGTGCCGCAGGAAGTGATGCCGCGTCGTCCGCAGGCTTCCCCTTCTCCTGGGCTGACTTGAGCTTGCTGAAGATGGTGGCGTTCTCGGCCTTGTGCAGGTTGTTGGTCTTGTCGAACTCGGCCTTGGCCTCCTGCCTTCTGCCCATCGACTGATAGAGTCGCGCCAGCCGCCAGTGCACGTTCGGATCCTCCGGGGCGAGCCTCTCCGCAATCTCGAACTCCTTCAGCGCTTCGTCACGTCGGCCGCCGTCGGAGTAGAGAATCCCCAGATCAAGGTGGGCGCGTTCCAGCCGGGGATCGATGCGAATAGACTTCTCGATCAACGCAAGCGCCTGATCGGATTTGCCGATCTGCATGTCCGCATCGGCCAGGAATGCGAGCGCCTGGGGATGTTCTGGCACGTTGTCGAGCTCGGCCTGGAATTCCTTCGCGGCCTCGTCAAATTGGTTCTGCGTCCAAAGCAGATACCCTAGTCCGAAGTGCACATCCGGAAACTTGGGATCGGCTTTGACGGCAGCTCGAAACTGCTCAATGGCGCCGCTATGATCGCGCATCTCATCCAGAGCCTCGCCGGCCAGCATGTCGGCTTCAGCCGATTCTGCATTGAGACTGAGGATCTCGTGATACACATCGAGCACGCAGGTAAACTGGCGCGCGGAGAGGCAGCTATGCGCGAGCGCCAGGCGGAAAGGTAGATTCTGCTGATCCGCGGCGGTGGCTTGCTTGAGATAGGGAATGGCCGCGGAATATTCGCCCAGCCCATAGTGCGCAAGGCCCAGCAGAGTGGTGTAACGGAGGGCCTCGGAAGAGTTCTTCGGCGCAGCCTTTAATAACTCCTCGAAGCTCTGAATCGCCCCCTTCAGGTCTCCGCCCTTGAACTCCGCCAGCCCGAGGTTCAGCCGAAGCCCAGGCATATGAGGATTCCGCGCCACGGCCTTGCGATAGAAGATGATCGCCTCTTTGTAGTGCTCCTGGCGCGCTTCCAGAAGTCCCAGATGAGCGAATGCTTCCGGGTCCGCCGGATGGGTTTCCAGCACCGCGTGCCACGCGGTCTCAGCGTCGGCCACGCGGCCCTGCTGCTCCAGCAAGACTGCCGCCTGCCGCGGGTCAGACTGCGCGTCTACCCAAAGACCACAGCACGCCGCCAGTACCGCAAAAAGGATGGCCCTGAGACAATGCCCTGCTGACACCAGCTTCACTCCCACTCCTGACCTGAATTCTCGCTTGGCGCAGACACGCCAAGCAAGCTCAGACAATCCTGCGGAAGCAAGGGCGCGGCAGCATGGCTGCCGCGCCGGTATGCAGACCGTGCGCTCCTAGAAGGTGAATTTGCCACCGAGTTCAAGGATGCGCGGACCGTAGTCAGCCGTAACCTGGCCAAAGTTGCCGTCATGATTATTGACGTCGACGCTCGTCCAGTTGACGTGGTTGAAGGTGTTGAACGAGTCAAAGCGAAGCTGAATTGCCGTGCGTTCGTTCGCGCTCAGCGGGATATTCTTGAGCAGAGAAAGGTTGAAGTTGAGGAGCCCGGGGCCGAGAACCGAATCCTTGCGCGCGTTGCCAAAACCCTGGTTGGGGCCGCCGTCCCACGGAGCCGCCGGATCCGCAAACGAATTGGTGCTGAACCACGCAGTCTGCTTTTTGGGATAAGTGATTTTAGCCATGATGTCAGGCCGGTTGGCGCCCGCCGTGAGGCCAAGGTGATCTGCGCCGGTGTAGCGCACGTTCAGAGGAATGCCGGTCTCCGCCACGGTGATGCCGGAGATAGACCAGCCTCCCAGCACCACATGCGCAAACCCATTGGAGCCGCGCTTGAACCACGGCAGGGCGTAGATGTAACTGACGTTCAGGTCGTGACGCCGGTCGAAGCTGGTGTCCGAACCGTAGTCGTATTTGGCGTCGAACGGATTGGAAAGGCCGCCCAGGTCATTGGAAATCTCGTCCAGCAGATGCGACCAGGTATAGGCCACCTGCGTGGTGAGCCCGTGGCGACTCTCGACACGGATCCCCGCCTGCAAGGAGTTGTAGTTGAAGTTGGTTTCGTTTTCTTCCTGGTTGATGGAGCCGTAGCCGGGGAAGATACGATACGGGTTCGGGTTCAGTGCGCCGCTGGCCACTCCCTTGCGCTTATCGTAAGGCCCAGGTGAATTCGGATCTCCCGCAATGTAACCCGGATCGATCAGCGGCAGGGTGTTGATCTGCCGATCGTTGTCCTGGTCCCAGCCCCTGGAGCCAACGTACTGCACCACGGCGATCACTGAAGGCGCAAGCTGATGCTGCACGCCGAGACTAAAGTTAGCCGTGCCAGGAGCCGGGAAGTCGTACTTGATCGTGGTCAGGCTCGACGGGAAGTGATTCAGCGTCGTTGCTCCCGTGAGCGCGCTGGTATTCGGGTTCGAGAAGTAAACGTTGTTAGCCGATGGAATGTAAGCGTAGGGCGGATTGAGAGCGGCGTTGTACACGTCGTTGCCCTGAACACGCTCAAAGAACATGCCGTAACCGCCGCGCAACACCGTCTTGCCGTTGCCGAAAACATCCAGGGCAAAACCAACGCGAGGCTGGAAGGTGTTGTAGTGATCATGAACGGCGCCCCGCGGAAATCCGTTCACGCCGGCTTCGCGAATGCCGTTGAGATAGAACTGCTCGGTGCCGGTCTGACTGAAGGTGGACAGCGCCGAAGGGATCAACGTGCCGTCCGACTGAACCGGATTGCCCAGCGAGTAGTCGTAGTAGGCGGGCACGAAATTCGAGAACTTGTTATAGCGCTCGAACGCGTGCGGCAGACCGTCGTAGCGCAGGCCGAGATTCAGCACCAGTCGCGGTGAGACGTGCCAGTTATCGTTGGCGTAGAAGCTGTAATTGTTGTTTACCCAGTGCTTGCCGGCCAGGTACTCGAGCTGCGAGTAACTTGAAGCCATGCCCAGCATGAAGTTGACATAGGAGTCGCCGGAGAAGTTGCTGGAGTTGAACGCCACCACGCCGTTGGTGTTGTACTGCAGTTCCTGGTTCTTGTAGTCATGCAGCATGGCCGCGCCAAACTTCATCTGGTGGTTGCCCTTGGTCCACGAGATGTCGTCGCGATAATCAAAGCCCTCGTAGCCGTTCTTCCAGGGGAAGTAGCTGGGGCTCCAGGTTACATTGAGCGGCGAGCCCTGCAGTTGCACCTCGGGCATGCGATGCATGCGGTTATTGTCTACCGGGAAAAAGCTGTTTGCATTCCAGCCATCGGGCATCGCAAACTGCCCCCCGTCCGGCCCGGGCAGCGGAGTAAGCGTGATCTTGTTGCCGCTGTAGTAAAAGCCGGTCTCGTTGAGAAGATTCGGCGAGTAGGTCTGGGTGAGCTTGATAACTGCCGAGTAAGACGGATTGTTCATCGCCGTACCCACAGTGGGATAGGTGCTGTCGCCCCACAGCGGCGGAAAGTAATTCTGCGCCAGCGTGTCATGCAGGTAATGGCCCATCAGCTGATATTTGCTGCTGATAGAGTGATCGATGCGGACAATGTCCTCACGCACGTTGGTGGGCTGCGGAATGGACGCAATGTACTGCGTGCCATTGTTGTAGTTGGGCTTTGGAAACGTGCCGGCATTCACCTCCAGCACAGAGTTCTGATCGATCAGGTTGGCGGGGATCAGGTAGGTCCCATCGCCGTTCTGATGGAAAGGCTGCCCCGCCGTCAGCCCGTTCGACCCGTACAGCGCCAGTTTTGCCGGATCCTGCGTGGTGGGCACAATCGGAGCAACGCCCTTGGGTGCGGTGTAATTCAAATCCTGGCCGGCGCTGGGGAAGTTGCTCGCCAGAATGGCGTTCGAAATAGACGGCGAGCTGCCCTGAATGAGGCGGCGCCATTCTTCATTGACAAAGAAGAAGGTGCGGTTCCGGGCGTTGTTGTAGACGTGCGGGATGAATAGCGGTCCCCCAATGTTGCCGCCCGGAATGTTGAGCTGGAACTTGGGCCGGGCTTTGCCCGCCGCGTTCAGAAAGTAGTCGTTGGCGTTGTAGTCGGTGTTGCGATTCGCCTCGTACACGCTGCCGTGAAAATCGTGCGTGCCGGACTTGAGAACCATGAGAATGGTTCCGCCCGAGCCGCGGCCGTAGTCGGGGCTGTAGTTGCTGTCGAGATGCTGGAATTCGGCAATCGAGTCCTGCGATGGCAGATTCATGAAGCATCCGCCACAGCCACGATCGTTCTGCTCGCCGCCGTCGATCATGTAAATGTTGTGGCTGGTGCGGGTGCCGTTGAAGCTGATGCCGTTTGCCGAGGTGAGAGCATTCACGCCGCTGAACGCCGGCAAATTGTTGGATACTCCCATCCCCAGCGCTGCAAGCGATGTGACGTTGCGGCCATTGGTGGCAAGCTCCTCCACCTGCTGCCCGCTGATCAGCGTGCTCACCTCACTGGTTTGCGACTGCACCTGCAGTGCATCGGCCGCAACCGTTACAGTTTCAGCCTCGCTGCCAACCGTAAGGTTTACGTCGGCCTCAATGGTCTGCGCTACGTTTACAACAATGCCCGTCTTGCTGAACTTCTGAAAGCCCTTGGCAACCGCCGTCAGCGAGTACCGGCCGACACCGAGGTTGGCGAACCGGTATGCGCCCGTGGTGTTGGAAACGGTCTCGCGCTTTTGGCCGGTGGCCTCATTGGCAATCGTGATCGTGGCGTTGGGGACCACGGCTCCGCTGGTGTCCGCGACAGTGCCGTTGATCGTCGCGTTGTCCTGCGCTCTCAGACCTGGTGCTGCGAAAAGCAGTATCGCGAGTACTCCCAGGACCAGAAACCATGCGCGGCTCTGCCTGCATGCGCCTTTTCTCCGGAATATAGCTGTGTGCGTCATGAGTTTGCCTCCAAGCAAACGATTACTTGGTTCAGACAAGTTCTTTGTCATGGGTCGGGACATAGATTCTTGCCCGACCTGTCGAACCCGGAACGCGAACGTGGGAGTGTTCGAAGTCCCGGCGGGTTTGCGCTGAGCAAGGGGAAGTCATGCAAACTCCGGTCGGCCCGAAGTAAAGAGGGTCCAGGCGCCTCAAGGCGCCGCGGACTGAAATAAGGATCGCTGAGGATCTTTTCAATGGGGGAAGCGTTTTCTCAGCGCAACAAAAATTAGAAGATCGCGGTAACGGTTGTCAACCCCTGCCCGGATCCAAAACGCAACTCGTAATAATGACAGTAAATCGCTCCATGAAGGCGAAGCCGAGGGAGGGCCCCCACCCTTTCGACAGCGTGGTAATCGCTTTCCTCCGCCCTGTTCGGAATCAGCCAGCCGGGAGCACGCCGCAGCCGGGAGCACGCCCGCAGCCAGGCACACCCCGGCAGAGCGGCTTCGCCCGCAACCCCCGCGTTCAATGCAATGTGCTCCGCCGCCTGCGACCTCTCAGCGCGGGAGTTCCTGCGTGCCTTCGATCGTGAACTCCTGCGTGATGACTCCGGCAGACGTATCTCCGCTCGGCTGACTACCACCAATCGAGATGCGGTACTTCCCTGCCCTGACAGCGCGCGCGCCCCCTTCGTCCACCTGAGACAGCCCGCGCGGATCAACGGTGAACGACACGTGTTGCGTTTCGCCGGGACCGGCGTGAACACGCTCGAAACCAGCCAGGGCCAGCCGGGGAGACACCGCGCTGTGTGGAGGCGTGAGATAAACCTCCACCACCTCATCGCCGGCTACACCGCCCGCATTCGTCACATCCGCCTCAACCTTCAGCGTATCGCCGGCGTGAACCTCGTGAGAGGACAACTCAAATGCGCATAGGTGAATCGCGAGTAGCTGAGGCCGTCCCCAAAGGCGAACAGCGGCGTGCCGTTGAAGTACCGATAAGTGCGATTCGCCATCGAGTAGTCGTCAAATGCGGGCAGATCGTTCACGCCCGCATACAACGTAATCGGAAGGCGGCCCGCTGGATTGTTCTTGCCGCTGAGCGTTTCAGCGATCGCCTGCCCACCAGACTGCCCCGGATACCATGCCTCAACCAGCGCGCGCGCATTCTCTTTTGCCCAGTTCACCGCAAGAGCGCTGCCATTGAGCAACACGGCCACAACCGGCTTGCCGGCAGTAGCCACAGTTCGAAGCATCTCCTCCTGCACGTCCGGCAGGTCTATGCTGGTGCGGTCGCCGCCGGAGAAACCCTTGGCATTCACGCGCATTTCTTCGCCTTCAAGGCGCGGCGTGAGTCCAACAAAAGCAATCACAACATCCGCCTTCTTTGCCGCGGCCAGGGCTTCGTCACGCAGCATCTGCTCGGAGGGCGTCCATTCAAAAGCCACGGTGCTCGATGGGATGCGGCCCGATTGAATGTACTCGATGCGCACCTCGTGCGGTTTCGTGTCGAGCGGAATGCTGAAGTGCTGAATCGCTCCGTAGTTACGGCCGGAAGGGGGCAGTTTGTCCGTCGTGGGCGCGGGCGGCACAGCAGGCTCCAACTTTTTTCCATCCACATATAACGTGAATTGCACCTTGCCCCCGCACGGCGTGCACATGGGCAGGCGGAACTGCACGTTGTAAGTGTCAGGTGCGGGCGCAACCAGCGCACCGCTCCAGCGCACCGCAAACGCCTCATTGGTACTATCCGCGGATAAGCTCGGCACCGGATTGGCAAAGGCCCAGTCGAACTGAATCTCCTTATCCACTCGCGTGATCTCAGCCTTGCCGTCCAAGGCCGGCTTAACAAAGTACTCGGCCTTCAATCCCTGCTCAGACGAGCCAACCGCCGTGCGCAACATCGTGCGCGGTACCGGCACTTCGCCTCCCGCTACATAGGGCGAACCCTGCGCATACACCACATGCTCCGCTCCAAACTCGCTGACGATGCCATCAACCGGAAGAATCGCATGCAGCGGGATCGCGTTGTAATTGCCTTCCAGCGCGACCAGCGACGCAGCCAGTGGGCCAACCACCGCGATGGTCTTCGTGCCCGCTTTGAGCGGCAGAACCCCGCCATCATTTTTGAGCAGCACCATCGACTCGCGCGCCGCGCGCAACGCAAGCTCGCCGTGCTCGGGTGAATTCACCTCACTAAACGGAATCGAATGGAACGGCACCTTCTCTGGCGGGTCGAACATCCCCAGCCGCATGCGCGCGGTAAACAGGCGCTTCACAGCCGTGTCGAGCTCAGCTTCCGTCACCAGGTTCTCGTGCACCGCATCCACAAGGCCCTTGTATGCGGTGCCGCAATCCAAGTCCGTGCCTGCCTTGATACCGGCCGCGGAACCGGCCGCGTGATCGGGCGAGAAGTGGTGCCCGTGCGGCTGCGAAAAATCGTCGATCGCATCGCAGTCGGAGACCACAAAGCCATGGAACTGCCACGCGCCGCGAAGGATGTCCCCAAGGAGCATCTTGCTTGCGCAAGCCGGGTCCTTCTCAACCGCGTTGTAGGCACACATGATCGAGTCGGCATGGCCTTCGGTGATGGCCGCGCGGAACGCGGGAAGATAGGTATCCCACAGATCGTGCGGCGTGGGATCGACGTTGGCTTCATGCCGCGTGCTCTCCGGCCCGCTGTGCACCGCATAGTGTTTGGGAGTTGCTACGGCGCGCAAGTACTGCGGATCGTCGCCCTGAATGCCTTTCACAAACGCCGTCCCCAGTCGGGCAGTGAGAAACGGGTCTTCGCCGTAGGTCTCCTGCCCCCGTCCCCAGCGCGGATCGCGAAAGATGTTGATGTTAGGCGACCAGATGGTCAGGCCGTAGTAGCGATCATGATTATCGTGACGGAGAGCATCGTTGTACTTGGCGCGCGCCTCCACTGAAACAACCTCGCCGATCCGGTTCACCAGCGGCGCATCCCACGTAGCCGCATTGCCGATGGCCTGCGGAAACATGGTCGCAAATCCCGAGCGCGCAATTCCGTGAAGCCCCTCATTCCACCAGTTGTATGCAGGAATGTCCAGGCGCGGAATGGCCGCAGCACGATCGAGCGTCTGCGCCACCTTCTCTTCCAGCGTCAGCCGCGATACCAGATCGTCCACGCGCTGCTCGATGCGAAGCGCCGGGTTGCGGAACGGCATGGCCGCGGCGGCCTTCACCTCTTCCGCGGTAGGAAAGGCTTGCGGGGCGGTTTGGAGTTGGTTCTGGGCTTGGGCGAACGCTGATGCCGACACGAACGCGAGAAGAAGAAGCGAAGGGTATGCAATTTTCATGGCGGGGCTCGGGGTGGATTTCAAGGCATGGAAAAGTTACCCCATCGCCCATGCGGCAGTAAAAAAAGCGGACGCCCAAAGGCGCCCGCCGTGTAGTGATCCGATTCCCGTGCTTAATTGATGGTGAGCGTAAAGCTGCTCTGCGCGGTGATCGAGCTGTCTGCAGAGTCCTGCCCTGTGACCGTGATGGTGTAGGTGCCTTTCGGCGGATCCGATGAGCTTGAACCGCCACTGCTGCTGCTGCATGCGCTCAAGCCGTAGGTTACCGCCACCAGCGCAATTACACATGCCAGGCCGCGCAGCTTCCGCGAAGAACGACCCAGCAGACCGGCCAGAAGGAGACCCGCAAACGCCAGTCCTCCCGGAAGCGAGCTGCTGCCTTTCTGGTTGCTGGCATGTGCCGATTTACCGCGTACGAGGAGCGGCTTGCCGTGTGCCCCCGCCCGAATCGCAGCCGAACTCGCGCAGTCCGCCGCGCTCGTGTCGATCTGCACTGTTCCGGTCACGGCCGAACTGCCGCTGACTGCGAGATTGCCATTGCTGTCGAAGCCCGAGCCCGCGAATATGCACAGGTTCGTCAGCGCCGTATCGTTCGACGAGCTCACACTGAAGCCCACAGTCCCCGTGTAGCCATGAGCGGGCGTCAGGGTGAGTGTTTCGTTTGCGGTTGAGCCGCGCTTCACGGAAAGAGTGCTCGGGCTCAGCGCCACGGTGAACGTGCCTTTCACCGGAGCAGCCACAGTTACCGTCACGGCGCTCGAGGTCGAAGCAGAGTAGGTCGAGTTGCCTCCATACTCCGCCGTAACGCTGTGCGTCCCCACTGTCAGTGCGCTGGTGCTGTACGTAGCGGAGCCTGAACCCAGGCTCTGCGTGCCCAGCGTAGTTGTGCCGTCCTTGAACGTCACGCTTCCCGTGGCCGCAGCGGGCGCCACGGCAGCCGTGAAGGTGATGCTGGTTCCTGACGTCGGCGTGTTGTTGTCCACCGCAAGGCTGGTGGTGGTTGGCGTCAGTGCGGCGGCGTCCACTGTCACCGTCGCTTTTCCCGTCGCAGAAGAGTACGTGCCGTCGCCGCTGTAGGTAGCGGTGAGGGTATCGGTGCCGACCTTGAGTTTGTTGGCGGGAATCGTGAGGGTCACCGTTCCGCTGTTCAGATCCGCGGACCCCGAAGTGTAGGTCCCGCTGTCTTTCAGTGTCACTGATCCGGTCGTCGTTCCTGACCCCCCGCTCACCGCAACCGTAACATCCAGCGAGTTCGCCACGTTCACTGTGGAGCTGGCTGGAGTTACCGTCACCGTTGCCGCTGCCGAGCCCAGGCTGCTGCTCCAGTTCGAAATCAGCGCGCTCACGTTTACGCTGCCCAGACCGGTAGCCAGATCGTAGCCGCCCGTCGTGTCATAGCCCGTCAGAAAGTAGTTCCCGGCGGAGTTCTTCGAGCAGTTCGGCGTTCCCGATGTGCACGGCACCGAAACATTGCCTACCGTCACATCGTGGAAAATGGTGCTGGCGCTGGAGCTGTTCTTGTAAAGGTTGTAGAGGTTTTCCGCCGCTTGTCCCAGGCGGCCACCGCCCTGGCTCTGCTGCACCAGGGCCAGCATGCCTGCAAACGCCGGAGCCGATGCGGAGGTACCGCCAAATCCATCCACGTTTTGCGTACCGGTCACGTCGGTGCAGTTGAACGTCACTCCACCCGTAACGTACGTATCGCAAACTGCCCACAGCGCGCCTTCCAGACCGTTGCCGGCCAGAAGCGAGACATCGGGAACATCGCGTACACCGTCGGGCGGAACACCCGTGCCACGCTGCCACGAGGGCTTGCTGTACCCTGACGTGCAGGTCCCTATGGTGTAGGTGGTCGAGCTGTCCACGGTGGTGTTGGTCGAGCAGGTGCTCTTGCCTCCGCTGCCCGCCACAATCTCCTGCAGTCCGGAGGAAACCGACCAGGGCACATTCGCGCTCACGGTCGTGTTGTTGGAGGTCGAATCGTTCCAGGTGGATTCCGGAATGTACTGCTTCGCTGATCGATAAAACGTCCCGGAACTCCCCCCTGTCCCGGTCGAATCGGGAACCGTGGCGTATGTGCTGAAGTTGCTCTCCAGGCTGTAATAGTCCGTGCCGCCCACCGCGATGTTGTACGCGGTCGATCCCAGACCGTTGATCGCAAGGCCACCTGCGGCCGCGGTGATATTGCCCCCGCTGCCGTTGCTCGTCGGGTCGCACGCCGCGGAGCCGTTGTCGCCGGTCGATACCGTCACCGCGATGCCCTGCATCGCCGCCTGCTTCCACAACCCGGCAACGAATTGGTTATCGGACGTCGAGTAGGCAAGCTCGCAGGCGCCAAAGCTCAGGCTGAAGATATCCACCTTGTTGTCGTTCAGCGCCTGTTCAATGGCGCTGTACAAGTCCGACGAGGCGTAGTAATGGACTGTCGCGCCCGGAGCCAGCCCGCCCGAGATCTCCATGTCCAGATAAGCCTCATCCGCATCGTTGGTGCTGGTCACGGAGTCGGTAAACGTGATCGTCGGAGCCGTGATGTCTCCCAAAAACGCGGTGCGGTAGTTCACCACCGGCGTTGCGCTCACGTTGGCGTCGCCACCGATCCCGATCGTCACTCCCGCGCCCGTATAGCTGCTGGAGCCGGAGAAGTTGGCGTTGTAGCTGTTCGGGGTGTTGTAAATGGTGGCTGCGTCCCCCGGCACAACATACAGATACTTGGCCGAGCCCGTTCCCGCATAGCTCAGATCGGGACGAGCCCGCACCCCGGCAGGCGCCACGCCGTCCACTTCATTGATAGGCGTGAACCGGCCGGTATTCAGATCCAGCGTTGCCGGAGTGCCCCGGTGCGACAACGGTCGCGGCGACAGAGTGTTCAACCGCATCACCCCGGATACCACTTCCGCCAGCGCCGCCGGAATCGTGGGCGCGGCCGTGTTGGCATAAAACTGCCGGCCGTTCAGCGAGTACGAATGGATCGGGGTCCGGAACGCCTTCTGGATCTGTCCCGCTGTTCCCGAAAACGCAATGTCGGTCTTGGCCTTGGAAACCGATTCCACCGTCAGCCCCTGCGACTCCAGCCACGCCACCACTGCTGCAATATCGGAATCCGCTGGCCCATAGAGCGCCCCAAACTGCTCCGGAGTGAGCCACTTGTGATAGTTCGGCGACGCCTTCTGCTGCAGCTCGGCCAAATACTGCGTCAGCGCCGCTTCCTGAGCTTCGCTGCGCTTCAGTCCGAGCCGCACATGCGTCATCTGCGTCGAAGCAGCTGCCGCGCCTTGATCCATAGCCGCCCGGATGCTCGCGCTTAAACTGCCCTTCAGCGCGATGCGGGATGCGTCATTTACGGGTTCCGAGATGCGCGGCGCAACGTTCTGCGCGCTCAGGATGGTGCTCGCCATCAAAAGGGTCCCAGCGATTACGCCGCCCATCCGATGCCCAGGCTTCCGGGAGAGTGCAAAATTGGTCTTCATGACTTTTCCTTGTGGCGTCTTGAAATGGGAATGTCTCAGCAGGGCTGAAAAGGTAAAGCAGCTGTACGTCCATCACGGTCCTGCAACAGACACATCGGGAGATTGCAGCCGAACTTCGTCGGTTTCCGAATTATGCACGAGGAACTACAAACAGGATAGCCGGATCCCAGATCGGGTACTTACCAGCTTAGACCGGGCTCGCCTCGCAAAGTTATGAAGACTAAGAAGTTTTTACGAAATGTCTCCGCCGAACCCCGCCGCCAAAGTAGCCCAACTAAATCCACAATCCGGCACTCACTCCCACTCCCCGCAGACTCGCGCCGCCAAAAGCAAAGGGCGCCCGCGAGGGAGCGCCCTTCTGTCTTGTGTCCGTTGCGCCCGCATCCCGTGCCGGGCCTCTGGACCGGCTCTACGACTTCTTGCCGGCCTTGTACGACGAATTAATCTTCTGCCCCGCCTGATCCAGAATCCCCTTGGCGTCCGCCGCATAGGGGCCGCTCGGCGCCAGATCCAGATACTTCTGATAGGCCTCGGCGCAGCCCGGAGGCAGAATAATCTTCTGCGTCTTGGGATCGATCGTGGCGTTCCCCACCAGCCCCTGACCCTTCAGGTAGTACAGGATCGCCAGGTTGGGATCGTTGGGGTTGGTGGAGGCGGCAATGGCCTTATCGGCCGCGGCCACCTGCGCGGCAGCATTGCCCTGCTGGAAGAAGATCACGGCCTGGTTCTTCAGGTAGAAGCTGGCCTGCGACGGATTGGCCTTGGCTGCGGCGTCATATGCGGCGTTGGCATCCTCAACCTTGCCCGTGCGGGCGTAGGCCTCGCCAATGCCGCTCTGCGCCAGACCCTGTACCTCCGGATTCGGCTTCTTCGACGTGGTTTCGAGATCGATCGCCTTCTTGAAGGACGTGATGGCGTCATCGTACTTCTTCAATCCCACCTGCGCCTGCCCCAGCCGGGCCCAAAGGATCGACGCATCCGTCTTCGCCGCCGTATCCCTGGTCATCATCTGCTCGACCTCGTTGTACTTGGCGGCCTTGATCTCCTGCTCCTTCGCGTCGAGGGCCTGCTTGGTGGCGCCCGCGCCCAGTTCCTGAGTGGCCTGCGCACGCGCCCCGTCAGCGGCGTGGATGTCGTCTGCCACCGTCTTCAGGTCCCCATTGAGCTGCTTTACCACCTGGTTGTTCTTCATCGCCTCGGAGTTGTGCTTGCGCATCTCTGCAAGCTGCTTCTGCTGCTCTTCCGGCAAGGTCTTGATGTACGCATCGCGGGACATATCAATGTCCTGCTCCGTCGTCTGGCCGGCCACCACCTTCACGTTCTCGATGTGGTCAACCTGCTTGTCCTGCGGAGTTTCCGGCTGGCGATACACCAGCGTGTACGTGCCTGCCGGGACATCGCCGGTGAACTCGCCCTGCGGGTTCACCTCGAACACCGTCCCCTTATCCTTGCCCTGCGGCACGGCCGTCACATTGCCATTGCTCTGGGGAGCGCCCGTGGGGTTAATCACATGTCCGTGGATTTTGCCCGTGGCCGCCGTGGGGGCCGCTGCCGGCGCCTGCGCCATCACTGGGACAGCAACATAGGCTGCCAGTCCGAGGCAAAGTGAGAGGATCCTTTTCATCGTTGTTTCTCCTTGGAGCTCCGCGAGCCGGAAGGCCGCGGGCTCAGAAATCAAAATCTCAATCCACCCTGCGCACGGCATCCGCGCCAGGAAGAGGAGCGAAGCATGCGGGAAATCGTGTTCGCACCAGCCCGGCCCGACGACATGCCCCGCATACACCTCGTCCAGCACAGCCCAAGTTAAACCCTCGCGCAACCTCAAGACAAGGGCGCAAGGCCCTGCCTCCATGTGAACACGGTTGCATGGCAATGGGTTGCGTGCAGCCCTGCAGATCCGCCCCGCAGCCCCTATGGTAGTGCCTCCCCGACCCCTGAAAATGTGGCGAGGATCACACCCTACAATATAAAGATGGCGACAACGATCCGGCCCGCTACGGCCGCCGATACAGCACTCATCCTCCGCTTGATCCGCGCCCTGGCCGCCTATGAGCGCGAGCCCGACGCCGTGGAAGCCACGGAAGACGACCTCCTGCGCCACGGTTTTGGCGAAAATCCCTACTTTCAGTGCCTCATCGCCGAGCTCGACGACCAGCCTGTTGGCTTCGCCCTCTATTTCTATGACTACTCCACCTGGCTCGGCCGGCCGGGACTCTACCTCGAGGACCTCTTCGTCGACCCGCCCTTCCGCGGCCACGGCGTCGGCAAGGCCCTCCTCCTGCGCCTCGCCGCCATCGCTCTCGAAAAGGGCTGCGCGCGCCTCAAATGGGAGGTCCTCGACTGGAACCAGCCCGCCATCGACTTTTACCAGTCGCTGGGCGCCGAATTCCTCGACACTTGGCGCAACGTCCGCGTCAGCGGCAACGCCCTGCGCCGCCTCGCCGGAGATTCCTCGAGATCAGCGGAACCGGCCCAGCCCCCTCGGCCCGGCCAGCAGGTCACCCAGTGAAAGTGCGCGTCATCGGCGGCGGCCTCGCCGGCCCTGAAGCCGCCCTCACCGCCGCGCGCCTCGGGTGCCCAGTCGAGCTCTACGAGATGCGCCGCATCGTCGACGGCAAGCCCCTGCTCACCCCTGCCCATCAGACCACCGACTTCGGCGAACTGGTCTGCTCCAACTCCCTCAAAAGCGAATCCGAGAACACCGCCCCCTGGCTCCTCAAGCAAGAGATGCGCCGCGCCGGCTCCGCTCTCCTCCGTCTCGCCGACCAGTCAGCAGTACCCGCCGGCCACGCCCTCGCCGTCGATCGCGTCCAGTTCTCCCGCCTTATCCAGCAGGCCATCGACGCCCACCCCGCCATCCGCGTGATCCGCGAAGAAGTGACGAGCCTCGAGAACTATGACGGCATCACCATTGTCGCGACCGGCCCCCTCACCTCTGACGCCCTCAGCCGCGACATCCAGCGCATCACCGGCTCACAGCACCTGGCCTTCTACGACTCCATCTCCCCCATCGTCGATGCCGAAACCATCGACATGGACCGCGTCTACTTCGCCGCCCGCTGGGACAAAGGCACCGCCGACTACATCAACTGCCCCATGAATCGCGAGGAGTACGACCGCTTCTATGACGCCCTCCTCGCCGCCGAGCCCGCCGCGGCAAAAGAATGGGAGAAGCTCGACTACTTCGAAAGCTGCCTCCCCATCGAAATCCTCGCCCGCCGCGGTCGCGACACCCTCCGCTTCGGCCCCATGAAGCCCGTCGGCCTTCGCGATCCCCGCACCGGCAAAAACCCCTGGGCCGTCGTCCAGCTCCGCAAAGAGAACCTCCGCGCCGACAGCTACAACCTCGTCGGCTTCCAGAATCACCTCAAATATGGTGAGCAAGCCAAAGTCCTGCGCCTCATCCCCGGCCTCGAAAACGCCCGCTTCCTCCGCTACGGCCAGATCCACCGCAACACCTACATCTGCGCCCCCGCCCTCCTCGACGAGACCCTGGGGCTAAAGGAAAAAGAGCGGAAGCTCCTCTTCGCCGGGCAGATCTCCGGCGTCGAGGGCTACACCGAATCCATCGCCACTGGCCTGCTGGCCGGCATCTACGCCGCCGCCCTCACCCGCGGCGAACAGCCCATCCCCATCCCCCGCCCCACCGCCCTCGGCTCCCTGGTCCACTACATCACCCACGCCGACGCCAAAAACTTCCAGCCCGCCAACATCACCTTTGATCTGCTCGTTCCCCTCGAAGAAGAACTCCGCAAAAAGGTCCGCGACAAGAAAGAACGACACCGCATCCAGTGCGAGCGCGCCCTCGCCGAGTTTGATGGCTGGCTTGCATCCATCCATCCCCACAGCACCCCCGCCGTACCCTGAATTTAAAGGTGAACAATCCCCATTTGGATCAGCGCCAGCGACCCCGCGGCCACCACGATCCACAGCACAATCCCTTGCAGCAGCGGCCGCGCGCCCACCAGCCTGATCGTCTTCATGCTCAGCCCTGAGCCAATCAGATACAGCGTGACCGTCAGCCCCATGACCCCCACCTGCTTCATCACCGGATAAGCCGGCTGCAGCACGCCCACATACGTGTCCGCCACAGCCGCCAGACAGAAGAACAAAATGAACCACGGCCACTGGATGCGCGCCTTGCTCTTCTTCACCGCCGCGGTCCCCAGGGACAGCGGCACAATCCACAGCGCCCGCGCCAGCTTCACCGTCGTCCCCACCGCCAGCGCCAGCGTGCCAAACTTCGCCGCCGCGCCCACCACGGAACTCGTATCGTGAATGGCCAGCGCCGACCACAGACCGAACTGCGTCTGTGACATGTGAAGCTGCGTGCCAATCAACGGAAAGGCCACCAGCGCGATTGAGTTGAGAAGGAACACCGTCCCCAGCGATACCGCAATCTCCTCTTCGCTGGCCTCGGCAATCGGCGCGATCGCCGCAATGGCGCTCCCCCCGCAAATCGCCGTCCCCGCTGAGATCAGAAAGGACGTCGTCTCCTTCACCCGCAACAGCTTCCCCAGCGCCCACCCCAGAACCAGCGCCACCGAAATGCTGCAGGCCGTATAGAAAAATCCCGACCGCCCCGCCTCCAGCACCTGGTGCAGGTTCATTCCGAAACCCAGCCCCACCACCGACACCTGCAGCAGCAGCTTCGCTCCGCGCCGAGCATGCCCCTGAAACGCGTGCTCAAAACTGAATCCGTAAGCAATCCCAAGCGCCAGTGCCACAGGCGGCGAAATCCTCCCGCTCGCCGCCATCACCAAACCAGCTAGAAATACGATCTTCGACACACATCCAGTCTTCGCCGGCGTGCGTCCCCACGTCCAAGCAGAAACACTGATGCCCCATCACTGCCGCTTATACCCGCCCTTCAAACCGGCTCGTCACGCAGCTTACACCCCCAAACTTCTCTTTCAGAACCTCGGGGCTAACTCGCTAACTCGCCAACTCGCTCTTGCTAATCCGCTGCTTTGCGTCGCGTCCTCGCCAGCACGAAATTCCGGAACTCCGCCGCCGCTCCCGCCAGTTCCGGCCCCTTCCGCGCAATCAGCACAAACTGCCGCCGAAACCGCATCCCCGCAATCTCCACAATCCGGAAAGCGCTCCCGAACCGCGCGTCCTTCGCAATCGCCCAGCGCGACACAAACCCCACCCCCAGTCCCGCCTCCACCGCCGACTTGATCGCCTCCGTCGAATCCAGTTCCATCACCACGTTCAATGCACCGCGGCGAATGTGGTGCTTCTCCAGCGCCATCTCCACAATGTGCCGCGTGCCTGATCCCCGTTCCCGCATCAGCAATGGCGCGCGCGCCAGGTCCTCCGGCGCAATCCCCCTGCCCTCCGCCCACTCATGCGCCGCCGGAACCAGCAATACCAGTTCGTCCTCCAGAAACGGCGTCAACGCCAGGTCGCGGTTCCGCGGCGGACCCTCAATCAAGCCCAGCACGATCTTGTCTTCCTCCACCGCCGTCACAATCTCTTCCGTATTGCCGCTGGTCAGCGTGGGGCTCACCCGCGGATGTGCCTTGCAAAACTCGCTCAGCAGCCGTGGCAGCACATATTGCGCAATGGTGGTCGATGCCCCCAGCGTCAGCCGTCCGGCCTGGCTTCCGCTGAACGCCGCCACTCCCTGCAGCGCCTCCTCCAGCAGACGGCATGACCGCTCGGAATACTCCAGCAGCGCCGTCCCCGCGGGGGTCAGGCTCACCCGCGATCCGCTGCGATCAAACAGCCCCACTCCCAGTTCCTCTTCCAGCGCCTTGATCTGCTGGCTCACCGCCGGCTGCGTTAAATACAGCTCTTCAGCCGCCTTGCGAAAGCTCAACTGCTCAGCTACCTTGCGAAACACCGTGAGCCTGAAGTTCTCCAGCGATGCCATGGCAGTGATTATCGCAATTCAAGCAGTAGCTCTCCTCCTGGCAAAGCCGACACTGAAGACTCGGGCCGCCCCGGCAACCCGCCGATGTCCTCTCCTGATCAGCGCAGTTCGACAAAGCAAACTCCTAAACGACGGCCTGAAACAGCACGCACCGCCGGGCCATCCGGTACGAGGCGCCGCGATTCTCAAAAAAAAAGCTTGCATTCTGTTTCGGTGTTATGGTTATGTATAACACTAGATCGCGCGGGATTTTCAAGCCGCGATGAGTCCGCCAGATTGAGGAGGAGTTCCACATGAGATGTTCTCGTCTAGTTCTCTCCGTTGTTCTATCCACGTTCGCCACGGCCGCCTTCGCCCAGTCCGATGCAATACAGAAAGCTCCCCCCACTGACGCGAAAAAATCCGTCGAAATGCTGAAGACGCTTGCCGGCTCGTGGGAGGGCACGCTCACCACCACGCCCGTAGCCTCCGAAGTTCAGAACAAACATGCTCATGTCACGTTGCGCGTCACATCCATGGGAAATGCCTTCCTGCATGAGATGAAAATTGAGGGCAGACAAGACGACCCAATCACCCTCTTCTATCTCGATAACAATCTGCTCACGCTGACCCACTACTGTGACGCCGGAAATCGTCCCCGAATGATCGGCAAGTCGCTGCCGGATGGCAAGACACTCGACTTTGAGTTCCTCGACATCGCCGGCGATCCCCACTACCACATGCATCACTCAAAGTTCACCATCATCGACTCCGGCCATCACATCGAAGAATGGACGTTCATGGCGGGTGACAAGCCCGTGCTGGCGCGCCTTGACCTGCAACGTACAAACTAACCAGATAACAGGTTGCAGGAGTTTCAAACATCAGGATGGATCTTCAGTGGAACGACAGCCAGCCGATTTACCGCCAGCTTCGCGATCGCGTGGTCGCCATGATCCTCGACGGCATCCTCAAAGAAGGCGACCCCCTGCCTTCAGTGCGTATGGTCGCTGCCGAATATCGGGTGAATCCGCTCACTGTCCTTAAGAGTTACCAGGACTTGGTAGAAGAAAAACTGGTCGAGAAGCGGCGAGGACTGGGTATGTTCGTGACCGTCGGCGCTCACCAATTGCTGCTCGCAGCGGAGCGCCAGAAATTCCTCACAGAGGAGTGGCCCCGCATCAGCGCAAAGATCCAGCTCCTCGGCTTCGCTGCGAAAGATTTGTTGCAGGCTGCACCACCCAGATCCAATCCCAAACAGGAGGACCGCTGACATGGCGCTGATAGAGGGCCGCGGCCTTCGCAAAGTGTTCAAAACCACTGTTGCCCTCGAGGGCATCGATCTACGCGTCGAACAGGGACGCATCCTGGGACTCATCGGCCCCAACGGCGCCGGCAAAACGACGGTCCTCAACGCCATACTTGGCCTCACACCTTACGAAGGTCAACTGACTGTGCTCGGCCTCGACCCGTGGGCCTGCCGTGACCGGCTCATGCGCGACGTCTGCTTTATCTCCGACGTCGCAATCCTTCCGCGCTGGCTTCGCGTCTCTCAGGCCCTCGACTTTGTCGCCGGGGTGCATCCCCGATTTGACCGTGCCAGGGCCGATAGCTTCCTGGCGAAAACCGACATCAGGCGAACCAGCAAAGTCCGCCATCTCTCCAAGGGAATGGTCACCCAACTGCAGCTTGCGATTGTCATGGCAATCGATGCCCGCCTGCTGGTCCTCGACGAGCCGACCCTTGGCCTTGACCTCCTCTTTCGCCGTCAGTTCTACGATTCGCTGCTCAACGATTACTTCGATCGCAGCCGCACCATCATCGTGACCACGCATCAGGTCGAAGAGGTGCAGCACGTCCTCACCGACCTCATGTTCATCGACCGCGGACGCATCGTGCTCGACACCAGCATGGAGCAGTTCGAATCGCGATACACCGAACTGCAGGTACGCTCCCAGCAACTCGCCACCGCCCGCGCACTCAAGCCGATATGCGAGCGCCAAACCCTCGACCGCACCCTGCTCATCTTCGATGGCGTCGACCGAACGCAACTTGCTTCGTTAGGCGACACTCGGACCCCGAGCATCGCCGACTTATTCGTCGCGGTAATGTCCAACCAGCCCCAGAGACACGGAGCGGCACAATGAGTTCGCCTTCCACCCCCATGTCCGGCTTCGAATCACAACCCCTTGCTCCTGCGGTTATCTCCCCGCACCGCATACTCTATTGGTCCATCCGCCGCGAACTATGGGAACATCGCTCCATCTACGTTGCGCCTTTAATCGTTGCCGGCCTCATACTTCTTGGATTTCTGATCGGCTCCTCGCACATGGTCGCCAACGTACGCTCCGCCCAGTCACTCGGGACGATGCAACTCCAGGAAGCCATCGAGCGGCCATTTAGCCTGGCTGCAATGTTCCTGATGGGCATCGGGTTTGTCGTCTCCATCTTCTATTGTGTCGAAGCTCTGCATGGCGAGCGGCGCGATCGCAGCATCCTTTTCTGGAAGTCCCTCCCCCTCTCCGACCTCACCGTAGTGCTCTCGAAAATGATGATCCCGCTCCTCGTCGTTCCGCTCATCACCGTCGCACTTACCGTCGTTACGCAAATGCTGATGTTGCTGCTTGACCTCGTGATACTGCAGGTAAGTGGCTTGAGTCTGACCCTCCTGTGGACGAACCTCTCCCTGTCCACTATGTGGATGATGATGCTCTACCACATGCTGGCTCTCCACGGATTGTGGTTTGCGCCCGCTTACGCCTGGATGCTCCTGGCTTCCGCATGGGCGCGACGCGCAGCATTTCTCTGGGCCGTCTTACCACCTGTCGCCATTGGCGTTCTCGAGAAGATCGCATTCAACACCGCCTATTTCCCGCACTGGATGCAGTACCGCTTCGGCGGAGCCCCGGGCTCTGAAGCCTATCCCGGGAATGACCATGCCATGCATGCCTGGGCGCATCTGAACATCGTCCGGTTTCTGCTCAGCGCCGATCTGTGGAGCGGCCTCGCCGTCGCAGCGCTCTTCCTTTTCGTCGCGGCACGGGTCCGCCGCAATCGCGGCCCCCTCTGATTCGCTCCGCTGCACTGAGTTGATCGCATCAGGTTCACGCCGCTCGCCGCGTGCGGCAAACATGCAAACCGTCAGCGTGCATCTGGTGCGGTCTCGCCACTTCACCTCTCCTACATCGCGCAGCACGCGAAACTGCAAAAAGTTATAGTCGCCGCTGTTCTTTCGCGCACTGCTGATGGAGTCTGGCCATCCGTGAACCACTCCGGCGAGTGGCCGCACAATCGGAAATCGCATTCGAGAGACCCCGGCAGGCAGCACCTGCGGTCCCGGGGAGAAATCCGGTTCGGATCATGCGCCAATTTCGCAGATTGCGGGAGGGACACCGCGCAATCGCCTCTTCCTCGGAATTCATTTCTGCTTCCCATAGTCATCCGAGTGGTGTATAACTGCTTCCCATAGTCGTTCGAGTGGAGACGGCGCTCATGGCCATGAAGAGACCCCCGGAAGCCGGAGACGTTTTGCACGGCACGCTCGACATGCTGATCCTGCGCACCCTCGTTCGCGGACCGGCACACGGTCATACCATCTCCCACATGATCGAGCAGACCTCGGAGAACGCGCTTGAAGTTGAGCAGGGTTCGCTTTATCCAGCGCTGCATCGGCTTGAGGACCGCGGTTGGGTCTCCTCCGAGTGGGGCGTGAGCCAGAACAATCGCAGGGCTAAGTTCTACCGGCTCACGAGCACAGGCCGCAAAGAACTCAACGCCGCTACGGGCCGATGGCGGAGGATGACGCGCGCCATCGGCTTGATTCTTGGAGAGTCGTTCGAATAAGCGGGAGGGAAACGAGCATGAATTTTCGTCGCTTTCAAGATCGGAACAACAAAGACCAGGATTTCGCCGACGAGATCGAATCTCACATCGCCCATGAAGAAGATGGCAACCAGTCCCTCGGCCTCTCCCCGGAGGAAGCCCGCCGCCAGGCAAACCTTCGTTTCGGCAACCCGCGGAGCTTGCGTGAGCGCGAGTGGCGCCATCGCTCGCTCCCCTGGATCGAAGACCTCAAACGCGACTTCTCCTTCGCTCTGCGTGCACTCAGGAAAACCCCTGGCGTCACGCTCATCGCGGTTCTGGTCATCGCCGTAGGCATCGCCGTAAACACCGCGGTCTTTTCCGTGATTGACGCGGTCCTGCTGAAGCCCCTGACCTATCCGCACCCAGAGGAACTGGTCTCGTTGACCAATACAGGCCCGCAAGGCTCATTCGCGGGCGCCAGCATACCCCGGTTCAGCCTCTGGCGGCAGCAGACCAGCATCTTCCAGCAGGTCGCCGCAATGGACTTCGGCGGAGCGGGCCTGAACCTCACCGGCGGCGACCACCCTCAGCAGGTCCAGGGCATCCACGTCTCCGCGGACTACTTCGCGATGTTCGGCGCGCCCGTGATCGCTGGCCGCACCTTCACCGCCGAGGAAGACAGCCCCAACGGCGGTCACGTCACCGTGCTGAGTTATGGCCTCTGGAAGAGCCGCTACGGTGCGAATCCCAACATCGTCGGATCCACCATCCAGGTCGACGGCCAGCCCTTCGTTGTCGTCGGAGTCATCGGTCCCGGATTCGTAACCGACACCCCGGCCGATCTCTGGGTCCCCTTTCAGTTCGATCTCAACTCCAAAGATATGGTGTTCTTCTTCACCGCGGCGGCGCGCCTCAAACCCGGCGTGACCATCCCCCAGGCCAACGCCCAGATGCGCCTGGCTGCAGACCAGTTTCGAAGGCTCTATGGCGACGATTCGCTGCCCCCCAAAGGAAGCTTCGGCGTCGCTTCTCTCCAGCAGGAGATGATCGGCGATACCGGCTCGCGACTCCTCGTTCTATGGGGAGCCGTTGCCTGCGTCCTCCTCATCGCCTGCGCCAACGTCGCAAACCTCCTGCTCGCCAGAGCCGCCGCGCGCAAACGCGAGTTTGCCACCCGCGCCGCTCTCGGCGCCGGACGCGGTCAAATCGTCCGCCAACTTCTGGTCGAGAGCCTCACCCTTTCCCTCTCCGGTGGACTACTCGGACTTGTGCTGGGTTTCGTCGGCGTCCGCCTCCTGCTCAGCATGAATCCCGGCGACATCCCCCGCATCGGCGAACACGGCGCCGCCATCACCCTCGACGCCAACATTCTGCTCTTTACGCTCGGCGCTTCCCTTCTCACTGGTATCACCTTCGGTCTGATCCCTGCCATCACCGCGTCCCGCGTCAACCTCGCCTCCGCGCTGAATGAAAACGGCGCCCACGCCAGCACCGGCGTGCGCGGCGGACTGCTCCGTTCCGTCCTCGTTGTCGCCGAGATGGCCCTCACCGTAGTGCTGGTGGTCGGCGCCGCCTTGCTGATTCGCACCTTCATGAACCTCGAAGCCGTCGATCCCGGCTTCGCCATGCACAACGTAATGAGCATGTCCATGTCGGTCAGCGGCGACCGCTTTCAGACCACGGCCCCCGTGTCCCAGGTCATCCTCGCAGGAACCGATCGCCTCCACGCCCTCCCCGGCGTTCTCGACACCGGAGTCAGCAACTGCCTGCCCATGGCCGGCGGCTTCGGAATGAGCTTTGACGTCGTCGGCCGGCCCAAAGGAGGACCAGACTCATCCGGCGGAGCCGGCTTTTGCTCCCTCTCCTACGGCTACTTCAGTACGCTCCAGATTCCCTTGTCGCTCGGCCGCACCTTCACCCGCCAGGACAACGCCGCCGCCCCCGGCGTCGCCGTCATCAATGAGGCCATGGCCCGCCGTTTCTGGGCCGGCCGCGACCCGCTCAAAGATCAGATCCTGATCGGCGCCGGCGCCGGCCCGGCCTTCGCGGAAGGTCCGCGCCAGGTCATCGGCGTCGTGGGAAATACTCATGACAACGGCCCCAACACCGACCCCACCCCCATGATGTATATCCCGCTCGCGCAAATGCCGGACCTCGAGACAGCCCTCAATTCAAAGGTCGCTCCGCTCTGGTGGTTCGTGCGCAGCCAGGCCGATCCCCGCACCTTGACCACACCCATCGCAACCGCTCTGCGCGAGGCAAGCGGCGGCCTTCCCGTCGCGCACATCCGCACCATGGAAGAGCTGGAAGCGGCAAACATCGCGCGACAGCGCCTCAACATGCTGCTTCTCACCGTCTTCGGGATTGCCGGATTGCTGATGGCAGCCATCGGCGTTTACGGCGTCATGTCCTACTCGGTTCAGCAGCGCACCCAGGAACTCGGCGTGCGCATGGCCCTCGGCGCCCGCGCTGCCAACCTCCGCAACATGGTCATCCGTCAGGGAATGACGCTCACCATCATCGGAGTGCTCATCGGATCCGCCGGCGCCTTCTGGCTCACCCGCTTCCTTGCCGGCTTCCTCTTCGGAGTCAAACCGCTCGACGTGATGTCCTTCATCGCAACGCCGCTCCTGCTGTGCCTTGTCGCTCTGGTTTCGGTGTGGGCTCCGGCGCTCAGAGCCACGCGCGTGGACCCGATGGTCGCACTCCGCGTCGAATGAGCCAGGGCTGGATCAACCCCATCCGGCACAAACCTCGTCAGCCAGAGCAGCGAACGATCGCTTCTCAGCACACCAACCTCCGGGTGCCTCACCCTCGCCGCGTCTTTGTTCTTGCGGCCATCGGGGTCCCCCCATTCATTCGGGAATCCACAAAAAACAGGCGCGCCAAACTTGTGTCCGACCCACCGCAAAGCATAAGTCTCGACATAGCTTCGATATTTCCAGTGGGCAATCGCTGTGTCCGTCGATGAATTGAACCCTCGCCAGCGATCTCACTCTCCGGTCGGCATCACTTCCTCAATCCCTGCCCACGGCCCACCTTGAAGCACAAGGTACTTCAGATACAGTTCGGCGCCTGCACGATCTGCGGATGTGAGCAAGCTACGGGCCGACTCCTGAACGCGTTCCTTTGTCAGGGTGGCCAAGTCAAAGTCCTGCTCGATCATGCCCGCTGAATGGGGAATTTCCAGCGAATTAAGGAAGCTTACAATCACGGCACGATGCTCGTGGAGGAGGTACAGCTTCAGAAGGTCATCCACAATCTGGTCAGGGAGCGACAGGGTTGCCGCCGTCCAGTTAGCCAGGCGCTCAATCGGGCTTTTGCGGACAAAAACCTCGCGCAGGTTTTTCGCTTTTGCGAGAGTGGCAAAGAGGACCTGTTTCTCTGTGCCCTTTGACTCAGCCCAAAATACTCTGCTGGCTCCGACCCGGATCTCATCGGGCAATTGTCGCCAGACACGGTTTGCAGAAACAGGCATTAGCGGTCCTCTCACACTTCGAACTGATGCACCAGCATTGATGATAACGGTTGCGAGAGCAGTTCAAAACGGGCAGGGTGAAGCACCATCCAATGCTGGTTCTCATCTTCGACCCGAGGCAGTGGTGAACTCCAGCGCATTCTCGATTCAACGCCCAACGGGTGATCGGACATCCTCGTTCTCGCCTGAACAGGAGACCCGCAGTGCCGCAAGGATTTCCTGAAGGAGCGCTCGCACCTTCTTCATTGGCGACAGGAAAACCTGATTGCACACCCGCTTTAAACCTGCCGATCCAATGAGAAGCCGGACGGCAAAGCTGCCTCAAGATGGATTTGTTCTCCGGTGATCGGGTGGTGGAATTTTAGAAATTGGGCGTGCAGGAAATATCCTCCATCGCCGGGTAAGCCGGGGTGATCCTTAAGAGGCTGACCGGTTGCGTCGTACAAAGGATCGCCAACCAGGGGATGTCCGATGGATGCCAAATGGATTCTGATTTGATGAGGGCGGCCCGAACACAGGCTTACCTCAAATGTTGTGGTGCTTGTGGTGCGTGAGATCACCTTTGCCAATGACCTCGACGGTTTGCCGCTTGGGTTGGCAGCCCACACTGACCCGATGAGCGGATGCGGTACGAGGCCGATGGGTGTGAAAATTTCATAGACGTCGTGCTGTGCAACGTTTTGAGCCAGCGCCCGGTAAGTCTTTTGAACTTTCGGCGTATTCCAACTTGCAACGAGAGCGGAGGCCGCTTGCGCAGTTTTGGCAAACAGGACGATGCCGGTGGTGGCTCGGCCTAAGCGGTGAACAGGGTTTGCGTTGGGGGTATGGTCTTGCACCAGGCGCAGGAGCGTGTTTTCCATGAAGCCGCCGCCTGGCAGGGTGGGCAGCCCGCTGGGTTTGTTGACAGCCAGCAGATGAGGGTCCTCAAACACGACTTCGAAGTGACGAGGCGCGTCTGGTTCGATCCAGGGGGGACGGTTCCAGACCAGGGTTTGGCCCGAGGTGAGCGATTCGCTTCCGGTGGCGGTCACGCCGTTGAGGGTGACTTCACCGCTGTTCAGTTTTTGTTGCCAGGCTTCCGGCGTGGAGTGCGAGTACCGGCTTGCCAAATGGGAGAGCAAGGTCTTTCCATGGTATCTGCTGCTAATGATTGTGGTGTAGGCATAGCCTCGGTTGAGCATGCATTTCGAGTGTAAACAATGCATCTGCTGTAGCAGTCCTTAAATTCAAGGAGTCGTCTGTACTGCCCCTCTCTGGTTCCGGCCGCAACAGGGGTGATTTAGATGCGAGTGAATTCTTCGCTCGGAGCCCGTTGACTAAGTGCAGATCGTCTGAGTGCCCGCTTCTTGAGCATGACGAAGAAGACCGGCACCAGGATCAGGACATGAACGGTCGACGTAATCATGCCGCCGACGATCGGCGCCGCAATGGGCTTCATCACGTCGGAGCCAATACCCGATTCCCAAAGGATGGGCGCGAGGCTGAGGATGACCGTTGTCACGGTCATGAGCTTCGGTCGAAGGCGCTGGACCGCGCCCTCGATGACTACCTCTTCCAGGCGGGATTCCGTCATCGGTTCGCCCTGACCCGCATGACGCTGGAAAGCTTCATGCAGGTAAACCACCATCACCACGCCGGTTTCTACGGCGATCCCGAACAGGGCGATGTAGCCGACCCACACAGCCACGCTGAAGTTGAAGCCAAGCGCCCACTGCAGCAGAAGCCCGCCAGACATGGCATACAACGTCGGGAAGATGAGCACAGCTGCCTCGGCTGCGGATTTGAAGACGAGATACAGCAACAAGAAAATTACGAAGAAAACGATGGGCAGGATGATCTCCAGGCGTTGTTTGGCTCGCATCTCAAACTCATATTCTCCGGCCCAGTGCCATGTGTATCCGGGCGGCAGCGTGAGCTTTTGCGCGAACAGTCGATTGGCGCGCCCCACGTATCCCCCGTAATCGTGCGCTTTCAAATTGAGATAGACATAGCCGGTAAGCGAACCGTCTTCATCGCGGATCATGGACGGACCCCGGGAGAAGGAAACGCGTGCCACCTGACTTAATGGAATCTGCTCGCCGCCGGGCGTCGCGACCAGCGCCTGCGAGAGCGATTCGGGATGGTCGCGGAAGTCACGCGCATAGCGAACAGAGATTGGGAAACGCTCGCGGCCCTGCACATTTTGCGCGATGGTCGCCCCGCCGATCTCGGACGTAATCACTCTTTGCACGTCGGCCACAGTCAAACCATAGCGCGCGGCCTCGGGCCGATTGACGTCCACATTGAGATAGAAGCCTTGCGATACGCGTTCCGCGAAAGCCGAATTTGTGCCTGGCGCTGCAGATAGGATCTGCTGCATCTGGGCGCCGATCTCCTCAATACGCGCAAGATCGCGGCCTTGAATCTTGATACCGATGGCAGTCTTGATGCCGGTCAGTTCCATGTCCAGGCGATTCTCGACGGGCATGGTCCAGGTGTTGGTGAGGCCCGGAAACTGCAGCTTCTCATCCATCTCCTGGATGAGCTTTTCGTAGGTCATTCCCAGACGCCAACGCTCGCGCGGCTTGAGCATGATAGTGGTGTCGTACATATCGAGCGGCGCATTATCGGTGGCACTGTCGGATCGGCCCACGGTGCCGAAGACCGTCGAAACTTCAGGGAAGGAACGAATGATTCGATCCTGCTCCTGCATGAGAGCCGACGCTTGTGTGATGGAGATGCCCGGGAGCGCACTCGGCATGTAGAGAGCGGACCCCTCATAAAGCGCCGGCATGAACTGGCTGCCGAGACGAAAGTAAAGGGGAATCGTGGCGGCTAGGAAAATCAGGTTCAATACAATCACCAGCCTCCGGTGGCCCAGGCACCAGCGCAACACAGGCAGGTAGATGGCCTGAGTAACGCGGGCCGCCGGATTTTGCGATTCGGGGCGCAGCTTGCCGCGCAGGCAGAGCGGCATCAGCGCCGGCACCAGCGTGATGGAGAGCAGGGATGCGCAAACGAGCGCCAGGGTCTTGGTCCAGGCAAGAGGGCGAAACATGCGCCCCTCTTGCGCTTCGAGAAGGAACACCGGCAGGAACGACACAACGATAATGATCAGTGAGTAAAACAGCGCGGGACCGACCTGCTGCGCTGCGAATACAAGGATTCCGCGGCGTGTCGGCGCGTCCGGCTGATCCGTGCGTTCGGCAAGGTGTCGGTAGCCATTCTCGACCATGACGATGGCAGCATCGATGAGAACACCGATGGCAAGCGCGAGCCCGCCCAGCGACATGACGTTCGACGTGACGCCGAGGAAGTACATGGGAATGAACGCAGCAAGCACCGCGATCGGAACGGTGAGAATGGGCACCAACGCCGAACGGAAGTGGAACAGAAACGCAATGCTGACGAAGCTGACAATGATGGCTTCAAAAATCAGGTCGCGCTTGAGAGTGTGGATGGACTGGTTGATGAGCCAGGAGCGGTCATACCCGGTGACGATTTCGACGCCGGCCGGCAGCGAAGGCGCGATCTCACGGAACCGGGCCTTTACTCCATCGATCACGTTGAGCGCGTTCATCCCGTAGCGCATCACGACGATTCCGCCCACAGTCTCGCCCTGTCCCTGCCAGTCGGCCGCTCCGCGCCGCACGTCGGGACCAAAAGAGACAGTACCGAGATCGCGCACCAGCACGGGAGTGCCGTTCTTCGAGGCGACGGGAACATTCTCGAGATCAGAGAGAGATTTCAAATAACCGAGCCCTCGAATCATGTACTCGGCTCCGCTCATCTCCAGAACGTCTCCGCCAACTTCATTCGTGCTCTGCCGGACGCGGTCGATAACCATCGATGCCGAGATGCCATAGGAGAAGAGCTTCTTCGGATCGAGATTGACCTGGTACTGGCGCACGAACCCGCCGATACTGGCGACCTCTGCCACACCGGGCACTGTTTCAAGCTGATAGCGCAGGTACCAGTCCTGCAACGCGCGGAGATCGGCAAGGCTGTGTGTATGGCTGCGATCTATGAGGGCATACTCATACACCCATCCGGCGCCGGTGGCGTCGGGACCGATGGCGGGATGCACGTCAGCGGGCAGCTTGCCTGCGATCTGCTGAAGGTATTCCGTCACCCGCGAACGCGCCCAGTAAAGGTCAGTACCGTCCTGGAAGACGACGAAGACGTAGGAGTCACCGAACATCGTCTGGGCACGCACGTTCTTGACGCGAGGTGCGGAGAGCAGCGCCGAGACGATGGGATAGCTGACCTGATCCTCGATGACGTTGGGCGGTTCGCCGGCCCACTCGGTGTGGATGATGACCTGTACGTCGCTGATGTCAGGAAGCGCATCGAGAGGAACGCGCTGCAGGCACCACACGCCGGCCACCACCAACAGAATGGCGCCGGTGAAAACGAGAAACGGGTTGCGGGCGCACCATGCAATCGTTCGGGAGATCACTACATGCCTCCCGTTGCACTAGCCGTCAGCTGCTTCGTTGCGATGATCTGTCCGCCGCGTTGCACTGTGACGGTGACTTGCCATGTGCCTCCGGATGGCAATTCGAGCGGCGCTTCGTATGTCCCATTTCCCTTGTCAGACAAAGTGGCTTGAGCGTGCTCCGCCGCCATTCCCATTGCCGGCATGGCAGGCATGAAGAAGGCTACGGTCACCTGTGCCCCGGGGACCGGCTTCCCATCCCCGCCTTTGACGAAGACGCGCAGTGCGTTTGTCCCCTTGCGCGGAGGTGATGGCACGGTGATGAAATCGAGCTGAAGTTGCGGCGCAGATGCGGCTCCCTGCCCCGGGCTCGCCGGTGGAGTTGGGGGCCTTGCTGCACCCATCGAAGCCTGAACCTGCACTTCAGAATCCAGCAGAAAATTCGCAGAGCTTACCACTCGATCACCCGCTTTCAGTCCTTTGAGGATCACGATGGAATCATCGAGAGTGGGGCCAGTCTCAACAGTGCGCGGTTCGAGGTTCCCTCCTCCATGGTCGACAAACGCAATGGTGCGCGCACCGGCTTGCAATACCGCAGACGCCGGCACCACCAGCTGGCGTCCGAGCGGAGCGGCGAGATCCACGTTGACGTACATTCCGGGTTTGAGCGCGATTCCCGGATTTGGAAAAATGAGCCGCACGCGCACTGTGCGCGTCGCAGGATCAACCTGCGGAAGCACCTGATCGACCCGCCCGTTGAACTTCCGTCCCGGATACGAATCGACCGTGACCTGACCGGCATTGCCCGGCCTGAGACGGCCGACATCGCTCTGCGCTACATTTGCGTACACCCAGACGGTCGAGAGATCCGCAATGGTGTAGAGCTTGGTTTCGGGTTGCACATAGGCATTGGATAACGCGTTTCGCTCCGTGATGTATCCCGAAACCGGCGAATTGATGGCGATGTCGTGCTGCACCTTCCCGCTCTGCTGCAGATTCGTGATCTCCTGATCGGGGATTCCGAACTGGTGCAGACGGTCTTCGGAAGCATGCAGCAGCCAATCGCTCTCCTGCCTGGCTGTCCCGTGCTGGTCCGCGCCGTGCCCATCTGCCCCATGCCCATCCTGCGAAAAAGCATTCTGATTCTGTCTGGCAAGCAGATACTCCTGCTCGCTGCTGACGATATCGGGACTGTAGATGGTAAAGAGACGTTCCCCCTTGCGGACGTATTGATACGTGGCGTTCGCGAAGACATTTTGAATCCATCCTGCAAAGCGCGTCTGCACATACGAGATGCGGCGTTCATCGATGTCGACCGTGCCGGGAACGCTTACCCTGTCGTTCAGTTGCCGAATCGCGGCGACCGCTGTGGTGACGCCGATCTCCTGCATGCGCTGGGGAGAAAGCTGAATCGGAGACAGGTCAGGCTCCGCGCTGGCGTCGGCCGTCTTTGCAGCGGAGAGTGGCTGTTCAGGTCCGCTCAGACCGCGGGCAACGACCGGATCCTCTAACGGAGTGTCAGACGAAAGTGGATGACCGCGTAAGAGGACGAAGACCAGAGCGGCGCCGAGAAGGAGGCAGACAACGCTGGCCAGAAAAAACGCGGATCGATAAGAGCGGGAGCTCATGGCTTCACCTCTGCGGGGGACTTCTGAAACTCTTCGAATGAACCACCGGTGGCGAGTTCCAGGTCGGCCAGGTGGGCATCGAAACTCGCGGTGGCCTGGAGCATAGCCAGATCAATGTCGATGACGCTCATCTGGCTGTCGAGAAGATCCAGAAAATCGGCCTTGCCGTTTTCATACGCGATGACGCTGGACTGGAGCGTCGCTTCTGCCTGGGGCCGTAGTTGGTCGCGGTACATGCTTGCGAGCTTTTGCGCGGATTCAGTTTCTACCAGTGCTTCCTGGATTTCCCCGAACACGGCGTTGCGCATCGCCGCCAACTCGGCATCCTGCTGAGTGACGCGCCCCGTGGCTTCAGCAATTTCCGAATCGTGCCTGCGGTGGTTAAGCCAGGGCAGATTCATGGAGCCTTCGATCATGTAGTTGTTGCGATAACTGGAACCTGACGGCATGAGCATGTAACCGGCCGAGAAGTTAAAGTCCGGAACGTAGGCGGTCTTTGCGAGCGCCTGCTCTTTGTGGCTCCGTTCCAAAGCGGCGCGGGCCGCCGCGAGGTCCGGACGGGTTTGCAGCGCCAGATCCTGAAGCGCCTGAAGAGACGGCAGCTTCGAGAGCACCGCGTGCTCACCACGGACACGAAGCGCAGCCGAGGGGTCGCGCCCGAGCAGCGTGCTGAGCCGGGCGCGGGCCAGATCGACATCCTGATCTACGCGAATCATATCTTCGGCAACCCGCGTGAGCGCGACCTCGGCCTTCAGAATGTCCTGCTGCGGCACCTTGCCAACGGCGTACTTGATGCGGGCCGCCTCGATCGCTTGGCGGGCGATGCCGACGTGCTCATCGTGAATGCGGATCTCGTCCTGGGCGCGCAAGAGATCGTCGAAGGCTTTGCGAGCACGAACGCGGACATCGAGTCGAACGCGATCCAACTCGGCGCGCGCCTCGGTCACGCTCGATTCGGCCACGCTTGACCGCAGCGCGAGCTTGCCGCGCCCCGGCAACGCCTGGCTGATGCTGAACATGTTCTGGGACTGGTTATAGTTCCAGGGCTGGCTCAACGGCACGCCCCACGCGCGAAACATGACCATGGGATCGTCGAGCGTACCGGCGGCGGGCACGTGTGCCTGCGCGATGGCGACCCGACGCGCGGCTACTTCGATCTCGGGATTCGCCGCCAGCGCTATCCGCTCGATCTCGTCGATCGTGAGAGCGTCAGCAGCCGTTTCTGATCGATGGTGCTGCTCAAAAACAGCGTTCAAACTCGCGAAGCGATCGTCGTTGACTGACGTCTGCGCACGCGAGACACTTACCGGCACCGCGGCCGGCAACAAGAGACATGCAATTACGAGAGCTCTCATGGCTCCTCCAGGGAATGCAAGGGGAGGCCTCAGTCATGCCATCGAGCTGCCCGATAGGGACGCACGAAGACGCTTGAGACCAGGATTCAGCCTGCGGAGGAGAGAGTTCTAGATTCGGAGCGTTGAGGCGCTGCCTGAAGAAGATCGGGGAGGCGCGGCCTCTCGATGACCATAGTGTCCAACAACCCAGACGGCGAATGGCTGCACATCCGCCTGACGAACAACCGCTGCGAGCCGCGCCGAATGCTCATTGGAACACTGCGAGTCTTGCGGCAGTATGGGGTTCTGTTGATCGATCCGGCAACAAGAACCACTTGCTCCCATCACCGGCGAAGGGCACTCACCGGCCATCTCATTACAGCAGGAGCGATGCGCCGTCGGGTGCATGGTCGGCAAGCAAAGAAGCGCGGGGGCCGCAGTCCAAAACACCAGGACAACAACCACAAGCAGCCCGAACTTTCTGCCCAATCGCATGCCGAAGGCTCCGAAATCTCATTATAAGCATCGCCTTAAAGTTCTTTAGCAGCGGTGATCGAGATCACACCATCGCGACGGACCTTACCGCCCATCCACTACCACGCGTACACAGCCGCTATCTGCGGCGGTTCAGGCGTCGAATCGGTAACCGTGGTCTTGAGAACCAGTTCCAGGTTCTTCTTTTGCCAGTCCGGGGGAAGTGCCCGCAGCGCTTTCTCCAGCAACTCCCGGCTCGATACGAATTCGCCCGCCGCCTGCGTGCCACTGCTCGCCAGGCCCGCGGCAATTACCGTGAACTGGCCGGTCTTCGAATCAAGCAGGCGCGCCACAATTGCGTAGTCTTCTCCAAACCGTTCCGAGTCGCGATACGTGGCGCGCCACGCCCGCCCGTTTGGCACCTGTTCACGAATCTCGTTCGACTCGGCTCCCTCCACGAACGTAAAGTGCAGCGAGGGCATTATCTGCATGGTCCACTTGTTATTGAATGCTCCGAGGATGACGTCGGGCGAGTTGCGCAGGTCCTCGAACGAGTAGTTTCCTCCAATGCGCACCTGGCTGGGTTTGCCCATCTCGCCAAGCAGGCCGGAGATGCTCACGGCCGAGTAGGCGTCGCCCACCGCAACCCCGTAATCCGGATACGGCAGCATCTGGCTCCACTGCAGTTTCTCGTGGCCGGCCAAAGAAAGCACCTGGTTGGAGCGATCGACCTCCGTCTGAAACATACCGGGATGTGTGCGCGCGTACCGCCGGTACAGTTCCAGCGACGGCCGATAGACCACAGGCTTCGCCACGCAGATCAGGACCGGCTGCCTGGTGGCGAACACCGGCGCCCAGAATTGATCCGTAAGCGTAGTCTCGTGAGAAGAGGACGGCGCACTCTGAAACCGAGTGCCCACCACGATCCCCAGAATCAGGCATGCCGCCATGGCGGCCCATCGCAAAGCCGCGGGGCGCAACAGGCCCGACAGGCTCCCTTGCGTCTTCTTTTCTGGAATATCGGCGTTTTCAGGTCCTGGCTTGCGCTCTGCCGGCAGCCACCGGACATCGGGAACATAGGAGCCCACCGGCAACTCAATCCGAAGCGGCGATTCACTCTGCGCCTGCTGGTAGTACTGTTGCAGCCGTCGCCTTACCTCGCCCGCCTGCACCCGGACAACAGGGTCGTCGCCGGTGGCATACCCTGGGTTCCGGTGGAATACCTCTGTTCCAATCGTGCGTTCCTTCAGTTGTTCGGAGTGGCCCAGGACGGCATAACGCACCACGAACTCCAGGAACTGGCGGCTGCGTATGGCATTGCGAAAGAAGCGGCTGGCCAGAATGCGGTCGAGCTCCGCGAATATCAGTTCTGCGCGCCCCGGCTCCATTTCAGCCCCTGCGGGCCAGGGTTCGTGATCGCTGCGATGCGAATGTCCAAGAGCTACGGTCATAGCTTTCCCGGTGCCGACGGTTAAACGATCGATGCGATGCGCCGCAAGAATAGGGAAAATGGATCGCTCTCTCGCGTCCACTGGTCAGAGAGATCAGCCAGACCAGTATGCCGTGCGCCTCTTCGTTAGCCGGGGCGCTGGGGGGTGGTGCTCCGTACCGCCAACCAAGTAGACACTCGCCGGAAAGCGCTGTCAATAGACATGTAACCTCCGGCAGCGTGAACACCGGCACCACCGGCAGGTTCTCCCGCAAGGGCCGGCAACCGCTTAACAATCAGTTATATAGCTGGGTCTCTTACGGTAAGAGAACTGTATATTACTTGGCGGCCCGGCTCTCAGAGACGGATGCTTCGGCCTTGATCGATCCAGAACTTGCCGGTCGAGTTGCTCATCCGAAAGTAAACGTTATCCAGGGATGCAGCCGGCTACGCAAACCAAAACAACACGATTCCGATCAGGAGACAGATCATGGCCAGTGCAAGAAAGCTGAACCGGCTCCTCCCCCTACTCTTCTTCCTGTTCACCATCACGGGAGTGCCCGCCCTGGGGCAGTTCTCGAGCGGCATTGAGGGAACCGCACGTGACGTCTCCGGAGCCGCCGTGCCAGGGGCCACCGTGGTCATCACCGACACTCGCTTAGGCGTGTCAAAGGAGACCACCACCAACGACGCGGGATACTTCCGGATCGACAGCGTGGCCGCATCTACTTATACGCTGGAGGTACGCGCCTCCGGCTTCGAGACCTGGCGCCAGCCCGATCTCACCCTCCAGGTCGGCGAGGTCCGTACCATCGCACCTGCTCTCAAGGTGGGAGCCACCTCCGAAAGCGTGCAGGTCTCCGCTGCTACCACCGCCGTTGATCTCGTCACTCCCACGACGGGGTCGGTCATCGCCGACACCACCGTCCAACAGACGCCGCTGCCCGACCAGAACATCTACGGCCTCACCGCTCTTACCCCCGGCATGACCGGGAGCGCGGTGACCTCCGGCGACAACTACACCAACGAATACGCGATCAACATCAACGCGGCAGGATTGCGCCAGGAACAGAACGGCTACATGATCGATGGCGCCTACACCAACACTCCCTCGCGCGGGGGCGGCACCTCCATTTCACCCAACCCCGAGATCGTCCAGTCGATGAGCGTCAAGACCAACAACTTCGACTCCCAGAAGGGCAGAAACGCAGGCGCAACGGTCGAGGTCTTCACCAACTCCGGATCAAACAATCTGCACGGCACATTCGACTACTACTTCCGGAACAATACCCTCGCCTGGCCCACGGTCTTCCAGAACGGCTCCGTCCCGACCTTCAGCCGCAATGAGATTGGCGCAACCTTCGGCGGCCCTGCTATCAAGAACAAGCTCTTCTATTACGGCTCCATCGATGTGCTGCGCTCCAGCTCGGCGCAAGCCTATACCGTCACCGCGGAAACCCAGGACTTCGACAGCTGGGTGGAGGCCAACCTCCCGAACACGATCGCGGCATCGATCCTGAAAGCCGCGCCCCCCCAATCCTTCCCCACCAGCAACCTTCAGACAGTAGCCCAGGTCCAAGCGAATACCCCCGGCTTCTACGCTCCTCCCGCCGGGATTCCCGCCAATCTCAATGCGGTTGGCACCGCCAACGTCAGCGTCACCACTCCCAACAACGGCTATCAATGGAGCGCGCGCGCCGACTACTATGTCGGCAATAACGACCGCATCTACGCCGACGCCATCCGGACTTCGCGTACCTCGGAAGGAATTCAGGCGCGCCCCGCCACCAACATTCCCTACTACGACATCTCTGAATTTGGCAACGTGAACTGGACACACACTTTCTCGCCGCGTTTCCTGAACGAGATGAGCGTGAACATGATCCGGCCTCAAGGCGCGAACGGCTCCACTCCCTCCGAGGCCATCCCCTACATCAATGTCACCGGCCTGCAGGGATTTGGCACATGGGGCGCCGGAAACTTCATCCAGACCACCGTCGGCTGGCGAGACGTGCTGAGTGCGACCATCAAATCGCATTCCCTCAAGTTTGGTTACGACGGCTATAACATCCGCGAGAACGACGTGCAGGACAGCGCCTTCACGCGCCCGACCTACAACTTCGACAACATCCTCGACTTCGTGCAGGACAAGGCCACGTCGGAAAGCGGAACGCACGTCGACCTCACCACGCATGGCCAGGCGCCCTACGTACGCCGTTATCGGGAGCTGTACACAGGCTTGTTCATCCAGGATGACTGGAAGGTGATGCCCAGGTTCACGCTCAACGCCGGCATTCGCTACGACTCGATGGGCCACATGTTTGGAATCATCAGCCCCAAACTCACCCTGCTCGAGCTTGCGCAGGGCAACCGCCAGCAGCAGATTGCAGGCGCTGCGGCCGTAGCTGCTCCCAATGGCCGCTGGAATGTCCTCGACCACATCATCTATGGCCTTACCCCTCGCGTCGGCTTTGCGTGGGACGTGTTCGGGACCGGCAAGACAGCTTTGCGCGGCGGCGCAGGTATGTTCGCGGACCAACCCCCCTATCTGCACATCACCGATGCCATCTCCGGCAACCTGCCCTATTTCTACTCGCCCTCAATCAACGTAAGACAGGGCAACCCCACGCCCGAGTTCCACCTCTGCGACCCGCCCACGGGATACTTCCAGGTCTGCCCTGTAGTGGATACCTCCAACGTGACATTCGACTCGCGCGGCGGGATCCTGCTTGACGGTGTTCCCCAACGCTCCGGGCTGGGCGGCTTCGACCCTAACTACAAAATGACGCAGGTGGAAGCCTGGACCCTGAGCGTCCAACAACAACTGCGAAGCGACCTCATCTTTGAGCTCAACTATTCAGGGACCGCCGCGCACCATCTCCCGATCTACCAGAATGCCAATCGCTTCGCGGGAGATCTGATCGTCAACAAGGGAAGTCCGCAGTTCCTGAACCCCAGTTTCGGCGCGCTCGAATACGGGACGTCGAACGGCAACTCGGCCGGCCATGTCGGTTCGGTTGTTCTCACCCGCCGCATGACCCGTGGATTCGCGGTGCGTGGCATCTACTCTTTTGCCAAGGCGTTGGATGTGTACAGCACGGCTCAATCCATCTCCGGCGGAGGCGTCACCGCCAACACCAACATCATCCAGCCGGACAACATCCGTGCCCAGCGCGGACGAGCCGACTACGATATACGTCAGCAGTTCTCTTCGGACGGGATATGGGTCGTACCCACGCACTTCGATTCATCGATCCTGCAAAACGTCCTCGGAGGCTGGCAGGTCGGCGGTGTGTGGATCATGCAGACCGGGCTTCCGTTCACGGTGTTTACCAGCGCCCCGTTCCGTCCGGTCTTCGACGCAGGCGGAAACGTAGTAGGCAACACGGGTGGCGATTACAACGCCGACGGAACCAACTATGACGTGCCCAATGTGCCCGGATTTGGCAGACACCTGTCAGGCCGAACCAAGGACCAGTTCCTGGCCGGCATCTTCGGCGCGCAACCTCAGGCGTCCTCGTCCTTCCCCGCTCCACCGCTTGGCCAGGAGGGCGATCTGGGCCGCAACACCTACGATCAGCCCGGCTATAACAACGTGAACCTGAATGTGGTCAAGTTCATCACCACCCCATGGTTCTTCGGAGAGAGCATGAAAATCGAGTTGCGAGGAGAGATGCTCAACCTGTTCAATCGAGCCAATCTCACCTTCGTCAGTTCGGATATGACCAGCGGAACTTTCGGCCAGGCCACCAACACCATGCCCGCTCGTACAATTACGTTCCATGTGCGTGCGAGCTTCTAAGCGGGACTGACGATAGCCCGCGCAAAAATGGCGAGCTGGGGATTATCTCCCCGGCTCGCTGAATCCGCCGGCGGCTTCAGCTCCCGCCCCTGTACCGCTGTTGAAACAAAGGACACGCGTCTGTAATCTGACCAGCTGGAGAGGCCGTGCTTTCTCGCCCCGTCACATACGCCGCAATTGCAGTTCTCCTGCTGTTCTTGCCCACGTGCGGGGCGCAAACTCTCCCCGCGTCAAAGCAGGGGTCCGTCATCTCTGACGCTCAGGCGCTCATCCACGCAAAGCAGTATGACGAGGCAATAACCCTTGTCAACTCCGGGCTCCACAACGCACCCGCCGACTACCGCCTCTGGACCATCCAGGCAATCGCGCTCTCACTCAAAGGTGAAAAGGACCAGGCAATCGCCTCCTTCGACAAAGCCCTGCGTCTGTCACCTTCTTACATCCCTGCGCTCCGCGGTGAGGTGCAGGTGCTCTTCCCATCCTCCGACAAGCGCGCAATTCCTCTCCTGGAGAGCATCCTTCAGGCAGATACCAAAGATGCCACTGCTCATGAAATGCTGGCCGTGCTGCAGCGCAAGCAGGGCGACTGCGTGGCCGCGAATCGGCACTTCGCGCTCGCTGGCGAGACGATCGACAATCATCCCGGGTCCCTCGAAGCCTATGGTTCCTGCCTGCTGGAGACGAAACAAGCCGAGCAGGCCGTGCCAGTGTTCGAGCGGCTGGTCGCCCTGCTCCCCGATCGCAACTATGCCCGCTACGATCTGGCCGTGGTCGAGATTGCGAGCAGGCAATTTGAAGCCGCCATTCGAACCCTTGAGCCTCTGCTCACCGACGATCAAAAAGATCCGGAGATTCTGAGCCTGGCCTCGCAAGCATATGAAAAGACAAAAAACACGCCCCGCGCCGTCGCCCTGTTGCGCCAGGCTATCGTGCTGAGTCCCACTACTCCTGACTACTACGCGTCTTTCGCCGCCTTATGCCTGGAACACGATTCGTTCCAGGTGGGCATTGACATGATGAACGTAGGCCTCAAGTACATCCCCGATGACCCAGCCCTCTACGTCGCTCGCGGCCTCCTCTTCGTGGAACTCGCGGACTTCCCCCACGCGGAACAAGACTTCAGCCGGGTTGAAAAACTCTCGTCCCTGCAGGTTCTGGGGGCCTATGCCCTCGACCTCACTGAGGTGCAGAAGAATAATCCTGAAGAGGCACTAGCCAGGGTGCGGGCACAGTTGAAGGATCATCCCGACGACCCTTTCCTGAATTACTTCTTCGCTCAGTCCCTGACAAACGCGTCCCCTGACGTGAACAGCCGCGAGTACAACGAAGCTCTGATGGCTGCGCGCAAAGCCGCTGCGGCCAAGCCCGACTACGTGCCTGTGCATGACCTTCTGGCCTCGATCTACATCCATGCCGGGCAGTATCCGGAGGCTATCGCTGAATGTCGCACCGCGTTGCGCTACGACCCCTCCGATGAAGGCGGCACCTATCACCTCCTCATCGCTCTCAAACACTTGGGTCAAACCCAGGAACTCCCTGCGCTGGCGAAACGCCTCGCTCAATTGCATCGAGATTCCCTGAACCGGGAGACTGAACGCAAGAGTTTCAGGCTCATTGAAGCAGGCAAGGATGCCGCTCCGAATGCACCGCAGGGTACCGGCTCTTGAATCTCGTCTGAACTTTGTCCTCGCATCTGCATCCGTCTTGACGCCAACCCGACACAACACACTCTTCGAGGCTAGAATGCGCCGTCGACTTGTACGCTTGCCCGTTTCATCCGATTCCTGCCGCAATGCACGTCTCCCTCTCCGCCTGGCGAGCTTCTGCCTCGTCACGCTCGCCCTCCTGGCATTCACCCCGTCAAGCGCAGCCCAGTCTGCCGATCCGGGGCCCGGATTTGTGCTGGATCGGCAAGACCGGACCATCGTCCTCGAGCCCTATGGGCCAAACATCCTTCGCGTGACCATGAGCACGCAAAAATCCGCGGCACTCGCGCACCCCGGCTATGGCTTGCTCGGTACGCCCTCCTCCGCCGGATGGGCTCGTACCCAGGACTCGGGAGGTTACGACGTGATTCAGTCCGCGCGCATGATCGTGCATGTGGCGCCCCAGAACCAGCCCGCTCCTCACGCCATGCCGCTCGACCCCCTCAATCAGTCGTTGCGCCACCATTACTTCGGCGGCTTCGAGCCTCGGCACCCTCCACTCAACGACACCCTCTCCATCGCCACGGCCTCCGGCAAGCCGCTGCTGACCATGTGGACCTGGGCCATGGCTCCCAATCACTCCGACCCAAATGCCGCCGGAGGGCAGCATCCCAGCCCGGCCGGCTCCCGCGTCTCCGCCACCTTCGACTCGCCTGCCGACGAACACTACTACGGTCTTGGCCAGCAGCAACAAGGCGCCCTCGATCTGCGCGACCACCGCATCCATTGCTGGCACGACTACTCCTCCATCGGCGGAGAGAATGTCTGTGTTCCCTTCATGGTTTCCAGTCGCGGCTACGGCCTCATCTGGGACAATCCATCCAAAACCACTGTTGATCTCGGCTTCAACGAGCGGAACGTGTGGTCATCGGAGATCGGCGACAACGTCTCGTTCTTCGTCATCGCCGGAGATAACGTCGATGAGATCTATCAGGGATATCGCCAGCTCACCGGTGTGACCCACATGCTGCCGCGCGGCGTCTATGGCTACATTCAGAGCAAGGCCATCTATCCCACTCAGGAACAGGCTCTCGACATCGCAAAAGGATATCGCGACCGGAATCTGCCGCTCGATGTTCTGGTTGTCGACTTTCTCAACATGACCCGCCAGGGCGAGCTGGACCTCGATCCCAAGCGCTGGCCCGACCCCGCCGCCATGAATCGGCAACTGCATTCCATGGGAATCAAAACCCTGCTGAGCGTCTGGCCGCACTTCGCTCCCGGCACCCGGTTCTACGACATGCTGCAGCAAAAGGGATGGCTGATCCGCAGCTCCAACGGCACGCCGGATTCCGGATCCTTCAGCAAGGAAATCGGCCCTAACATCGATACCACTAACCCTGACGCCGCTAAGTGGTGGTGGAACTCCATACGTGATCGCTACATCAAACCCTACGGGTTTGACTATCTCTGGCTCGACGAGACCGAGCCGGACGTGGATCCCTACAAAGACTCCTTCTTCATCGGCTCGGGCGCTCGCTTCTACAACGTCTACCCCCTGTTCCATACCGCGTCTGTTTACGACGGTATGAGGCGCGACTTTGGCGACAGCCGCCGCGTGATGATCCTCGCCCGCGCCGCTTACCTCGGAGCACAGCGCAACGGCACCGTCTTCTGGTCAAGCGATATCACTTCCACTTGGGACATGTTGAAGCGGTCCATCCCGGCGGGGCTCAACTTTACCGCCACCGGCATGCCTTACTGGGACACCGATATAGCCGGCTTCTTCTCGCCCCAGATCCACGCTGGCTATAACCCCGCGCATAAACCGCTGGTTGATCCATCGGACGCACTCGGCAACGTGGATGGCTACGTGGACTATCCCGAGCTGTTCGTGCGCTGGTTCCAGTGGGGAACCTTCCAGCCCGTCATGCGCGCACACGGCGAACGCATGCACAACGAGGTCTGGTCCTATGGCAAGCAGGCTGAAGCGATCCTGTCGAAGTATCTCCGCCTGCGCTACCAGCTCATCCCGTACACTTACTCGCTCGCCTATCACAGTTACCAGACCGGTGCGCCTTACACGCGCGCCCTGTTCATGGACTTCCCTGCTGATCCGAATGTGGCGGATATTCCCGATGAGTACATGTTCGGCCCCGCTCTGCTTGTAGCGCCCGTCTCGGAGCAGGGCGCGACCAGCCGCAAAGTCTACCTGCCCGCTGGCTGCGACTGGTACAACTATTGGACCAACGAGCGGATCAAGGGCGGCCAGACCATCACCGCCGCCGCTCCCATTGACACCATCCCGCTGTTCGTTCGCGCCGGCTCCATCCTGCCTCTCGGATCTGAAGTTCTCAACGCCGATCAGCCGCCCGCGATCGCCTCCTTACGCGTCTACCCGGGGTCCGATGCGGACTTCAATCTGTTCTCTGACGACGGCACAACGTACGCATACGAAAACGGGAAGGGATCCATCACCCGGTTGCATTGGAACGATCAGAAGCAACAGTTGACCCACGAAGGCGCCGCCGCCTGGACGGAACCAGACGCGGCGGTGATCCAGGTTATTCATCCCTGACTTTGAAATCGGGAGCAGCTTCGCTGTCCTCGATGAGCGA
>NZ_DASXYM010000023.1:0-53128 GCF_036502485.1 Occallatibacter sp. | reverse complement strand
AGGCGTCCTCCGCGGCCAGTGCGGGGCCCGAGGGACCAAGAGAGGTGATAGCGATTAGCAGGACGAAAAAGTACACGGAGCTATTCTTGTAGAGTCTTCGACGCATCCTCTCGCTCATCTGCTCTCCTTCGGTAATGAACGCCGCAGATCAATCACTTGGTTGCCTCGTTGCGCATCAGCTTCACCAGGACAATATCGTTGCTGTTCATCGGGAATGTGGTATCGATAGTGCCGTCGGCACCAGTGCGCACGACCTTGTCCGTCTCCGGAGTATCCTGCGTGAGGTCGTTAAGATGCGCGATCTGTGCTTCAGTCAGTTGCTTCGGGGAACCGAGTTCGACGTAGGCTGTGTAGGCATCGTTCGAATGAAACCCGGTGCGATGCACTTCCAGGCGATACGAGGTACTTGGGCCAAGGTGTGTCAGAAGCAAATGCACAGGCGTGGCTGGATGGGACGCAATCACCTTTGTATAGAAGGAGCGATTGCTGACCTTCTGGTCGGGTTGTTCGAAGTCCCAGATGACAGCAGTTACGTTTCCGTCTTTGGTGGACAACATTGATCGCGGGTCGTATGTTGCAAGGCTGTTTCCGTCAAGCGCATGCAGATACTTGTACGCAAAGTAGGCCGGTTTGCGGATTCCCTGAGGATTCAGCAATCCAAATCCTCCTTCAAAGGGAGCCGTTGGCGGTCCCGGTTCTTCAAAAAGATCGGTGTACGTCCAATAGCTCATACCCTGCACCAATCCCTGACCGGCTTTTAGCTTGCTGAGGATGTAGGGCGCGCTAATGTAGGAGTCGTGCACCGAATCGCGCGGCGTATAGCTGGTGCTCCACTCGGTGAAGAAGAGCGGAAGGCTGGGGAACGCTGATGCTGCAATCTCCTCGCGGACGTGCCGCACGTCCCCGATGATTGCGTCTGGAGACGGATCGAGCTTGGTATCGCTCTTTCCGTTCTCATCCAGAAATCCGCCTTGGACGCCGTAGGTATGAGTCGTCACAAAGTCGACTGGAGCGCCGCTCTGCTTCACATGGGCAAGGAATTCCGGTACCCATGCTGCACCGGCAGTGCTGGGGCCGCCGACGCGCAAGTTGGGATCGGCGGTTTTGATTGTCCTGGCGGTGAGGTCATAGAGCTCGAAGTATGCCTTCTGATCGCCGCCCTCCCAGAAGCCGGCAAGGTTCGGCTCATTCCACACCTCGAAGTACCAGGTGCGAACTTCGTCCTTTCCGTAGTGCTGTTCCAGGTGCCGGACAAAAGCGTCAACGAGGTCGCGCCAGCCATCCGGCTTCGGATGTGATGTATTCCCATGCCAATAGAAGATGCTGTTGTCGGATGTCGCCAACGCCTTTGGAGTAAAGCCGAGTTCGACGAATGGCTTGATATGCCGCGCCAGCAGATCGTCATAGAGCTGGTCGATCTTCGTCCAGTCATACACGATCTTTCCGTTTTCAATGCGGACCGTTCCCAGGACGTCATGGAAGATGGCGTGGAACCGTATGTAGCGGAAACCGAGTTCGCCTGTGACAAGCTTGAGCTGGGCTTGGCTGTCATCCCGAATCAACGTTCCGGGATAGTCTGAGCCGACTGAGAGATCGAAGAAGTGGTCAACCGGACCGCGTGTGTCCTTCACGTTGGCGACGACTTCCCGCAACGAGTTCCGATTCGACTGAGCGGAAGCGAGCGAGACTGCAAGAAATCCAAGCACAACGATACACATGCGCCGCATGAAGGAATGAAGCATAAATTTGTTCTTCTCCGGAGCTTTGAAGTTCTGATTCCTACAATCGACGTGATGTTAGCACCTGTTTTCGCAACGTTTAGATCGGACTACAAGACATCGGCTAATCTACCAGCGAGCCGCAGCTGTTTAGCTTAGGCCAATGTCAATTTGAGCACAGCAGCGTAGTCAACCGCTGGTTTATAGAGCTTTGGAAGTTCAACTCTTAGAGCATCGGTCTGCTGCTTCCAACTCACTCTCTGGTCGGTCCCGATAAGTTCGAGCTTCGCAACTTTCCCTGGTTTTGTTGCGGCTGAAAGTCCCAGAGACTGCACGGCGAACGATTCTGTCGGCCAGCCCAGCACCAGCGCAAAAATCGCAGTCCTGGATTTATTGCACGTGAATCGGATATCTGTTTCTCCCAGTTTGCTCACACTCCCACCCTGGAAAGATCCCGCCTTTATGCTGTTGGGCCCTTCACCATAGATCTTCCATGGCCGAGTCTCATAGATTGCTTCACCATTGGTCCGCATCCACGTTGTGATGCCGTCGAGCACTGCGATTTCCTTGCTGTCAATGGTTCCGTCGGGCCTACCCGGAACATCCAGAATGAATGTTCCGTTCTTGCTTGCAGTGTCGATCAGCCAATGGATAACATCCCGCGGGGGCAGATAGCCGCCGTATGGACCGGGCTTTTCGTAGAGAGCGCGGAGATAATGCCAGGCGCCAATACAGGTCTCGGACTGCCAGGGATGCTTCATGATCTCGGCAGTCAGCCCTCGTTCATAATCAGCGACAACAGCTTTGGCCAGCCGGTCGGGAACGTCTTTGACGTTGAGAACGGCTTCGTTCTTGCCACCGTTTTGCCGAATGCTGTGGTTGTAGAAGTACGCGCCGATATTCATCCCTGCCCAGCCGAGCGGCAGGAGCGAGTCGTCGAAGTAAAGCAGGTCAGGATTGTGCTGGTCGATGAGATCGCGCGTCCTGTCGTAGAAGTTCTTGACATAGGATGCATCGGGCAATGCACTCGCTGGGTGTTTCACGCCATAAAGCCGTTGAGGATCGAGCCCCTGCCACCACTGATCTTTCCCTTCCGACTGGGTAAGATGGCCATCATATGGAACGCCCGCTTTTGCGCCGGACTTGTCGGCGGCGTGCGACGGCTGAAACCACCACCAGTTACGCGCCTGATGCACTGTCACGCCAAATCGCAGACCCTGTTTTCGCGCCGCTGTTGCCCAGGTACCGATCACATCGCGATGAGGACCAATTGCAGCAGCATTCCAGGGCTGATGCTTCGAGTCCCACGCGTCAAAGCTGTCATGGTGATTTGCCAGAGCGACAAATATCTTCGCGCCCGCATTTTTGTAGCGCGTAATCAGCTCGTCCGGATCCCAGTTCAGCAGAGTCCACTGGGCGCAAAGGTCCTTGAACCCGAACAGTGACGGCGGACCGAAGTGTTCGAGTTGGTATTTGTATTGGCGCTGGTCCTCGATATACATGTTGCGCGCGTACCAGTCACCGGCTTCGGCAACGCACTGCGGACTCCAGTGAGCCCAGATGCCGAACTTAGCATCCTGGTACCAATCTGGCGCTTCGTACTCGAGCAGTGAATCCCACGTGGGTTTGAACGGACCATCGCCCGCGAGATCCTGGATGGGCGACTGCAAGGGCACATCGTCCCACAGTCCGCCCGCGACTGATTGCGCTACGGGGTTGTAGTTCCACGCCGAGGGTTGCCACGTCGCTTCGTCCAGCCGTTCTTCCACAATCTTTCCGTCGCTCACCTTGTAGAAGACCCTCTTCTCCGGCGGCAGAGCGCAAAACTGAGCGTAGTCCTGCGTGTATTGGTTGAACCCACTTGGCAATCCAGGCTGGCTCTCCTGTGCTGTCTGCCCCGTGGATGGCACACCTTTGGATGCTGCGGCGATCGCAAGTAGTTTGCAGAAATCCCGTCTGTGCATTCATCCCCCTTTGTTGTTGGACGCCAACCAGATGTGTGGCTTTATTCCGGCAACGGTATTTGGCCATCGATACGGAACTTTCCAGTAACTGCTGGTTCTCCTGTGTCTGGCTGGCCTCCGCCGATGCTGATAATGTAATCGCCTTGCGCGATGATTGGATTTCCATCTTCAGTCACCATGCCCAGATCGCGGTCCTTCAAGTCGAAATGAACCTTCTGGCTCGCACCCGGTTCGAGATGAATGCGCTGAAATCCGCGAAGAGCTGTGAGCGGCGCGCCCTTCACAGCAGGGAATTTGATATAGGCCTGAACAACCTCATCTCCCGCGACTTTGCCTGTGTTCGTCACCGTCACATCGGCACTCACAGGCTGCCCCGCAGGCACCGCCTGCACCGGAACATTGAGGTCGCTGTAATTGAATGTCGTGTAGCTGAGGCCATAGCCAAAGGGGTAGAGCGGCTTGTCGTTGAAATAGCGGTAGGTCCTGTTTGCCATACCGTAGTCCTCGAAATTTGGCAATTGGCTGACGCCGGTGTAGAACGTAACCGGCAGCCGACCCGCAGGATTATTCTTTCCGCTGAGCGTTTCGGCCACTGCCGCTCCGCCTTCTTCTCCCGGGTACCACGCGTCGAGGACGGCGTTGGCATGCTCGTTGATCCAATTGACCGACAGGGCACTGCCGTTCAGGAGAACCACGGCAAGCGGTTTGCCGGTAGCTGCCACGGCTTCGACCAAATCCTCTTCCGGCTGAGGAAGATCAATGCTGGTTCGATCTCCGCCGAGAAATCCCGGTTCGCTTACGGGCATCTCTTCGCCTTCGAGCTGACTCGTGATTCCCACAACGGTAATCACGGCATCGGCGTTCTTTGCAGCGGTAATGGCTTCTTGCGAAGGAGCGTCGTTGTGTTTAGCCCAGATCAGCTCGGCATTCGGCTTGGTGCTCCTGGTTCCGCTGTTTCTGGTTCCGTAGGAGACCTCGAGAGCGATCTTGTGTCCCTTTTCGAAGTGAACGCGGCCCACGCCGGATGAGAGTCCTCGCGAGCCACCGCCGCACGCAGTGGCTATCTGCTTACCATCGACCGTGAGCCTGCCGAATCCTTCGCAGCGAATCCCGAGCAGAAAGTCGCCCGATTCTGTGGGTGTGAAGAATCCAGACCATTGCACTCCGAAGGTCTTCCTAGGGGCGATTTCTGCCGGCAGATTGTTTTCCGTGAGCTTGACATTGGTTTCCGTACGGCTGACGAGGGGTTTGGTATTCGCTTCCCCAGGTCCCCTCCGCATGCCTTCGTTGTAGTCAGCCTTTAGGCCGGGCTTGCCGTCGGGAGTGGTGAGAAGGCTGTCCGGCACAGATGTTCCATCGGTGCGCAGGAACTGGGTACCAGGGACAAACGTGATCGTTGCGTTCGGGAACTCTGCGCGCAGGCCGTCGAGGATGGAGACGATATGGGTTGGCTGACCAGCATAGTTTCCGATCAGAGGCCTCGTCTGGTCCGCCAGCGGGCCTATGACGGCGATCTTTTTGATCCCCGGCTTGAGGGGAAGCAGACCGTCGTTCTTGAGCAGGACCATGGACTCATTCGCGAGTTTGCGTGCGTGCGCACGATGTTCGGCGCTGTCAAGTTCCTTCTCATCGATCTTGGTAAACGGAACAATATCCGGAGGATCAAACATCCCGAGCTTGATCCGAGCGGTGAACAGGCGGACGAGCGCCGTGTCGAGTGTGCTTTCAGGCAGGTATCCCTGCTGCACCGCATCGAAATATGCCTTTTCGACAGGCTCTCCAAATCTTGAGGTGAAGGTGACGCACTCGTTGTCCATGCCTCTGACTACAGAAATCGCCGCGCCTTGTGCCTGGGTTGGGCGGTAGCGATGATTGGCAGCTACGTCGCGAACAGCGTCGCAATCCGATACCACATACCCCTGAAAACCCCATTTGCCGCGTAACTGGTCCTGAAGCAGGTACTGGCTTGCGCAGGCGGGCTCGCCATTGATTGCGTTGTACGCGCACATCACAGAGCCAGCTTTGCCTTCTACGATGGCGGCGCGGAAAGCGGGCTCGTAGGTGTCGACTTCATCGTGCTTGCTCACGTCCACATCGGCAAAGTGGCGCGTCGGCTCCGGACCGCTGTGTACGGCATAATGTTTCGGGGTCGCGATGGCTAGATAGTACTTTGGATCGTTTCCCTGCAGTCCGGTCACGTAGGCAACGCCCATGCGAGCAGTGAGGAATGGGTCTTCGCCGTAGGTTTCCTGACCTCGTCCCCAGCGCGGGTCGCGAAAGATATTCAGATTCGGTGACCAGAAATCGAGACCTCCCATGATTCCCGTGTGACCTTCGCGCGCATTTTGCACGTTCTTAATGCGCCCCTCGATACCGATCTGAGCCGCCATTGTGTGAATGCCCGACACATCAAAAGTTGCAGCCAGGCCGATGGGCTCGGGATACTCGGTTACACCTTCATTGATCACTCCGTGAAGGGCCTCACTCCACCATTGGTACGCGGGAATGTTGAGCCGTGGAACTGCCGCGGAGTTGTTCTGCATCTGTGTAGCCTTCTCCGCAAGAGTCATACGGTGAACCAGGTCGGTAGCCCTCTGTTCAGGCGTTAAATTGGTGTCCAGATACCCAGGACTCGCTGCACCTTGCGCGACCGCAGTCTGTAGGGCCAAGGCAAGGAAGAGCGATCCAGCACCCAGAACAAAAATCCGCTTCATATGCGTCATGTATCTGCTCATGTGATCCTCAGTTATCGCGCGGAAGTCGCTGGTTGCGCTGATGCCTGGAATAGTCGTGGTGCGAAATCTTTCAAGTCGCGGCGCCATGTCTGCCATTCGTGATCGGTACCCGGCGACTCGTAAAACACGTGCTGGATTTTACCTTCGCCCAGAGACGCGTTGAGATTCTCGAGTCCCGTCTTCATGCGTTCGGGCTCGTTGGTACCCACACCGATCCAAAGCAGATGCACCCGCTTGGCGAATGCCGCCGGATCGGCCATGGACCCGTTGAATGCGGTCTTCGTATCCAGCTTGTTGTTGCCCATTGCAAATACGTTGGCAGCTCCGCTGAATCCGCCAACGTACGAGAAAAGGTCAAGATGATTGAAAGTCACTTGGAAAGTCTGCATGCCACCCATCGAAAGCCCCGCCATGGCGCGGTGATCGCGATTGGGAATCGTGCGGAACGTCTTGTCGATGAACGGAATCAGCACCTGCGTCATATCATCTTCGAACGCACCCATCCGCTCCTGCATCACCTTCATGAATTCCGGCGAGCCGAATGGCTTTCCGGTCAGGTCAGGGACTATGTATCCTGCGCGGCTGGCATATCCATTGGCCATCACGATGATCATCGGTTTTGTGCTGCCGCTGGCGATCAGATTATCGAGAATGAAATTTGCCTTGCCTTGTCGGATCCATCCGGATGCGTCCTCGCCGCCGCCATGCTGAAGGTAGAGCACCGGATATCGAGCCTTTGTCTGCGCGTCATAATCCGGCGGCAGGTAAACGAATGCGTGTCGCCACGTGCCCGTCACGCTGGAGTGGTACCAGATCTCGCTCACTTGCCCGTGGGGGACCTCCTGCGGCAGGTAATAGTTCGCTCCGGCTTCAGGCACTTCGACGGCGCTGGCCCATTTGCTTCCACCAAAGTACGCGGTGCTGGCGGGATCGCTGACTTCCGCGCCATCCACGATGATCGTGTAGTAGTGGAGTCCAGGGGCCATGGGCGGCGTTGTAAAGGTCCAATACCCGTCCGCTGCCTTCTCCATGTCGACCTTCGGACCACTCCAGAAATTAAGCTTCACCCTCGTCGCGTCAGGCGCTCTAAACCGAATCTGCACGCGCGAGTTGCCGTCCACCTTCGGATACTGTGAATCCAGAACGTTCGATGTTGCGGGCTGGAAATCACTCGGCTCCTGCGCAAAACAGAAGCTCGCTGCCAGGAGCATCACAAATCCAATTGCCTTCAAAACGCACCTCCACGCAAACGTTTACCGAAAAAGAGCAGGCTTGGGGACCGGATCAGTCTGCAAACCTCAACCCTCGGCATGTTAAAGCCATCATCCTGGACAAATAAAGCGATTTATTTGGCTTGTTTGCTCTGGCTTGCCCTGTGTATATTCGAGGGTTCTGGAACGGAATACGAGAACGGCGGCTGTAAACTCGTGCCTCGAATTTCCGACGGATCAACGGAGGCAGGGTCTGTGGCGCGTCGCATTCTTGCTGTTTTAGGTCTGCTTGCTTTCTCTTCGGTTGCGCCTTTGTTGGCTGCAGACAACATTGTTCGTCTATCTGTCGACGCGACGAAGCCGGGCCCGAAGATCGATCGCAACCTTTTTGGCCAGTTTGCCGAGAATCTCGGCCACGGACTCTATGAAGGAATTTGGGTCGGCCCCGATTCATCCATTCCGAACACCCGCGGAATTCGTAACGATGTAGTAGCCGCCCTCAAGGAACTCAAGGTACCCAACGTCCGCTGGCCCGGCGGCTGCTTTGCCGACCAGTATCACTGGCGCAAGGGAATCGGCCCCCGCGACAAGCGCCCGGCCACCGTGAACTCGGCATGGGGCGATGTGATCGATACGAATGCCTTCGGCACCGATGAGTTTATGGATTTCATCCAGCAGATCGGCAGCTCACCATACGTGTCTGTCAATGTCGGCTCGGGTACACCCCAGGAAGCAGCCGAATGGCTGGAGTATATGACCGCCGCTGCGCCCACGGCTCTTGCCAAAGAGCGAGCCGCCAATGGCCATCCCGCGGCGTACACGGTCGGCTTTCTCGGCCTCGGCAACGAGAGTTGGGACTGCGGCGGTGCGATGACATCCGACTATTACGTCAGCCTGATGAAGGTTTACAGCCGCTTCGTGCTCAACATGAATCCGGCGCAGCGAACCCAAGACCAGATGCTCAAGATCGCCGTGGGCCCGGCACGCCGGACACCGAGTGGACGGAAGCCGTGATGAAAGCCTGGAAGAAGCACACCTGGGCGTGGGACATCAACGGCGTGTCGCTGCACTGGTTTACAGTGCCAAACGGCTGGCCGCCATCGACACCCTCCGACAAATTCGGGTTAGACGAATACGCTAAGACTCTCAAATCGACCCTATTCATGGATGAGTTCCTGCGCAAGCAGGAGGCGGTAATGGACAGGTTCGATCCGGAGAAGAAAGTGACCTTGTCTGTGGATGAGTGGGGCGCCTGGCATGCACCGCTGACCGGCTCTAATCCCGCGTTTCTCGTTCAGCAGAACAGCGTTCGCGATGCGATTCTCGCCGCCCTCAACCTGAACATCTTTGCCCGTCACGCCGACCGCGTGCGTATGGCCAACATCGCCCAGATGATCAATGTTCTCCAGGCGATGATCCTTACGGACAAAGAGAAAATGGTCTTGACTCCCACCTACTGAGTCTTCAAGATGTACGTTCCATTTCAAGGTGCCACCTTTATTCCCGTCGTCTTCGACGCGGGCACCCACACCCACGGCAGCGCAACCCTGCCGCGCGTGGATGCCATCGCCGCAAAAAGCGCCGACGGAAAGGTGTTGCTTGAGATCACTAACCCCGATGCGGAAAATCCCGCGGTCATCGACGCAGACCTGGCAGGAATAACCGCAAAATCGGCGAAGACGGAGACGTTAACGGGGGCCGCAGTGGACAGTGTGAACACCTTTGATGCACCGGCTTCAGTTGTGCCGAAGCCTGCAGCGGTGAAGGTGCAGGGAGGCAAGTTATCCCTAACGATGGAGCCTCGATCAGTGACCGTAGTCTCCATTGAGCCGTAGTCGCGAACCAACCTCCGTGAGAGCCGCGGATGATTGTGCAGTCCATTCGAAGTTCAACAAGCAGGCATCGCATACTATCCAACACCCGGGAGAAAACGACCATGCACTCATTGCAGACTGCGCTCGCGAAAACGCTTTCTCAACGCCAGGCATCGTGCCTTCTCGCGGTGCTTGCGCTTACTTTAGCCGCTTCGGCTCAGACTCGCACGGTCACCGCAGCCATTGATACCTCTAAGACCGGCGTGCCTATCTCGAAAAACATCTACGGCCAGTTTCTCGAGCACGGCGGCGACATCGTTAATACCGGCGTGTGGTCTGAGATGCTTGTCGATCGCAAGTTCTTTTATCCAGTCGCTGCGACGGCTCCTAACCCTCCTCCGGTGATCGGAAATGCGGGCGGTAATCCCCGGTTCAATCGCGTGCCCACTCGTTGGTGGACGCCGATTGGCGGAGCCGAAGAAATAACAATGGATACGAGTTTGGCCTACGCCGGCGATCATTCTCCACTTGTCAAGCTCCATGCGAAAGAGCCACGCGGCTTCGGGCAGTCCGGAATTGCGGTTCGCAAAGGCAAGGCCTACATCGGACGCATCGTACTCGCCGGTTCTCCTGGCGCGTTGGTCAAGGTCACGCTCATCTGGGGCAAGGAGCCCAGCGATCGTCAGACAATCAATCTCCATACGATCGGCGCAGGATATCGCAAGTTCCCATTGCGCTACACCGCCGCAACGGACAGTGACGACGCAACACTGGAGATCACGGGCACAGGTACAGGCTCCTTCCACGTCGGCGCGCTTTCGCTCATGCCCGCGGACAACATCGAAGGCTTCCGGCCGGAAGTGATCGCCGCGCTCAAGCAACTGCGCTTTGGCGTTCTGCGATTCCCCGGCGGCAACTTCGTCTCCGCCTACGAGTGGCGGTACGGCGTCGGCGACATCGACAAGCGTCCGCCGATCTTCGATCTCGTCTGGCACGCAGTGCAGCCCAACGACGTTGGCACCGATGAGTTCCTCACGCTCTGCCGTCTTCTTGGCGTCGATCCTTACATCACCGTCAATGCCGGCTTCGGCGACGCGTGGTCGGCGCGAGAGCTGGTCGAGTACACCAACGGCGCTGCCACCACGCCAATGGGAAAATGGCGAGCCGCAAATGGCCACCCTTCGCCCTACGAGGTGAAGTGGTGGGGAGTTGGTAACGAGCCTTGGGGCGACTACCAAATGGGCGCGATGTCCCTTCCGCAATTCGAGTTGAAGCACAACTTATTCGCGAAGGAGATGAAAGGGGTTGACCCATCCATCAAGTTGATCGCCGGCGGCGCCATGCCCGATGTGATGGAAGGCGCCGACCAGTCCCGCCGCATCAACGGCCAGTATGTTCCTGACTATCTTTCCCCAGCAGACTGGACCGGCCAGATGCTCCTGAACTGCCTAGACAACATCGACCTGGTCAGCGAGCACTACTACGCATCTGGCACGCAGCACACCGACATGAAGCTGCAAAAGAAGGTGCCCATCGAGCCTCCTCTGTCGCTGCTCGAATGGGAACGCGCACCGGCCGTGCAGGTGCGCGCGAAATACGAGCACTATCAGGAGTACTTGAAGCGCATCCCTGCGCTCCGTGCCAAAGCGGTTCCAATTGCCATCGACGAGTGGGCGTATTTCGGTGGCAATCGCGACGGCTACAAGGTAGTTCCGGCTTATGCATGGGCTTTCCACGAAATGTTTCGCCACTCCGATCTCTTTCAAATGGGTGCACTTACTTTTGCGACTGCGACGATGAGCGAGAACCGCACCGAAGCTGTACTCAACCCCACCGGAATGCTCTTCAAGATGTACCGCGATCACTTTGGCACCCTTCCTGTCGAGGTAACCGGCGACTCACCGCAGCCGAAGCCTACATTTCCGGCCGGTGGGGACCAACCCGCGATCAATCCCGGCAGCGACACCTATCCGCTCGACGTCAGCGCCGCATTGAGCGAAGATCGCAAGACTCTATCCATCGCCGTACTCAATCCTTCCGAGTCAGAACAGAGCATACGGATCGCAATCAACGGAACCAAGCTCGCGAGTGAGGGGAAGTTGTGGCGGATGGCTCCCGCATCCATCGATGCGACCGTACAGGTCGACAAGAAGCCTGAAGTCCAGATCGAAGAAGAGCCACTCGGTGCGTTGCCCGCAACCATCACAGTGCGCCCCTTCAGCGTGAACATCTATTCCTACCCGGTGCAGTAGCCGAGTTGATTCGAGAAAGGGTCCTTATGAACATAATGAAGCTGTTCTTTGCATGCGCATTCGCCATCGCAATCGCGCCGGCAACACAGGCCACGGGCCAGGTGCAGACTAACGTCCCCGATCCCGTCCCGGGCGCAAAGCCCGCCACGGTCGAGCACATCAAGGTCCATTGCGCTGCCCTCGAAGGCAATCTCGAAGGGGACGCGGTCGATCGCGACGTCATCGTCTTTCTGCCGCCCGGTTACGCGAATGACAAAAAGCGCCGCTATCCCGTGGTCTATGCGTTGCATGGATACTCCATCGGCGCCGAGCAGTGGACGCATGAGATCCATGTGCCACAGACCATCGAAGGCGCGTTTGCAACGGGTGCGCAGGAGATGATCGTCGTTCTGCCTGATTCCAAAACCATCTACAACGGCTCCATGTATTCAAGCTCCGTCACAACCGGCGATTTCGAGAAGTTCATATGGCACGACGTCGTTGCCTACATCGACGCGCACTATCGCACCATCCCAAATCGCACCAGTCGCGGTCTCGTCGGTCACTCCATGGGCGGGTATGGTGCGTCGCGCATCGGCATGAAGCATCCTGACGTCTTCGGCGCTCTCTACGTCATGAGTCCCTGCTGCATGTCTTCGATGGTCGGGGGCGGACCGGGGACCGCCGATCAGATCAAGGAGCGGGCGATCGCCAGCGAGAGGAAGGTTGCCGCGGCCAAGTCTCCGGCTGAGCTGGCAGCACAGTCGCCCGGCTTCGCCTCCGCACAATATGCAACGGCAGCGGCGTGGGCTCCCAATCCAAAGAACCCTCCCCTCTACTTCGACCTGCCTACCAAAGACGGTGTTCTGCAGCCGGATATCGTAGCGAAATACACGGCTAACTCCCCGCTCGCGTTCGTCGATCAGTACATCGGCAATCTCAAGCAATACCGCGCCATCTCTATGGACGTGGGCGATCAGGACGGATTGCGATTCGATGCCACCAAGCTGCACACCATTCTAGATAACTACGGAATCGCCAACAGCTTTGAGATCTACTCCGGCACGCATGTCAGCGCAGTTGCCGATCGATTCCAGAACCATGTGCTGCCGTTCTTCAGCAAGAACCTTTGCTTTACGGCAGATTGTCGTTAGCGACCAGATCGCTGTCTGGCTGCTCATGGGTTTGAGATCAATTGCAATCATGAATCGCGCGGTAAGATGCTGGCGAACAGAAAGTCGAGATTCAACATGCTCCGAATTGAGCGAGCGTTCCAATCGAGTGTCGGTTTTTCGGAACGAATTCCCGTTGTCATTCTCTTGCTCGCAGCTTCGACAATTGCGACTGCGCAAATGCCGGGACAAAAGGCGCCTGGTCCTCCACCGGAGCAAGTTGAGCAGACAAGCCACGGTCTCCGCGCCACTGCGGGAAGGGAAGTTCTCGACGTCACGGTATGTTCTGACTCGGTGATTCACGTCGTTGCAACGCCAGAACCTTCCGCTTCCACCTCACCCCGCCCGTGGATGCTCGACCCACAGCAATCCTGCCCTGGAGCGCCATTCGCGTTTGCGCAGGACGCAAAGGCGGCCACCATAAAGACTGCTCAGCTTGAGGTGATCGTGAACATCGAGCGCGGCAATCTCTCCTTTCGCACGTCCAGTGAAGAATCGCTGCTGAACGAGGGAAACAGTATTCCCCGCACCTACGAGCCGGTCGAGCTTAATGGAGAACACACCTACCGCGTCACGGACCGCTTTTCCCCTCCGATCACAGAAGCGCTCTACGGGCTGGGCCAGCACCAGAGCGGCATCTTCAACTATCGCGGCGCCACAGTAGAGCTGGGTCAAAACAACACCGATGTCGCAATCCCCCTGCTGATTTCGAACAAGGGGTACGGGCTGATGTGGAACACGGCGGCGCTCACCTATTTTGACAATCGATTCCCGCTTGATATGAAGCTGACTTCTATCGCCGGCAAGTCGATCGATTACTACTTCCTCTACGGCCGGGAGATCGACGTTGTTCTTCACGAGTACCGGACCATGACCGGCCACACGCCCATGCTGCCGAAGTGGGCCTATGGCTTTTTTCAATCGAAGGATCGCTACGGATCGCTCGACGAGATTCGCGAGATCGCAGAGCGCTATCGCCGGGAACATATTCCGCTCGACGCCATGGTGCAGGATTGGTTCTGGTGGAAGACCGAGGGAGATCCGGTCTTCAATTCCAACTATCATGACGTGGCGCAAGATCTCAAAGTCCTGCACAAAGAGAACGTGCACGCCATGATCTCGGTGTGGGGCCTGCTCGATCCCCAATCCGAAACATACAAGCTTCTCGACGCAAAGCATGAACTCGTACTAGAGGCGCACGTCTACGATGCCACCAATCCCGACGCGCGCAACCTTTATTGGGAAAACTTGCCAGGCAAGTTGCTGGCGCAGGGGTGGGACGCGTTCTGGCTCGATAGTGCAGAGCCCGAAGAATACTGGCCGCATATGGGCGACGCAATCCTCAGTAGCCGCCAGATCGCTATCGGTAACGGCGCCGAATTCACAAACGTCTTTCCGCTCATGCATACCCTCGGAGTCCAGGACCACTGGAAGGCGCAGAACCAGGGCAGGCGCGTTTTCCTGCTCACTCGTTCTGCCTTCCTCGGGCAGCAGCGCGTAGGCGCCACCGTCTGGTCGGGTGATGTCTACGGAACCTACTGGGGCCTAAGCCGCCAGGTGCCTGCGGGGCTGAACTTTGCCTTGTCTGGCAGCCCATATTGGACCACCGACATTGGTGGCTACTGGCCGCCCCACGATGACCCTCTCGCGGACCCCGCATTCCAGGAACTCTATGCGCGCTGGTTTGAATACGGCACGTTCTGTCCGATCTTCCGCACGCATGGGCATCGACCGCATAATGAGCTGTGGGCCTTCGACAAAGTCGAGCCCATCCTTGTGAGCTACGATAAGCTCCGCTACCGTCTGATGCCGTATATCTATTCGCTGGCATGGAAGGTGACGAGCGCCGATTACACTATCCAGCGTCCCCTCGTCATGGACTGGCGCACGGATCCGGAGACCTGGAATCTTGGCGATCAATTCATGTTTGGCCCGGCCCTCCTTGTCAATCCGGTGCTCAAAGCCAACGTGACAAAGCGCAGCGTGTATCTGCCTGCGGCTGCCGCGTGGTACGACTTCTGGACCGGCAAGTCTCTCGCTGGCGGCCATGAAATCGAAGCCGAGGCGCCTCTCGATCGCATGCCGCTCTTCGTGCGCGCCGGTTCCATCCTTCCCTTGGGCCCGCAAATCGAGTACGCCGCGCAGGATCCTGCTGGGCCCATCGAGCTACGAATCTATCGCGGTGCCGATGGCAAATTCGATCTGTATGAAGATGCGGGCGACGGCTACGAGTACGAGAAGGGTGAGCATTCTGTCGTTCCAATCCGCTGGGACGATCGCGCTGGCAAGCTGACAATCGGCACTCGCGAGGGGTCCTTCCATGGAATGGTCGAACACCGCGGATTTCGTGTCGTTTTAGTCAGCAGTGGGCACGGGGTCGGCGCCGAAGTCACAGACTCGGCAAACGCCGAGGTCACCTACGAAGGCAAAGAGATTCAAACAACGGTTGAGTAAAGTTGCTACGCGCACCTTCGGCGATCGATTTGTTTACGTGAAAGGAAGGGCCTTTATGAAGCATTCAATACTGATTCTCTTCGCCGTCGCCGCCAGTTCAGTAACGATTGCAGAAGCTCAATCTCCTGGCTCATGTGCGAATCTCACAGGCCTCAAGCTCGACCGCGTTGAAATCATCACGGCACAACTCGTTCCCGCCGGCACAACCGTCTCGCCGCCGTACCCCGGTGCCCCCGCGATCGGTCCGCTTCCCGCGCATTGTCGTGTCGACGGCATCATTAACCGCCGCAAAGGTATCGATGGCCAAGAATTCGGCATCGGCTTTGCGCTCGCTCTGCCCGACAAGGCCGCGTGGAACGGCGACTTCATGATGCAGGGCGGCGGAGGTGGCAACGGCATCGTTGCTTATCCCGCCGGCGCGAGCTATTCCGGCGATAGACCCGCTCTTTCTCGCGGGTTTGCCGTAGCAAGCACTGATACAGGACACAAAGCAAAGACCGGAGCCTTCGACTTTTCCTTCATGCGCGACCAGCAGGCCTATCTCGATTTCGCCTTCGTCGCGAACGCTGAAGTCGCCGGGGTCGCCAAGCAGATCATCGCGGACTACTACAGAAAACCCGCGGCCTTCTCCTACTTCGTCGGCTGCTCTACAGGCGGGCGCGAAGGCATGATCCTCTCGCAGCGCTATCCCACCGTATTCAACGGGATCGTCTCCGGCGATCCGGCCATGCGCACTGGACTGTCGAACCTCGCCATCGCGCAATGGATCCCAGTGGCTTACAACCAGGCCGCTCCCAAAGACGGCTCCGGCAAGCCGCAGATCGATAAGTTCCTCACCGAAGGCGATCGCAAGCTCTTTATGGATGCGCTGATGAAACAATGCGACGCAAAAGACGGTGTTGCCGATGGCATGATCTCCGACCCTCTCGGCTGCGACTTCGACCCCAGTGTCCTCGCCTGCAAGTCCGGCCAGAATGATGCCTGCATCGCGCCCGAGAAGATAGCTGCTATCAAGAAGGCATTTGCCGGACCGAAGAATGGCTACGGCACGCAAGTCTACCCCGGCTTCCTTTATGACGCCGGCATCGTGGCCAGGGGATTCGCTCCGGGACTATTGGCACTCGGCCCCAACGGCCTCTTCGGTCCCTACACCACTGCGACAGAAATCGATGTTGACAAGCTGGCTCTTCACGCCTCCGATCCGCTCGTCGAGCCCGCGTCCACCAACCTCTCGACGTTCTCGCTTAACGGTGGCAAGCTGATCTTCTTCCACGGCGACAGCGATCCGTGGTTCTCGCCTCTCGATACACTCGGCTATTACAAATCCCTGGATGAAACCAACGGGGGCACCTACAAGGTTACTGCGTGGAGCCGTTTCTTCCTCGTGCCTGGGATGGCTCATTGTGGAGGCGGCCCGTCTCTCGATCATTTCGACATGCTCAGCGCTGTCGTCGACTGGGTGGAGAAAGGAACCGCGCCCGATTCCGTTATAGCCACAGGCCAGGCATTCCACGGCAGGAGTCGCCCACTCTGTGCATATCCAAAACACGCCCAGTACAACGGATCCGGTGACACCCAGGATGCCCGCAACTTCCAATGCCAATAGCAACACTAGATTATCGCGAGAGGTTCGCACTCATGCTTTACCGATCCATCCGTGTCGCTGACCTGTCGCGGTTCTACGTTTCGACGAATGGAAACTGCAGCTCTTGGTGGCGTTGAATTCACTGCCGGCCTCTTCGCGGAAGCGCGCTGTGGGGACTATTGTGGGTGTATTAGTTAAAAATGGCGAGTAATTGTGGGATAGCCACGCATTGCGGGGCCGCGCGATCTGCGCAGTCCCGCCGTCAGCTACGTAGATTTCTGGTGCGTATAGCGGCGGCGGGGCTGGTGGCCCGAGGCATTCCTCGGGATGCGATTGCCGAGGATCGCTTGTTGTGTGTGTTTCTACTTCCAGCTCCAGTTGGGCATGAAGTTGTCTCCGCCGCGGGTGAGCTCCTGCTGCTGGGTGCCGTCGGCCAGCATGGTCCAGAGCTGGGTGTGGCGGCCCACGGTGCGTTCGAAGACGATATGGCGGCCATCGGGCGACCAGGAAGGGAAGTCGTTGGAGCCGGACTCATGGGTGAGCTGCATCCAGCGCTTGGAGGCGATGTCCATGACGTATATGTCCTGGCCGCCGGGAGCGCCGGGCCCGTACTTGCGATTCCAACTGAAGGTGAGCATGGCTCCATTGGGGTGCCAGGAGGGGGAGATGGCGTAGCCGCCGTCGGTCATGCGCTGAACGTTGGCGCCATCCTGATCCATGATGTAGATCTGGGGCAACCCGGTGCGCCCGCTAACCCAGGCTATTTGCGCGTTGGTGCGGGGGTTCCAGGTGGGTGAGACGTCGGGTCCGCGGAACGACGTGAGCTTACGCAGATTTCCACCGCTCGCGTCGGCAACCCATATCTCCGGGTCCCCGGTTCGTCCGGACGAAAAGGAGACTTTCGACCCATCGGCTGACCAGGCTGGGGATTGATTGTTGCCACCTGTGGTTCCTCCCGGGAAACTGACCATTCGCCCTAACTCCAGCGAATACATCCGGATCGCCCAGCCCCCGGTGCCCAGGGAAGCGAACGCAATTCGGCTATTGTCCGGTGAGATGCGCGGCGAGATGGAAATGCTGCCCAGGTGTGTGATCTGGTGCTGGTTCTGGCCGTCGTAGTCCATGGCCCAGATCTCTTTGGTGCCTGTCCGGTTGGAAACAAAGTAGATCTTGGTTTCAGCGATGCCGTTGATGCCGCCGCCCAGGCGTTCAATGATGGCGTCGGCAAAGCGGTGCGCGACGGTGCGGGCCATCTCCTGGCTGGAAGCCTCGTTGTACTGCTGGGTAAGCACCTGCGGACTCTGGGTGTTGCGGGTGTCGTCAAGGAAGCCGTAGACGACCAGACGGCCGCCATTGCTGCTGAGCGCGCCGAAGGCCACCATTTCTGCCTTGGCGGGATCGGCGGACCACTGCCCGAGGTTGATCTCCTGCTGCGATCCGGGGGTGCCCTGGGGCGCCATGGATTTCGACACCATGTCAAAGATGCCGGCGTTCTGCAAGTCATTGAAGAGCGTGGCGTCGAAGGTGGCCTTAAGGGCTGGGGTCTGGGGATCGGCGCCGACGGGCTTGAAGTCAGCCGCGCCGAGGCGGATGCGGGCGTTGCCGAGATTGGTGCCGGCATGGACCCAGTCCTGGGCGTTGAGGGAAGCGGAAACTGCGATCAGGGCAACAAGTAGCAGACATAGACAAGGGATTTTTACCTTCATGATCAGTGGAATCCTTCCTCAAGAGCACAGGTGTGGGCGCGCTCCGGCGCGGGCGATCGAGCTCAATATCGATCGTGACGAAGAATCAGTACTCACAATAATACGAGACGTTCAGGTTGCTGCCGTTGTAACCGTTGGGAAGCGCACCGAAGGTGTCAACCCGCTGTACGGCGCGCAGGCAGGAGCGATCAAGCGTGGGGCTGCCGCTGGAGCGATCGAGCTGCGGATTGCCCGGCTGGCCGTTCCTCGAGATGGGGAAGATGATGAAAACGCGCGCGCCCTTCGGAGTACGGGGATCGACTTCGAATTTATTCCAAACCTGCGACATCTTGCGGTTGATGCCGTCGACATACCAGGCGAAACGGGTGCCGAAGTCACCTTGCGTGATCGACGTGGGACCGGGGTTGGTCTGCCCTTGCACGGCGCGCGGCAAATTGTTCGCTGCCTGCTCGCCATATACAGCTTTGTTTTGCTGCTGCGGCTGGGGGAGTTTCTGCTGTTTCTGGGGCGTGGGCTGCGGCTTGATGGGTTCCTTCTTGCCGGTGATGGGAATGGCGTCGTCGATTTTGGGTGCGGCGGTCTTGGGCTCGGGGGGCGCGGGCGCGGGACTGGGCTTCTCCGTTGCCAGCACGTTCTGATTGGGAGGCACGTCGCTGGGGAGGGGAATCGCGCTGGAAACGAGGTTTACCTGAATGGCTCCGCCGACGTTTGGGCCGCCCCAGAGATTGTGTGAGATGTTGACGAAGTAGAAGGCAGCAACCGCTCCTGCAAGCGCGAGGTGGAGCAACACCGATCCCGTGGCAGGCGCGGCGATGGGTTCGCCGGTCAGCTCGAGTTCCAGTTGCTCTTCGCGTTCGAGTAGGACACTCATGGTTGGCAGATCAGGAAGCTAGCGGGTTAGCGGGTTAGCAAGTTGGCGATTTAGCGAGTTGGCGGCGTTCGAGTCTTACTTGCCGGTTTTTGTGTCTACCGGTTGGGTGACGATGGAGATGTTTGTGATCCCCGCTTGTTTGACGGCGTCCATCACGCTGGCGAAAGCACCGAAGGGGACGCGTTCATCGGCACGAAGGTAAATGACCTGCTTGACAGTGTCGCCGCTGCCGCTTGCCTCGTGCAGCTTCTGCCCGAGGTCGTGGATGTTGACTGGCGAGTCGCCGAGAAACACCTGCTGGTCGCGATCGATGGTGACGACCACGCGCTGCTCTGTGATTTCTTTCACGGTGCGCGTTTTGGGTACGGCGACTTCGATGCCCGATTGCAGCACGGGCGCGGAGATCATGAAGATCACCAGCAGCACCAGCACGACATCCACGAGCGGGGTGATGTTGATCTCCGCCAGCGAAGTCTGTGTGCGGCCGTTTGCGGTGGTGAAGGCCACGGTTTAACCTCGCGACGGAAGTTCGCGGCCGCCGCTTCCAGAAAGCGGCCGCGACGAGAGAGGCGCCGGAGCCACAGCCGGAGCGGGATAGGGGTTTGCCTGCTCAGGCGCAGCCATGGGGGGCGGAGGAGCCGCGGGCCGGACCTGGATCTCTTCGAGCGAATTCAGCAGTTCGCGCGAGAAGTCATCGATGGCGGAAGCAAATACGCGAATGCGGGCAGCGAACTGGTTGTAAGCCACCACGGCGGGAACGGCCACAAACAGGCCGGCAGCCGTGGTGATCAGAGCTTCGGCGATACCGGGGGCGACGGCGCGGAGCGTGGCGGCGCCGGCTGTGCCGAGGCCTTGGAAGGCTTCGACGATGCCCATCACGGTTCCGAACAGTCCGACAAACGGGCTTACAGCGGCGATCGTCGCGAGCCATGAGAGGCGGCGCTCCAGGCTTGTGACGGCTTCGCTGGCCGCGGTTTGCGCGCTGCGCTCGAGCGGGGTGAGATTGCGCGGCGCACCGGCTCCGCCGGTCTGGCGCTTGTAGGTTTCGTAGACATCTTCAAAGACTTGCGCCAGCGGGCTGTCTTTGTAATCGCCGGTTATGGCCGCGATCTCCTGCAGGCGGCTGGCCTTGCGGAAGGTGCGCACAAACCGCTTACTGGCGTTGGTGGCGGTGCGGAACGTGCTCCACTTGCGGAAGATGATGGTCCAGGAATAGAGGCTCGAAAGCAGCAGCACGAGGAGGACGCCGATGGCCACGGGGCCGATCTGGCTCAGCAGGTCCATCAGCGCGCCGGCGCCGTGCGAAACGCCGCCGCCATCGGCAGCCGGAGCGGCATCATTTTGCAATAGAAAAGCAAGGGCTAGAGGGGTAAAAATCGGCATTCACCTCATCATTAACGGTATCAGACGGACGGGTGCGCTCCAAGTTATCGAACGGATGCCCCCTGCAGTATTGGATGTGAGTAGAAGGCCACGCGGACGCTCCTGCCATGCTATGCTGCGCTCGGACCGCCTCTTCCAAATATGCTTATAGAGCTCCGCGCAGAGAACTACGCTGTTATCGACCACGCCATCGCCGTTTTCGGGCCGGGGTTGAACCTGCTCACCGGCGAAACCGGCGCGGGCAAATCCATTCTGGTGGACGCATTGGCCTTGCTGATGGGCGGCAAGTCGTCGGCCGAGGTTGTGCGTCACGGCGCGGACCGGGCCGTAGTCTCCTGCGTGTTCGAAGCCACGGCGGGGGCTGAAGCGGTCCTCGAAGAGAACGGCATCGACGTGGAAGGCACGGAGGTGATTCTGCGGCGGGAGATTCTCTCGACGGGGAAGGGAAGAGTCTTTGTGAACAATCAGCCTGCCACGGTTGCGGTGCTGAAGCAGCTTGCGCCGGAGCTTGCCTTGGTGCATGCGCAGACCGAGACGCTGACGAGCTTTGACCAGGGACAGCAACGGCATCTGCTGGACCGTTTCGCGGGGCTCTCGCTCGAGGCTGGGGCCGATGCACATGCCAAGTGGAAGCAGGCGAGCGAGAAGCTGGCTGACCTGCTGGAGGGCGAGCAGGACCGGCTGCGCATGGTGGATCTGTGGACATACCAGTCGAAAGAGATCGACTCCGCCAAGCTCGAACCCGGCGAAGACGAAACGCTGGAGACGGAGAAGCGCGTGCTTGCCAATGCCGAGAAGCTCTATGCCGCGGCGATGGGCGCATTCGATCAACTGTATGAGGGCGGCATCTCCGTGGAAGTGTGCCTGCGAGCCGCTATCAAGCACGTGGAGGAACTGGCGCGCTACGACAACAAATTGAACGAGTCGAAACAGCAGCTCGATTCTGCACGCGCCATCATTGACGATGTGGCAACGAGCCTTCGCGATTATGCCGAGGGGATTAATGCCAGCCCCGATCGCCTGGCAGAGATCGAAGATCGGCTGGCCATCATCGATCGCCTGAAGCGCAAGTATGGCAAGACCGTCGCAGAGATTCTCGCGTTCGGGGAGGATGTTTCGAGCAAGCTCGCCGAAGTGGAAGATCGCGACGAGATTCTTAAACGCCTTAGGGCGGAGGTCGATGAGGCGGGAGCGGAGTATCGCAAAGCCGCCGCAGCAATGAGCGCAGAGCGTAAAGCCGCCGCGGTGCGCCTTGCGAAGCAGGCGGAAGCGCAGATCAATTCGCTTGCCATGAAGGTTCGATTTGAGATCGTTGTGGCGGCGCGCGAGGACGAGCAGCACTGGAGCGCGGCGGGCTGGGATGACGTGGAATACCGCATCGCCACCAACGCCGGCGAGCCGCTGAAGCCGCTGCACGAGATTGCGTCCGGCGGTGAAATGAGCCGCGTGATGCTGGCGCTCAAAGTCGCCGTGGAAGAGACGACGTCGAAGTCGAAGAGGAAGACGCCTACGCCGCGTACGCTGGTGTTCGATGAAATCGATATTGGCATTGGGGGGCGCGCGGCTGAGGCTGTGGGCCAGAAGCTCAAGGCTCTGAGCCGGGGGCAGCAGATATTATGCGTGACGCATTTGCCGCAGATCGCCGCCTTCGCCGATCAGCATTTTCTCATCGACAAGCGCGAGTCTGACGGGCGCACCAAGACGCAGATCCGGCTTCTGGATCAGCGCCAAAGCACGCATGAAGTAGCGCGCATGCTCAGTGGCGCCAAAGTGACGGAGACAAGCCTGCAGCACGCGGCACAGATGATTGCCGCCAGCAGGTAGGAGCCGGCGAGCGCCTGAGACTGTCTAAAAAATTCATATTCGCACCTGCCCGGGGCGCGTTGTAGTATGGATCACCCCGGCAGAATCCTTCTCCGGGTTAGTGCGATCCCGAGCTTCCTTCGGGTGCGCCATGGTTCAAACAATCCTCACAAATTCCCCATTTGAAAGGAAGAGCACCATGAGCAGTAGTTCTACACCGACGCCCACTCCCACGCCGAGCCCGGCAGCGGGTGAACCAGCCGCCGGCTCCAGCTCTACGCCGACTCCGACACCGAGCCAGCCCGCGCCTCAGCCGCAGAAGTAGCAGCCTGCGGTCAGAGCGATTGCAGTCTATAGACAGCGCGCCGCACGCGCAGATGCAAACTATCGGGGTTTCCATCTGCGCGCGCGGCGCGTTTCTATCTCATCTTTAAACCGTGTGGGTGTGATCAGTTCGGCATGTGGCTCATGTCCATGGGTGGCGCCGACAGCATATTGGCCACGGTAGCCAGCATGAACGTGGGATGCAGGGGCTTGGCGAGAATTTCGAAGAGGTACCCCTTCTTTTTGGCTTCTTCCAGCAAGCCGCCTGATCCGGGCTGTCCGCTGAAGAGCAGGAAGTGCACGTCAGGGTAGCTGGCTTTTAAAAAGATGGCGAACTCAATGCCGTTCATGCCTGGGAGCACGACGTCGATGATGGCCAGGTCAGGCCGCCACACCTCCAGCATCTCCAAAGCCTGCTCTGCGGAGTAAGCGCCCTTCGCGTCGTAGCCATTCGAAGAAAAGATCAGTGCCAGCGTGTCGGCGATGGTCTCTTCATCATCGACCACCATGATTTTGCGGCTGCCTAGTAGGCCTGGCATATCGTCTTGCTCCTTGCCGCCATCGCCAGCTCTGGTTTCCGCGCCCGAGGAGAATGATGAAAACGATCCCAGGGCGGAGTGGCAATGCAGTGTATGAAATAGAACTCCAAACATCAAGCGAGCTCGACTAACGCCTGCCTGCTTCCGCGGTGCCATTCTGCTTGCACTTCGTCCCGCGCATGCTAACCGCAAAACCGAGTGTTGCGTCTATCGGGTAGCGAATCAGACGGCGTTCCGGCTGCCGCCTCGCGCCACTGCCTTACCGTACCTTCCAGGATTTGTGCGTGAGTTTATGGTTCCGCGGCCCCACGGACTAGTTAGATGCGGGGGAAATCCTGCTAGGATACCTGCACGGGCTCCAAACATTGTTTCCATCTTAGAAATTCCATGGATGGAACAACTTACGGGAAGGTAAAGTTGACACCGGAGTCTTCAATGGCGGTACAACATCCACTCGTGCCTGAATGGGCGGAACGAATTCTGCGTCTCATCGCAGACCTTAAAATCACCCAGGCCAGACTAGCGGAACGTCTGGGTGTTTCTCCAGCGACAGTGTCGCGCTGGATCCAGGGCAAACACGAACCCACGGCTGAAGGCTATGTGGCTCTCGGGAATCTTTCTCCGCGCCGGGATGCGGTGTACTTCTGGGAACGCGCGGGTATGGACGTTGCCAACCTGCCCGATGCCAGCATCAATAAAGCGGCTTCCTCGGTCCGCGTGAACCTGGATGAGCTGAACCTGATCGCGGGCAGCCGTGTCTCGAAGCAGCTCACCGATGCGGCGAATGCGGTTGCCATACCGCTGCTGCGCGTCTCAGCTTACGGAGACAAGGTGCCTCCGCGCGAGAACGTGAGCCTGGCGGAGGTAGAGGTGGAGGCGATTCTGCTGGCTCCGCTGGCATGGTGTCCGAATCCCGACCAGATGATTGGCATGCACGTCGAAGGGGATTCGATGATGCCAGTGATTGCTGACGGTTCCATCCTCTTTGTCGACACGGCAAAGACGGACCGCGAGCAACTGGATCAGAAGATCGTCGTGGTGTCGCACCGCGATCTGGGCTTCAAGGTGGCGCGCCTGCAGCGGCTGGAGAATACCGATCTGCTCCTCTCAGCGAACCATCGGCACATGCCACTGGATGTCAGCAATGCGTCCAGGTGGAAGGTGTTTGGCGAGGTGCTGTGGTGGGTGTCGCGGGATCGCGGGCCGGCAGCGGCTTAGGCCGGAAGGCGAGCGCGGTTCACTGTACGTCGACTTTGCGGAAGCCAAGTGCGTAGAGCAGGCCGGTCACGCTGACGCGCGCGTTGTCTCGGGCCTTATCGAGGATTTTGTCGTCCAGGGCGGCCTGGGTGATCTGCTGCTCGGCCGCCTGGCGCACCTGCGACTCCAGGTTTGGATCGACGGGCACAAGCAGTCCGGTGTTGCGCTGGTAGACGCGACTCTTCTCGTTGTCAATGCGCGCGGTGAGGATCTGCGCAGCCGGCAGGCGCACCTGCACGGCTTCTCCATCGACGCGCACATCGTTCTTGCCGAGTTGCGCGAGATCGACGCCGGCGATCACGTCGCCATGCGCTATGAAGAGAAGGCGGTCGCCGGCGAGGAAGTCAGGAATGCCGGGGGCCTGGCGGTTTCCCTCCACAATTTTATCGATTGAGTACTGGACCGATTCGAGCCGGGACAGCTGGCGAATCTTTTCGACCACGGACGGTGCGGATGTATCGATGCGGGTGGTGCGGCCCCATTTGAAGCTGCCGAACGGGGTCCAGAGAGCGGCGTTCACCAGCACCGAGGGAATGAGGATCAGCGCGACGACAAGGCCGAGGAGGATCGCTCCCACGGCCAGGGCCCAGATGCCATGGCGACCCTTGCGCTCTTCGACCTCTTGTACGTCGTCCTGCAGTTCTTCCATGCTGAGTTCGATGCGGTGCCGGAGGTTGAGAGCGGCTGCGCGGGTGCGGTTGCGCACTTGGCGGGGCAGATGGGCCAATAACTTCCGCCCTGGGGGGGGCCGGGATGGGGAGACGACTGCTTTCGCCTGTGGGCCGGGTTGCCGAGTGCGGTCCCTTCAAACGGGCGTAACGTTTCAGTACACAAACGGGGAATGCGAGGAAGTGATGAATGAGCTCACGCTGTTGAAATGGAGGGGGTCGCCTCAGGAATGGCCCTTAAAATGGTGAGATACATCACATATGGAAATCTGTATCGCATTGTTTACAAAGAGTTTATTTTTGGTCACGAGCGAAACAGCAAAAAAAAGGGATCTCCGTAACGTTCTGGTAAACATGTGGATGCGCAGGGGTCGGGTGTCGGGAGAAGTTGCGGACCGAGGATGGGTTTTTTGAGGGCATTGATTTTCGAGCACCCAGCGGGGCGGCAGTAAGGAGTATGCAACGGACTGGTTTGGGATGGCTGTGAGCGCTGTCACATTCGATGTGCTGTTCCGCGCCAGGGGGCCAATCGCAGGAGCAAACCCGGGAGATGCTTACAAGGCGACCGGAGCGATGGTTTACAGCGTGGCGGAGATTCAGGCCATTGGAAATGACGGGGTGTGGAAAGCATGGAAAGCCATGAAGCCGGCTTTCCACTCTTCGCACACGCTTGGAAATCCCCGCGGGGATTTCCACATTCCGACGGCTACGGCTGCAACTTTCATTCATCTGAAAACCGGCAAAGCGCGCCCCAAAGGTATTCGATCTCGACACGGGCGCCGAGGTGTACCGCGAAGAAGACATGTTCCGTTCGCGCGAGCGGGTTGCCGTCCTCAGTCCAGAGGGTGACGTTCTGGTGGTCTGCGACGGCTATACCGCGGTGGTGCACAGGATTCGTTAGGGGGCGAAATCGAGAACGGGGCCGGTGCGCAGCCCGATCAGCCGTTGAGCTGCGCCGCGAGTTCCTTCATGGCCGCATTCTCGCGGAGCACTTCGCCGGAGTCACGGCTGTGGAGGGCGATCTCCGCGGCGATGGAGCGGCCGAGGATTTGCTGGCGGATGTTGCCGTACCGCCCGGGGACGAGGTTCCCCAACCAGCCTGCCCAGGCAGGGGTATGGGAGTTTCCGACGATGATGCCGGGGCGGAAGATGGCGAGGCGGGTGAAACCGATGGCGCGGACGGTGTCTTCTTTCATGCCCATAACGCGGACGTAGCGGAAGCGGCTGCGGGCGGTGCTCCCAACGGCGGAAAGAAGGCAGAACTGGACGATTCCGGCATCACGGCAGCCACGGGCAAAGGCGCCGACCACGCCGAGTTCCAATTGTTTCAACTGTTCTTCGCTCCAGCGCATGGAGCCGGAGCCGACGCCCACACAACTGATGGCGCTGGCGGGTCCCTGGCTAAGAACCTCGCGGGCGAGGGCGGCGGTGCGGTCGGCGAAATCAGCGGCGCCGGTGTCGAGAACGACGTTGCGCACCCGCGGCGGCGCGGCGATGGGTTTTCTGGTGACCATGACGACCTGGCGGCATTGCGGAAGCGAGAGGAGTTCCGCGACGGCCGCACTGCCGACCTGGCCGGTGCCACCGAGGATGATTGCGGCAAAATTGCGGTCGTTCATTGGGACCTCTGTTTAAGGGGAAGTTTACAGGGCTGCGGGGAAAAGCCGCTTCGGCGCAGCCTGCAGGTCTTTTCTGGCACGATTGAACAAGCCGCGGAAAACCTGAAAGAGGCGCTCTTCAGAATGGAACGTGCAGCAGGGGCTAAAGAGGCTGGGAAAAAAAGGCTGGTTTTGTGGTGAGTCGGGCAGTGGCAGGGGCTAAAGCCCACACATTCTATTAGCATTAGCGGCACGACTGAAGTCGTGCCCTGTTACAAACCCTGCTCATTTTGAGTTTTTCCGCAGCCTGTAAAGCCCAGACTGATAGTTTTGAACAGCTTGATCGGCACGACTGAAGTCATGCCCTGTTACAAAGCACTGGAACCCTGAGATTTTCCTGCTGGAGGGCTCGTGCAGGAGGGCTCGCATTGTTGGCTCTGGTGGGTCGTGCGGGGTTGGGGGCGTGCAGAAAACTCGCCCGTTGGTATACTTGTAATGTGACCTCAACTGTCCTCGAATCCATCTCGAACGGCGCCGACCCCGGAGCAACGACCACCAAGCGAGTTCTGCTGCTGAAGCCGCGCGGTTTTTGCGCCGGCGTGGTACGTGCCATCGACATCGTGAAGATCGCGCTGGATACGTTCGGCGCGCCCATTTATGTCCGCCGTGAGATTGTGCACAACCGCTATGTTGTGAATGAGTTAGCGGACAAGGGCGCGATCTTTGTGCATGAGATTGACGACGTACCCGATGGGCAGAGGGTGATCTATTCGGCGCACGGGGTATCGCCGGCGGTTCGCGACCGTTCAAAGGGCCGCAATTTGAGGGTGATTGACGCTACCTGCCCGTTGGTGACCAAGGTTCACATCGAGGCGGTCAAATTCGCCAAGCAGGGCTACTCGCTGGTGCTGATCGGCCACCGCGACCATGACGAGATCGAAGGAACGCTGGGCGAAGCGCCGGATGTGACGCAGGTGGTTTCGAGCGCGGCAGAGGTGGATACGCTGGAGGTTCCCGATCCTAATCGTGTCGCTTACCTGACGCAGACTACGCTCTCGCTGGACGAAGCGCGGGACATCATCCACGCGCTCAAACAGAAGTTCCCCAACATTGTGGGCCCGCATTCGCAGGATATCTGTTATGCCACTGAAAACCGGCAGGTTGCGGTGCGGAACGTGGCGCATAACGCAGATCTGGTGCTGGTGGTGGGATCGACCAACAGCTCCAACTCCAACCGGCTCGTGGAAGTCTCGCGGAACCTGGGCACCAAGGGGTACCTGATTGATGACTCCCGCGCGATCGATCCAAAGTGGCTGGAAAACGTGACTAACGTTGCGGTTACGGCCGGCGCCTCCGCTCCTGAAGTGCTCGTGGAAGACGTGGTGAATTACTTGCGTCAAAACGGGTTCAGCAGCGTCGAAGAAGTAGAGGTTATGCCGGAGAATGTTCGATTCGGCCTGCCTCCGGAGATTGTGCAGGCAATTGGCGGGGCAAGCGGCGCGGAAGCTGTGCCCGTACGCTGACCGGCACTCCGAGTGAGGTCATCCGGACCACCCGGGTGGACCAGATCGATTCATACCAGTGCGCGGACGGCCGTGCTTGCCGGCTTTTCATGTACATTGGCGGGAAAGCCGGAAAAGCCCTTTTTGGCCGCGCGTATTCAAGTCCGGGATTTTCCGGGAACGGTAACAGAGGCATTCTGACAAACGCATGAGTCAACCGCAGGGATTACATCCGAGCACGGCCCCCCGTTTTGGGCGGCTGGACGCGGACCTGGGAGACGTGAAGGCAGCCGTCGCCAAGTCTGCCGAGTACCTTCTTTCGCGGCAGCATCCTGACGGCTATTGGTGCGGCGAACTCGAAGCCGACTCGATGCTGGAGGCGGACTACATCTTTCTCCATACGCTTCTTGAAAGCGGCGAGCCTGCGCGATTGCGGCGCGCTTTGACGGAAATGATGCGGTACCAGAACGAGAACGGCAGCTGGAGCCTTTATCCGGGCGGCCCGGGGAACATCTCGCTGACCGTGAAGTGCTACTTTTCGGCGAAGCTGATGGGGATCGATCGGCGCGATGCGCGCATGGTGAAGGCGCGGGAGTGGGCGCTGGCGAATGGCGGCGTGGTGGCGTGCAACACGTTTACGAAGATGTATCTGTGCGCGCTGGGCCAGTACGACTACGATGCGGTGCCTGCGATTCCGCCGGAGATCGTTCTTTTTCCCAAGTGGTTTTACTTCAACATCTACGAGATCTCTTCGTGGTCGCGTTCGATTCTGGTTCCGCTGGCGATTATTTATGCCAAGAAGCCGTTCAAGAAGGTTCCGGCGGAGCAGGGAATTGATGAGCTCTTTGTGGGTGGCCGTGAGAATGCCAATCTCCGCCTGCGGTGGGACAGCAAGAAGCTGGTTTCGTGGCGCAATTTCTTCATTGGCGTTGACCGCGTCATGCATTGGGCGGAAGCTGTGCATCTGCGTCCTGTCCGCAAGCTCGCGCTGAAGAAGGCGGAGAAGTGGATGCTGGATCGCTTTGAGATGACGGATGGGCTGGGCGCGATTTATCCGGCGATGATGAATGCGATTATCGCGCTGCGCTGCCTGGGCTATTCGGAAGACGATCCGCAGGTGATCCGGGCGCGCGACGAGTTTGAGAAGCTGGGGATCGAAGAGCCGGCGAGCGATGTGATGGCGGAGCCGACGTTCCGCATGCAGCCGTGTGTTTCGCCGGTGTGGGATACGGCGCAGGCGGTGTTTGCGCTGGGCGAGGCGGGTGTGCCGGCGGATGATCCGCGGATGGTGCAGGCCGCGGACTGGCTGCTCTCGAAAGAGGTGCGCCACAAGGGCGACTGGGCCGTGAAGGTCCCGAATACGCAGCCCGGCGGCTGGTATTTCGAGTTCAACAACGAGTTTTATCCCGACACGGACGACACGGCGCAGGTTCTGCTGGCGCTGAACAAGGTGAACCATCCCAGTGAGCGGCGGCAGCATGACGTGTGCCAGCGCGCGATTGAATGGGAGTTCGCGATGCAGTGCAGGAACGGCGGCTGGGGCAGCTTCGACAAAGACAACACGAAGATGATCTTCCAGTACATTCCGTTTGCCGATCATAACGCCATGCTTGATCCGCCGACGGTGGACATTACCGGGCGCATGCTGGAGATGCTGGCGGCCTACGGTTTCACGCAGGACGACAAGCGGGTGCAGAAGGCGATCAAGTTTATTCTCAGCGAGCAGGAGCCGGATGGAAGCTGGTTCGGGCGCTGGGGGGTGAACTATATTTACGGCACGTTCCTGGTGCTGCGCGGGCTTGAGGCGGTCGGGTTCGATCACAATGAGCCGCAGGTGCAGCAGGGAGCGGAGTGGATCCGCATGGTGCAGAACGCGGACGGCGGCTGGGGCGAATCGTGCGGGACGTATGATGATCCGGATACGCGTGGCGTGGGCGTGAGTACGCCGTCGCAGACGGCCTGGGCGATGCTGGCGTTGCTGGCGGCCGGCGATGATCGTTCGGACTCGATTGCGAAGGGCGTGCGCTGGCTGCTGGAGCGGCAGAAGCAGGACGGGAGCTGGGACGAGCGGATGGGCGAGGGCGCGCGCGTGGAGAGCATCATTACGGGCACGGGATTCCCCAAGGTGTTTTACCTGGCATATACGCTGTACCGGCAGTACTTCCCCTTGATGGCGCTGACTACGTATCACCGCGCCATGGAGCGGGCGGCGTAAGGCTGGGTTTAGAGGGGCTCGAGTTTACTCGGGCGATAGAGCAAGAGAGAACGAAGGGGATTGAATTGAATTCCCGGCACGACCGCTGAAGGCTGACGGCTGAAAGCTGCAGTTCGGGGCCACCGCCCCTGAAGGATTGACACACGATGGCTGTTCCGATGTCCCAGATGTGGACGGTTGCAAGTTATGTACTGAAGAAGCGCTTCACCGGGCAGAAGCGGTATCCGCTGGTGCTGATGCTGGAGCCGCTCTTCCGCTGCAACCTGGCGTGCGCCGGCTGCGGCAAAGTGCAGTATCCGCCCCATGTGCTGAAGCGCATGCTTTCGCCGGAGGAGTGTTTTGCCGCGGTGGAAGAATGCGGTGCGCCGATGGTGTCGATTCCCGGCGGCGAGCCGCTGCTGCATCCGCAGATTGTGGAGATCGTGAAGGGGCTGGTGGAGCGGAAGAAGTACATCTACCTGTGCACGAATGCGCTTGAACTGAAGCGGCGCATCCACGAGTTCACGCCGTCGAAGTATCTGACGTTCAGCGTCCATCTGGATGGGCAGCGCGAACATCATGATTTCAGCGTGTGCCGCGAGGGTGGATGGGATCTTGCGGTGGACGGGATCAAGGAAGCGGTGAAGCGCGGATTCCGCGTGACTACCAATGCGACGTTCTTTGACGGCACCGATCCTAAGTCGGTGCGGTCGTTCTTTGACGAAGTGATGGACATGGGCGTGGAAGGCGTGGTGCTTTCGCCTGGATACAGCTATGACAAGGCGCCCGACCAGAAACACTTCATGGGCCGCGCGCGGGTGCGGCGCATGTTCCGGGCCATTCTTTCGAATCGCAAGCCGAACTGGAAATTCAACATGTCGCCGCTGTTCCTCGAGTTTTTGATGGGGGACCGCAAGTATGAGTGCACACCGTGGGGCTCGCCGGCGTACAACATTTTCGGATGGCAGAAGCCTTGCTATCTGCTTCAGGACGGCTACGTCGAGACGTTCAAGGAGTTGATGGAGACGACGCAGTGGGAGGAGTACGGCGTCGCCAGCGGAAACTCGAAGTGCGCCAACTGCATGGTGAGCTGCGGCTATGAGCCGACGGCGGTGATTGAGGGCTTTGGCTCGCTGAAGGGTTTCTGGGGCATGGTGCGCGGAACATTTTCGAAGTACAAGGACCCGCATGCGCAGAAGCTTCTGGATGAATGGAAGCCGCAGCCGCATGTACCGCTGGTGCAGATTGAGACGGGCGCGCGTTCGCTCGAAGAGACCAACGCGTAGGGTTGGTGTATCCACGCAGGGGCTAAAGCCCGGGAGGTTCGGCGGGCGTCGTTGCGGCACGACTGAAGTCATGCCCTGTTAGAAAGCTCCCGTTCGATTCATGGACCAACTGGTAGAACCGAACCCAAGCTAGCTATGTTGAAGGACCGTATGACCGCAGAAGTTCAGAAATATTCGCTCGAACAGATTGAAGCACTCGAACTGGCACCCGGCACGGAGCACGAGCAGCTTGAGGGATGGGTGCCTTCGCTTGCCAGCGACGAAGAAGTGCGGCAGGCGCTGGAGAAGGCGTTCGACTATCGTGGCGACGTGACGATTACTACCAGGGCCGGCGCGAAGATTGAAGCGTATGTGTTCAACCGCCAGACCGGTGCGACGCTGCAGGATTCGTACATTCAGTATTTCGCGCCCAACGTGACGGCTAAGCAGAAGATGAGTTACGCGGACATCGCGCGCATGGAGTTCAGCGGCAAGGACCGTGCGGCCGGCAAGCATTGGGAAGACTGGGTGAAGGCTTACAACGAGCGCAAGGCGGCGGGCGAGAAGGGCATCGCGCTGCACCCGGACAAGATCGACTAAGTCGCCCATGCCGGCTGCAGTTTGCCGGCGAGGTTATTTGCCCAGGCGCGGATGGCCGCCCAGTCGCGCGCGTCGTTGGCTGGAATCTTTCTTAGTATCAGGCTGAGCGGAAACCGGAGCTTCGCCGGGTCCCACTTGCCTCCCACGATTTTCTGATCGATGGGAAGGAACCACGGATCGAGCCGCGCCAGCTCTTTGTTTAATTGTTGCTCTGCTCCAGCCCAGTCTTTTGGGTCCATGTTCACGGGCCCGGCGACGAGGAGGGCTACGGGGATGCGCGAAAGCTGTTCGCGCCAAGCCAGGAGAAATCTGCGCGCGTTGCGATGGAGCCTTCCCATGTAGAGCGCGCCGCACAGCACGACGGCGGAGTAGTGCACGAAGCCCCGCACGTCGTTGACTGCGCAGACGTCGACGGGTAGCCCGTTGGCGTGCAGGACTGCGGCGACGATCCGCGCCGTCTCCTCGGTGGATCCGTATTTGGTCGCATAGGCCACCAGCACAAGATGTTCCATGGCTCCTCCTTTTCAGGAACAGGGGAGGATAGCGCAGAACCGAGGCTGCGGGCTGTGACGGCGCACAACCCTGTGAGGGCGGCGGAGTGGTGAAAACGGTTAAGGGGGTGGCGCTCGGCCTCGCCAACGACCGACATTTAAACTGGATACACATGCGAATCTTTGTTACAGGTGCTACCGGCTTTGTGGGCCATCACGTGGCCCGCGCCCTCTCTGACGAGGGGGCCGATCTGCGCCTGCTGGTTCGCAAGACCAGCAATCTTGCCAACCTGGAGGGCATCAAGGGCGACACCCGCGTGGGCGACCTGGCGGATCCCGAGTCGCTGCGCGTGCCGTTGGCAGGCTGCGACGCTCTGGTGCACGTGGCGGCGGACTATCGGCTGTGGATTCCGGATCCCGATGCCATGTACCGCGCCAACGTGGACGGCACCCGCGAACTGCTGCGCATGGCGAGGGAAGCGGGCGTTCGGCGCGTTGTTTATACATCGAGCGTGGCGACGATGCACTTCTTCAGCAATGGCGTGGTGAGCAACGAAGACACGCCGGTGTCGCTCAAAGACATGGTGGGTCACTATAAGCGTTCAAAGTTTCTGGCGGAGCAGGAGGCACTTAAAGCGGCCCAGGCGGGGCAGCAGGTGATGGTGCTGAATCCGACGACGCCTATTGGGCCGAACGACGCCAAGCCGACGCCGACAGGGCGGATCTTTGTGGATTTTCTTAACCGGAAATTTCCGGCGTACGTGGATACGGGGCTGAACCTGGTGGATGTGAGCGAGGTGGCGCGCGCGCATGTGCTGGCGCTGACGAAGGGCACGCCAGGGCGGCGATACATTCTGGGGGGCGAGAACCTCACGCTCAAGCAGATCCTGGACAAGATGGCGGCGATCACGGGTATCCCTTCGCCGCAGACGAAGATTCCTTTCGCTGTGGCGGCGACGTACGCTTTTTTTGAAGAGCTGATCACGGGGAAGATTCGCGGCAAGGAGCCTCGCGCAACGCTGGAAGAAGTGCGGATAGGGCGCAAGAAGATGTTCGCGTCGAGTGCGCGGGCGCAGCAGGAGCTGGGGTTCCGGATACTGCCTGTTTATCCGGCGATGCGCGCCGCCATAGAATGGTTCCGCGGCCACGGCTACGCGCCTTAAGCCAAAAATCCGGAGAGACTTCATGAGCCGAACGAAGAAAGGCTCATCGAGGAACAAGAGGCGTGACTTCGAGGTGAGACTCGCCGGGGATGTTTTTGACATTCTTCTGAGTGGGGAGATCGTGTGCGTTCGATGGGGTTTACCGTGGTTCGGAATTTAAAGAGATTCTGCAGGAGGTGCGTTCTGTTGGACAGAAGACCATCTTGTTTTAGTCACAAGAGCCGCCTGACTTCATTGCCCGATCGGGCGAGAACTCAATGGCGGCTGTTGCTTCGAGGAATGATCCCTGCATGACCCGCGTCGCCATCATTGCCGCTCTTCCGGGCGAGCTGAAGCCGTTTGTTCGCGGCTGGCCGCATTCGACCCGCAATGGGATTGACTTTTGGGCGCAGCGGGACGAGGAAGAGGAGTGGATTGCCGCCTGTGCCGGGGCGGGGCAGGACGCAGCGACGCGCGCGTTTGCGGCGCTTGAAGAGGGCGGGCCCATTGAGCTGGTGTTTTCGGTCGGCTGGGCCGGCGCGCTGAGCGCGGGTATCGCCGGAGGGACGGCCCACAATATGGCCGGCGTATTTGACGTCCGCACGGGAGAGCGCTTCAACTGCGATGCCGATTCCGGGCCGTTATGGCTGGCGACCAGCCCTCGCGTGGCCGGTAGAGCTGAGAAGCTGCGCCTGGCGAAAACGTACAAGGCATCCCTGGTCGACATGGAGGCGGCGGCGATTGCCCGGCTGGCGGCGATGCGGGAGATTCCTTTCTATTGCATCAAGGGTGTGAGCGACAGTCTCGATGCGCGGCTGCCCGATCTCAACCGCTTTATCGCGCCGGACGGCAAGTTTCGCATGCGTGCTTTCGTTCTTTTTGCGGCCATTCGTCCCTGGCACTGGCCTGCACTGATCCGAATGGGCGAAAATAGCAGGAAGGCCGCTGCAGCTATCGCCCAATCCCTGTTCGAGTTTCTCGATGCAGGAGGTCAAATCAGGAATTCGAATGGCTACTCCAATCTCCAGCCCTGAACTCGACATTTCCCGCCAGCTCCCCACCACCATGCGTGCGGTTGTTTATCGCGGCATCAACGATATGCGCATTGAGACCGTGCCGGTGCCAGAAGTCGGATCGGGCGAAATTCTCGTCCAGGTGGCTACATGCGGCATCTGCGGAACGGATCTAAAGAAAGTGCACTACGGCTCGCATTCGGCTCCGCGCATCTTCGGGCACGAGATGTCCGGCACGGTGGTTGCGTGCGGCCAGGGAGTGACAAAGTTTGAGCTCGGCGAGCGGGTGGTGGTTCATCATCACGTGCCGTGCTATGAGTGCTACTACTGCCGCAAGGGCACGCCTGCGCAGTGCCCGCTTTATAAGAAGACCGGCGTCACTGCGGGCTTTGAGGCCTCGGGCGGCGGATTCGCCGAGTACATTCGCGTGATGGACTTTGTGGTGAATAACGGCGGCGTGGTTCGTATTCCCGACGGGGTTCCGTTTGAGCAGGCAGCCTTTGTGGAGCCGGTGAACACGGTGCTCAAGGGTGTGAAGATGCTGAACCTGCGGCCGGACGACACGGTGCTTGTAATCGGCCAGGGGCCGATTGGGCTGATGCATGCCGTGTTGTGCCAGCGCACGGGCGCGAAGGTGCTCACGTCCGATCTCTACCCGGAGCGCCACGCGATTGCGGCGCGGTTTGGCCTTAAGCATCCCATTCATGCCGGTCAGGAGAATGTGGTGGAGCGGGTATTCGCGGAAAGCGAAGGCCGGGGCGCCGACGCGGTGATTCTCGCGGTGGGCGGAAAAGCGCTGATCAAGACCGCCATGGATGCATGCCGGCCGGGCGGCAAGGTAATGCTGTTTGCGCAGACCCAGCATGAGGAAGCAACTTTCGATCCGGGCGTGGTTTGTATGGATGAGAAGACCCTGATGGGCTCCTACTCGTCGTCGTTCGACATTCTGGATGAAGTCACGGACCTGGTTTTCAACGGCTACCGCAACGGGTTCGACCTGACGCAGCTCATCTCGCATCGCTTTCAGACGGAAGACGCCGTGGCGGCTATCGACATTGCTTCGCATCCCAAAGCCGACTCGATGAAGATCATGATCGAGCCGGTGCTTGGGGCCGGAGCACGGTAGGGAGGAGGAAACGATGCCAGGCCCCCCGCAAGGCCCCCCGCCAGGCCCCGTGAAGGCTGCAATCCTCCGCGGCCGCCAGACGGTGGAATCCGTTGTCGAAGGCGGACTCGACACGGTTGAGACTGTCGTTGAGGCCGGCCTGAACACGGTGGAGGCGGCGGTGATCGGCGGCCGCAAGAAGGTAGAATCTGCGGTTAACCTGGGCCGCAGAACCGTGGAACATGCCATTCTGGGCCGCGCGACCATGAAGGCAGCGGTGCTGCACGGGCGCGAAGACATCCGCATTGAAAGCGTGCCGGTACCGCAGGCTGAAATTGGCGAGATCATTGTGCAGGTGGGCGCGGCGCTAACCTGTGGAACCGATTTGAAGGTCTTCCGCCGGGGATATCACGCGCGCATGATTGTGCCGCCGGCACTGTTTGGGCACGAGCTTGCGGGCACGGTGGTGCAGGCCGGCGAGGGTGTAACCAACTTCGTTCCGGGCGATCGCGTTGTGGCTCTGAATTCCGCGCCATGCGGCAAGTGCTACTTTTGCACGCGCGATCAGGAAAACCTGTGCGACGACCTGCTGTTTAATAATGGGGCTTATGCCGAGTACATTCGCATTCCTTCGCGGATCGTGGCCAAGAACACGCTTCGCATTCCGGACGGGGTTCCGCTGGAACATGCCGCGCTGACCGAGCCACTGGCGTGCGCGGTGCATGGATTTGAGGATTCGAACCCGCGTGCCGGAGATACCGTAGCGGTGATCGGCGGCGGGCCGCTGGGGCTCATGATTCTGCACGTGGCTGCGCTGGCCGGATGCCAGGTGATCGCTATTGTGCGCCACGATGGGCAGGCCGAGGCGGCAAAGCAATTGGGCGCCGCGCATGTGGTGAAGACGCGCAGCATTCGAGAAGCCATCAAGTTGACGCGTGCTCTGACGCCGAACGATCGCGGAGTGGATATCGCCATTGAAGCTGTGGGTGTGCCAGAGGCATGGCAGGAAGCCGTGGAACTGGTTCGCAAGGGCGGTACTGTGAATTTTTTTGGCGGGTGCGCGGTGGGCACGCACGTCACGCTGGACACCAACCGGATTCACTACAGCGACATCACGCTCCGCGCCACATTTCATCACACGCCGGCCATCTGCCGTCGCGCACTGGATTTGATCGCAAGCGGGCGGTTCCAGGCGGGGGCGTTTATCACGGGCCGGGCGCATCTTTACGAGCTGAACCGCGTGTTTGAGAAGCTGATGAACCGGAGCAGCGAGATTAAGACTGCGATTGTGCCGTAGTTGTTGCGGTTTCAGTCGCCCTGTCCGCACCGTAGGATGTAATTATGCAAACTGCTGCCCAACACGAAGAGCTGATAGCCCGCGGGTGGGCGGCATTGCCGGCGTCCTATCGCATTCCCGAGGTTGCGCCGACGCTTGAAGGAGCGCGCGCCTGGTGCAGGAAGCTGGCGGAGTCGCATTACGAGAATTTCCATGTAGCCTCGTGGTTTCTGCCCAAGGCGCTGCGGCCGCACTTTCATTCGATCTACGCGTATTGCCGCATCTCAGACGACCTTGGCGATGAGGTTCCCGATCGCGCGGCGGCTGTGGCGTTGCTGGATCTTTGGGGCCGCGAACTCGATGCGTGCTATGAGGGCCGGGCGCGGCATCCCGTCTTTGTAGCGCTGGCTGAGACCATCCGCGCGTGCGGGATCCCCAAGAAGCCGTTTGCGGATTTGCTGGTCGCGTTCCGCCAGGACCAGACCGTCACGCGGTTTGCCAGCATGGAGGAAGTGCTTCACTACTGCGAGTATTCGGCAAATCCTGTGGGCCGGCTTGTGCTCTATGCGTGCGGTGAAGTTACGCCGGAAACGCAGGACGAGAAGTTTCGGCTGTCGGATGCAACCTGCACAGCACTGCAGCTTGCCAACTTCTGGCAGGACGTGCGCAGCGACTACCAGGTGCGCGACCGCGTCTATCTGCCGCAGGACGACATGCAGCGCTTTGGTGTGAGCGACGCGACGATTGCAGCGGGTGTGGCAACGGCCGAGTTTCGCGCGCTGCTTCGGCATGAAGTCGGCTACGCGCGCAACCTATTTCAGCAGGGGCTGCCGCTGATCGGCATGGTGAACCGCGAACTCGCGATCGATCTCGATCTGTTCAGCCGCGGCGGGCTCGAGATTCTCAATGCGATTGAGCAGCGCGACTTCGACGTGCTGAGCGCGCGCCCATCGATCAGCAAGGCGACTAAGCTGCAGTTGGCTCTACGCGCGGTTACGGGCAAGTTTCTGCCCTTCCTGCGTCTTGGCGGGCAAGCGGGGAAGGCAGCTTGAGCACCGCAGCGATATCGGCCGAGCCCAGCATCGAGCAGGCGTACGCGCAGTGTCGAGCTATCGCTAAACGCGAGGCTAAGAATTTTTACTACGCTTTTGTGGCTCTGCCGGAGCCGCGCCGCAATGCGATCTGCGCTATTTACGCTTACATGCGCAGGGCTGACGACCTTGCAGACGACGAGAGCCTCTCGCGTGACGAGCGTATGCGACAGCTGGACGGATGGCGCACGGAGTGGCACGCGGTAAGCCGCGGTGCTGAAACCAGCGACCCGGTTTTTGTTGCGACGCGCGATGCCATTCAGCGCTTTCGTATCCCGCTCACGCTGCTGGACGAACTGGTTGCCGGCACCACGATGGATCTGGAACACACGGCGACGGACCACCCCGACACTTACGCGACGTTTGACGATCTCTATCGCTATTGCTACCTGGTTGCGTCGGTGGTGGGCCTGGTGTGTATCCGCATTTTTGGCTACTCTGACCCGCGTGCCGAGAAGCTGGCCGAAGAGACCGGCATTGCATTTCAGCTCACCAACATTCTGCGCGACGTGGCCGAAGATGCGGCGCGCAATCGCGTGTATCTTCCACTTGAGGATCTGGCCGCGCACAACGTGGCGCTTGATTCGCTGCTGCATCGGAAGGGCGGCACTCCGCCCAATGCGGACGAGCGCGCGCTGCTTGCCGACATCGCTGCGCGGGCGGAGAAGTACTACCAGTCCGCGAAGGCACTGCTGCCGCTGATCGATCGCGAGAGCCGGCCCGCGTTGTGGGTGCTGGTGCGCATCTATCATCGCCTGCTCATATGCATCCGCCGCGCGAATTATGACGTGTTCTCGCATCGCCAGAGCGTGCCGACATTCATGAAGCTTGAGATTCTGGCTGTGGGTATGATGCGCATGGGCTGGGCCCGCCTGACCAAATGACGAGCGTGGCCATTGTTGGCGGCGGCGTAGCCGGCATGAGCGCCGCGTGTGCGCTTGCCGACGCGGGCTATTCCGTCACGCTGATCGAACGTCGCGGCTACCTGGGGGGGCGTGCGTCGTCGTATCTTCATCCCGGCGTGAATGAAGTCATCGACAACTGCCAGCACGCGCTGATCGGCGCGTACACCAACCTGCTTGGGTTTTATCGCCGCATCGGCGTCGCGGACAAGATTCACTGGACCACGAACTATACGATGATCGAGCCGGGCGGCCGCAGGTCGGCGCTCGGCGCTACGAGCTTGCCGGCGCCGCTGCATGGTTTGCCCAAGCTGCTTACCTGCGGCGCGTTTTCGCTGGCGGATAAAGTGTCGCTGACGCGGGCCTTCACAGCGATTCTGCTGGGCAGCGGCACTGATCCGCGCGAATCACTGGGGGCGTGGCTGCGGCGTCAGCGCCAGTCGCGGGGCGCCATGGAGCGCTTCTGGCGTCTTGTGATCGCCTCGGCGCTCAACTCCGACATCGATCAGATCGGCGTGAATTATGCGTCGATGGTGATCCGCGGCCTCTTCATGGATTCGGCTGAAGCAGGCGCCCTGGGAATGAGCACAGTGCCGTTGAGCGATCTCTACGCGCCGGTGCCCGAGTTTCTTGGCGCGCGTGGGGGGCGGCTTCTGCTGAATGCCAGCGTGGACACCCTCGAGTGGAATGAAGGCTCGCGACGGTGGATGCTCACGGTGCGCGGCGAAGATGCGCCGCTGGTCACTGACTTCGTCGTGCTGGCGCTGCCGTTTGAAGCTTTTGCGAAACTGCTGCCGCGGCTGCCTGCGAACGAGGGCAGCGAACTACTGACGCAGCAGCTTTCGAGGCATGTGCACTGGCCCATCTCGAGCGTGCATCTCTGGTTCGATCGAGAGGTCACCGATCTGGAGCATGCTGTGCTTCTCGACCGCGAGCTGCACTGGATGTACAACCAGTCGAAGCTGCAGAATCGTCCGGGTAACTACATCGAGCTGGTGCAGTCCGCCTCGCGCGTTTTCGCGGCGCTGCCGCGCGAGCGGGCCATCGAGCAGGCGCTTGCGGAGGTGGGCGAGTTTTTTCCGGAGGCGCGTAGCGCGCGTGTCGTCAAAGCGGCGCTCATCAAAGAAGTCCGCGCTACGTTTGGGGTTCCGCCGGGTATTGACGCGGCGCGGCCTTCGGCGAAGTCACCGTGGCCGAATCTGTTTATGGCGGGGGATTGGATTCAGACGGGCTGGCCGTCGACGATGGAGAGCGCGGCGCGGTCAGGGCATCTGGCGGCGGAAGCCCTTGCGGCAACCGCGGGTAGCTCGTCGAAGTTTTTTGAGCCCGATTTGAAGCCGCGTGGTTTGATGAGGCTGATTGGTCGTGTCGCACCCTGAATGGATAGGCGCCGGACCAGCTGTGTGACATCCGGTCAGCCGACTCGCGGTTTCTCCGCAAGCTTTCAGGTAAGGGCCGATTTGAGAGCCTCGCGCTGGATACGCCAGATACAAGCCGGGTCCAGCAAGGTGTTTCAGTGGGCCAGCAGATATACGCCGATGCAGACGAATATTGCTGAAGCCCATCTGCGCCGGTCCACGTTTTCATGCAGGAAGAGCTTGCCGGCCACGGCATTCGTGACGAGGGTAAGTGAAGCTGACGCGGGTGCGACGAGGCTCAGGTTCAGGTGATTCAGCGCAAAGAGCAGCGCGAAGAACGCTACCGCGAGAAAGAAGACTCCAGCGAAGAACAGAGGGCAAGTCACCACAGCCTTGATTGCGCCCTTCATGCCCGAGTGCGCGCGAATGTCATCGAGATCGCCGATGGATTTCATGGCCGCCGCCGTGAGCACTTCGCCCGTGGTGGAAGTGAGCACGATGGCGGCGATCATGCCCGCCGCTGCCCATGCGCTCACGGGCGCGCCTGCGTGAGAGAGCATCATCGTACGTGCTCCTCTTTGGGCGCGGGAACCTGCGCCTGGTCCAGAGGCACTGGCCGTTCCGTGACCGCTGGCCCGTGCGCCACAAATCCTACACCCACGGTGATGAGCACGATGCCCGCCCAGCGCTGCAACGAGATCTCTTCATGAAGCCAGAACCGTGCGAACAGCGCCACGATGACGTTGCCGAACGCCGTTGCAGGCAGCACGAATGTCAGATCGGCCCAAGACAGCGCCGTAAGGTAGCTTGCGAAGAACCCGATCAGCAGCGCGATCCCCACCGCGATCCAAGGTGTGAACACGGCCGCAACCAGCGTGCCCGGTGCGGCGAGGGAGATGGCCGGCAAATGGGTCATGCCACGCGAAAGGCACGTGTCTCCGAGCGGCGCGCACAAGGCCACCAGTCCCAGGATCATCCATTGTTGGGGCGTGAGCCGGTATTGCGCCATGTCGCGTGCGGTTCCTTTAGCCGCAAAAGGAAAGGGCGGCAATCCGCCGCCCTTTCAGGTTGCACTCGAGCAGTTTCCGGGGGCTTGCGAAAGAGAGCAACAGCAGATTCCCTTCGGCAATGACAGCAAGAAAAGCAAAGTCCGATGGAGATACAGCTCTCACGCTATGCGCCGGCGCCGACTGGTGCCTGCGGCTTGGGCTGTCCCTTGCGGGCTTCCTTCACCATCTTGTTGCGCTGCGAGCGCAGCTTCAGGAAGGCCTTGGCTTCCACGTAAAGGCGCGGCACGTCGCGATTGACGATTGCTTTCCAGACCACGCGGAAGGCCGCCTTGGGACGGAAGTAGTATTCGTCGTAGAAGCGGTGCACCATCTCCATCACGTAATCGACGGGCAGGCCGGGGTACTCGATGTGCGCCATCTGGTGTCCGCCGCCGTCTTCCATCTTCTCGTTGGTGATGAAGCCGTTGGACTTGGCGAACTCGTAGAACTCCGTGCCCGGATAGGCGTGGGCAATGGACACCTGGATGGTCTCGCAGTCCAGGGTCTTGGCGAAGTTGATGGTGTTGCGGATCGATTCCTTAGTCTCGCCGGGGAGGCCGAGGATGAAGTCGCCGTGGACCACCAGGCCAAGGTCGTTGCAGTCCTTGGCGAAGGCGCGCGCTCGCTCGACTGTGGCGCCCTTCTTGATGTTTTTGAGGATCTGCGGATCGCCGGACTCGAAGCCGACGATGAGCAAGCGGCAGCCCGCGTCCTTCATGGCTTTGAGGGTATCTCGGTCGGTGGTGACGCGCGAGGTGCAGCTCCAGGTCAGGTTGAGCGGCTTGAGTTTCTCGCACAGCTCAATGGTGCGCTGCTTCTGGATGTTGAACGTGTCGTCATCGAAGAAGAACTCCTTCACAAAGGGGAAGTTCTCCTTGGCCCATTTGAGCTCCGCGGCAACGTCGTCCGTGCTGCGCTTGCGCCACGCATGGCCGGAGAGTGTCTGGGGCCAGAGGCAGAAGGTGCACTGCGCCGGGCAGCCGCGCGTGGAATAGAGCGCGATGTAGGGATGCAGCAGGAAGGGGACGTTGTACCTGGTCACGTCCATGTCGCGCTTGTAGATCTTGGTCGCCCACGGCATCGCGTCGAGATCTTCCACCTGGGGGCGATCGGCGTTATGGATGATCGTGCCGTCCTGCTTATAGCTGATGCCGAGGATTTCGCTGAGCGGTTTGCCCTGGGCGAACTCGACGACGGAATAGTCAAATTCGCGGCGGCAGATGAAGTCGAGGACCGAGCACTCGTTCAGAGCGCGCTCGGGGTCGGTGGTCACCGGCGGTCCGACAAAGGCGACGCGGATAGAAGGATTGGCGGCCTTGATGGCCTCGGCGAGGCGCTGGTCGCCCTCCCAGCCCACGGTGGAGGTGAAGAGCACCAGGAATTCGTAGTCCTTGCAGATCTTGATCGTCTCTTCAGCCGAAACGTGGTGCGGCGGCGCATCCAGCAGGCGCGAGCCTTCCAGCATGCCCGCAGGGTAGGTGAGCCAAACCGGGTACCAATACGACTCAATCTCGCGCGTCGCCGGCCAGCGCGAGCTGGCACCACCGTCGAAGTTCTCAAACGATGGTGGGTTGAGGAAGAGGGTTTTCAAAGGCATAGACATCCCTTCAATTCTAACATCGAGCAGTTTTTCTGACCGGTGTTTGACGGCTAACTACTTAGTGACTATGGACTTGGTTCAACCAGTCCTGCATATGGCCGAGGGCCCGCAGCAGATTGAGGCGCGCCTTGGTTAGATTCAGCCCGGTCTCCTGGGCATCCTGAAATTTCTGCCTCTCGTCGATTTGCGCGAGTTGTTCCTGGGTGGGTGAGATCTGCGCTGGAGCCCCCGGCCCGACGCCTGCTCCGTTGCCGGTCTGCATCTGGGTCTGGACGGTCTTGAGATCATCGGCTGCGATCTGCTGCTTGAGGCTGGCGACTTCAGCCTGGGCGTCCATTTCGCGCAACGTGCCGGTCAGCTCGGCGATGACCACATCGTTCTGGCGCTCGGCCTGCTCCGCCTCTGCGGTGGCGCGCAATGCGTCGGCCGCAGACTCGCGGCCTTTGGCGCGGTGCACCATGTCGAACAGCGGCACCTGGACGTTGAATCCCGACGCAAAGTTGTTGGCGGGCAACGGCTGAGCGAAGAACTTGTTTACCTCGTTCAGAATGGTGGTATTGCGGTTGTACTGCGCGCCGAAGCTCAGGGTAGGGATGTAGTTTGTCTGCCTGTCGCCGGTGGCCAGCTGAGACCTTGCACGCGCGGCCAGGCGAGCTGCTTCAATGGCGTAGATTGTTTTTGGTTTGATGTCGCCGCGTATCTCGGGTATCTCCGGAATGCTGGCGTGATCGGGCGAGATGGACCCAACCGGCAGAGCCGTGAGGGTGGCCAGTTGCTTGGAGAGGGTGCCAGCGCGCGTCTCCAGATGCAGGCGCGCCACCTTGATGTTTGCCGCGGTGAGCTTTGCTTCGAGCAGTGCATGCACCGAATCCACTCCCGCCTCGCCGCGCTGCTGTTCTATTTCGACCAGGCGGTTGGCGGCTGCTTCCTGCTGTTTGGCGGCGGCAAGCTCGTTAGTCACGGTGTCGAGTTCGATATAGGCGTTACTTGCATCCAGCGCCACTTGCTCGCGCGCATCTTTCAATCGCGATTCCGCTGCGCGCCATCCGCTACGCGACGCGTCCATGTAGTGCTTTTGCGGAATGCTGAAGACCAGCGATTCCACTGTCATGGTGTAGATCGAGGGCGGGCTGCCCGTAAATCCAACTGACGGGAACGCCGGAATTCCGGTTCCAAAATTTACCGAGGGAATGTAGGCGTCTCTGCTCTGCTCGAAGGCTGCGCGGGTCTTTGCGACGTCGGCTTCGGCTATCCGCACCGTGGCACTGTTGCGCTGCGCGAGATCGACCACCGTCTTTAACGACACCTGTCCGCGCGCCTGGTTGCCGGTTGCGGCAAATGCGAGGGCCGCTGCGAGAGGCAGTCCGAAGCGAGTCAGCGGTATGGCTTTGATGTTCAATCTGCGTCCGATCAAATCTTCAAATCCTGTGCGGGTCTATAGGTGCTCGCCAGTGCCAAGGCGGCGCTGCGTTCGCGCGCCGCGCCGGCTGCATCGCCGGTCTGCTTGTACAAGCGGGCCAGCCAGGTGTGCGCGACAAAGACGGGCGCCTCTTCTGTTTGATTGCTGGAGGCGATGTATTGCTGCAGGAACTTGATGGCAAGGAGGAGATTCTGATTCGCTTTGATCAGGACCGATGCGCCATTGAACAGCGCTACGGCCGAGTGCTGGCGATCGCGCTCCGCGGCGGCCTTGCCATTCTGCAGGGCGGTCTGCATCTCCTGATCCCGCTTGTTCTTGCGAAAGAAACTCGCCAGCCGCATCCACTGAAAAGCCGGATGGGGGCTGGCCGCGATGGCCTGGCGGAATTCGTTCTCTGCCGTCACGTAGTCATGATTTTCCTGCGCAATGGCGGCGCGCAACTCATGGGCGCGTGCCGGATCGACCTTGTCCAACTGTGCGGCGACGCCCTGGGCTTTGCCGATGCCGCCGCCCACCACGCCGGGAGCGGAGTAGTAGAACTCACCCAGATCGGCAAGCGCCTCGGCGTTGCGAGGATTCAACTGCACGGACTGTTCGAACTCACCGCGTGCGCGTTTTGCCAGATTGTAAGCGGTGACGAACGATGCGGTTTCAGCGCGCTCGCCGAGCACCCGGCCGAGCCAGAGATGATTCATCGAGTTTTGCCAGTCCATCGCGACGGTCTTCTCGCACTCAGGCTGCGCGAGGTCGTATTGCTCCAGCGTGAAGAGCACGCGGCAGCGAATGCCGTGGGCATCAGCGGAGTTGGACTCGGGTTGGGGGAGGGAACTCAAAATGGAAATCGCCAAGTCGGCCTGACCGGCCTGCAGGGCGGCACTGGCCTGGCCGATGCCGCCGCCGACGGCCTGCACGGGAGCTTCTGCCGCTGCTGCGCACAGGGACACTGCTGCGAGTATTGCCGTTCCGAGGCGCGTCACTTCACGGGCCTGATCGGCACGCCTTCCTGCAATGGCTGGCCGCTGATGGATCCGGTAGCCACCCAATCCCCTGCATTCAGTCCGGATACGATGGCTACCTGGTTCAGATTCATAGTGCCGTATTGAACGGGGGTGCGCTTCAACTCGTCTTTTATGACGCGGAAGACGTAGGGTTTCCCGTTTTCGACGTGGAGGGCCTCGCGCGGAATGCTGAGTGCATTGGCCTGGCTGGACGTGGTGACCGTGACGGTGACATTGGTGTCCGGCAGGAGGCCGTCGGCGTCGCCATCGACAGCCACCAGCACCTCACCGACGTTGCGCGTGCCATATTGCGTGACGGTTACGGGAACGCGCTCGATGTGGCCCTTCCACACCTGACCTGGCTTGGCATCCCATTTGATCACGGCGGACTGTCCTACGGACAACACGCCGATCTCCGGCTCGTCGAAGTAGGCGCGTACGCGCTCGTGCTTCAGGTCGGCAAGCTGCAGAATGAGCTTGCCCTCTTCGACGAAATCGGTGGGCTTCACATTCAGGGTGTAGACGGTTCCCGGAGCCGGCGCGCGCACCACGGTCCTGCTCTGGGTATCGCGTGCTGCGGCGAGGGCGGTCTCGGCATCGTGCACGGCGGCTTCCGCACGGGCCAGGTCAGACGGAGCATAGCGGTTCCTGGAACTGTTCTGGCTGGCCTCGAGCGAGGCGTTGGCCGATTGCAGCCGTTGTTCTGCCGCCGCCACTTCGCTGGCCGAGGCAGCGCCGGACGCATGAAGCTTGGTCAGGGCAACGACGTCGTGCTGCGCCTGGTCACGGTCAATCTGTGCCCGGGTAATCTCAGACGAGGCAGCCTGCCGCTCGGCCAGCGTGCCGCCATGCTGCGCGGCTTCCAGTGCGGCCTGGGCCGTCTTCAGGCCGCTTTCGGCGGCCGCTACCCGGGTGCGAGCCTGAATATCGTCGAGCGATACCAGCAGTTTCCCCGCATCGACGTGATCGCCGGTCTGCACGGTTACGGCTTTCACCGTGGTGGAGAGCGGGCTGAATACCCCGTAGTTCATCTCAGGCTCAACGCGCCCGTTGGTGCTGCGAGTGCTTTCCAGCGACTGATTGGCCGCTTCGACCACGCGCACCTGCAGCCGATCGCGCGTGAGCGAGCGAACCGAGAAGAAAACCAGTATGAGGATTACGCCGGCGCCGAGCCAAACCCAACGCCAGTCCAGTTGTTTGCTTTCTCTAGCCATTCGGAAGCCTAGGTCAGTATATAGGACTCATGAGTGCGGTCGAAGTTGCGCAAAATCCATGCAAAGGCGTGAGTTGGGGCAGGTTAGCCTCGGAATTTGAGAATCCGTACAATAGAAATATGGCAACGACGCAACCCCGCTATACGGACGATCACGCCAAGGCCGGCCTGGACTTTGCCTTCCCCGCGATCGAAACATGGAGGAATCAATTTCCGGGCTACGAGATCGAGATTGACGACCCCGAACTGACCTCCGTCTGCCCGAAAACCGGCCTGCCTGATTTCGGGACGCTTTTGATTCGCTACATGCCGCGGGAGCGCTGCCTGGAGCTGAAGTCGCTGAAGGAATACCTGTTTTGCTATCGCAATCTGGGGATTTTCCAGGAGAACATCTGCAACCAGGTACTGGAAGACATCGTGAAGGCTACAGAGCCGGTATGGGCTGAGGTCAAGGGCGTGTTCCGGCCGCGGGGCGGGATTGGGACGACGGTGGTGGCAAGGTGGCCGCGGCCGCAGGAGTAATCAAAGTGGGCCTCGATGTGGTTGACCTGGTTTTGTGGTGCGACGAGGAATTCGCGGAGTTGGAGAACGCCCGTTTGGAGCAGGTGCGCACCGAAGGCGAGTTGTTCGAACTGATCTGCGAGAAGCTCAGTCTGCCTTGTGGATCGAATGAGCCGCATCCAGCCGCAAGACCATTGATCCCCATCATGGAATCTATCCGCCCACGAGAGATTTCTGAGAGACTAGCTGCGTGACCGGATGGGATCCTTTCCATCCAGCCTGCAGGAGGTTTCCATGAGTGCTACTCCGACTGCCCAGAACCCGCTTGCCAGCCTTGATCAATGGGATGATTTTGTCGAAGGCCGGTATCGCGAAGGCAAATCGACCGAAGAGTTCCGCCAGTACGACAAGGCTGCGAACCCCGGTGTGGCCGAGTTCTACCGTCTGAATCACGAAAACCAGACGGTCGCCTTCGTTCTTGAAAAAGAGAAGCAGTACTTTTCGCTGCAAAAGGGCATGAAGACGATCTGGGAGGCGGCTGAGTTCCTCAACACCATGGTGGACGACTCCGACCCGGACACCGACCTCACGCAGATCGAGCATCTGCTGCAGACTTCGGAGGCGATCCGCAGCGATGGCCATCCGCGCTGGATGGTGCTGACCGGGTTTCTGCACGATCTGGGCAAGTGCCTCTGCCTGTACGGCGAGCCGCAGTGGGCGGTGGTGGGTGACACCTTCCCGGTGGGCTGCGCATGGTCAGAGCACATTGTTTATCACGAGTACTTTGCTAACAATCCTGACCGCTTAGTTTGCGAGTATCAGACGCAGTGCGGGATCTACGAGCCGGGTTGCGGTCTGGACAAGCTGCACATGTCGTTCAGCCACGATGGGTACATCGCTGAAGCGATGAAGCCGTATCTGAATATCGAAGCGCTGTACATGCTGCGCTATCACTCGTTCTATCCGTGGCACAAGCACGGAGCTTATGAGCATCTGGCGAACGAGCAGGACCGCGCGATGCTGCCGTGGGTGCTGAAGTTCAACCAGTACGATCTTTATTCCAAGGGGCACACGAAGCCGGATGTGAAGGCGGTGAAGCCTTACTACGACGAGCTGTTCGCGGAGTTTCTGCCGGAGAAGGTGGCGTGGTAGGGCTGATCGCGCGCAGCGGAATCGATTCATGTCTGATCGCTGTATTCTGATCGCACGGTGTCCACTCTGACCCAACCCGTTCGGCGTTCACGTTTCAGTCCAGCGTTTGTCACGCTGAGCCTGCTGCTCTGCCTTAATCTTCTCAATTACATTGACCGCTACATCCTTCCGGGCGTGCAGTCGCTGATCCAGAAGGAATACGGCTGGAGCGACGAGAAAGTTGGCGCGCTGACCACGGCTATGTTCGTGGTCTATATGCTGTGTGCTCCGCTCACGGGTTGGCTTGGCGATCGCGTCAGCCGCAAGCCGCTCATCGTGGGTGGAGCGATCCTGTGGAGCCTGCTCACGCTGTCGACGGCGTGGGTGAACGACTACTGGAGCATGTATGTGCGACACGCCCTGGTGGGAGTGGGGGAAGCGTCGTTTGGCATTTTCGCGCCGGCCGTGCTTTCGGACTTTTACGATGAACGCAGCCGCAACCGCATCCTGTCCATTTTTTATCTGGCCATCCCCGTAGGCGCAGCTATTGGGTACACGGCCGGAGGGCAACTGGGCACCGCATACGGCTGGCGGGCGCCGTTTTTTGTCTGTGCCATTCCGGGCCTGGTGGTGGCGGCGTTGTATGGAGTCTTTGGCAGCGAACCGGTGCGGGGCGGGAGCGATCACCTGAAGGCTACCGGCGACCGGACCACGTTCCGGGGTCTGTTCAAGAACAAGGCGTTCCTGACCGCGACCCTGGGCCTTGCGATGCTGACCTTTGCCATGGGCGGCATCTCCAACTGGATCGCCGTCTTTCTGGAGCGCTTCGCGGGCATGTCGACCGCGGCGGCCGGAACCTGGGTAGGCGCGATCACGGTGATCGATGGCATCGCGGGAACTGCCGTGGGCGGATTCATTGCGCAGCGCTGGCTGAAGACCAACCATAAGGCGCTCTATCTGTTGTCGTTCTGGAGTGTCGTGCTGACCATTCCTTTTGGAGCGCTGGTGTTCTTCGGACCGCGGGCCTGGGCGCTGCCGGCATTATTCGCGGCGGAGTTCTTTCTGTTCCTCAACACCGGGCCACTGAATGCTGCGATTGTGAATTCGGTTTCCGCGCCGGTGCGGGCTACGGCGATCTCTGTGAACCTGTTCTGCATTCATTTCTTTGGCGACACGTTTTCGCCGCAGATCATTGGGGCGGTTTCGGACCGGACAAACCTGCGGCTGGCGCTGGGGGTGACGCTGGTTTCGCTGGTGGCGTCGGCGATCATTCTGGGATCGGGGGCGCGCTTTGCGCCTGCTCTGGCGGAGCAAGCACACGATTAGGTCCGTCTTCCTCATGGGAACGCGTTCTTTGCGAGCTACTGGCAGGCTACGGCTGTGTCCTGTGCGGAGATGACTTGCCACTTGCCGTTTCGTTTGAGCCAGGTGTCGGACCAGACGAGGCAACGAAGGGCGTCTTTGCCCTCGTGATCTGGGATGGTGGCTCGTTCGCTCCCGTAGACCATCGCCAGATCGTCGCCAAAGAAGCGTACGCGGGCGCCATCCAGCTTGCAATCGCGACCCTTGCGCGACGAATCGCCTTCGATCTCTTTGGCCCGTTCATAGCGAGAGCCGTCGGGCGCGGTGCCGTAGAAGTCGTCTGCCAGGATGGTCTCACCAATGCGATTGTGATCGCAGCTCGATTCGGCCCACTTGCGCTCAGAGTCGATCACCATTTTGGCGACGGCATCGCCGGCATCCGCCCAGTGCGACTGCTGCGCGAAGCCATACGATCCGGCGAACATCAGGGAGAGTGCTGCTGCAAGAGAACGGACTTTCATCGTGCCTCCGGGATGTAGAGCACGATAGCAGAGAGTGGGCTTTGGAGACGAAGAAAAGGCCGGAGAGCATTCTGCTGTCCGGCCTCGCATGGAGCTTGAGTGAAGTTAGCGCGCTCCGACCAGCTCTTCCTGTTTTTTGCCGTAGTGGCTCAGTACGTAGTTGTCGAGGATCTGCTTGAACTCGGCGATGATGGTGTCGCCGTGCAGGGTCCTCAGGAGCTTGCCGTCGACGTAGACGGGTGCTTTGGGCTCCTCGAAGGTTCCGGGAAGAGAGATTCCGAGGTTGGCGTGCTTGCTTTCGCCGGGGCCGTTGACGACGCAGCCCATCACCGCTACCTTGAGCTCTTCGACGCCGGGGTAGACCTTGCGCCATTCGGGCATGGAGGTGCGCAGGTAGTTCTGGATCTGCTCGGCGAGCTCCTGGAAGTAGGTACTGGTGGTGCGGCCGCAGCCGGGGCAGCTTGTGACCTGGGGCATGAAGCTGCGGATCTGCAGCGACTGCAGGATCTGCTGCGCGGCCTGAACTTCTTCGGTGCGATCGCCGCCGGGCTTGGGGGTGAGGGAGACGCGGATGGTGTCGCCGATGCCGGCGAGGAGCAGCGGAGCAAGACCAGCGGTGGAAGCGATCAGGCCTTTGGCGCCCATGCCGGCTTCAGTCAGGCCGAGGTGCAGGGCGTAATGGCAACGCGCGGCGAGATTGGTGTAGACATCGATGAGATCGCGCACGCCGGAGACCTTGGCGGACAGGATGATCTGGTCATCGCGAAGGCCGTAGCGTTCGGCGGCTTTGGCGGAGTCGAGTGCGCTCACCACCATGGCTTCCATCATGACGTCGCGAGCGGGGAGGGGATTGGCGGACCTGTTGTTCTCGTCCATCATGCGGGTCAGCAGCGCCTGGTCAAGCGAGCCCCAGTTGACCCCGATGCGGACCGGCTTCTGGTTCTCGACCGCGCACTCCACCATGGTGCGGAAGTTGTCGTCGTCCTTGCGCCCGATGGAGACGTTGCCGGGGTTGATGCGGTATTTGGCCAGAGCCCGCGCTGTGGCGGGGTACTTCTTCAGGAGGAGGTGGCCGTTGTAATGGAAGTCGCCGACGATGGGGACGGCAATGCCGCGCTTATCAAGGCCCTCGACGATATGGGGGACGGCCGCGGCGGCTTCATCATTGTTGACGGTAACGCGGACGATCTCTGAACCGGCAAGGGCGAGCGCTGCGACCTGGTCGATGGTGCTCTGGATGTCGGCGGTGTCGGTGTTGGTCATCGACTGGACGACGACGGGAACCTCCCAGCCAACCTTGACCTGGCCAATGCGAACCGCCGGCGTCTTCCTGCGCTGAATCTCTGGCATACAAACCTCACATCCAGTTTACTAGGAGTGGAGTTTCTGGTGGTTAAGGGCTGGATGGGGGTCTGTTTACTGATCGATCATCTTACTGATTAGGTTCGCTGGAAACACGGCCTTTGAGCACCGGGGAAATCCTTCAGCAAAAGTGAGCTGCATCACAGGTAGTCGACCACCTAAGTCTCTATTTTTCAATCAGTGGCCCTCGGCGTGCGCAGGGAGCGAAAAACAATGACCTATTAATTTTCTGGTTAACTTAGGGTGATTCTTTTGCGATTTGACGGTCAGGTCTCAAGTCACCCGGCGGCTTTGCTATTGTGACAGGTTTTGATTTCCGGTCAGTGATGGCGGTCACGGGTGCATGGTTATGGGCACCGTTCGACTCCGCTCCGGGCAGGCTGGAATTCGTGCCCTTTCAAAACAGTGTCGCGCCCTGTTACAGAGCCCTTGCCGGAGGTTTGTCAGCGGGCTGATCGGGCTGCGGGAAAAACGCGGGATTCTGGGTAGGTCAGCCGTAGCAGGGGCTAAAGCCCCACAGATCCTCAGGGAGCTTATTGGCCCGGCTGAAGCCGTGCCCTTGTTACAAAGCTTATGGAGTGACTTTTTTTGCGCAGCCTGGGAAAGTCGCGCCCTGTTACAGAGCCCTTGCAGGAGGTTTAGCGGGCTGATCGGGCTGCGGGAAACGCGGGATTCTGGGTAGGTCAGTCGTAGCAGGGGCTGAAGCCCCGCAGATCCTCAGAGAGCTTATTGGCCCGGCTGAAGCCGTGCCCTTGTTACAAAGCTTATTGGAGTGACGTTTTTTGAAGCCCAACAGATCCTCAGGGAGCTTATTGGCCCGGCTGAAGCCGTGCCCTTGTTACAAAGCTTATTGGAGTGACTTTTTTTGCGCAGCCTGGGAAAGTCGCGCACCTGCTGCACGGCGGGGTGGGTGTGCAGGCGGCGATTGAGTGGCTCGCCGAGGGTTATCGGCGAGCCCGCAAATCGAAGTGAGGCGCTAGGCAGTTGCTCGCCGGTTGCCGCTGATCAGCCGAACGATCAATGTGAGCACTACAGCGCCGATGGTGGCGATGATGATGC
>NZ_DASXYM010000022.1:0-76164 GCF_036502485.1 Occallatibacter sp. | reverse complement strand
CGCGTGCGTCTGCGGTTGCTTGAACCTCACATATACGGTGGACAGGATTCCGCGGGGAATCGGCAGCAGGTGCGGCGTGAAAACGATCTGTTCCGCGGCGAGCCCGACCTGCTCCAAAAGCTCTCCTGTGTGCCTGTGCGTAAACACGCCGTAGGCAGACAAGTTGTCCGCCGCGTACATAAAGTGCGTCTTAGGCGTGGGCGCCTTCCCCGCTCCGCTCACCCCGCTCTTCGAGTCCACAACAATGCCGAAGTCGAGATCCGGCAATCCGGCGTCCACCAAAGGCCTCAGCGGCAGTATCACGGAGGTCGCATAGCAGCCCGGGTTAGCGATCACCTTTGCTTTCGCGATGGCGGGGCGATGCAACTCCGGCATTCCGTACACGGCCTGCTGCTGGACCTCCGAAGCGCGCGCCGAGCCCTCATCTTCAAACGCGTACACCGCCCGATTGGCTGCTTCAGCGAGGCGCCACGCGCCGCTGAGATCGATTACGCGGATGCCCCGTTCCAGCGCCTCCGGTACCCACTTGCGCGATTGCTCATGCGGAGTGGCAAGGAAGAGCACCTGCACGTCGAGGTCGGTGAGCAATTCCCACGAGAACTGCTGCAGCCTCAGATCGCCGCTACGCCGGCTGTCCATCAGTTCGGGATGGATCTCACCCAGCGGAATGCCACCGCGCTCCATCCCTTTTTCGTCCAGGCGGCCTGCGAATACCGGGGGCGTGCCTTTCAGCCGGGGATGGCGCAGAAGTATCCGGGCAAGCTCAGCGCCCGCGTAACCTGTCACTCCAACGACTGCCGTCTGCACCGTTCCGTTCATGACTCCAGCATCATCCTCAAGCGGCTTTCCACTTCCGTTGCGTGCTTGGCGTCCTGGCAGATCACCAGCACCGTATCGTCGCCCGCGATGGTTCCCACCACCTCGGGCCATTGTTCGTAGTCGAGCGCGGCCGCCACCGGCTGTGCTCCTCCCATCATGGTCCGCAGAATCACCTGGTTCATGGCGCGCTGTACGCGCATCCCGAAGCTATCCAGCACCTCTGCCACTGATGGGGGACCACCATCGTCGTCCAGGGCGGCTCCGCCCCCGTTTCCATTGGGGAGCATATATCCAGCCGGCCCTTTGAAGAGGCGCAACTCGTGAATATCGCGCGACAGCGTAGCCTGCGTCACCTCAATGCCCCGCCGGTGCAGCTTGCGCCGCAGCTCGTCCTGGTTGGTTACGGCGGACTTTGCCACCAGATCCCGTATCGCATTGTGCCGCAGGTGCTTCATCGCACGACTTTCTTTCCACCAAATCGAAAGCGCGGCCCTGCGTGGGAGCCGCGCATGTATAAATATACATTCCGATGCATAACTATGCAAAGCTCTTTTCCACAGGTTTGGACCCGAAGAGCGGATTTTCATCAAGCGGAAACAGATAGCAGGGGGTTGCGGTATTTACACGGCCTGCAGCTTCTTCAGCTTTTTACGTTCGTACATGGCCGCATCCGCGCGTTCCAGCAAGTCATCGAGCGGTTCGTTCCTGAGTGGATCGGTCGAGACGTGACCCATGCTGAGACTCAATCGCGGGGTGTCATAGGTTCCTCGTTGAGCCGCCAGCGCGTCCAGGCGGGTCTCAGCCTGTACGATGGCCTCCGGGCTGAACTGCCCCGCCACGCCGAATTCGTCTCCGCCTATGCGCCCCAGGACGTCGGTCTCCCTGAATTGCGTCTTCAGGAAATCCGCTGCTTCCACCAGCAGCTGGGATCCGGCCGCGTGCCCGAGCCGGTCGTTGACCTGCTTGAGATTATCTACGTCGACAAACAGAACTGAAAACGGCTGCCGCGAACGGCGTGCCATCCGCAGAGCATGTTCGGCCAGGAGGTGGAAACCCCTCAGGTTGTAGAGGCCCGTCAACTCGTCGCGCAGGCTGAGGCTCTGAATTTCCCACTCCAGGCGTCGAAATTGCCACGAGATCCACAGCAGGAGCCCTAAAGCGACCATGGTCCCTGCACCAGCCAGACATGCCGCGGCGTAGTTCTCGGTAAAGACGTGATGCCGCAGGATGCGGGCGCGCATCAACTCCCGGGAAATGGGCAGCACCATAACGACGGGGAGAATGCTACGAGCGATGCGGCTCCCCAATCCGCGACCTACAAAAATGGAGAATCGCCCATACTCTGCCCGGCGTGCGGCGGCTGACAAAGTCAGCAGGAAGAGCAGCGCGGTTGCAACAGGCTCGCCCAAATCCGCCTGAATGTTGCCGAAGACATGCAGAGCGCCGAGGAGCGTGCCGGTCAGGAGGCTCAGAACCACCCAGCCGGCTCCAAACAGGGCGCCATCCGAAGCCCACCCTTTCAGTCCCTTGCCCGCCTGGGCAAACACAACCACGATTCCGAGGGAGACAAAGCTGAATCCCAGGAGACGGTTCAGAGCCCCGAGCGAATTGGCATGGTCCTGGATGGCAAGACTCGCGACTCCCAAAAGGGCCGTCAGAGCCCCCAGCGAGGTTCTTGCCACATTCGCGGCGCGGGAATCTTCTACCGTGGAGAGCGCCAGCCCGGCGCCGCAGGCGAGGGCAGCCGCTGAGGTGTTCAGGGGGATCTTGAGCCACTCGACCGTCGTTGAACTGAATGCCGGCACGAATCTTGCGACTAAGCTGGCTCCTGCCATAACCACGGCGGCAGCCAGGCACACCCCTTCCACCTTTTCCAAACCAACCAGCAGGCGGGAATCAGGCTTGTGCAACTGCAAAAGTGTGTGCGTCTTCGGCATGGTGAGGGTGGCTGTCCGGAGAGGGTCTCGCAAACTAGTTTAACGGTCAATTAACCCTTTGAGATTCAATTTGCAGGAATGTTCATATTGTGCAAATCGGAGCGGCCCTTCCCAAGACGATTCCTGCGGCGCCGATGCCTGCAGCATCGGTATTACCCGTAAGCTGGTACACTCTCGATGTTCTCTGAAACTTCCCATGTGACCATGACCTTTCCGGCTCCAATCAGGACTTTGAATGATCTGTTTCTGAGGGTGGCATCGGCCGCTAACCCCCGCGCTGTGCTCTGGCAGGACGCTTCATCCGACTGGCAGCCGCTCTCCTCCGACCAGATTTACCAGCGCGTGCGCGCTGTGAGCCATGCCCTGCATGATTGGGGCGTGCAGAAGGGCGACCGAGTCGCCATCATCGCCGAGAACCGCTGGGAATGGGCCGTCACCGACTTCGCCATTCTCGCGCTCGGAGCCGTCGATGTCCCCATCTACCCCACGCTTACCGGTGAGCAGATCGCCGGGCTTCTCCGCGACTCCGACACGCGAATCGCCTTCGTTTCCACGCGAAAGCAGTTCGACAAGCTGGCGGAGGTCCGCGCCCAGACTCCGCTCCAGCGCATCGTCATCATGGATTCGGCGGAGCCGCCATCAACCGCCGTCCCGTTCGCCCAACTCGTAGCCGAGGCGGACGAGTCCGGCAGCCGGCGCGATGAGGAATTTGACGCCATCGTCCGCTCCGTGCAGCCCGCGGACCTGGCCACGCTCATCTATACCTCTGGCACCACGGGCGAGCCCAAGGGCGTGATGCTCACCCATGGCAACATCGCCGAAAACCAGAACACCGCGGCTCGCGAGTTTGACTTCGGGCGCGACGACGCTTGTATCTCATTCCTGCCGCTGTCGCATATTACGGCCCGCGCTCTCGATTACGTCAATTACGGCCGCGGTGTTCAGGTCATCTACTGCCCGCAGTTCGACCGTCTGCCCTATGCCATGCGCGAGGTGCGGCCCACCACCTTCGTTGGCGTGCCCCGCGTCTACGAGAAGATTCGCCAGGAAGTGGAGCGTCGCGCCTCGCTCAGCCCCGTCCGCAAGCGACTCCTCGCCATGGCGGTCAAAATAGGCTCCCGGCACGTCGAGACGGTTTACGGCGCCCGCAAGCCTGCCTCACCCCTTTGGAAGCTTGCCAACAAGCTGGTGTTCAGCAAGGTGCACCAGGCCTTTGGCGGACAGGTGCACATCTTCATCTCGGGCGGAGCCCCGCTGGGGGTCGACACAGCGCGCTGGTTCGCTTCGGTGGGTGTCGCGGTGTGGGAGGGCTACGGTCTCACAGAGACCTCGCCCGTGATCGCTCTCAACTCGGAGCCGAATCACCGCCTCGGCAGCGTGGGCAAGCCGGTCCCCAATGTCGAGCTAAAATTCGCCGCTGACGGCGAACTGCTCGTGCGCGGGCCGTTCATTTTCAAGGGCTACTGGAACAAGCCCGCAGCAAACGCGGAGTGTTTTGATGCTGAGGGCTGGTTTTATACCGGCGATATCGCGCATCTCGACAACGACGGTTTCCTCTATATCACCGATCGCAAGAAGGAATTGCTCAAGACGTCCGGCGGCAAACTTGTTGCTCCGCAGCCCATTGAGAACAAGCTCAAGACCAGCATTCTTGTCGGACAGGTGGCGCTGATTGGCGACAAGCACAAGTTCATCTCGGCAATCATCTCGCCCAATTTTGCCGCCCTGGAGGAGTGGGCGCGCAACAATGGCCTCGAAGGGGTCACCCGTGCATCGCTGGTTCTGGACCGCCGTGTGAATGCGCTCTATTCCGAGATTGTTCAGGAAGTGAATGCGGGGCTGGCGAACTTTGAGACCATCAAGCGCTTCCGCCTGATCCCCGACGAGTGGTCGCAGGATACGGGCGAGCTGACGCCCTCGATGAAGCTCAAGCGACGGGTTATTGCGGAGCGTTATGCGGAGGTCGTTTCCGCAATTTACGCGGACGAAGCAACCGCACGTGCCGAATAGGTGAGATCAGTCCGCGGCCCACCAGTTGCCGCTTGGTCCACATTCTGTGCAACCCGCGGAAGAACGGCGCGCCCCAGGCGCCCGTGGCCAGAATCGCGCCGAACAGGATCACCGCGTCCACGCTGAGCCTGCCCTCGCGGCTCCAGTAGTCGTTCGGTTCCATGTTCAGCCATAGCGCGAACTCATCCAGTGTGAGCGCTGCGCCCACCCCATAACTCACTGACATGAGACGGCTGAAAAAGATGGACAGCGGCGTATGCGAGCGTCCCAGATCCAGCAGATAGCCGTATCCGGTCAGCAGCAGGATCAGGATGCCCCACACCAGGTGGTGGATGTGATGGCCGCGGACCATCACCCAATCGAAGGGGCCTTTTTTCTGCATGATCAGGTAGACCAGCACGCGCACGCCGACAAACGTGATGAGGAACGAGACAGATGCCATGAACATGCGCTGCCGCGGCCGGTCGGGGATGGTGCTGCGGATCAGGAACCCGAGCCGCGTAAGCTGCAGCAGCACGAGAAGCAGCCCCACCACCGCGCTGGCAAACGCGAGCAGCAGCAAGGTTCCGGGGCCGGGCATCTGGATTGCAAGCATTCGGTCGGGCACGTCTCAATGGGGATTTGGCGCGTCCTCTCATTCTACCGGGACAGCGCTGCCTCTCCCGGTAAGAAGCGCAGGCCAGGTTGCTTTGTCCCTGTTTCGTTTGTCCCTTTTTCCCTGCTTCACCGTGTCCGCCGTCACGAATTCGCTTTACAGCCGCGGAGTACACTGGTTAAGGCGTCGAACCGCGGCTGGCGCGGATGACGATGCCTGCCATTCAGCGGCTATGCGCCGCGCGACTCTTTCAATTCTCAGGAGACTTTCGATGCGAATTGCTCTGTTGACCGGCGGCGGCGACTGCCCCGGCTTGAATGCTGTGATCTATGCGGCGGTGAAGAAGGGAATCAACCACTACGGCGACGAGTTCATTGGCTTCCTCAATGGCTGGCGTGGCGTGCTCGACAATCAGTTCATCCCTCTCACGCTTGAGAGCACCGACGGCATTCAGCTCAGAGGCGGCACCATCCTTCACTCCTCCCGCACCAACGTGAAAAAGATCCCCGGCGGCATCGAGAAGGTCCAGGAAGTCCTCAAGCAGAACAAGATTGACGCCCTCATCGCGCTGGGCGGCGACGATACCCAGTCCGTCACTCTCTTTCTTGCCGAGCACGGCATCAATGCCATCGGCGTTCCCAAGACCATTGACAACGACATTAACGGCACCGATGCCACCTTCGGCTTCGACACCGCCGTCATGATCGCCACCGAGGCTGTTGACCGTATCCACACTACGGCCGATTCGCACAACCGCGTCGTGGTGGTGGAAGTCATGGGTAGAGATGCCGGCTGGATCGCCATGGCTTCGGGCGTTGCCGGCGGCGCGCATGTCACGCTCGTGCCGGAAAAGCCGATCGATATCGACCATGTCTGCGCTCTCCTCAAATACAACTACGATCACGGCAAGCACTACGGCGTGGTTGTGGTCGCTGAAGGCTGCCATCTGCCTGAAGGCGGCCAGGTCACCGGCTCCGGTGAAGTGGACGCCTTTGGACACGCGCGCCTCTCTGGCATTGGCGAAGCGCTCGCCGGCCTGATCGAAAAGAAGACCGGCTTTGAGACCCGCAGCGTGAACCTTGGCCACACCCAGCGCGGAGGCGTGCCTACAGCCTATGATCGCCTGCTTGGGCAGCGTTACGGCCTGCACGCCATCGACATGGTGCATCAAGGCAAGTGGGGCCGCATCGCCGTTCTCCACGGCACGGACATCACCGACATCACCATCAAGGAAGCCATCGCCACCAACCGCCGCCTCGACCAGCGCTTCTTCGACGTCATTGACGGCGTCCAGGCGAAGGTCAAGTAAGCAGCGGCAATTTGTAGCGCCGGTCTCCCGACCGGCTGTAGTGGGGGTCTCCTGACCCCCACAATCGCACTGTGCCACATGCAAAACCGTCCTGTTTGACTCCCCTCCCGAACCGGCCAGTGCAACGATGACTCCACAACAGCTTGCGCATGCATTGGCGCATCCGCGCTGGATGATCCGGGAGCTGTGGGGAGTCCGATTATGCGACCAATTCTGAGCGGCGCGGTGATGGGCGTGTTTTTCCTTGTCCCGAGCGCATTCGCCCGAGATCACTGTGATCACTGGCAAAAGTACTCCGAGGTCTACATGCCCGTTTCCCTGGCTCCGGGCAGGGTGCGAACACCTGAATTTGCCGTCATAAGCGAGGCTTACTTCATCGAGATTCGGGCTGAAAACCGTCTCCCGTTTATTGACATGAAGTGCATGATGGGACTCATCCCAGGTCCTTGGGATCAGCAGGAATGCAATATGGCCGACATTCAACCGGTTCTCAAAGCCGACTGGAAAGTGTGGGACGGTGACAGGGTCGTCGCCCAAGGCTCAAATCCCAACGACTGCGCCTGCGAATTCACAAATGAATTCAGATTGAGAATCTTCGGCCCATTCATCGGCGAAGCCGGAAGGAAATACGTTGTAGAGATGCACCTTACGGCGGACGGAAGCCCGCTGGACGTGACCAATCCACACTTAATCGTTATTCGGGTCAGATACCATTGACGTCCGTGGCTTCCACTGACGATTGACCTCGGACAACTGAAAACCGCCCATGCCCTGCCGTCTCTACCGCCCCTCCGACTTCCCCACGCTCTACGCCATCGAAGAACTCTGCTTCCAGCCACCTCTACGCTTTCCCCGCCCCTACATGCGCAGCGTGATCGATAGTCCCGACTCCGCAACCTGGATTGCCGAAGAATCCGATCAGATGGCCGGCTTCGCCATCGTCGATTGGTCGGGGCCCGCGGCCGACCGCTACGCCTACATTCAGACGCTCGAAGTCTCCCCCCAGCACCGCCGTCGCGGCATCGCCCGCGAACTGCTCACCCGCCTCGAATCCTCTGCCCGCTCCGCAGGAGCCGCCGCCATCTGGCTTCATGTCGACGCAGAAAACGCACCCGCCATTCGCCTCTACGAGGCACACCGATACCAGCAGCAGGGCAGGGAAGAGCATTACTACGCGCGCCGCCGCGCCGCCTACGTCTACTCGAAGCCGCTCGCTAATCCTTGATGCCCGTGGGCAATCGCTCTTCCTTAATGCCTGGCCTGTATCATTTTCTTGTCGCCCTCATCGGAGCCTCCCTCATTGAAGACCCGTGTTCTCGTTACCGGCGCCGCCGGATTTCTTGGCTCTCACCTTACAGACCGCCTCCTCGCCGAAGGCCACAGCGTCGTCGGTGTGGATAACCTCTCCACCGGCAATCCCGCCAATCTCGAGCATCTGAAAAATGAGCCGGGCTTCACACTGGAGCAACTCGATATATGCGAGCCCTTCGACGTCGGACCGGTTGACTACGTCTACAACTTCGCCTCTCCCGCCAGCCCGCCGGGCTATCTGCGTCTCGGTATTGAAACCTTGCGGGTCGGTTCTGTTGGCACGGAAAACGCGCTCCGCATTGCAGAGCGCTATAACGCGGGATTTCTACACGCCTCCACGTCCGAGTGCTACGGCGACCCCATCGAACATCCTCAGTCGGAGTCCTACTGGGGCAACGTAAACCCCATCGGGCCCCGCTCTGTTTACGACGAGTCAAAGCGTTATGCCGAGGCTCTCGTCATGGCGTACCACCGCTATCGCGGCGTTGATTCGCACCTGGTCCGCATCTTCAACACCTACGGCCCGCGCCTCGATCCCGACGACGGCCGCGTGATCTCCAATTTCCTCATGCAGGCCCTGCGCGGAGAGCCGCTGACGGTCTACGGCGATGGACAGCAGACCCGCAGTTTCTGCTACGTAAGCGATCTGATCGAGGGCGTTGTGCGTCTAGCGCGCAGCGAGGAGCATCTGCCCGTCAACATAGGTAATCCCGTTGAGTTCACCGTTCTGGAATGTGCGGAGGAGGTCATCGCCCTTACCTGCAGCAGGGCCGGCATACGCTACGAGTCAGCAGTGGAAGACGATCCCTCGCGCCGCCAACCCGATATCGGCAAGGCTTGCGAACTGCTCGGCTGGGAACCGCAGATCACATTGCGGCACGGGTTGGAACTCTGCCTGCCCTACTTCCGCAGCAAGCTCTAACCGCCCCGCCCTCATCACCGACATACAACTTGTCATCCTGAGCGCAGCGAAGGACCCGCTTCATTCTTCCATCACACCGTCATCTCACTCGGCCCATCCACTGTCTTATCCGCATAGTGCCGGCACCCGAATACCCTGAAGTCTGAGACGCCCTTGAGCCGGAACTGCTCCTTCGTCCCCGGCGCCTTCATGCGAAAAAAGTCCGCGCCCTGCACATCCTCAAGGTGAAACGCCGGGCGCGCGTCCGTCCGCTGCACGGCGATCTCCACGTTGGTCATTTCCAGGTTCTTCGCGTGCCGCGCAAACCATCCCGATGCGGGCAACTGCCCGAACATCGCCGGATCCGGGTACGCTTCCGCCTTTTCCGGCGGCTGTATCCCGGCCAGATCCAACCCGCCCCCGCCCACGTGCTCGAGATACACGTCACTGACCTTCACGTCTTCTACCGGATGCCCCGCGACTCCGGCAATGATCGACGGAAGCAGCGCTGCATTCGAACTGGTCACATTTGAGATGAGAATGCGCTTCATGCGTCCCACCACCGTCTCTGGCTTCGGTCCCCTAAGCCGAGCGCCGAGGCGAAGAAAAAACGGCGCCACCACGTCGCGCATCGTCACCCCGGTAATGGTGATGTCTTCCACGATGGCGCCATCCTCCGATTCAATGGCAACGCCGTGGCATTTTTCGAACACGCAATTCGAAATCGCAATGTTCTTGAATCCACCATTCGACTCCGTGCCACACTTGATACGCCCCGTTCCCCACTGGCCGTCCTTCACATCGCGCAGCTTCCACGTGCCATCGAGCACGCTGCCCAACTCATAGGCGCCGGTCACGTAGCAGTTGGCGATGGTCACATTCTCCGTGGGCCGCGCGTGTCCCAGAGCATAGCTGCTCTTCGGGCAGATCCCGTCGTCCCATGGTGAATTCACCGTGCAGTTCGACACCCGCACATTCCGGCAGCAGTCGATATCGATCCCGTCGCGATTGGTGTCAATCTTCAGGTTGTCGATGGTCATGTTGTCCACGCCCGTCGCCAGAACCCCGAACCATCCTCCCTGCAGAATCGAGAAGTCGCTCAGGATCACGTTGCGGCAGTTCTTCAGGGCAATCCCCTTGTTGCCCACGCCCTTCGCGTTTGAGTCCGGCAGCGCCTTCTCGCGGTCCCATCCCCGGCTCAGGCCTTTGCCGTAAATCAGCCCCGGTCCGAAGATGCCGAAGTCATGAATATCCTCGCCCCAGATCAGGCTATTGTGCCAGTGATTGTGACCGTAGTCCTGGTAGGGCTCCCACGCGCCCTGTGGCTCGGCATTGTCATAGCCTTTCGCTGTGCCATCGTATGGCGTCGACGCTGCGAGGATCGTCGCGCCCTGCTGAAGGTAAAGGGCCACGTTGCTTTTCAGATGGATCGAGTAGCTCGCATACACACCCGCCGGAAAAACCACCGTACCGCCGCCCACGTTTGCGGCTGCATCGATCGCCGCATTGATCGCGCCGCCATCGATGCTCGTTCCATCTCCCTTCGCGCCAAACCTCCGCACGTCGAAATACACCGGCCGTTCGCCTTGACTCCCGCCCGCCTGCGCCCGCGCCGCTGGGCTTGTCAGTAACACCGTTGCGCTACCCGCCACACCCAGTCCCGCCATTTTCAAAAATTCCCTGCGGAAATCCTGCACGCTCAACCTCCGGATCGTTGCGAATTCCAAGTCAGTCCGCATGATAACCTTTCCTGTTTGCCAAACCTGCTTCACAGAAGGCTTTCATTCATGCCGCATCGCCGCATCTGTCTTTCTCTCGCTCTGCTTCTTGCACTTTGCTCAAACGCCCGCCCGCAGTCGCCTCCCGCACTCATCCCTATCAATGACTCGCACCTGCGCCTCATGGGCCGCGCCGACGACCGTGACCCCGCCCACCCGCGCCTGGCATATCCCGCCACCGGCCTGGCATTTCGTTTTAAAGGAACCGGCGCGCAGCTTCAACTCACGGCCGATACACCCAACAGCGCGCTGACGATCGTGATCGATCACAAGGCGCCCACACTCCAGATCCTCAAGCCCGGCGCTAATACGGTCACTATCGCGGAGAATCTCGATGACTTCGCGCACACCGTCGAGATCTACAAACGCACAGAAACATGGCAGGGCAGTGTCACCCTTGAAGGCCTCACCCTCTCGCCCAACGCCACGTTGCTCGATTTGCCGCCGCTCCCGCAGCGCAAGCTCATGTTCGTGGGCGACTCCGTTACCTGCGGCGTCGGCATTGATAACAACGCGCAGTGCACCCACGACCCGCAACTGCCCGATATCAATGCTTACGAGTCTTATGGCATGTTGCTGGGCCGCCGCCTCGACGCTGAAACGCAACTCGTCTGCTATGGCGGCCGCGGCCTGGTGCGCGACTACCGCGGCTTCGTGCTCGCCGACAACGTCGTCAACATTCCCGACTTCTTTACCCTCGCCATCGCGTCAGACAAGCCCGAGGGGCGCGTCCCATGGGATGCCGGCCGCTTTCAGCCCGATGCCATCTTCATGTCCATCGGCACCAACGACATGAACCTCGAAAAAACCAAGCCGCTGGATGAAATCGCCTGGGTTGCCGCCTACGTAGACTTCCTCCACAAAGCCCGCAGCCTCTATCCGCGTTCGCTGATCTTCGTCACGGAAGGCGCGATCGTGACTGACCCGCTGCTGGCCCGCATGGTACAGCGCGCAGCAGCTCAGAGCCTCGATTCCCGCGTGATCTATGCGCCCTCGGAACACTATCCCGGCAACGGATGCAACGGCCACCCCACCGGGATTCAGCACCGCCACATGGCCGACGACTTCGAGGTCACGCTCCGTCGCGCTCTGAACTGGTGAAAGCAGAGGGCAGGTGTGGAGTGTCAACAAGTTGCTGTGATCCAGACCTGATCGGTTATGGGCGGGGCCATGCCGATCCTTGCACTGCGGGCAAGCTCTACGCAGAGACGGACTCGTGTGGGGGCTCTTTTAACGGTTTTGTTGAGTTCTGATAAGACCCAGGGCGGGCTCACACTCCGGGGCCGGTCTGGATGAAACCGCGCGGCTTCCTGAATCCCGTTAAGGTAAGAGCGGATTCCGCTTAACAAGGTTAGGCATCACTCTGTCAATTCCGCATTGCGTATCTTCCCGGCTTCTGCGATTAGGGCTATTGTTCTGGGTGGCCATGGGAAGGCTCTGAGGGTGTGTTTGCGCCTCCGCTTCCCTGACACTTCGTCCTGCGGAGGCTGAAAACTCCATGACTGCCACGGCAATTCGTTTTGATCGCTCCGAATTTTCAAATCAGCCCTTTCCCCTTCGACTGGCAGAGCGCATGCGGCGGCTGGGAACGGAAACCGCGTTCGAGGTGCTGGTGCGGGCACGGGCGTTGGAGGCAAAAGGGCGGGATGTGGTGCATCTGGAGATTGGAGAGCCGGATTTCGATACGCCGCAGAACGTGATCGAGGCTGGCGTGAACGCGCTCCGCGGCGGCTTCACGCATTACGGGCCGTCGGCCGGGTTGCCGAAGCTGCGGGAAGGGATTGCGGCGGAAGTGGGGCGATTCCGCAATATCCAGGTGAGTCCCGAAGAGGTGGTGGTGGTGCCCGGGGGCAAGCCCATCATCTTTTTCTGCATGCTGGCGCTGGCCAATGAAGGTGACGAGGTCATCTATCCCAATCCGGGATTTCCGATCTACGAGTCGATGATCAATTTTGTGGGGGCGCGGGCGGTGCCCATTCCGCTGCGTGAAGAGCGGCAGTTCCGGCTGGATGTGAACGAACTGGCACGGCTGATTACGCCGCGCACGCGGTTGATTATTCTGAATTCGCCTGCGAACCCGACCGGCGGCGTGCTGGAGGAGCAGGACATTCGGGACGTGGTGACGGCCATCGGCGATCGGAACATCATGGTGCTGTCTGACGAGATCTACAGCCGATTGATTTTTGAAGGGCAGCACTTTTCGCCTCTTTCGGTTCCCGAGTTCCGCGAGAGGACGATTCTGCTGGATGGGTTTTCGAAGACGTATGCGATGACCGGCTGGCGGCTGGGGTATGGCGTGATGAGGCCGGACCTGGCGGCGCACATTGCGCGGTTGATGACGAATTCGAACTCGTGCACGGCGAGTTTCACACAGATGGCCGGGGCGGAGGCGCTCACGGGCGATCAGGCGTCGGTGGAACGGATGCGTCAGGCGTTTCGCGAGCGGCGCGACCTGATGGTGGATGGGCTTAACCGAATCAAGGGGTTCCGCTGCCTGCGGCCCAAAGGCGCGTTCTACGTGTTTCCTAACATTGAGGGCACGGGATGGACGTCGCAGCAGCTGGCCAGCGCGCTGCTGGACGAAGCCGGGGTGGCGTGTCTGTCGGGGGCGGCATTCGGAAATTATGGCGAGGGGTATATCCGGTTCAGCGTGGCCAATTCGCCGGAGAATATTCAGAAGGCGCTGGAGCGGATTGAGGAGTGGGTGAAGGCGAGGGGCTAAAGACAAGCGCAGCGAGTTAGAGTCGCTTCGTGGCATGGCGTGGCGAGTTAGCGGTAACTAGATCGGTGGATATGTGCTGTCCCGCCGTGGCGCAGAAAAAAGCCGCGAGGACCGGGCACGGTACATTGTGAGTGAAAGAGGGCACATGGGATTTCGGGTGTTTGCCACCTGCAATATTGGAGACGAAGCGCTGGAAATTCTGCGTCAGCGCGGGTATGAACTGGAGATCTATCCGCAGGCAGATCCGCCGGGGAAGGCGGTGATTCTCAAAAAGGTGCGCGAAGGGATTGATGGGCTGATCACCACGCTGCGCGATCCGATCGATGCCGAGGTGTTCGAGGCGGGTAAGGGGACGCTGAAGGTGGTGGCGCAAATGGCTGTCGGGTTCGACAACATCAACCGCGCCGATGCCAACCGCTATGGAGTTCCGTTTACGAACACGGCCGATGTGCTGACGGAGGCGACTGCGGAGTTTGCGTTTTTCCTGATGGGGGCGGTGGCGCGCAAGCTGTGGCCGAGTGAGCGGCTGGTGCGGGAGAACCGCTGGGGTGCGTGGCATCCGTTTCTCCCATTTCTTGGTGATGAGGTAACGGGGAAGACGGCGGCGGTGATCGGGACAGGACGAATCGGAATGGGGATGATCAAGAAGTGCACCGGTTTTGACATGAACATCCTCTGCTATGACCCGGTGTTCGAGAATGAGGAATTTGCCGGGCACATTCAGGAGGTGATGGATATGCGGCATCGCTACGGGCTGCAGAAGCAGGCGACGTCGATCCGATATGTGCGGTTTGGCGAGGCGCTGGCAAGGGGGGATTTTGTAAGCGTGCATGTGCCGCTGCTGCGCGCGGGCGAGTCGCCGACTCCGACGTACCATCTGTTTAACGACACTACGCTGCGGCAGATGAAGCCGACGGCGTACCTGATCAATACGTCACGGGGGCCGGTGGTGGATGAGGCGGCGCTGGCGCGCGCGATCAAGGAGCACTGGATTGCGGGCGCGGCGCTGGACGTGTTCGAGAAGGAGCCGCTGCCTGCGGATTCGCCGCTGCGCGATGCGGAGATCGAAGACCGGTGTCGCATCTTCCATCACTTTGCCAGCGGGACGAAGGAGACACGGCTTTCCGTTGATCCGAATGTGGGGATGGCGGGCCGATGCGTGCAGGCGCTGATGGATCTGCTGGAAGGCAACTACGAGGGCGACCGCGCGAAGATGCCGTACGTTGTGAACAAAGAGGCGTTTTAGGGGCAGGGAATAGGGAGCAGGGGATGCGCCCCGGGCCGCGCGCTCGCAGCAACTGTAGTACGATTGGCCTTCGGTTCCGAACAGAATTTATGACACACTACGATCCTGCGAACCGGTTCGCGACATTCGCGGGATGTCGGAGTGATTCGTTTGCCCTTGGGAGAATTCACCGTGAAGTCAGTGTGCTCGAAGCTCGTCACCGTGGGACTGCTCTTCGCCTCCGGGCTGGTTGCGCAGAATTCGTCGCAGCCCGCTGCGGCCCCGAAATACCGCACGAATTTCGTCGTGTATGACGTGCAAAAGAAGGCTACGACCACCCTCTTTACTCTCGAGGGCGAGTGGCACGCGCCCAACTGGACGGCCGACGGGAAGTACATAGTCTCCGATATGGGTAACGCGCTCTATCGCATTCCGCTGAGCGGCACCGGCAAGGGCAAACCCGAAAAGATCTATGCGAACTCGGCCATGGTGGCTACCAATGATCATGCTGTTTCATGGGACGGAAAACAGATTGCAGATACCGTGATCAAGCTGCCGATGCCTGCGAAGATCCGCGGGGCGGCGGACATTCCCAATCCGATTCTGGTGATGAACGTGGACGGGAGCGCGGCGCATGAGGTGCACATGGGATGGCTGCATGGGTGGTCGCCGGACGGGAAGCACCTCGTCTACACGGGGACGCTCCAGGACAGCGCAAATCTCTATCGGATTAACGCAGACGGCAGCGGCGAGCTGCGCTTGACGACGAACAAAGCGGCCGATGACGGGCCGGAGTACTCGGCTGATGGGAAGTGGATTTATTTCTGCTCGAACCGGGCAGGGAAGTGGGATGCGTGGCGGATGCCCGCCGAGGGCGCGGGACCGCAGGACAAGCTTGCTGAGCGAGTTACCCAGGGCGCGGACACGCAGGACTGGTTTCCGCACATCTCTCCTGATGGCAAGTGGCTTTATACGCTCTCCTATCCAATGGATCACCCGGACCACACCTACATTGGAGCGGGCATGAAGATCAAGCTGCTGCGTCTGGAGGGCGGCGTGGGGGCGAACGGCGCGGAACTCATAACCGTGAGGACGTTCTTCGGCGGGCAAGGGGCGGGGAATACCGGCGGATGGTCGGCGGATTCGAAGCAATTTGCGTGGACGGAGTACGAGAAGGTCTCAGCGCAGTCGAAGTAAAGCTGAATCTCATTGAAACCGCCCGACGGCTGGAGCCGGCGCAACGTCCCAAACATAGCCACAGACCCTTCGCGTCAGGATGACAGCCTGCGAAGGGCAGAAGAAAAGGCGCGGACGAGCCGCGCCTTAGTCTAGCCACACCTTCAAAACCAGAGTCGATCGCGAGTGCTCAGTCGACGAAATCGACCTTGGGTTCAATGGGAATGATGCCACGCTCGTGGCCTAACGCCAGCAGCTTGCGGATGGCTTCGCGGCCGTCCTTGCCGTAGTCGAGGGTGCGCTCGTTCACGTACATGGCGACGAAGCGGTTGGCTAGCGAAGTGTCAAGATCTCGGGCGAACTGCATGGCGTATTCAAGGGCCGGCTCGCGGTGATCGAGGGCGTGCTGGATGGAGTCGCGCAGCGCCTTGGAGATGATCTTGTGCGACTCGGCGCCAAGAGAGCGGCGGATGGCGTTGCCCCCGAGCGGCAGCACCAGTCCAGTGGTCTCGCGCCACCATACGCCCAGGTCGATGACCTTGCAGAGGCCGCTGGAGGCGTAGGTGAGCTGGCCCTCATGGATGATGAGTCCGGCCTCGTACTTGCCGGCGAGGATGGCGGGGATGATCTGGTCGAAGGGAACGACTTCGGTTTCGATGTCGGGATTGAAGACCTTCAGCGCCAGATAGGCCGTCGTCAGGGTGCCGGGTATGGCGACCTTGATCTTGCCCAGGTCTTCGGGCTGGAGCTTCTTGCTGGATACGACCATGGGGCCGTAGCCCTCGCCCACGCTGCCTCCGCAACCCATCAAGGTGTAGTTGTCCTGCACGTAAGGATAGGCGTGGAAGCTAATGGCAGAGACGTCGTAGAAGGCCTCGTTCTGCGCGCGGCGGTTCAGGGTTTCGATGTCGGTGAGGGTGTGGCTGAAGCGGTAGCCCGGGACGCGGATTTTGTTCGTGGCCAGGCCATAGAACATGAAGGCGTCATCGGAATCCGGACTGTGGGCAATGGAGATTTCACGGACGTCCGCCGTACTGGCAGATCCTGATTGCTGAGTACTCACAGAATGCAGCGTTCCTTTCGAGAGCGAAGCAGTTGAAGGCTAGGAGCGGGGCGCAGTGCGCATCCGGTTCCACTGGAAGCCGAGCGCCGCGGCGAGCACGATCTTGAGGGCATCGCCTGGCAGGAATGGAATGAATGCCTGGGAGAGCACTGTGCCGGCCGAGGCGTGCGTGAAGATGCCGAGCCATAGCGCCCCGGTACTGAGAATGATCACGCTGCCGGCGGCGCTGCTGAGGAGCGCCCAGGAGAAGCTGCGGCGGCTCATGCGCCACAAAGCGGCCACGGCGAAGACTGCAACCGGATAGGAGAGCAGGTAACCGCCGGTAGGTCCAAAGAGATGCGCGAGACCCGAAACGCCTGTGAGGCCGGGTGCGAAGACGGGCAGTCCGGCCGCGCCTTCGAGCAGATAAGCCACAAGAGTGGCAGAGGCGAGACGGGGGGCCAGGAACATGCCCAGGAGCAGAACGGCGAAGGGCTGCAGGGTCAAGGGCACGGGGGTGAAGGAAAGCGGCACTGATACGCGCGCCGAGAGGGCCACCAGCAGGGTGCCGGCCAACACGATGCCTGCGTTCCGCAGAAATTCCGCCGCGGTGGCGCCGGCCGGGCTTGCGGAGATTGCTGCGCGGGTGGGGCTGTTCATGGTGCTTCCTCCGTGTCCGGATTGGTAACCGGGGTGGTACTCCGGTTAGATCGCGAGTTATCTGCCTTCTCCAGCGAAGCCGCCGGCCGCCGGCGCTTTGAGTGCTCGCGCCAGACGTGAAGGGCAACGCCTGCCGACGCAACCAACAGCGCCGCAAGCGAGACGAGAAAGACGATCATCAGCCAGCGCATGGGCTCAGTTCGGATCCCGTACGCCGGCATGATCGCCTCGGTTTGCCCCTGCCCTCGTCTGCTTACGCGGAGCGAGTGCAAAGCTTGCGAGCGCGATGATTTCAGGCAGACGGGAACATCCGCTACCGCCAAGAATAACAGACGCGCCGGCGCTGCTCGGCTGCCTCAAGCTCCGGATCCGCAGCTCAAACTGCGGCCAGGCTGGCCTTGAGCCACTCGCGATATCCCTGGCTTGCCGCCTCGACCGAAAGTACCAGGAACTCGGGTGTTTCGTAGCTGTGCAGGGCGAGGAGGCGGGTGTGCAGAGCCTCCAGCCGGTCTATCTCCGTTTTGAGCAAAAGGAGGGTCTCGGTGCCGGTTTCGATCTCTCCGTGCCAGTGGTAGATCGATTCCACTCCGGGCAGTGACGTGGCACATCCGGCCAGGTGCTCTTCCACCAGGGTGCGCCCGATGCGCGCGGCTTCATCGCAGCTGCCGGCGGTGGTGAGAACGATTCGTACCTCAGGATTTGAGTGAAGCATGGCTGCTCTCCCGCATCAGTATGTCACCGCGGCAACAAAACAATCGATGCGGCGATCGCGGTGGTTGGTGAGCGGGCGTCCTGCCGAGGCCGCTTGCCCAATCCCGGCCCTCGAAGGCAGTATGGAACTTGCGCCGGTAACGCCGGCAGGGAGCGCAAGTGATGGCAAGTGCGATCAAGTTTGGCACCTCGGGTTGGCGCGCCATTGTGGCCGATGAGTTCACGGTTGAGAACATCCGCCTGGCCGTGGCAGGCATTGCCGAGTATGTGAAGACGCAGCCCGGGCCGCTTCGCGTGCTGGTGGGGCGCGACCCGCGTTTCCTGGGCGAGAACTTTGTGGACGTGGCGGCGCGTGTGCTGGCTGGCGCCGGAATCACTCCGGTGATTATTCCTGATCCCGCTCCCACGCCGGCGATCGCGCATGCCGTGCGCACGCTCAAGACGGTCGGTTCCATCAACTTCACGGCGTCGCACAATCCGCCGGAGTACAACGGCATCAAGTATTCGAGCCCGGATGGCGCGCCGGCTCTGCCGGAAGTGACCCAACAGATTGAAGCCGCGGTGAACCGTATCGTTGATAGCGGCGGGAAGGTTCACATGGGCAGCGCGCCGGCGGGCGGCTTCGAGACGGTCGACGTGAAGGAGTCGTTCCTCAAGCGGCTGGGCGAACTGGTGGATGTGAACGCCATCGCGAAGTCAGGAATGAAGGTGGTGTATGACCCGTTCTGGGGTGCGGGGCGCGGCTACAGCTGCCGTCTCCTGCGGCAGGCGGGCGTGAGCGTGGAGACGGTGCACGATTATCGCGATGTGCTGTTCGGTGGGCATGCGCCGGAACCGGACGATCACCTGCTCGACAAGGCCAGGGAGAAGATGCGGCAGATCGGTGCGAAGATCGTCATCGCAACCGACGGCGACGCGGACCGCTTCGGAATCGTGGACGAGGATGGGACCTTCATCCAGCCGAATTACGTAATAGCGCTGCTGTTTGACTACCTGGTGGAGACGCGCGGATGGCGGAACGGCGTAGCCAAGAGCGTGGCCACTACAAACCTGGTGAATGCCCTGGCCGAGCATCACAACGTGCCGCTCTACGAAACTCCGGTAGGTTTCAAGTACATTGGCGAGCTGATCATCGAAGACAAAATCGCCATCGGCGGGGAAGAGTCAGCCGGGCTTACCATCCGCGGGCACGTTCCGGAGAAGGACGGCATCATCGCCGGCCTGCTGGTGACGGAGATGGTGGCGGTCCGGGGCAAGAGTCTGGGCGTGCAGCTTCGGGAACTGTTTGCCAAGGTTGGTTCCTATTACCCGGTTCGCGAGAACTTCCGCTTGACCTCGGAGGTAAAGGCCCGGTTCACTGAGAAGTTGAAGGCCGATCCAACGGAGCTGAGCGGGCGCAAGGTGAAAGAGGTTGTCAGGACCGACGGTCTCAAGCTCATTCTGGATGACGGCTCGTGGGTGTGCTACCGGCTATCCGGCACGGAACCGGTGGTACGCGCGTATACCGAGGCGCGGAGCGAGAAAGATATGGAGTCGCTCAAGGTCGCGGCCGAAAAGTTCGTTATGTCTTAGAACTGGGGATCCATGCGGGAACAAGAAACACCAGACATGTTTGCGCCTCCGGCAGCGGAGCCGGGCCAGAAGCAATCTGCTCCGGCGCCGGTGGCTCATCGCGCGCTCAGCTGGGCGGTGCGGGCGTGGCGCTCGGCCGGAACTGTGGTGGTCGTGGCACTGGCCTTGCTCCTGGGATGGCACGTGGTAAACGGCAGGCACGGGCTTTCCGTCTGGGAGCAGATGCGGGTGGCGGACAAGCAACTGCAGAAGGAGATTACCGACCTTCAGCAGGACAATCAGCGGCTCCGCGTGCGTGTGGACAAGCTGAAGACCGATCCGGATGAGATTGAACATGAGGCGCGGGAGAAGCTTCGCTATGCCAAACAGGGCGAAGTGATCGTGGATCTGTCGAATGAGGTGAAGCCGCCGGCGGGGCAGTCGCCGCGCTAAGGCGAACTCGGAATCGCAAAACAGATCCTTGGCCTGCGGCTCAGGAAGACAAGCGAGAATTAGAAATCCACGTGGACGCGGACGGAGCCCACCCATGCGGGGCCGCGGTCGCGGTTGTAGCCCGGGTTGTTGATGTGCTGTATGTCGAGTGAGTAGAACATGCCGCGCCAGAAGTGCCAGGAATAGTAGCTCTCCACAACATTTTCACGGCCGTAGTTCAGGTTGCTGTCACCGAGTAGAAAACCGAGCCCGCCCAGTCGCAGATAATCCTGGTGGTCGCGCTTGATTGCGTTAGAGACGCCGGTGATGCCGAATGTGAGACTGGAATCTGGATGATGCTACGACACATGCCGATGATTTGCATTTTGGTTTTAGCCGCAATCGCGCCCGCTGGTGCGATGCAGATGCAAATTCCTGGGCATACCAGCACAATGCCCATGCCGATGGGCGGCGTGGCCACCACCCTCGCTGCCAATGTTCTGCGGCATTCCGCATCGGGAACAAGTCTTGAGCCCGGCACGATAGAGCCTCCCATGCTCATGAGCATGAAGCAAAAATGGATGCTGATGGTGCATGGCGAGGCCTTCCTGGTGGAGCAGCAGCAGTCCGGCGCACGCGGCCACGACAAATTCTTCGCCGTGAACTGGTTCATGCCCATGGCGCAGCGCAGCTTCGGGCGCTCGCAGTTGACGCTGCGCAGCATGCTGAGCCTGGAGCCCGCGACGATCACCGGGCAATACTATCCTGAGCTGTTTCAGCAGGGCGAGACGGCCTACGGCCGGCCCATTGTTGACGGTCAGCATCCGCACAATCTGTTCATGGAGATCGCGGGCATCTACGATTTCAAATTGGCCGAGAAAGCGTTGCTCACGGTGTACGCGGCGCCGGTTGGGGATCCGGCAATCGGGCCGGTCGCGTACCCGCACCGCGCTTCGGCCAGTGAAGACCCCCTGGCGACGCTCGGGCATCACCTTGAGGACTCGACGCATATCTCGTATGACGTGATCACCGCAGGTGTGTCTGCGGGAGGCGCTCATGGCGCGCACTTGGAGGGTTCGGGTTTTCACGGGCGCGAGCCGGATGAGAACCGCTGGCACATGCAGGCCGGCCCCATTGACTCGTGGGATGGGAGGCTGACCATTGTTCCCGGGCGCAATTGGCTAGGCCAGTATTCGGTGGGACGGCTGCACTCGCCCGAGGCCGTGCATCCGGAGGAAGACATCCTCCGCCAGACTGCATCGATTGCGGCTCACTTCGGGAAACACAATACGCTCGATGCAGGCGCGGTGTGGGGGCGCAATCACACCGTGGGAGCGGCCCAGAACTGGAATGCCTATCTGCTGGAAGCAACGCTGCACATGCGCAGCAAACACGCGCTCTGGACACGCATGGAGAACGCGGATCGCACGTCCGATCTGCTCGGCAATGCTGCGCCGGAGGCAGAGTACGTTGTGGGACGCGTGCAGGCCTACACGGGTGGATATGCCTACTCGCTGCATTCGTGGAGCTTTGGCGCGGTGGAACTTGGCGCGCAGTTCACCACGTACACGACGCCTTCGTCCCTGATGCAGCACTATGGACAGCACCCCTGGGGAGTAGCGCCTTTTCTGAAGTTACAGCTCGGAAAGTAGGCGGTGAAAATCACTGCGGAACAACTGCCCTGCCGCGCGAGGGCATCCCACGTTGCGCTTGCGTGAAGATTATGACGCGGCAACAGGGAGAAATCCAGATGGCTAACAATTCTGAAGCGCGCGGTAATGACAGGAACGTGCCTGCCGACAGCACAGCCCAAAGCAGCAACCAGGGATCGAGTAATGTTGGGAACACCCAGATGAAAACCGGCGACAAAAGCGGTCCTGACGGCGGCGCAAAAGGTCGTCCGGACCAGGGCGGCAATCGTTCCGGTGGTCAGGGAAATTTGAGCCAGCAGTCGAATGTCGACGCCGATCGTGGCGGCCCTTCACGACAGACCAGCGAGGCGCAGGACGAAGAAGGTCAGGCCTCCTGAAAGGGAAATCCGGTCCGAATCGTGTGATCCGGACCGGATGTTTCGCTAGGCGGCTTTGGACGCCGAAGAGTTGGTGCGCTGCGAGATTTCGGTCAGCAGATGATCGGCGTGCTTCTCCTCATCCAGAGTTTTCTGCAAGGTCGACACGTGGTTGGTGAGGCCGAGTTGCTTGGCCCAGTCCCGCGCGCTGCCGTACGACGCGATCTCGTAATGCTCAACCTTCTGCGCCGTCGCAATCAGGCCGGCATCGCGCACCGGACCGGAATCAGTTTCCTTGGCGATGTTTTCGCCCGAGCTCACGATCGCCGTCAGGATGGGGTCCTTCTTGTCGTCTGCGTCGCCCATCAACTCCTGCAGCAGGCCTTCAATTCTGGTGACGTGTACTTCGGTTTCCTGAAGGTGCGACTGGAACGCCTGTTTCAGTTGCGCGTCGTCGGCGTGCTCGATCATGGCCGGCAGGCCCTTGACAATCTGTTTCTCAGTGGACAACAGGTAGCGGAGCTGTGCGGTATAGAGCTCTCGCAGATTCGGAAAATCGTTGGGCGTGATCAGTCCCATGAAATACCTCGTTGAATTTGCATTCGTCGTGCCGTTGACTTGGAAGGGGCGGAGGGAAATTCCGTTGCACGGTGGTACGACTGCTTGCACGACGCATATTCGACGGGTAAGGGTATGCGCCCTTGAACCTGCCTGAGAGGGGGATATGAGGGAGTGGCTATGTAAGTTGCACGACCAACAAAATCGATCAGGCGCCCGCGGGAGCGCGCAGCTTCTCAAGGGCCGCAGTCAAATCATCGGTCAGCGTTTGCTGTAACCCGTCGTTCAGCTTTGTGCCTTCATGTGTGAGATAGAAAACGTCAATGGCGGTCTCGCCTTCGGTGTCAATTAGAGCTACTTCTATGTTGCACTCATGAGAGCTGAGCACCAAGGCGATCTGGCGCAGCAGCCCCGGACCGTCCTGCGCGATCACCTGCAGCAACGTCGAGTGCGTGGATGAGAGCGAATCGAACTGCAGCCGCGTAGGCACTTCCACCTTGATGCTGGTCGCGTGCGTGCTGTGCCGGCGGCCGTCGAGTAGTTGCTGTACTGCTACCTTTTGCGCCACGACATCGTGAAGGAATTTAAGGAAGCGTTCCTTTTCGCTGGGGTTCAGCTCGAGGGTGCGGAACACGTCAGAGAACTGGAAGCTGTCGACGATGACGCCTTGATCGTTGGAGAAGGCGCCCGCCTTGACGATGTTCATGCCCCAGGCTGCGAGCGCGCCGGCGACGTCGGCAAACAGCCGGGTGCGGTCCTCGGCAATTACGGTGAGATCAAAGAGCTGGCGCAACGAACGCAAGTCCAGTTGCACAGGGTCGTGCTCAAGGTTGACCGCCAGCAGGAAATGATTGCGGATGTGCTCGGGCAGGCGCGTCTGCAGATAGCGTTGCGGCAGACCCTCAAGGAAGCGGCCCAGTGGTTCATATTGCGCCGGCGCCACCATGGCACGCAGGCGATTGAGCAGCGTGGGATCGATGGCGGCGTGATAGCGGATCTCGTCGACGCTGCGGTCCATGAAGTTGGCCGTGGTCATATAAAGCTGCCACAGGTTCTCGGCCTTCCATGGCGTTAGTGCATCGGGATTGACCGCCTTGATATCCGCATAGGTGAGCAGCGTGAGCATCTTCAGCAGCGAAGGCGACCCGATCTTGTCGGCGAAGCTGCGGATGTTCTCAGGGTCGAAGATGTCGCGGCGCAGAGCGTTCGACATTTCAAGATGCTGCTTGATGAGGCGGATGACGGTCTCGCGTTCTTCGGCGTCAAAGTCGAGGCGCGCCATGAAGCTATCGGCAAGCTCGACGGACCCGCCGGTGTGTTCCTCGTCTCGCCGCGCTTTGCCCGTGTCGTGAAGCAGAAGCGAAAGAAGGAAGAGGTCGAGGCGATCGATCTCAGGCAGCAATTGCCCTAGCCGCTGTTCGTATTCCTGGTGGGGCGTACGCAGGCCGTGAACGTTGGCGATCGTGAGGAAGGTGTGCTCGTCGACGGTGTAGCGGTGATAGCTGTCGCGAATCACCAAAGCGTCGATGCCGTGGAATTCGGGAATCAGCATCTCCAGCACGCCGAGCGCGTGCATGGTACGCAGCGCATGCGCGGCGTGGGGGCCGAGCAGCACTTCGCGCAGGGCGTTCCAGAGATACGGTCCTTCAGGGATGTGGATGGCCAATGCGGGAAGCGCATCGGTGATCCGGTCTTCGGCGGCCTGCGACAGGGTATAGCCATGCGTGGCCATGAGCGAGAAGATGCGGAGGATTGCGGATGTGTCAGAAAATTGCGCGCCGGGAAGGATGTCGATGCGGCCCTGGTCGAGAAGGAAGTCGGTGCCTGCTATGGGAGTTCGCCGGCGGCGGAACTGCTTGTAAAAGCTGACAGGCGCCGGAAGATTCTCCATCAACAGAACGGCACGGCGGTAGATAACGCGCGCATGCCGATAGTAGGTGCGCATCCAGTAGGCGGGATCGGCGGTGCCCCGCGTTTCGAGGCCGATGGAGTTTGCCGCTGCTTCGTCCTGCGATTGCCAGCCGAGGTTGTTGTCGTCGCGCCCGTGCCGAAAGTGCAGAAAACATCGCGCCGCAGCAAGAAAATCAAACGCCGCCTCGGCGTCGCCGCGGGCGCTCTGAAAGACGCCGCCGCGCTGCCGGGGCCATTCGCGCGTTTCCTTCAGATGGAACAACAGCGCGAACCAAACCGCGAGATGGTAGTCGCGCAGGCCGCCCGGGCAGTCCTTCAGGTTCGGTTCGAGATGAAAGATGGTGTTGCCATATTTGGCGTGCCGCGCGCGGGCGATTTCGCCCAGCTTCTGGGTGATCGCATTCCAATCGCTCAGCACCAGCCCCGGAAGCACTGTCTGATGCAACTGCTGGTAAAGCGGGAACTGCCCCGCAAGAAAGCGGCGATCGAGCGTGGCCAGTGTGAACTCGAGATTGTCCGGATCGAAGCGTCCGGCCTCTTTGACCGTTCGCGAAGCTGGGCTGGCGCGCAGGCCGATGTCCCACATGGCCTGCACGATGGCACGCACGGGCTCGCGGGCCTGCTCCTCTGCCCTGGTATCGGCAAAGGCGAAGAGCACATCGATATCGGAGCAGGGAAACAGGTCTTTGCGGCCATATCCGCCCATGGCCAGCAGCGAGACGTTGTAACCGGGATTGCCGGTGAACGCGCGACGCCACATTTCGATGAGGATGCGGTCCACAATGGCCGAGCGGCGGCGAATCGCCGCGGTGCCGTCCCCGGTGCGCTCAAAGGTTTCGCGCACCAGTTTCATCTCCCGGTGATACTGCTCCCGTAAATCGTCAACGGCGATTGCGACTGGGTCCATGTGTCTTCAGGGCTTGTTTCCAATTCGAAACGGATGTTCTTCCAGAATAAGCGATTTACAGCGATGTTGGAATGAGGAGCGGCTAAGGAAAGCTCCGGTGGTAGGCCCTGGCGAAAGAGCGGTAGACAGAGCGGCCCGCGTTGAACTGAGAAGGTGGTCACGCGGGCCGTGATGTTTTGTATTGTGAAATACCGGAGAGCTCTTGGCTGGTTAGAGCGCAGTCTCGCCGCGCTCGTCGTTGCGGATGCGGATGGCGTCATCGATGTGACTGACAAAGATTTTGCCATCCCCAATGCGTCCGGTGCGAGCGGCGCCGATGATGGCCTGAATGGCCTTCTCCTTGCGCTCGTCCTGAACCACCATCTCGATCTTCACCTTGGGAAGAAGGTCAACGGTATATTCGCGGCCGCGGTAGAACTCTGTGTGGCCCTTCTGCCGGCCGTGGCCGCGCGCTTCCAGAATCGTCATTCCCTCGATGCCCGCGTCCAGCAGCGCATCTTTCACGGCATCCAGCTTGGAAGGCTGGATCACTGCCTCGATCTTGACCATGCAAATTGCCTCGGATTGTTAGCCTAACAAACCGGAGGTGAAGACTGGCCACCCCCGCACATCAGAATCCCATAAAGACGCATCAAGAGTTGAAATCGTAACCCTCTTCGCCATGCTGCGACAGGTCCAGTCCCTGGCTCTCCTCCTCCGCTGTTACCCGCAACCCGATGAGCTTGTCGACGAGGAACAGCAGAACCAGCGATCCCACTGCGGAGATTGCCCATGCAATGGCAACCCCGCCAATCTGGTTCAATACCTGGCCCCAGTGCCCCTCGATCCCGCCCGTTGCCACGGGTTTTCCGGAAGCATCGGCGCCGAAGGCCGGATTGATGGCGCTCACAGCGAAGATGCCGGTGAGTATCGCGCCCAGAGTCCCACCTGCGCCGTGCACGCCGAAGGCGTCGAGTGAGTCGTCGTACCCAAAACGTGCCTTGACCTGAAAGACCATGAAGAAGCAGAACAAGCCGGCCAGAAGGCCGATGAGCAGGGCAGCCATGGGCTGTACGAATCCTGATGCAGGTGTGATAGCCACCAGGCCCGCGACCGCGCCTGAAATGGCTCCCAGCGCCGTAGGTTTGCCATTGTGAATCCACTCGGCGATGGTCCATCCCAGCGCCGCGGTGGCCGCCGCAAAGTGGGTGTTGATGAAGGCGCTCGTAGCCAGTGGCCCGGCGTTCAGCGCGCTTCCTGCGTTGAATCCGAACCAGCCCACCCACAGCAGGCAAGCTCCAATAAAACTGAGCACCATGGAGTGCGGTGGCATGGCTGTTTTTGGATAACCCAAGCGCTTGCCAAGATAGAGCGCCGTCACCAGCGCCGACACGCCTGAAGTCACATGCACCACTGTGCCGCCCGCAAAATCGAGCGAAGGTATGTGATTTCCGGCTGCGTTCAGCAGCCCGCCCACGCCCCACACCATGTGCGCCATGGGGCAGTAAATGATGAGCGACCAGAGCGACAGAAAGAGGGCCATGGCGCTGAACTTCATCCGTTCCGCGAAGGCGCCGGTGATCAGCGCCGGGGTGATGATGGCGAACATGAGCTGATAAACCATGAAGGTCTGCTCGGGAATCGTCTTGGCGTAATCCGGATTGGGCGCCAGGCTCACACCGCGCAGGAACAAGTGATCGAATCCGCCGATGAATGTGTTGCCATGTCCGAAGGCCAGCGAGTAGCCGAGGATGGCCCAGAGAATCGTGACCAGACCCATCATGGCGAAGCTCTGCATCATGGTCGCCAGGATGTTCTTCCGGCGCACGAGGCCGCCGTAGAACAGCGCCAGTCCCGGCCCCGTCATCATCAGCACCAGCGCTGCGGAAACCAGCATCCACGCGTTGTCGCCCGAGGTCTGCGCATTCTGCACAGCCTGCTGCAGGGCTTCAATCTGCGCCTGCGTGGCGGGGGCGGATTGCGCAGCTGGCCCGGCATTCGCCGCCTGGGCCTGCGCCATCAACGCGATTGGACTGAAAAGGAATACGGCAAAGAGGACCCCACACACTGCTTTGCGACCCATATACCTCCTGCCTGGGCAAGGATTGAAATTCAGTTGAAGTGTACGGCGATCATCGGCAGCGCCTGCAAGTCGCACCTTTGACTGCGCAACCTCGGGCGAGCGCCATTCCAAACACGAAACCTCGGCTGGACCGCGGGCACGGACGCGCTGCTGCCGCTGGAGGGTTCGTATGCACGCAGAATCGCACGTCAGACATAAGGACCGCATGAGGAAACCTGATATTCCCACTGGAAAACTCATGCAAAATATGGCAATCGCGCAGCGATCGGCGCCTTGGGCGCTGTCGCACCTGCGCTCTCATCGTTCATGATGGTTACGCCAACCGGAGCATTCATGTCTTTACGTTCGCTGCGCCGTATTCGAAAGGGTATTTTTGCGGCTCTGACTGTGTGTGCATCCGCGGCCGCCTGGGCTGCGGCCTCCACCCAGTGTGAAAACGTGATTATCACGGGAGAAGTGACTGCGGGGCAGGAGTGGAAGTCAGTCCTGGGCCAAGGCTGGGTGTTCCGCGTTGTGCCTGTTCCGCCGCTGCAGGCGGGCTATAGCGGGTGGGATCTTGTGGTCGATCGAGATCAACCAGTCGGCTTTCCCGACGCGCTTTATATGGCCACGCCGCCGTACGGCTCCATCAATCAGCGCGAGATCGCCACCACCTATGGCGTGCGGGCACAGGATGCCGTCGGATGGAATCCACGCAGCTTCCGGTTTCTCATCGACCCGAAAGCACTGACGGAAGCGCAGGCTCTGTATCGGTCTGCATTCCGAAATGTGCCCGGCCCAACTGAAGATGCGGGCGCTGCTGCGCGCCTGCTCGATTTGCAGAAGAGCGCCGCAGCGGGCGAACTGCGCATCCTCGACGCCGGCCTGGTGCCTGGAACTTCCGACCCGGCTCCCTTTGCTCAGGCTTGGACGCAGGCTGCATCTCGCACCGGCTATCACGTCGAATCGGATGCCGCCAATCACTCTTCCGCGCGGGGCGCGTTGCGCTGGATGCGCTTCGAACTGACTCTATGGCTGCCCTCGGGATGGAGGGTTCCTCGTGATCTGCACGCTTCGCGCACACGTTGCGGAGGCTAGTTATCTGTGTTTGCTTTGTCTTTCGCTCCTTGATCGCCTGCTACTTTCACCGGTTGGACCGCCTACCGTGGGAGTTATGATGGATGCATGGCAGAAACGGCGGAGCGTGACCGATATTTGTTCGGAAATCTGGAAAGCAGTGCTGTGAACCGCGCCAAGGTTCAGGAAGCGAGTTACGGCTACGAACAGCCTGAAGGCGTGTTCCTGACTACGCTCGATTTTGCCGTGAACTGGATCCGCAAGAGCTCCGTGTGGCCCATGACCTTCGGTCTTGCGTGCTGTGCGATTGAAATGATGTCGATGGGCGCGTCGCGTTTCGACATCGCACGATTCGGCGCGGAAGTCTTCCGTCCCTCGCCGCGGCAATCGGACCTCATGGTCATCGCCGGGCGCGTATCGCAGAAGATGGCGCCCGTGATTCGCCGCCTTTATGACCAGATGCCTGAGCCCAAATGGGTGATCTCAATGGGCGCCTGCGCCACTTCCGGCGGCGTGTTTCAAAATTACGCTCTGGTGCAGGGCGTGAATCAGATTATCCCAGTCGACATTTACGTGCCGGGCTGTCCACCCCGACCCGAACAGCTGATCTATGCCATCACATTGCTGCAGGAAAAGATCCAGCGCGAACCGCGCAGTTTCCTCAAAACGCTGAACGTCGGATAAAACCCGCTGAACTGCGCGAGTCCACGTTCGTCGCTGTGGTAAGTTTTGAACGGTGCGGTACGGAGTTTTTGCAGTATTTGCAAGCAGATTCTGCACAACGAGAGGTGCCTAACTTGGGGCCATCTCATTGAAGAATTGTGCTCTGTGGCTTCCGAGCTATGGTACGTTTATTAATGCCGTAATTTGTCGGTAGTGCCCATGTGCACAGAGCTTCCATAGTCGGAGCCACACATGCGTAGACGTTCAAACTGAACGCTTTTTTAGCTTGATTTGCGGAGGATACAGCATGCAATCACACGTCCTGAAGTCTGCGAGCCGGGTTGCCCTTTTGGCGGCCCTTGCTGCAGCGCCAGTTGCGCTGGCCGCTCAGAACGCTCCCAATCCACCCAATGCCCCGAAACCAGCCGTGACCTACGGCGACGCTCCATCCCGCTGGGACATCTTCGCGGGATACAGCTATCTTGCGCCTCACGACACTGTCGACGTGCTTCAGAGGGACGGCACGACTACCTTGCCCGTGCAGTACAAGGCAAACACCTGGGGCGTGCTTGGAAGCGGTGCTTACTACTTCAACAAGTACGTCGGCCTGCAGGGTGAGATCGGCGCTCATGATCTCTGGACCAACAGCAGCAGCAGCAACTCCGGGTTCCTCACGACGTCGGGCGGTCTGATCTTCCGCTTCCCGACAGCTGAAATAACTCCGTTCGTGCACGGCCTCGTCGGTGCTTCCCGCGGCGGGGGTCCAGAGCACGAGCCGTACAAGTGGGGTCCGGCGTTGACGGCTGGCGGCGGCATGGACATCGAGACTCCCGCCTTCAACCATCACCTGGCCATCCGCCTGTTTCAGGCTGACTACGAGTACATGCACATCAATTGGGGCCCCGGCGTTTGGGCCGGCCGCGCCAATATCGATGCCGCTCGCCTCAGCGGCGGCCTGGTGTTCCATGTTGGCAGCATCGCGCCCCCGGCTCAGTTGACGGTTGCCTGCGCAGTGAATCCGACCTCGGTCTTCCCGGGTGATCCGGTCACCGCGACCGCCACCGCGGGCTCGCAGGATCCCAAGGCCAATGTGATCGTGGCCATCACCGGCGACGGTGTCAGCGGCAACGGCGCTACCGCCACGGTGAACACGGCCTCGCTTACGCCTGGCCAGCACACCGTTACCTGCAACGCCAAGGAAGGTAAAGCCGGCAAGGAAGGCATGAAGCCCTGGCAAGTGGCTCAGCCCACCACCGCATCGTTCACCGTGAAGGAATTCGAGCCGCCGACCATCAGCTGCTCCGCAAACCCCACCACGATCAAGCCCGGTGACAGCTCCACCATCACTGCCACGGGCATGAGCCCGCAGAACCGTCCGCTCACCTATACCTACTCGGCCAGCGGCGGAACGGTAAACGGCAACGCCACCAGCGCCACCTTCTCTTCAACGGGTGCTCCTACCGGCCCGGTGACCATCACCTGCAACGTGGCTGACGACAAGGGGCACAACGCCTCCGGCAGCACGACGGTCACAATCGAAGCGCCGCCGCCGCCGCCGCAGCCCAAGACCCAGGCTCTCTGCTCCATCACGTTCTCCAAGGACACCAAGCGTCCGGGCCGTGTGGACAACGAAGCCAAGGCTTGCCTCGACGAAGTCGCCCTCGACCTGCAGCGTCAGTCTGACGCCAAGGCCGTGGTGGTCGGCGAGTTGAACGCTAAGGAGAAGGCAGCTTACGACAAGGCTCAGACGGCTGCCAGCCGCCGCAAGAAAGCCAAGCCCGTCGAGAACCTCGCTGCCCAGCGTGCGGTCAACACAAAGGACTACCTGGTAACCGACAAGGGCATCGATCCTTCCCGCATCACCGTGGCCACCGGCACCGGCGATGACCAGAAGGTCGAGAACTACCTTGTTCCCTCGGGTGCCAACTTCAACTCCGACATCACCGGAACCAACCCGGTCGATGAGTCCACGGTGAAGGCTCAGAAGCGCAAAGCGCTTCCCGAGCGCCACCATGGTAAGAAGGCCGCCAAGTAACCAGGGCGGTGGCTCCTTTCAATCAGCCAGCCCGGCCGGAGTCCCTTGTGGACTCCGGCCGGCTCGGGTTCAAAACATCCTCCTGCAAGTCTCGAGGTTGACCGGCAGTATGCCGGTCAGCCTCTTCGCTTCCCCGCCATCTTTCCGGCGGGAGACATCTCCCGCTGTCCCTGCATCCTCCTACTGCCGGATGGTTTACTTGCGCCTTCTTTTGCACCTCTTCAGGGCGCTCCGTGGCGGAGCGCTCGTGTCCTTGCCGCTTCTGGTGTTTGTGTCGGCCGTACCCGTGACTGGGCAACAGGCCTCCTGGAATCCCGTGGGTCCCGACGGCGGCGATGCGCGTGTTCTCTCCTCGGTTCCCGGAAAACCGGCTCATCTCTACCTGGGCACTACCAATAGCCTCCTCTATGAATCGACCGACCAGGGAGCCAATTGGCACCGTCTGGCCAAGCTCGATTCGACCGACGATCTGGTCATCGACCACATCCTGGTGGACACATCGACTCCGTCGCTCATCTACGCCGCGGCGTGGAAGTTCGATCGCCCCGAGGGCAGCCTGTGGGTGAGCCGCGATGCCGGCAAAACCTGGCAGGAGTTGAAAGGGCTGCATGGACAGTCCATTCGCGCCTTTGCCCAAGCGCCTTCCGACCATCACATGCTGTTTGCCGGAACCCTGCAGGGAGTCTTTCGGTCCAATGATGCAGGCGAGACGTGGAATCAGATCAGTCCCGCGGGCAGCACGGAAATTCACGAAGTCGAGTCTCTCGCCATCGACCCTCGCGATCCAAACATTGTTTACGCCGGTACCTGGCACCTTGCGTGGAAGACCACCGACGGCGGTGCGCACTGGAACAACATCAAGCAGGGCGTGATCGACGATTCCGACGTATTCTCCATCATCATCGATCCCGAGCAGGCAAACATCGTTTACATGAGCGCTTGCAGCGGCATCTACAAGAGCGAGAACGGCGGCGCACAGTTCCGCAAAATCCAGGGAATCCCCGCTACCGCGCGGCGCACGCGGGTGCTCAAGCAAGATCCCGTTCACCGCGATACCGTCTACGCGGGGACCACGGAAGGGCTTTACAAGACGACGAATGCGGGTCACACGTTCCAGCGCATGACTGGCCCTGACGTCATCGTGAACGACGTGTACGTCGATACGTCCGATCCCGATCGTGTTCTGCTCGCCACCGACCGCAGCGGCGTGCTCACCAGCAGTGACGCGGCAGTGAAGTTCGTGGCGTCCAATCACGGATTCTCGGCGCGCAAGGTCCAGGCCCTCACCGTCGATCCCAAAGAGCCCTCGCGCGTCTACGCCGGCGTGGTGAATGACAAAACTTATGGCGGGGCTTTCCTGTCAGAAGACGGCGGCGTCCGCTGGAGTCAGGTTGCTGAAGGACTGGAGGGGCGCGATGTGTTCTCGCTCGCTCAGTCGGCGGACGGTAGCTTGCTCGCCGGCACCAACAGCGGTATTTTCGCGCTGGAGAAGGGTGCATGGGCGCCGCGCAACACCATAGCCAATACCGTTGCGAAAGCCACCCCAGCGGTCGTAAAGGGTAAGAAGATCACGGTCGAAAAGAACGTCAAGGAGCCAACTCGTCAGTTCGACGGACGCGTCTTCGCTCTCGACCTCTCCGGCGATGTGTGGGCGGCTGCCACCAGCGGAGGCCTCTACACCAGCAAGGACAAAGCCGCCAGCTGGCAGGGTGGCCCAGGACAGGGCGCGGACTTCACGTCTATCACGGTGCACGGCGTCACCATGGCAGCGTCGCGACCCACGGGCATCGTCCTCTCCAATGATGCCGGCGCAACGTGGTGGCCCATGGGCGTTCCCACCGCCGTTACGCGCATTCACCGAGTGGCCTTCGCCAACGATGGCACTCTCTGGCTCGGCTCGCGCGAAGGCGTCTACTTCACCCGAGACAAGGGCAAGACGTGGATGTGGGTGCATCGCCTGCCGCTGGTTGACGTGAGCGACCTCTACTACGACTCGAAGACGAACAAGGTGCTGGTCAGCTCGCGCGGCAGCGATTTTATCTATGCCATCGATGACCAGAGCCTCGACTGGAAGTGGTACCAGACCGGCTTCCACCTGTACCTGGTTCGGGCTGCCGGCGACCGCCTCCTCGCCGCGTCACTGGACGACGGAGTCCTGGTCGAGCCCAGGGCGTCCGAGACCCAGACCGGCCAGCGCTGATCCGCTTGCCTTGTCCCTATGAACATTGGCGATTTCGTCAGACTCACGCGGATCCCTCCGAAGCTTGCGGAGCTTCAGGATACTGAAACCCACAGATTGTTCGAGCTCTCCCTTGGGCGGCCGTTCCCGATAGCGGCCTTCAATGTGCCTGCAGGATTTCCGATTCGGATGGTGGAGCTTCACGTAGACGAAGTACTCGGCAAGGCCGCTTGCATTCACTCCATCTGGGTCGAGGAGGATTGCCTCGAAGTTGCTGGTCCCACTGAATGAAGCCGCCTGCCTGTGGTATCAGTTCGCTCCCCGACGTATCATTGAGGTATGCAGGCTCCCACCCCGACCCCCGGCACGCACCCGTTTCGCAGTCACGATCCGCGCCTTGAATGCATCGCGGAGAAAGTCCTTGCCGGTCAGCGGCTTGACTTTGCTGACGGACTGACGCTCTACGGCACCAGCGACGTCCTGGCAGTGGGCTGGCTGGCCAATCACGTGCGCGAGCGCCTGCACGGCGACATCACTTTCTTCAACGTGAATCGCCACATAAACCCTACAAACGTCTGCGTCGCCGCCTGCAAGCTCTGCGCGTTCGGCCGCAAAAAGGGCGACCCCGCCGGCTACACCATGGCGCTTGAAGAGGCGTGGGAGACCGCCGCATCCGGCTACTCTGAAGCGGTTACGGAATTCCACATCGTCGGCGGTCTGCACCCTGACCTGCCGCTCGAATACTTCCTCGACCTCGTTCGCGGGCTCAAGCAGCGCTTCCCCAAGGTCCACATCAAGGCCTTCACCATGGTGGAGGTGGCCTTCCTCGCCCGTCGGGCCAAGCTCACCATCGAGCAGACCCTGCTCAAGCTGCGCGAAGCCGGCGTCGACTCCATGCCCGGCGGAGGCGCGGAGATATTCTCCGCCCGTGTGCGCTCCATCATCTGCGATCACAAGATCGATGGCAACGAATGGCTTGACACGGCGCGACTCGCACACAAGATGGGCTTCCGATCCAATGCCACCATGCTCTACGGCCACATTGAGAACGATGAGGACCGCGTCGACCATTTGCTCAAGCTGCGTGCCGTGCAGGACGAGACCGGCGGCTTCCAGACTTTCATCCCCCTCGCCTTCCACCCGGAGAACACGCCGCTCGATCACCTGCCGGTCACGACGGGCCTCACAGATATCCGGCAGATCGCCGTCAGCCGCCTGCTGCTCGACAACTTCGCGCACATCAAGGCCTATTGGCAGATGCTGACACCCAAGATTGCGCAGATCGCTTTGCGCTTTGGCGCGGACGACCTCGACGGTACCGTCATCGAGGAGAAGATCTACCACGATGCCGGCGCTACCACGCCGCAGGGCATGACGCGCAAGGAGCTTTGCCGTCTCATCACTGAAGCCGGCCGGGTGCCGGTGGAGCGCGACACCCTTTATCATCCCGTCACGCGCACGGAAGACAGCTTCGTCGTCGCGGTTTAGAAAGAGGGCAGGGAAGTGAACGCATTCGGCCCCGCAGCCATCCTCGGCCTCATCTTCGGCTTCATGTGGGGCATTGGCTGCTCGCTTGCCGTGATGTATTCCATCTACCTGGGCGGTTACCGCAAGGCTGTGAAAGATTCGCTTGCCCGGCCTCAACCCGAGCATTACAGCAAAGCTCTCGAAAAGATCCGGGCCAAGCACCAGAAAAAAGCCGCGAATCGCTAGAGCGATCCGCGGCCTTTGTGCTTGATAGTCACGGCTTGAGCAGCGCGGAGAGTGGGTGAGCCCGCGAAAGTCATTCCCGCCTCATGATAGGCGCTCGCGTTCGTGGGCTTCTGGTAGTTGTAAATCAGGGAACCGACGCTCTTCTTGGTTAGGTCGGTGAGGGCATCCTGGATCCGTTTCATTGCGGCGATGTACTCGGGGAGCACAGACAGAAAATCTTTTACCACGTTGTCGGGGCGCGTAGCATCGGCATTAATTGATCCCGCCAAATCGGCATCGAAGGTCTTCGCCAGAATCTTTTAAATATCCAATGCCAGGTCGGCTTCCGACTTACCCGATTCGCTCGCCAACGCCGCGGTAATCGCCTCATCCGCGTCAGAGGTGAATCGATTTCGCGCGGTCTTCCATGCGGCATCATTTTCTGGGAGGAAATGTTCAAGGGCTGTCGTGTTTGTGACCGCTGCAGCCTGCAGCTTCTGGAGATGATCGTTGAAGACCTTACGTGCCTTCGCGGACCGGTGGGGGCATCGCCAAAAGCACCAAGAAATCCAGAATCGTGCTCGTTACCCGGATTGGCAGTGACCAGGAACTCGGGGCACCTTCGAATTAGCGCTGCCAGACGATAACCTCGGTGCGCCCCTCGCAATGCCCTCCGCAGGGCAAACTAACCTGGCCTCTCGCGGTGCGGCTCCGCTCCTTCTACTTACTTGTGGAGCACCACGCCGCCCTTCATCACAAAACTCACCCGCGTCGTCGCCGAGATGTCCTCCAGCGGATTGCCCTCCACCGCGATTACATCCGCCAGAAACCCCGCCTTCAACTCGCCGATCTGGCCTTCCCACCCCAGCAGCTTGGCCCCATTGATCAGATCGGCCTGCAGCACCGCGGCAGGCTTCATGCCGTACTGCACCATCAGTTCCAACTCGCGCGCCTGCGTGCCATGCGGGAACGGACCCACATCTGACCCAACAGCGAACTGCACACCCGCCGCCACCTGTTTCTTGAACTCCTTGATCTTGTACTCCAGCATCTCCGACTCGGCCGCCGCCTGGTCCTGCGACTCGCGATGTTTGGAGAAGTACTCGAAGATCGCGAAGGTGGGCACCGCGAAGATGCCCTTCTCCTTCATCAGCCGGATCGTCTCATCGCTCAACTGCGTCGCGTGGTCAATCGACGCCACGCCAGCTTGCGCTGCATACAGCGTGCCCGGCTCACCCATCGCGTGCACGGCAACCACCGTATCCAGGCGCTTGGCTTCAGTTACCGCGGCCCTCAGCTGGTCCGCCGTGTATTGATAGCCTGTTCGGAGAACGCCGTCGACCATCCTGTCCTTGCCGGTCTCGTAGATCTTCGCGAAGTCCGACCCTTCCTTGTGCTGCTCCCGCATCACCTCCACAAGCTGCTCGGCACTGTTGGCGTAATCGGCGTTCGACAGCACGTGCTGGGCGGGGTTATACCGGTTGGCGTCCTCATGCCCGCCCAGGATATCGATGGCGTTGCCGCTCACCCGCAGTCTCGGCCCTGGAATCATCCCTTTGTCGATCGCATTGCGGATCGAACTGTCCGCCGAGCCCGCGCCCTCGGTCCCCATATCGCGCTCCGCGGTAAAGCCCCCCAGCAGGTCCGCCTTCGCAGCCTGCTCTGCCAGGATCACGCGCCACGGCACTGACTCCTCCACCGTCTGCAGGTCCTCCGCGCCGGGATGCAGAAACAGGTGAACGTGCGCGTCAATCAGTCCCGGCATCAGCGTGGTACCGCCCAGGTCGATCAGCCGTGCACCTTGCGGATGGTCGACGGACTTCCCAACGGCACGAATGCGCTCACCTTCGACAAGCACTTCGCCCGGTTCAATCACGGTCCCGCCGCGCACATCCAGCAGCCGCGCCGCATGAAGCACGAGGGGCCCAGACACGGGCCCAGTCGGCGCCTGCGCAACTGCGATGCCGTGCATGAGGCTCAGAGCGAATCCCGCGCACACACCGGCGCGGCTGAAGAAAGCAAATCCATTACGAAATCCTGGCATGAATACGACTATGCCGCAGTTCGCCTCAGCTTGTCGATGGCGCCCGCATCAAGCCGGTGGAACCAGCGATTCGAGCGCGCGCGGGTCGGGATCGCACGGTAGCCGCAGCAGGAAGCAGGCTCCGCTGAGAACACGATGATGTCCGTTCTGCCGCACCTCCAGCGTGCCCCCGTGCCGCTCTACGATTTCGCGGGTGACATAGAGACCCAGCCCTGTGCCCACGTTGCGCTTGGTGGTGAAGAAAGGCTCGAAAATGCGGTCCACGTTCTCCGCGGAGATGCCTGGACCATCATCTTCAAACGCGATGTGAACATATTTGTCGCCCGGCTGGTCGAGGCATGAAAGGCTGAGCACGATATTGCCGCGTTCGCTGACAGCGTCCACTGCATTCGAGAGCAGGTTGGAGATGGCCTGGCGGATCTCGCCGGGAACGCCGATGATCGGGGGGCACTGCTCGTAGCGGCGATCCACCGTGATCTCTTTGGTTCGGAGCTTGTTGGCGTAAAGGTCCAGCACCGAGTCGATGACCGGCGCGATTTCCATCGGACGCGGGTCGTTGCTCTCGCGATAAAAACCCAGAGTCTGGCGCGTTATGTGAGCCACTCGAGCCAGTTCCTGTTCCGCCAGGGTAAGCTGCCCGATCAGCTCCGATGAGGCTCCAGGGGTTATTTTGGCGAGATAAATCAGGTTGGAAACGGCCTCCAGAGGATTGTTGATCTCGTGCGCTACCGTCGCAGAGAGGCGCGCCGCTGCGGAGAGCTTTTCGGTGCGGCGCAGCAGTTCCTGTGACTTGCGTTCGTGAGTCACATCTCGAAACACAAGCACAACCCCAATGAGATTGTTCCCGTCGTCCCGGATGGGAGCGGCGCTGTCTTCGATGGGAATGCGCTTGCCATCCACGTCTTCAAGGACGGTGTGATTGGCCAGCCCGACCACATGGCCGTTTTCCAAGACGCTTTGGACCGGGTTCTCAGACTTTGCGCCCGTGAACTCGTTGTAGATGGGGAACACCTCCACAATCGGGGTGCCCGCGACCTCGCCAAGCCCGCGGCCGGTAAGCTTCTCCGCTACGGGATTCAGGAAGGTCACCCGCCCATTGCGATCGGTGGCAATCACGGCGTCGCCAATGCTGGTGAGGGTGACGCGAAACCACTCCTCGCGTGCGCGAATCTCCCGGGCGTGCAATTCGGTTCTCCGAATATCCCGCAAAATAACGAAAGCCAGACCAAACAGGCCGACGATGCCGATGCCCGCCAGAAGAAACACGGACGTGCGGGTAATCCGTATGCTGCGGGCGTAGTCGTCATCGCGAGTGGCCTGCAGACTCTGCTCCTCTGCGCGCATCTGGGCGACCAGGACACGGATCTGATCCATGATGACTTTGCCCCGATCCGACAGAACTACTTCCTTCGCGTCCGCAGAGCGGCCACTGTGGAACAGGTCGACTGTCTGTTGCAACTCCGCCATCTTCTCTGTGGCCAGGTTGCGCAGTTCGGCCACCGAGCTCTCGTTGACAGGGTCGTCTGCAACCAGCGCAGCCAAATTGTCGATGTGAGACGAGAGCTGGGCGCGCGCGGAGTTGTAGGGCTGCAGATAGAGCTCGTCGGACGTGAGCAGAAGTCCGCGCTGCCCGGTCTCGGCATCTTTGAGTAGCGACTCCGTTGTTTCCAGCTGCAGCAGAACCCGCCGCGTATGGTTCACCCAGAACTGGGCACTGACCTGCTGCCGAATCTGTTCATGAACGAAAAAAGCCCCAGCGACCAACACCAGGATCAGAACAGAGAATCCCGCGACAACGCTAAAGCGCTTCAAATACACCTGCATAGGGAAGCAGTCCTTGATCTCCGATACGAATGTCAGTTGCAAAGTTTCAGAAACAGACGTGTTCTCACGTGAGACAGCACCCCAGTTGATCCCGGAGTGAACTCCTCTGGGCCAACGCGAGATCTGCCCGCGCTAAGACCGCCTGCTTGAGCCAGAATTACAACCATGACGCTGGAAAATCAAGTGCTGCCGACGGGAGAGTCAATAGGCCCCGATCCCTGTCAGGTGATGACCCAGAATCAGTGTGTGGATATCATGCGTGCCCTCGTAGGTCTTCACCGATTCGAGGTTCATCATGTGCCGCATGATCGGGTAATCCTCCGTGATGCCGTTGGCGCCCAGCACATCCCGTGCCATGCGCGCGCACTCCAGCGCCATCCACACGTTGTTGCGCTTGGCCATCGAGATGTGCTCGTGGCCTACGGTTCCGCCGTCTTTCATGCGCCCCACGTGCAGGCTCAGCAACTGCCCCTTCGCAATCTCATTGGCCATCCACACCAGCTTCTCCTGCACCAGCTGATGACCGGCAATCGGCATGTTGTGGAACTGCTTGCGCGTCTTGGAATACTGCAGAGCCGTGTCGAAGCATGACATCGCTGCCCCCAGAGCGCCCCAGCCGATGCCATATCGCGCCTGGTTCAAGCACATCAGCGGACTCTTCAATCCGCCCGTCCCCGGCATCAGGTTCGTGGCCGGAACATGCACGTCCTGGAGCGAGAGTCCGCTGGTCGCCGAGGCGCGCAGAGACCACTTCCCGTGCACGTCATAGGCGCGGAACCCCGGCCGGTCCGTCTCCACCAGGAACCCGCGCACGCGGTTGTCCTCGTCCTCCACCTTGGCCCAGATCACGGCCACGTCAGAGATGTGCCCCGACGTAATCCACATCTTCTCGCCGTTCAGCACGTAGCCGTCGCCGGACTTGCGCGCCGTGGTCTTCATGCCGCCGGGGTTTGAACCATACTCGGGCTCGGTGAGCCCAAAGCAGCCCAGTTTCTCACCCGTGGCCAGCGCCGGCAGCCATGTGTTCTTCTGCTCATCAGAGCCAAACGTGTAGATGGGATACATCACCAGCGCCGACTGCACGCTCACAAAACTGCGGAACCCTGAGTCGCCGCGCTCCAGTTCCTGCATCACCAGCCCGTACTCCACGTTTGACATGCCCGCGCAGCCGTAGCCTTCAAGGTTGGCGCCAAAGAAACCCAACTCGCCCATCGGCTTCACCAGCTCGCGCGGGAAGCGTCCCTCCCGAAAGCAGGATTCGATAATCGGGATGAGGTTGTCCTCAACAAAATCGCGCGCGGTTTTGCGCACCATCAATTCGTCTTCGCTGAATATTGAGTCGAGATGAAGAAAATCGAAGCCGCTAAATTTGAATCCCATGTCGTACCTGCCGATCCGGGTCTCTGCCCAAACCAGCAAGGGTAGCACATTTATGCGACATCCTCGGTTCTTGTTGATCCGGCATCTGCGCGTGCCGCCAAACCGGTTCACCGCAATTTAAAAAGGGCAGCGCTCCAGCACGGGCGACACCGCTCTGCGCCTTGCGCCCTTGCTCGGAACGAGCCCGGAGTTCTGGCTCAACTTGCAAGGTCTGTATGCTCTCCGCATTGCTCAACAAGAGGCCGGAACAGCGACCAGCGCCTTGCCGCGGCAGAGGACCCGTTCGGCGCTTGTCTGCCTGATGACCGTCTAAGCCGCCAGCTTCGCCTTCTCCTCCAGTAGATGCAGCAGGTCCAGCTCCTCTTTGCGCAGCGCGTGTGGAGCCTTCTCCACCTCTTTGAGAACCTCTTTCTCGAACGCCTTCATCATGCCGCCGTTCATATAGCTCTCAATCACCTGGGGATGCACGTAGCACTTGCGGCACACGGAAGGCGTGTTGCCCAGCCGTTCAGCGACGGACTTGACGGCCTCCACCACATTCTTCTTGGCCTGCGTCTGCGTGTCGCAGCTCTCAAACTGCCGCAGCAGCGAACAGGCCAGCACCGTGCCCGCCCAGGTGCGAAAATCCTTCGCCGTAAACCCTTCATCAGTGATGGTGCCCAGATACTCGTTCACATCCGATGCGTCCACCGAGCGGTGCTCCCCCTCTTCATCCAGGTACTGAAACAGCTCGTACCCTGGCACATCCTGGCACTTCTTCACAATGCGCGCCAACTTCCGGTCATTCAGATCGATCGAATGCACCTTGCCGCTCTTGCCCTTGAACTTGAAGTGCACCTGCGACCCCTCGATTTCCACGTGCTTGTCGCGCAGCGTGGTCAGCCCGTAGGACTGGTTCTCACGCGCGTACTCCTCATTGCCAATGCGGATGAACGTCGTCTCCAGAAGGCGCACGATCGTCGCCAGCACCTTCTCCCGCGGCAGACCCGGCAGCGCCAGGTCGCGCTCCACGTGCGCGCGAATCTTTGGCAACGCCGCTCCAAACAGCTTCATACGCTCGTACTTGGTCTCGTCGCGCGTGGCGCGCCAGCGGGGGTGATAGCGGCTCTGCTTGCGCCCGCGCGCATCGCGGCCCGTGGCCTGCAGGTGTCCGTTCGCTATCGGACAGATCCACACATCCGTCCACGCCGGCGGTATCACCAGAGACTTGATGCGCCCCAGCGCGTCTTCATCTGTGATTCGTTTGCCGTCCGCGTCAAAGTACTGGAAGCTTTTGCCGCGCTTCTTGCGCGTGATGCCGGGCTTCGCATCGGTGACATACCGCAGCCCCGCCTGTCTGGAGCTCTGTACCGGGTCTGTAATGATCTCCAGCTTGGCCATGGTCCCTGCTGACTCTCAATAAGCTTTCCAAAACTCAACTGAACATTTTGGATGCTGCACCCGCGGTGCAAGATGGGTCCGCGGTTCGCATCGCCTTCATCCTGCTCTGCGCAGCGCCTGCCGGCCGAACAGATGGCGGTCGATAAATCCCGCACAGGTCATCAGCAACTGCATCTGCGCCGCGCCGCTGAACCAGTGTGTCTGGTGCGGGAAAATCTTCAGTTCATGCGGCACCTTATGTTGCTCCAGAAGCGTCTGCAGCTTGTACGCCTCCGCCACCGGAACCACATCGTCGTGGTCGCCATGCATCACCAGCGTCGGCGGCATGCCCTGCGTCATCCGGTCTTCCCACCCCAGCGGCACGCCTCCGGAGAGTTCCACCACCGTGCGTATGCGCTTGTCCTCAATCCCCAGCGCCACCGCCAGGTAACCGCCCAGTGAGATACCCAGCACGCCGATGCGGGAAGCATCCACGCATGACCGCTCGGCGACATAAGTCACCGCATCCTGTACAGCCGTAAGCCACGCGATGAAATGCCGCCCGTCGAGGATCATAGCCATGGTGGCGCGGCTGGTGCCCGTCTGTTCGAAGTAGTGCGGCGCATAGATGGCAACGCCGGCTTCGCGCAACGTAGGCGCAAACCGACCCATCCAGTACTCGGCCGCGCCCCCCGATCCGTGCAGCACCAGCAAGGCGGAGTGCCTGCCGTTCTGCTCCGGCTCAAACTGATCTATTTGTATATTGTGGGTCCCACTAATATAGCGTGCCATGAGAACAACAGATGCGCGCGGCGCCCATTAGGAAGCGTCACGGCGCCCGGGGCGCGTTATTCCAGAAATTCACGCACGAATGGATCCTCTGAATGCACCAGGTCGTGCAGCGATCCGTCAAAGAGAATCCGGCCCTCGTCCATCATCAGAAACGTCGTGTTCGCATCCACTTCGCCCTCCGGCAGCTTCAACATCCCACCGGTCTCCGAGTCAAAACGGTGCGTGCACATGGTGAACGCATCCTGCAGGCGGTGCGTCACCAAAATAGACGGTGTGCGATAGAAGTCCCGCTGTTTCACAATCAACTCGATGATCGTCGTCGAGGTCACCGGATCCAGCCCCCCTGTGGGCGAATCGTAGAGCAGCAATTCAGGCTGGCGGATCAGCGCTCGCGCGATGGCCACCCGCCGTCGCATGCCGCCTGACAGGCTGCCAGGGAACAGCGAGAACGTCTGTTCCAACCCCACAAACCGCAGCGCCTCCAGCACCCGCGTGTCGATCTGGTCATCGGGGATCCTCTCCTGAATCAACTGGTATGCCACGTTGTCTCGGACCGTCAGCGAGTCAAACAGCGCGCCCTCCTGGAACACCATCCCGGTCCGCAGCCGCAGAGGCAGAAGGTTCCGCTCAGCCATATGGCAGATGTCCTCCCCGAAGAGGAAAACGCAGCCACCATCCGGGCGGATCAGTCCATTGGCGGTCTTCAGCAGGACGCTCTTCCCAACCCCGGCCGGCCCCAGCAGAATCCGTGTCTCGCGCGGACCCACCGAAAAGCTGACGTCGTCCAGCACTGCCGGACCGTCGAACGAGACACGCACATCCTGAAACGACAGTACCGGCTGCGCGGCCGTGCTCTCGGGTGCCATCGCTGCTGCGGGCGCTTCGTTCATCGGCTGAAGATTCCCACCATGAATGTGCTGATGAGCAGATCGATAAAGATGATAGAAACCGACGCAATCACGACGGCTTTAATGGTGGACTGCCCCACACCCTGCGTTCCACCTGTGGTGCGCATGCCGTAGAAGCACCCCACCGATGCGATAATGAACCCGAAGCACACCGGCTTGATCAGGCCCTGCAGAATATCGGGGAACGCCAGAAACTGGTAAGCCTGATTGAAATACTGCGCGCCGTTCTGGTGGCTCATAAACACCGTCACGGCCGCACCGCCCAGGATCCCGCAGAAGTCCGCCACAATGGTCAGGAAGAACAACGTCACAACCGTTGCATAGATGCGCGGAGTAACTAGCTTCCGCATCGGGTCCACGCCCAGGGCCCGCATTGCATCAATCTGCTCGGTCACCACCATTGACCCAAGTTCGCTCGCCATCGACGACGCGTTACGCCCCGACACCATAATGCCGGTGAGCACCGCGCCCAGTTCGCGGATCATGGATAGGCTGACAAAACGGCCCGTCACCGCGGTAGCGCCGAAGGCCGCCAGCGTCGCCGCCGACTGCACGGCCAGAACACCCCCGGTAAAAAATCCCGCGAAGAGCACAATCGTGGTCGAGCCTACCCCGACAATGTCGCCCTGCAGGATAAAATCGGACCAGTAGACAGGCGGAGTGAAAAGATTAAGAACAGCCCTGATTGCAAACAGGGTGTAATCCTGCACCGTAAACACCAATTGCTTGACGGTTTTTTCGATCCTGTCTAACGCCATCGAACCCCGTTCGTCTGCGGAATACGGCCTGTGCTCTCCACGACAGAATAGCGCATGCGCCGCATCAATCCCGCTTAACAACGAATATGCTCGCTTCTCCCGCAGATTGAGACTTAAACTGGCCGAGCCGCCGGTTTTCAGCATCTTACTATCTGGCCCGTATCGCGCATCGGGTGAAGTGTCGATACTCGACTGAAAGGATGAGGTATAGGGATGCGTCACTTCCGCATGCGGTTGATTCTCGCCCTGATCGTGGGGATCACCGTGCTTTCCCTGGCCTCCACTTACTTTGAAGTGCTCGCGCGCAAGCATGTTTTGCGGAGTGAGTTACTGCGCCGGACTGAGATCCTGGCTGCGAGTCATCAACCCTACATGGAAGAGGCTCTGGCCTCGGGTTCCACGCCTCAGATCACGGCTGTCTCGCAGGAAATGCGCAAACACGAAGAGGCCCTCGGTCTTGCGATTTACGACACGAGTGGAAAACTCACCATCTTCGACGGGCCCGCCACACTGATCAGAGCCCTTCCGCCCAACGCGGTCCGCCAAGCCCTCAAGACGGGCGCGAGTTCCAACCAGTTTGGCCACACCGATGGCCAGGACTGGCTGGTAGAAGCCACACCCCTGCATGTCAATGGTCAGCTCGCCGGCGCGCTTGTCCTGCTTGAAGACGCCGGCTATATCCGCGGCGAGGCATCTGAAGTCTGGCGCCAGACCTTCCTGCGCATCGTCTTCTCCGTCATCCTCATCGTCGGCGTCACTGTGCTGATGATTCGCTGGTTCCTGATGCGGCCTATTACCCGTCTGGCCGAGCGTCTGCGCCTGCTGCGCATGGGTAATCCCGAGCACGGCATCCTCGACGAAGTCGACGACCTGAGCCTCTTCACGCCCATCGCACGTGAAGTCGAAAACATCACTGAAAGCCTGATGGAAGCGCGCGCCGCCGCGGCCGCTGAAGCGCGCCTGCGCGAGGCCGGCGAAAACCTGTGGACCGCCGAGCGCCTCACTGTCCATGTGCGCCAGCACGCCGGCGCCGGACGCATCTTCGTCGTCTCCAATCGCGAGCCCTACATGCACGTCCGCCAGGGCAAGGAGACAGTTTGCGTTGTGCCGCCCAGCGGCCTGGTCACCGCCGTCGAGCCCGTCCTGCGCGCCTGCGACGGCATGTGGGTGGCGCAGGGAAGCGGGAGTGAAGACCGCCTCTTCGTCGATAGCCACGATCGCCTGCGCGTTCCGCCGGAAGACCCCAGGTACACCCTGCGCCGTGTCTGGCTCTCCTCTGAAGAGGAGTCCGGCTACTACGACGGATTCGCCAACGAAGGCCTCTGGCCCCTCTGCCACATCGCCCACACCCGCCCCATCTTCCGCGCCTCTGACTGGGAGTGCTATCAGACCGTCAATCGCAAATTTGCCCAGGCGCTGCTTCATGAGATGGAAGATTGCCCCGAGCCCGTGGTCTTCGTGCAGGACTATCACTTCGCCCTGCTGCCGCGCATGCTCAAGGCGGTCCGTCCTGACGCACGTGTCGCCATCTTCTGGCACATACCCTGGCCGAATCCAGAGGCGTTTGGCATCTGCCCCTGGCAGGCTGAACTTCTCGACGGCCTGCTCGGCGCAGACCTGATCGGCTTCCACATTCCCCTGCACTGCAACAACTTTCTTGACACCGTGGACCGCGTACTCGAGTCGCGCACCGATCGCGAACACATGACGGCCCGCCGCCGCGGTCACACCACCACCATCCGCCCCTATCCCGTAAGCGTGGCCATCGACCCAACCGTCACTGAGCGCGTTGTCTGGAACAAGTCCGGTGATGAGGTCCTGCGCGACTTCAACATCAAAGCGGACAAGGTCATCCTCGGTGTTGACCGCATGGACTATACCAAGGGCATCGTCGAGCGCCTTCAGGCTTACGAGCGGCTCCTCGAAGAACATCCCTGGCATCGCGAGCGCGTCACCATGGTGCAGATCGCCGCACCCAGCCGCACCCGTATCCCCAGCTATGCTGACCTGCGTCGCCGCGTTGAAGCCACGGTGGAGCAGATCAACACGCGGTTCGAAACACCGGACTGGCGCCCCGTGATCCTCATCGAGCGCCAGTGCAGTCACGAAGAAGTCACCAACTGGTATCGAGCGTCGGACATTTGCCTGGTCACGTCGCTGCACGACGGCATGAATCTCGTCGCCAAGGAATATCTGGCCGCACGCGATGACGAAGACGGCGTACTTGTGCTGAGCAAATTCACGGGCGCCGCGGTCGAACTCCGCGATGCGCTCATCGTCAATCCGTATGACACAGATGGCGTAGCAGACGCAATCCACCGCGGGCTTGAGATGAACGCCACGGACCGCCGCCTGCGCATGCATCGCATGCGGCGGCAGGTGATGGAGCACAACGTGTATCGCTGGGCAGCCAATGTCCTCGGCGATCTCCGCGAACTGCGCATCGAAACCGTGGATGTCCGGCCGGAAGCAGTCCTGGTCCACAGGGCCGAAGGCCCGCAACGCAAACGCGCATAGATCTATAGAGAGGCCCGCACCCCCGGCCTGAAGTAAAGGAAAGTGAACCCAATGAGCATACTCCTAGAGGCGAATCCAGTGACTGAACAAGCCATACAGACGCTGCAGACTTTCTTCAGTTCTTTTACTCCCGGAATCAGACCCCTTTTGTTGCTGGACTACGATGGCACCCTGGCCCCTTTCCGCGTCGACCGCGCCAAAGCCCGCCCCTACACCGGGGTTCGCGAAGCCCTCGCGAAAATCATCCACCAAGGACAGACACGCCTGGTCATCATCACCGGCCGCCCCGCCCGCGAGATCGGTCCACTGCTGCGCGGCTACCCGCCCATCATCGATCAGCCCATTGAGGTCTGGGGACTGCATGGCTCAGAACGCTTGCACGCCGATGGACGCCGCGAACTGGAAGAAGCTCCCCACGCAACCCAGCGCCGTCTCGATGAACTCCGCGAGTACCTTCGCCACAACAATCTCGGCGGCGAATTTGAAGACAAGCCCAACGCGGCCGTGATGCACTGGCGTGGCGCTTCGCCGCGTACCGCAAAATTCATTGAGATGCGCACCCGCGAGCTTTTTGAACCCATCTCGCGCCTCGAAGGACTGATGCTGCTCGAGTTTGAAGGCGGCCTTGAACTGCGCGTCGGGCGCGACAAAGGCGCGGCCATTCGCACCCTCGTCGGCGAAATGCCCGCCGGTACCCCGGTTGCCTACGTCGGTGACGATCTAACCGACGAGGCTGCATTCAAAGCGCTCAATCAGATCCAAGAGCCACACCTGAGCGTACTCATGCGCCCCGAGGAGCGCGAGACCGCCGCCAGTCTCTGGCTGCGTCCGCCCTCCGGTCTCCGCGGTTTCCTCAAGCGGTGGCACAAAGCCGTCCAGCACGAAACAGGCCGCCGCAAAGTCGCGTAGCCACATACAGGCCACAAAAAGGGGCGCCCCTGCGCCCCTTTATTTTCTGCAATGCCTTTTCCCTTTTTCCCTCTATCCCTTTTTCCCCGCCTCTTACTCCCGTCCCCGCTTACGAATCTCCACGTTCAGCCGCTTGATCTTCTGATTCAGCGTCGACAGGGGGATGCGGAACTGCTCCGCCGCTTCCGTCTGGTTCCAATTGCAGCGCTCCAGCTTCTCCACGATGATCCGCCGCTCGATATCCTCGAGAATGTCGAACAGCGAAGCATTGGGATTGTGCTCCAGAAGTGCGTCCTGAAAGCTGCGCCCGCTGATTTGTCCCGGCAGCAGGTCGCTTCCAATCACCGGTCCTGACGACAGCACCACCCCGCGCTCAATGCAGTTTTCCAGCTCGCGCACATTGCCCGGCCAGTCGTGATCCATCAGCGCGCGCATGGCGTCGGGAGACAGCTTGCGAGGCGGCATCCCGTTCTCGTTGCAATAAAACTCGAGGAAATGCTGTACCAGCGGCGGAATGTCCTCGCGGCGGCCTCGCAGCGGCGGCAGATCCACGGTAATCACGTTCAACCGATAAAACAGGTCTTCCCGGAAGCGCCCGTCCCGGACTGCCTGACGCAGATCCACATTGGTCGCCGCGATAATGCGCACGTCTACCTGGATCTCCTGGATGCCCCCCAGATGCATAAAGCGCCTGTCCTGCAGCACGCGCAGGATCTTCGCCTGCGTGTCCATTCCCATCGTCGCAATCTCGTCCAGAAACAGCGTCCCGCCGTTCGCCACTTCGAACAGCCCCTTTTTCGAGGCCACCGCTGAAGTGAACGCGCCCTTCACGTGTCCGAACAGCGTCGACTCCAGCAGCTCCGACGGCATCGCTCCCGTATTGATCGGCACAAACGGCTTGTCCCGGCGCGGCGAGTTGGCATGAATCGCCTTCGCGATCAGCTCCTTGCCGGTGCCGCTCTCGCCCTGGATCAGAACCGTTGACCGGCTCGGCGCCACCTGCGCCACCAGGTCGAACACCCGCAGCATCGCCTCGCTCTTGCCCACGATGTTGGTGAAGTTGTAGCGCTGCTTCAGCGTGCGCTTGAGCTGCAGATTCTCCTCTTCAGCCTTGTGCCGCGCAATCGCCGAGCGGATATCCGCCAGCAGCTTCTCGTTGTCCCACGGCTTCTGGACAAAGTTCTCCGCGCCCGTGCGGATCGCCTCCACCACGTTGTCCACCGTGCCGTACGCCGTGATCATGATCACCGGCGTCTCCGGCTGCCGATCCTTGATCATCGGCAGCAGCTCCAGGCCGCTCTTCCCCGGCAGCGCCAGGTCCAGCAGCACCAGGTCAAAGTTCTCCAACTCCAGGATCCGCAGTCCCTGCTCGCCATCCGATGCCATCTTCACGGCATAGCCTTCAAAGGTCAGCAACACCTCAAGCGAGTCGCGGATGCCCGCCTCGTCGTCGATCACCAAAATGCTCGCCGCTGTGGTGTTGCCATTCGACGCAGGCGCCGAAACGTTCAAGGGAAGATCAACCTCAGGCATGTACCGAGTTCCTCAGAAGGGGAAATTCAAGATGAAATGTCGTACCCGCACCCACTGCGCTCTCCACGTGGATCTTGCCCGCGTGCTCCTGAATGATTCCATAGGACACGCTGAGCCCCAGCCCCGTTCCACGCTTTCCGCCCGGTGCCGGAATTGTCTTGGTCGTAAAGAATGGATCGTAGATGCGCTTCATGTGCTCCGGTGCGATCCCCGATCCGGAATCGCTGACCACCGCTTCCACATGCCCGTTGAATACTGTGGACACCCGCAGGCGGCCGCCGTCCGGCATGGCTTCCTTCGCGTTCAGCAACAAATTCAGAAACACCTGCTGCAGCTTGCCGGCGTTGCCGTAGATCGACGGCAGCTCCTGCGTCAGCTCCAAATCCACATGAATCTGGGCCGTCTTGAACTGGTGCTCCAGCAGCGAAAGCGTGTCGCGGATCACCTGGTTCAGATTTGTCGCCTTCATCTCCGTGGTCGATGTCCGCGAGAAGTTCAGCAGCCCGTTCGCAATCTCTGCCGCCCTGAAGCTCTGCTGCGTGATCTTCTCCAGCACCGGCGTCAACCGCGCATCGCCGCGCATCTGCTTGGTCAGCATCTGCGCATAGCTTGAAATCACCGCCAGCGGCGTGTTGATTTCGTGCGCCACGCCCGCAGCCAGCAAACCAATCGAGCTCAGTTTGTCCGCCTGCGCCAGTTGCGCTTCCAGCGACACCCGTTCCGTGATGTCATCCACCAGCACAATGCGGCCCACCGGCACAAACTCGCGCGACAGCAGCGGGGCCACCGCGATGTTGGCGGAGCGCTGCTCGCCGGCCCGCGTAGTCAGCCGGAACTTGTAGAGATGATGCACGCCCGATTCACCCTTGAACGAGTCCAGTGCGTCACAGAATTGCGCGGGGAACACCTCCCGCAGAGGTTGGCCCAGCACCTCACCGCGGCTCAGCGCGTACATGGCTTCCATCTGCGCATTCCAGCTCTCCACGCGATCGTTCAGATCCACAGCTAGAATGCCCACGTTGATCGACTCGACGATGTTCTCGTTGAACTCCTTCAGCCGCTCGAATTCGCTGATCTTTGACTCCAGCCGCGAGTAGAGGCTGGCGTTCTGCAGCGCAATCCCGATGTAGCCCGCCAGCGATTCCAGCAGCTCAACATCTTCGCTCGACAGGAAATCGCCGCCCACGGTGCGCCCCAGACCGATCACCGCAATCGTGCGCGTTCGCGCCTTCTCCTGCGCTGTCCCGTCCTGCACCCGGCACGGCAGGTAGTAGTTGAGATCCAGCAGCGCCGCCGTCCTCCGCTCGCCCTCCGGCAGGTGCAGCGCCTGTTGCGCGTTCTCCAGGAAAATATGCGAGTGCCCATCGTTCTGATCGAAGTTCAAAAACCCGAGCTGCAGACCATCTGCCCCAACCCGGTCGTGGGCCCGCACCTCGACTTGCAGCCCGTGCCCCGAAGCCAGCCGCAGCCGCCCGTCATTCCCAGCCAGGAACACCGCCACCCGCGACACCAGCAGCGTGCGCGGTAGCCTCTCCACAATCGAATCCAGCAGCGCATTCAGGTCAGTCTCTGAGCTCAGCCCGCGGCCAAATTCGATCAGCGTCTTGCGGTAGTCATACTTGTGCCGATCGAAGACCCGGTCCACCCAGCTCTGAATCCGCCGCTTCAGCGGTTCGAAAAACGCCGCCACCAGGATGATGGCGATGCCGCCGCCCCAGTCGCGCACCGACTCCGGAAGCCGCTTGTGCACCAGGTCCGCGGCCAGCGCAATCGATCCGAAATATCCCCCCAGAATCAGCCCCGTCGCCAGCGTATAGGCCACGCCCCGCTTGAAGATAAGGTCCGTATCCATCAGCCGGTAGCGCACAATCGCCCAGCTGAAGGTCAGCGGCAGAAAAATCAGCGACAGCCCGGCCAGCTTGGTCAGCGCCTCCGGCATGTGCAGATCAAAAAGAAAGGGAATCGCGCTCAGCGCCGTGAACGGCAAGATAGCCAGTAGCGTGCCGCGCGTCAGCCACTTCAACTGCTGCCGCTGCAATGGCGTGTTGGCGCGCGCGTAGCTGCGCAGGAACAGCCCCGTCGCAATCAGATAGAAGAAGGCCTCGTATGCCACCCCGGCCTGGTCAAGCCGGTGCATCAGCAGCCCGGTGGCCTGCCATTGTGTGATGGACCAGATCCACAGCCCCAGCAGCGCCGCCCCCGGCGCATAGATCACCGGCAGCAGCCAGCGGCGTGCCACATTCCTTAAACGTTCTTCTGGGAAAGTGAGCGCAAAGTGCACAAACAAAGCCGGTTGCAATGACTCTGCGAGTACGTTGCACCACAGCACCGCCCAATCCACCGCATCCAGTTTCCCCGTATACCGCAGGGCGTACAGGCCGAAAGAAACAAGACAGAAAAGATAGAAATGCGTGGCCCGGGGCGCCGTCCAGCGTCGGAACAGCACGTAGATTCCAATCGCCAGATAAATAAGCCCGATTACCCGCAGCGCCATCGCCAGGCTGCGGTCCACAGGCTCGGGGATGATCACAAACGGCGATTCCAGCCGGATGCCGTCCCGGATGATCGAATACCGCGCATTCCCGTAAACCCCGGTGCGGTAAAGCGCCCGTTCCAGGTCGGCCAGCCGATGCACCGGCGCATCGTTTATGTCCGTCAGCAGGTCGTTCGGCTTAAGACCGTAACGTTCCCCAGGACCTCCTGAGAGTACCTTCTGGGCCACCAGTCCGTTGCCGGTTGAAGACTCCGCCCACCACACGCCGTCCTGCGGCTGCTGGTTCCGGCTCTCCGCGTCCTGCATCAGGTTCCACACCGCAAGCAAAACCAGCCCCACCGTCATTACGGCGAGGAGCGTGGCTTGCAGGCGATTGGAAAAGTTCGTCTCCATGGGTGTGCGCCTGAATCAGACCTGGCTCCCAGGTAGTTGCACGTATCTTGCCAAGCTTCACGAGCCGTTTCCGGCAATGCGGATTTCTGCCCATGCCACTGAGAACAATCATGATAGATACGCCAATGCTCTCAGTACGCCAGCCTTGATCCGGTGGAACTCTGCGAAATATGCAGAAATATGGAAGCGGTCTACGGAAAACCACAACCGGCTATGCAATATGATAGCGCCTTTGCGCTCTAGCGCTTAGCCGGATCTTCCTCGCGTAGATTCCACTTTCCGTATGTCGCATGTCAAACCTGCTTCTGACCGTATGTCGCCTTCGGGCCGTGCTTCCGCAGATAATGATGCCGTCCCACATACGCCGGCAGTCCTGATTCCGGCGCTCCCAACAGTACGCTCTTGAACGCCAGCCGGGCTATATACTCCAGCACGTCCGCGTGCTCCACCGCAGCCATGGGAGACTTGCCCCACGCAAACGGAGCATGGCCCGCCACCAGCACCCCGGGCACCGCCACCGGGTCCAGTCCGCCTTGCTTGAAACGCCGGGCGATCACAGCGCCCGTGTTCCGCACGTATGCCTCCTCCACCTCGGCCTGCGTCAGCGGCTCCGTCACCGGCACCGGCCCATGAAAGTAATCGGCGTGCGTAGTGCCCAGGCAGGGAATCGGTCGGCAAGCCTGCGCCCACGCGGTGGCAAACTCGGAATGCGTATGCACCACACCTCCGATCTGCGGGAACTCCCGGTAGAGCAGCGTGTGGGTGTCCAGGTCGCTCGATGGCCGCAGCGTGCCTTCCACCACCCGGCCGTTCAGGTCGGTCACCACCAGGTCTTCAGCCTTCATCGTCGCGTAGTCCACCCCGCTCGGCTTGATCACCACCAGCGGCTCGGCGCCTGAGCGGTCGACGCCGCTCACATTGCCAAACGTATGGGGAGCCAGCCCGCGTTGGGAGATCTCCTGGTTTGCCTTCAGAACCTCTGCGCGAAGAGCAGCAAGCATCATGGTGTGCCTCATGCGGAAAGCGTTTACTGTAGCCTACCACCCCTCCAGCCTTCAAACCGTTACCGCCCGCTCCTCTTCCTCCACAGGCTTCGCTTCCCCAACCCCGTTCCCAAGCCACGCCATAAACAGCATGTACCCGACCGAAAGCACCACCGCCCCCACGAACAGACCGATGATGTTCATCGACGCGAATCCGCCCAGCACGCCCAGGAACACCACCAGCATCGGCACCTTGCTGCCGCGCCCCAGCAGTATCGGCTTCAGCACGTTGTCCATCAGACCCACCACAATGCACCAGCACAGGAAGACGACGGCGTAGGTCGTGCTGGTGATGCTGAAGGCAAACACCACCGCCGGAATCATCACCAGCGCACCCACCTGCAGCACAGCCGCAATCAGAAACACGATCGCCCACAATCCCGCTCCGGGAAGCCCCACCAGCCAGAACCCGAGGCTGGCGAACAGCGTCTGGATCACCGCCACGCCCACAATTCCATTTGTCACGCTGCGCACGGTCGAAGCCACCACGTCCTCGAACTCCTGCCCACGCTCCCCGAAGATTCGCCTGAACACCTGGTCCGCAAAGCGTGCGCTTCCATCGCTCTTGGCCAGCAGAAATCCGCCCAGCACGATTGCGATCAGGATCTGCAGCAGCACCCCGCCTATGCCCGCCGACGCCGTCAGCAAAGCAGGGGCACTGCTCTTGATCTGCGGCATCACGCGTTCCACCGCCTGCGGCAGGTTGACCGAAACCGCGTTCCAGCGCGCTTCCAGCTTGGGACCCACCACCGGCACCTTCGCCACCGCCGGCGGAAGGGCAAGATCGAGACGGCCATCCTGAATGTGGCTGGCCAGCGATGCAACCCCTTGCACCAGCGTTCCCGTCAACAGCACGCAGGGCACAACCAGCACCGCGGCCAGCGCCAGGCTGCATACCGCCGCCGCCAGATTATCCCTGCCGCCCAGCAGCCTGGTCACCTTCCGGTATGCCGGGAAAATCGCAATCACAATGATGACTGCCATCGCCATGATCTTTAAAAAAGGCTGCAGCAGCACCACGCACCCGGCCGTCAGCGCCGTCAGCAGGCACAGACGAATGAAAATCTCCCTTGCCCGCGCCATCGGTTCGTCCCCCTCAACCAAAAAACGCGTCATCGCAAGAGTCCTCCTTCGGGCCGAAGCGCCTGCCATCAGCACAACAGGCCACCAAGCCCCAAGCGACTGCCAAAACTGCTAGCCCCAAAAACTGCCGGCCCAGCTGCCAGCCTCAAAGGCTGCCGTCAATGCCATGCTCCGCTCCGATCACCGCCCGCAGCTGGCCCCGGTTCCTGATACTTCGCGCCGCCCTGTAAACTCGCTTGCAGCCTCGCCGTCTACCAGAGTGATGGCAGCCGGGACTTTACCAATGTCGATGGACGCGGCCCAGGAGATCGCCTCTCTGGAGTTCTCAGAGGTCGTCGCTAAACACCGTCAGCAGATCTTCCGGTTTCTGCTCGCCTCCACGCGCGACGTGGACATGGCCGAAACTCTGACGCAGGACTGCTTCCTCAAGGCGTATCGCAACTGGTCCGGCTTCCGTGGCGAGTCCAGCGCCCTCACTTGGCTGATGCGCATCGCCATCAACCTGCAGAAGGACCACTGGCGCAATCGCCGCCTGCAGTTCTGGCGCACCACGCGCACCAACGCGGTTGACGTGGACGAAGCCGGCGATTGGCTGCCCAGCAACGAAAGCTCGCCCGAACAGCAGGTGCTGGCGCGCGAACGAATCAAGGATGTATGGCGAGCCGTAGAGAAGTTGAGCGGACGTCAGAAAACAGTGTTTCTTCTACGCTTCGTGGAAGAGATGGACATCGGCGACATCGCTGAAACCACCAGCCTCAGTGAGGGAACAGTCAAGGCGCACCTTTCGCGGGCAACGGCAAAAGTACGGGAGCAGTTGGGGGGACGGAAATGACCAGTGAGATGAACAGGAAAAACAGCCCGGTGGATACGGATCTGAACGATCCCATGCTGCAGCAGGCCATGCGCGACTTCCGAGGCAGCGTGCACGCGTGGAGCGAGGCTGCCTTTAACCGCCCCCGTCCGGTTCTCGCGTCCGCCCCGCACCGTACTGCCTGGCGCCGCTCCGCGGCCTGGGTGCTGAGCCTTACGCTCTCCTTTGCCATGGTGGGCACCGCAGCGTATGAGCATCACCACAGAGCGGTCGTGGCCCGCGAGCAGCAGCATCAGCAGGAGATGGAGCGGCAACGCATTCTGGCCCAGCAGCGCGAAAAGGAAACCGAAGAACTGATGGCGAATATCGATAGCGATATCTCCCGTCAGGTGCCCTCCGCCATGGAGCCCCTTGCCTCGCTCATGACAGACGATAGCCGCTGACGTCCCTTTTCTGTACAGGGCACGTTGCCGCCGATCCCTGGCTGACCGCGGCTGGCATCGCCATCAGGTTTGAAACTCCCCTTTCCGGGAGCAGATAGAGGTTTGCCCTCGCGAGCGCGGCCGCAGCGAGACGCAATCACAAACAAAACAGCAATCACACAGTTTGAGGAGAGAGAAATGAAGGTACACAATCTAGTCAAATCAAGCATCCTGGCCGCGGCGCTAGTGGTCAGCGGAGCGCTGGCGGTTGCCCAGCCCGGCTCCGGCGGCCCCGGTGGATTAGGCCCCGGCTTCGGCGAGCACCGCCCCCCCATGGAACGGATGCTCGGTCCTCGTGGCGCCCACGGACGCTGGTGGAACGATCCCGACGTTATCCAGAAGCTCAATCTCAACGACGATCAGCGCAAAGCCATGGACGATATCCTCCAGAAGCACCGCGAAAAGCTGATCGACCTGCATGCCAGCGTCGACAAGACCGAGCTCGCCATGCAGCCGCTCCTGAGCGAAGACCAGCCCAACGAGTCTGCCGTGCTGGCGCAGATCGACAAGATCGCCCAGGCCCGCGCCGAACTTGAAAAAGCCAACGCGCGCTTCCTGCTGGCCCTGCGCGCCAAGCTCACTCCCGACCAGTGGAAGCAACTGCAGACTATGCGTGAGGATCGTCACCCGCAGGGCCCGGACGGCCGTCCCATGCGCCATCGCGGTTCCCCTGACGGCGCTCCCGGCGCTCCTTCAACACCTCCGCCAGGCGGACCCGGACCGCAAAACTCGGTGGACGAATAGGTTGCACTAACTACCCAGCGAAACTCAACCGGCTTTCATCAATGCATGCCATCCATACGCAATTTTTTGCATCAGATGGTATAGGCAGAGAGCAAAATACGGTTGAAGCCAAAAACCGGTGGCGGCGGGTTGAACAACTCGCCGCCGTTTTTTTACTTCGCCCTGGCTCCCCCAGCCACTCGTCTCAACTGGCTCTCCCGCCTCCAGTTACAACTCTCAGTAACAGTGCGGCCATTACTCGCCGGGTGACGACTAACACAATGGTTGCGTTTACCGCGCGAGGCCGGCTGCTTATTGTGAAGAATGCATTACTTTCCTCAAAGCCGGCTATGAGTACCCCAAACTATTACGAGTTCCTCCAGATCAGCCCGAACGCGGAACAGGAGACGATCCATCGCGTCTTCCGCTTTCTTGCCGCTCGCTACCATCCCGACAATCCGCATACCGCCGACCTGGACAAGTTCTATCTCCTCAAAGAAGCCTTCCAGGTGCTCTCTGACCCCGATACGCGCGCTGCATACGACGCCGCCAGTCAGGAAAAACCCGAAGAGCCTCCCCTTTCCTCCGCGCTCGACTTCATGGATGACCTCGAGGGCGAGCTGAACCGAAGGCTGGCAGTCCTGGCCCTCCTTTATATCCAGCGCCGCATCTCCCCTTACATGCCGGAAGTCTCCCTCATGGACGTCGAAGCGCGCATGGGGTTCCCCCGGGACTACCTCGAGTTCACCGTCTGGTACCTGCAGAAAAAGGGCTACATCCTTCGCGCCGACAACTCCGCCTTCACCCTGACCGCCGACGGCGTTGATTTCGTCGAAACCCAGCGCGCCCGCCTCCCCATCCTGCACAAGCTCCTGACCAGCGGCGCAAAGCCGTCCGCCTACACCCCTGCCTGACATCCCGGCCTGACATCCCGGCCTGACATCCCGGCCTGGCATCCCCGCCTGGCATCCCCGCCCCCCATACCCCCTTCTGTTATCCCGCATCCGCACCGTACTGTCTGACTTTCAGACAATGCTGCCGCCTTCCGGCACACTCGCTGTAACAAAAAGAAACACTACCTGCCCGCCTTCGACGCACTTCTGTCCAGACCCGCGACACAGTGTTTCAAAAACAATCTCTCGCCATGACTAAAGTTATTCCGGCCCGCTCCGATGAAAGGGGTGGATGCAGTCGAGCCCAAGGCCCTCATCGAAACTCGATCGAAACCGGATCGAAACTCGATAGCCAACGGCTACAGCGGTAAGCCCGCGCTTCAAACGTGCATCAGGAAAAGGAGTAATCTTCCATGGCCCTCGGTGTCTTGAATAACCTCTCAGCGATCTATGCAGAGCACAATCTGAACAACACGAATGCGAGCCTGCAGAACGTCCTCCAGCAGCTCTCCTCGGGTTCAAGGATTAACTCGGGCGCAGACGACGCCGCCGGCCTTTCCCTGGTCAACGGCCTGGGCGCCAACTCCAAAGCCCTCACCCAATCCGCCACCAATGCGATGGAAGGCGTAGGCCTTCTGCAGGTAGCCGACGGCGCTCTCTCCCAGGTCACCAACCTGCTCAACCGCGCCATCACCCTGGCCACTGAGGCTTCCAACGGAACCCTCAATGCCTCCCAGGCCGTTGCCGCCGATCAGGAATACCAATCCATTCTTTCCGAGATCAATAACATCGGTTCCACCACCACCTATAACCAGAACCAGGTCTTCACCGGCTCGGTCGCCGGAGTCGCTATCTACACCGGCGATTCCTCTTCGGTCGGAGCTTCCATCAGCAGCCTGTTCTTCGCGACCCTGAGTTCGTCCAGCCTTGGCGACACCGGCGGCTCCATCCAGCAGAACCGCAACGGCCTCTTCGTCGACCTCACAAAAGATCTGGCCGGCTCCGTTTCAACCCTCGGTAAGACCACCGATACCCTCACCGGCGGCCTGAAATTCACCGTCACCGGCCCCACCGGCGCCCAGAACTCGTACACCACCACCTCCACAAACGCCGGTGCCCTCATGGCGGAGATCAACGCCAAAAACTTCCCCGGAGTGACGGCAACCTGGGTCACGGCCGGCGCCGTCGGAGTCAACGGAGTTGCGTCAGCCGACGCGGGCATTCAGATCACCAACACCAATCCCAATGTGGCGATCGTCAACGCCGCCCTCGCGGACACCACCTCTACCGTGGCTTCCCTGAATGCCAACACCGCTTCCACCACAGCCATCAGCTATAAATTCGCCGCGGGAGGCGATAGTTCTGCGAACCTGAATGCAACCGACCTGCTGAGCACATCCGACGCTCAGTCTGCCCTGCTGATGCTGAATGCCGCGGTGGCCGACGTCTCCTCGCAGGACGGATACATCGGTGCACAGATCAACACCCTCAACGCCATCAGCCAGGTCATGAGCACGCAGCAGGAGAACATCGTCTCCGCGCAGAACGCCATCCAGGCCACCGACTACGCTTCCGCCACATCAGCCATGTCGAAGTACCAGATCCTGAGCCAGACCGGCATCGCCGCGCTCGCCCAGGCCAACAGCGCGCAGCAGGAAGTCACCAAGCTCCTGCAGTAAACCGCGGGCCGTTCGGCCCGCCACAGGTTTCGCAGTCAAGCAGCACTGAAGCATCCTCAAGAAAACCCAGGGACAGGGCGGCGGCAGGCAAAACCTGCCGCCCATCTTTTTTGGCAGGGAATAGGGAGCAGGGAATAGGGAGCAGGGAATAGGAAGTAGGGAAGAGGGAGTAGACCCTGCCACAAATTCACTCAAGCCAAATCTGAACCCGGCCTCGTCCTTGCTTTTCTCTCTGTCATTCCCGAAGCGAATCTGCTTGTATTCACCTGATCACTCTGTCTTTCTACTCCCTGCTCCCTGCCTCAAACATGCTGCACCGCCTGCACCAGGTGCGCCAGGCTCGACTTCGCATCGCCATACAACATCGCCGTGCACGACTTGAAAAACAGCGGATTCTCCAGCCCCGAAAACCCCCGTCCCTGCCCCCGCTTCAGCACAATCACGCTCCGCGCGCGATCCACTTCGAGAATCGGCATCCCCGCAATCAGCGACTTCGGATTGTCGCGTGCATCGGGGTTCACCACGTCGTTCGCGCCAATCACCACCGCCACATCCGTCGAGGGAAACTCCGGATTGATCTGCTCCATCTCATACAGCGACGAGTACGGCACGTTGGCCTCGGCCAGCAGCACGTTCATATGACCCGGCATGCGTCCCGCCACCGGATGAATCGCGTACTTCACCGTCACCCCGCGCTCCACCAGCGTGTCCGCCAGCTCGCGCACCGCGTGCTGCGCCTGCGCCGTCGCCAGCCCATACCCCGGCACAAAGATCACCCGATTCGCAAACGCTAGTTGCATCGCCGCATCCTCCAGCGAAATCTCGCGCATCACCCCGCCCGACGTCGCCTGCGCCTCCGCCACCACGCTTCCGAATCCTCCAAACAACACGTTCGTGATCGACCGGTTCATCGCCTTGCACATCAGTACCGAAAGGATGAATCCCGAAAACCCGTCTAGCGTTCCGGCGATGATCAGCACATTATTGCCCAGCACGAATCCCGTAGCGGCAGCGGCCAATCCTGCATACGAGTTCAACAGCGACATCACCACCGGCATGTCCGCCGAGCCAATTGGAATCACCAGCATCACGCCGAACACGAACGCAATGCCGAGCATCGTGTAGAAAACCACGCTGGCGTCCGGGTTGAACCAGAAGTAGAAGAAGCACCCCGCCATCGCCAAAGCCATCGCCAGATTCACAAAATTCTGGCCCTTGAACTGAATCGGCTTGCCCGGAATCACGCCCTGCAGCTTACCCGCTGCGATCAGTGATCCCGTGGTCGTCAGCGCGCCCAGAATAATCTCGAATCCCAGCGCCCCGCGCTTGATCGGCCCCAGCTCATTGATGTTGACCATGAACTCGCCAATGCCTACCAGCGCCGCGGCCAGTGCGCCAAACGCATGCGACAGCGCGGTCCGCTGCGGCATGGCCGTCATCGGCACACTCACCGCCATCCACGCGCCAATGATCGATCCGATCGCAAGCCCCGCAATCAGCCACGTCCACGTCACAATCTGCGTGCCGGCCAGCGTGCCCACAATCGCCGCGAACATTCCGCCCTCGGCCAGAAACATCCCCCGCCGCGCCGTGTCCGGATGCGACATCATCTTCAACGAAAGAATGAACAGAATCGACGCAATCAGGTACGTCGCTTCCATGAAATACATCGAAGCGCTGTAGGGGACGATGTTCATTTCGCCTCCTGCTTGGCTTCAACGGGCTTCTTCCGGAACATCTTCAGCATCCGATCCGTGATGCCGAACCCGCCCACCACGTTGATCGTCGCCGTCGTCACCGCCACAAACCCCAGAATGTGCGCGGGCAGCGGATACCCCTTAGCACCCGCCAGCACCAGCGACCCAATCAGCGAGATGCCCGAGATCGCATTGGTGGCCGACATCAGCGGAGTGTGCAGCAGCGGGGGCACACGGCTGATCACCTGGTACCCCAGAAACGCCGCCAGCGCAAACACATAAACAGAAGCGATCAACACAGCAGGATTCATCATGTCGGTTCAATTCCTTATTGGTTTGTCATCCTGAGCGACCAAACCTTGCGCGACCAAATCTCGCGCAACCAAATCTCGCGCGATCAAATCTTGTCATCCTGATGCTGAGTGAAGCGAACCGGAAGGACCCGCTTCTCACCCGCCGCGTTCCACCACAGCCACAGGTGCCCCACCCTCGGCGCGTATTTGCTTTTGCGCCTGGGGCGGGAAACCACGAACCCCATCCTGCAGCGGCATAGACCTCACCCCGCCACACCCACACCCTCCAGCAACTTCGCAACCCGCGGATTCACCGGCTTCCCCTGGTGCGCCACACAAGCCCCCGCCAGCACCTCATCGCCGAGGTCCAGCGTCAACTCGCCCTTCTTCACAATCAGTCCCAGAAAATTCAACACATTCCGCGCATACAGCTTGCTCGCATCCACCGGCACCTCCGCCGGCAGATTCAGCGGAGCCAGCAACGTCACGCCGTTAATCTGCTGCGTCACACCGGCCTTGGTCAGCTCACAGTTCCCGCCCGCCGGCGCAGCCAAATCCACCAGCACCGATCCCGGCCGCATTGCCTCCACTGCGTCGCGCCGGATCAGCCTTGGCGCCGGCCGCCCCGGCACCTGTGCCGTCGTTACAATCACGTCGGAATGTGCCGCCGTCTTCGTGATCAGATCGCGTCCGCGGTCGAGCGCCTCTTCCGTGAGTTCCGCCGCATACCCGCCGCCGCCTTCGGTATTGATCCCGCCCAGGTCCACATCCAGAAACTTCGCGCCCAATGACCGCACCTGCTCGCCCGCCGCCGCGCGCACGTCATAGGCTTCCACCACCGCGCCCAGCCGCCGCGCCGTGGCAATCGCCTGCAGCCCCGCCACCCCCGCGCCAATCACAAACACCCGCGCCGGCGGAATCGTCCCCGCCGCCGTCATCAGCATGGGAAACAGCCTTGGCAGCCGGTCCGCCGCCATGATCACAGCCTTGTACCCCGCCACCGTCGCCATTGACGACAGCGCATCCATCGACTGCGCCCGCGTGATCCGCGGCACAATCTCCATGCTGAACAGCGTCGCCCCGCGCTCGATCGCCGGCAGCAGCGCCGCAGGCGCATCCAGCGGCCGCATGAAACCGATCACCACCGCGCCCGTCTTCAGCCGCGCCTGGTCGGCCGCATCCAGCGTGCTCACCATAGGCAGCACATCGGCGCTCGCCAGCAGCCCATCGCGGTCCGCAGCAACCCGTGCGCCCACCTCTTCGTAGGCCGCATCGGGAGCGCCCGCAGCCACGCCCGCGCCCGCCTCCACGGCAATCTCTATCCCCTGCGCCAGCAGCCCTTTCAGGCTCTCAGGCAGCAGTGCGACACGTGTCTCCCCGGGAGATGTCTCCTTCAGAATCCCCAAAAGCACTTGTGGCCTCCACAACGAACCGGGAAATGAGGAATGTACAGACAGTTACCACCACCAGGGGGCAATGTCCATGATTGTTTACACGAATTATTGAGCAGCGCACGCCGCCGCAGGTGTGATGTTGGTCACCGCGTAGCAAGAAGGAGAGAAGCGCAGGCGATCGGCTTGCTTCGCGCCGGGCGGTCATCCTTGGCGGTCATCGCCAACTTCGAACAGTTTTGTGTCAGGGCACCATTGCTGCGGCGGAAATAACCAGTCGACAGGCACGACCGCACGCTGCTCTGTGTGAAAAATGGCGCGATGGCGATCGATGCCGGCAAACGGCGGGACACGCTCTGCATTCAGGAGAACACCAGTCTGAGAGGGAGTGCGCACGCCTCGATCCGAAACATGCGCACTCCGATTCGCCCTTCAGACTTACTTCGGCAGCTTCTCCGTCCCCGTCACCGTGAACCCAGCCTCTGCCTTCGCCTCGGTCTCCTGCGGCTGCGCACCCCCCAGCGTCAGCGAATATTTCCCCGGCCCAATCGACCGGTTCCCATCCGCATCCACCACCGACAGCGACCGCGCCGCAATCTTCAGCGTCACTTCCTTGCTCGCTCCCGCCGCCAGGTGCACGCGCTCAAACCCCGCCAGCGCCTGGATCGGAGCCCCCTCCGCCGGTGACTTCACATAAGCCTCGACAACCTCATCGCCCGCCACCGCCCCCGCGTTCGTCACCGTCACAGTCGCCGTAATCGGGTCTCCGGCTTTCAAAGACTGTGCCGACAACTTCACCGCCCCATACTTGAACTTCGTGTAGCTCAGTCCGTACCCAAATCCCCACAGCGGCTTGCCCGTGAAGTACCGATACGTCCGGTTCTTCATGCTGTAGTCCGTAAAGTCCGGCAGCCCATCTGTGCCCGCATAGAACGTCACCGGCAGCCGTCCCGCGGGATTGTTCTCCCCCGCCAGCGTGCGCGCAATCGCCGTTCCGCCCTCCACTCCCGGATACCACGCCTCCAGAACCGCCCCTGCATGCTCGTTGGCCCAGTTCAGCGCCACCGCGCTGCCGCTCTGCAGAACCACAATCAGCGGCTTGCCCGTGGCGGCCACCGCCTCCAGCAGCTTCTGCTGCGGCGCCGGAAGATCCAGGCTCGTCCGGTCGCCGCCGTTGAACCCGGGAATCTTGATCGGCATCTCCTCGCCCTCAAGCTGCGGCGACAAACCCACGAACGCCACCACCACATCGGCTTCCTTCGCCCGCGCCACCGCCTCATCCAACTGCGCCTGCGCCGGAGCCACCCACTTCAGCGTCACCCCTCCACCCGCCCGATCGGCCGAGTGCGCATACTCAAACGTGAACTCATGCGGATTCGTATCCGCAAAATCAAACTCGATCTTCGGCGTCTGCGCAAACGTCTCCACCGGCGGGGCCGTAGGAGAAGCCCCCGGAGCTGCATGGAAGTTCCCCATCTGCGCCAGGTCATGCCCCTTGCGCAGGCTGCCTTCGCCCAGCACCTTGCCGTCCACAATCATCCTGTAGCTCTCGGCCGGCGAGTACGGAAAGCTGTCCGCCGCCTCCACGCTGAACACGTAATGCCCAGCCGCCGGCGCCGCAATCGTCCCCGTCCAGCGCACCGAATAGTTCGTCGTCTGCACCTCGGGCACCGGCAGCGCATTCTCCCAGTCCGCCTGGATCAGCGGTTCGGTCTTCGTTGCCACCGGCCGTCCCGTCCAGTCGGAAGTCGCAAAAAACTCCGCCTTCAATCCCTTGTCCATACGGAACGCCGTCCGCGGCACCGGCACCCCCACACCCTCCGCCAGCGTCGAACCCTGCGCATACACAATCGGCGTCGTCTTGAACTGCTGCGCAATCCCCTCCAGCGGCGTCACCGGCCGCACCGGCGTTCCCACATAGTTGCCCAGAATCGAGGGCAGGGAATCGGCCGTCGGCCCCACCACCGCGATGTGCCCCATCGGTTTCTTCAACGGCAGTACGCCCGCGTTCTTCAGCAGCACGATGCTTTCTTCCGCCGCCTTCCGTGCCGCCGTGCGGTTCGCCTCACTGCCCGTCTCCGAAAACGGAATCTTGTCCAGCGGGTTCGCGCCCTGCGGATCGAAAAGCCCCAGTTGCACCCGCGCCGTGTACAGCCGCTCCGCCGCCTGCGTCACCAGGTCCTCGCTCACCAGCCCATCCTTCACTGCCTTGGCCAGCGAATTGAACCCCGGCGTCCAGATGCTGCATGACAGATCCGTCCCCGCCTTCAGTGAAGCCGCTGAAGCATGCTCGATATCCGCCTGCTGCTTGTGTCCTTGAAACACATCCACAATCGCGCCGCAGTCTGAAACCACAAACCCCTTGAACCCCCAGGCATCGCGCAGATGCTCCTTCAGCAGCATCTCGTTCGTGCAGGCCGCGGCTTTGTCAATCGAGTTATACGCGCACATCACGCTCTGCACGTGGCCCTCCGTCACCGTCGCCCGGAACGCCGGCAGAAACGTGTCTTCGAGATCATGGTTGCTCGGGTCCACGTTGAACCCATGGCGCAGACTTTCCGGCCCCGAATGCACTGCGAAGTGCTTGCTCGTCGCCACCGCCCGCAGATGATTCAGGTCATCGCCCTGCACGCCGCCGATGAAGGCAATCCCCAGCCGCCCCGTCAGGAAAGGATCCTCCCCGTACGTCTCCTGCCCCCGTCCCCACCGCGGATCGCGAAAGATGTTGATGTTCGGCGACCAGAACGTCAGCCCATAAAAAATGCGATGGTTGCCCTCCCGCTGCGCCTCGTTGTACTTCGACCGCGCCTCTTCGCTGATCACGTGTCCCATCTGCTGCACCATGCTGGTGTCCCACGTCGCCGCCATCCCAATCGCCTGCGGAAACACCGTGGCATACCCCGCCCGCGCCACTCCATGCAGAGACTCGTTCCACGTCTGGTAGTCAGGCACCCCCAGCCGCGGGATCGCCGTCGCCCAGTCCTCCAGCTGCTCGGCCTTCTCTTCCAGCGTCATCTGGCTCACCAGCGCATGCGCGCGCTGCTGGGCTGAGAGCTTGCTGTCCAGCCATGGCTTGTCCTTCACTTCCTGGGCCGGCAAACTCCCGGCCGCCAGGCACAACACAATAGGCACTACACACAGCCAGGGGCGATGTGACATTGGAATCCTTCCTGTTTTTTCCTAGGTTCGGGAGCTGCAGCGGACCTGCAAGTCGTCCCTCCGCGCCCATGAGCTTACCCGCGCGGACCAGCCGCGTCTCCCATGTGCGAAGGGCAGACCTCAGAACTCTACCGGAACGAGCTTGTTTCTGACTAGCTTTATCGCTTTACTTCAATTGAGAGCCGGGTTGGGGCCCTGCACGGCCGCAGCCTCCATCTCCCCGAGCCTCGCCCCCATTGCCTCAAACTCCGGCATTGCGCGCAAATCCTCGAGCCGTGGATCCGCCAGCGTCTCGAAGAACCACGGGCACCGGTCCTCGTCGGCGGCCCTCAGTTCCGCCATCGCCGCCTCCGCGTTCCCCAGTGCCACATAGGCCGCCGCCGTAAATGACCGCGCCACATACCGCTCCCGCCCCGCCCACTGCAGCCGCTCCAAAAACTCCTCCGCGCGCTCCCGGTCGCCCCGGCATGCCAGCGCATACGCATGGGCAGCGCTCCCCAGATCGAAATAGGGCCTCTCCTGTACCAGTTCGCCCGTCAACGCAAGTGCGCGATCCAACTCGCCCTGGTAGGCCAGAATCATTCCTCCAAACAGCCGCGTCGCCGGATGATCGGGAATCAGCTCCAGGTACCGTTCCACCTGCTGCGCGCTCTGCTCCCGCTCGCCGGCCAGATGATAGGTCCACGCCAGCGCTGCATTCATCCAGGGCGAGTAGGGGTCCCTCTCCATCCCCGTTCGCAGCAATTGCGCTGCCTCGTCAAAACGATGGCGGCTCGCCGCGAATAACGCGCGCAGCCGCGTAAGCCACGGGTCCAGCGGCTCTCCCTCCACGTCCTCCAGCGTCGTTTGCGCCTCCGCCAGGTCGCGGTCCACGTGGAACTTCATCCATCCCAGCGCCGGCAGAATCACTCGGGCCGCCTCCGTCTGCCCCTCCGTCATCGCTGCAACCCGCCGCACCTCGTCCGCAGCCGTACCCGGTGCGATGTACCCCAGCAGCTCCTGCGCCACGGTGGCCCGAACGGCGTGCTCGCGTGCCTGCACCCACGCCGGCTGCGCTTCCGCCGCCTGGTGCAGAAGCCGGACACCGTCTTGCATGCGATGCCGCTCCAGCGACTGCCACTCGTGGCGGCCGCGCAAAAACGCGTCAAACGCCCGCGCGTCCGTGGTCATTCCCTCGTCTTCCCCACGCCCCGGACCCACTCCCATCCTGAAGGCAAGCCGCTCCACCACCTTGGCCTGCAGCGCCGCCGCGCGCTCCTGCGGCACCATCCAATCCTCTACCCAAATCTGTGTTCCATCCTCCACGCGGATCATCTCTACCCGCAGCCGGTATTGCGCTCCCACCCGCTGCACCGCGCCTGTCATTACCAGATCCGCGGCCAGTGCCTTGCCCACCTCGTGCGCGCTGTTGCCCCGCGCCGTCAACGCAAAAGCTGAGTCCCTCGCCAGCATTGAGAAAATCGGCGGCCGCGCGGCCGTCAATCGAGACGTTGCATCCTCGGCCACCGCGCTCCCCATGTGCTCCGCCACGTACGGCCCGCAACGGAACGGCACAATCGCCAGCCGCGGCAGTCGTGCCGCCGGTGTCTCCACGTCATACGCCACCGCCGACGTCAGCCGGTATCCCTGCTTGTAGACAGTCTGAATGCATTCGTCATTCTCCAGCCGCGCGCGCAACGACGAGATGCACCTCGGCACGCTGTCGGAGGTCACATGCACATTCCCCCACAACGCATCCTTGAGTTGTTGCGCCGTAACGATGCGCCCCGCATTCTCCAGCAGCAGGCGCAGGGCAGCCAGTTCCTTGGCCGCCAGGTGGACACTCTTCTGATGGTGCAATAGTGTGCCGTCAGGTTCCAGTAGATATTCCCCGAACCTCAACTTCCGGCCGCGGGGCAGCGCAGAATTCACCGCAGACGCATTCATTCCAATCACGCATTCCAAAGATCCACTCCCGCGATTGAGGTCGCTCCATCACCTCGGAACGAAATCGTGCTGAATCGCTGGCAAACCTTTTGGCTGAGGGCCCTGGCCACGCACCTCCCCCAAATTCAAGCTGCGCGTCGGACCCATGTCTGTCGCGCTGCTATTATGATCCACTTCAGATGAAATCAAGCATCACGGGAGTAATTTTCTCCGCATGCAATGTCCCGGATCAACACCATAACATGCGGGTATCAGCGCTATGAAAATTGATTCGATGAGGCGTGACTAAGATCACGTCCAGATACCCTCATGACTTAAAGGGTATCTGGATGGGTGATCTATATCACTTCGTCGATCAAGTTATTCCGCCGAAGTTACCTTCAGTACTTAGACTTGATCGCGTAAGTAAGTCCCATCGTGAACTGGAACGAGTTGCGCTTAGTCGCAGGTACCGTAGCCGGCGGGTTATTCAGGTAACTATCCAGTGTCCCAAATGAAAAACCAAAGTTTTTATACGCCGTGAACGCTACCGTGTTCGTCTCGTTCGCAGAATAGGCGCGCGGCTCGTTGTACGCCGGAATATAAGCCAGCTCCTGCGAATAGGTGAACGGTTTGGTGTGCAGGATGTAACTGGCTGCAAACGTCGAACCGATCAGGTTGAGAGTGGTGCCGGATGTGCCCGCGATGAACTGCTGTCTCTCGTATTGCGCTGTGCCCTTCACGTCGAACTCCTGGCGCGGCGTACTGAACACCGTCCACCCCAGGCCGCCGCCATAAATCTGCTGCAGCTGCAGGTTCTGCGCAAAGTTGTGATCGTAAGCGATCTGCGCAAGCGCGTAAACGCGCGGCGAAAAGTACTCATCGCGCTCCGCATCGGCGTGAAAGATCGACGACTTGGTGGTGGCCACGCCCGGCTCCGTGATCTTTCCATACGATCCGGTGAAGTCCGCCATGGTGCGGTTGCGGGGATCGAGCCACGGCACGGTCGGCACCACTCGCACCAGCGCCAGCCCGGCTGCAACGGTGTACTGATTCTGGGTCGCCTGCACCAGCGTCGCTCCCGCCGTCGCGGCTCCATTCCAGCCCGCAAAAAACCCCGGCCGACGGTGGAGCTGCTTGTCCAGCGTGGCCGCATCCACCACGTAGGCCGTTTCCTTCAACGGCACCACCGCGGGCGCGGCATTCACGCTCTTCACCGTGAGCGATTGCTCCGACATCTCCACCGGACCCACCGGGATCTGCGCCACCGCCTCTTTCTTGCTCATCTTCAGGCCATTCTTGAGAACCCCAAAGCTCTCCGCCGCGTGCAGCTCCTTCACGTGGTCCCAGCTCACATCCACGTCGCCCAGGGCGTCGGTGTGAAACGTGAGCTTGCCGCCGCCGGCCTTCACCAGCGTGCCGTGCAGCGTGTCGCCGTTGCTCAACACCAGCACATCGCTCGCTGCGGCCGCAGGCGCGGGCTCTGCGCCCCTGCATGCAACCGACAACACAACCGCACCCAGCAGCACCATCACTGCCTTCGAGACACTGCCGGCACTGCAAACCTTGAACGGGGAATTCATAGGCGTACTCCTCACAAGACCATAAAGAAAATTTAGGGACGAATGGATACGTCCAGTTGGATGCATCACCAGCGCGCAGCCGTTGCAATCCACGGCTTCGCTCCGGCTGCGGCCCGCTTTCCCTGATTCTAAGTTCGCAATCCGGCCGGCTAAAGGAGAACTGTCAGGATGCGCAGACATTCTTCCGGCTTTCCTCCAGAATTTCCCCCCGCTTTCAGTGCATGCTCGATTCACGCGGAGGCGCCTGCCGATATGCCCAAATCCGTTTCCTATGCGGCATGGCTGCTCCAGCACTACGCCCTGGGCATGAAACTGCGCGCTCTCAGAACCAAAAAAAAGCTCACCCTCTCGCGGCTCGCGGCGGAAACAGGCATGTCCACGGCTCTGCTCTCCAAGCTCGAAACCGATCGCATGATTCCCACTCTGCCCACGCTCGCCACCATCTGCCGCGTCTATGGCGTCGGCCTCAGTTATTTCTTCTGCGAGCCGGAGCGCCACACCCTCTCCATCACCCGCAAAGCACATCTTGAAGGAACCACTCGCCACGCCGAGCAGGCCCGCGTCATTCCCCTCACCACCCCCGGCAAAGGCATTCGGCTGCGCGCCGAAATGATTGAAGTCACCGCCGCCGCGCCCGTTGCCCTCACCGAGCCGAACGACGAAACCTGCGCCCTCTACTACGTCATCGACGGTCGCCTCCACCTCTCCGCCGGAGGCATGGAAGAGGTTCTCGATGCAGGGGACTGCGCCTACCTCGAAAGCACCATGTCCCTGGCCTGGGCCTCCGACGGCAAATCCCCCTCCCGCATCCTCGTCGTGCGCCCCGGCGACAATCCCGCCTGACAGACCTCGCGGTCAGAACCTCCTGCGGACTGCATCGCCGGGCTAACTTGCTAACCCGCCACGCTGCGAAGCAGCGCCCACGCCCTACAGCACCCGCCCCGCGTCCAGCGCTTCCTCACGCGGAGGAAACAAAAATCTCCGCGGCGAGCGCACAAAGCTCTTCAGCGTATACCGCAGCAGCTTCAACTGATCCTGCCGCATCACTCCATACGCCCGCAGCGCCACCGATGCCGCAATCGAAAAACTCACCGTGAGATTCAGCACAAACGTCACCGCAATGCCGTACATCGTGTGCACAAACCATCCCCGATACAGCCAGTCGCGCCCAAAACTCGCCGCCGCCAGCGCCAGCGTTCCCGTCGACAGAGTCACGTGCCGCACATCCAGCGGCACTCCGAAAAACTTTCCCAGCGCCGGCACAAACCCCAGCAGGTATCCCAGCACAATGCACGTCACCCATCCCGAGATATTCGCGTCCACAAAGTTCGCCAGCCGCTTCATCCGCTCCTGCCCCACCGTGTGCCCCAGCGGATGCTGCGCAATCGCCAGCGGTATCGAATTAAACGTCGAGAAGTTCTCCACCCATCCCCCCGCCAGCGCCGAAACCCAAAGGATCACACCCGTCAGGATCGCGTAAATAATCGTTCCTGACGCCACCGGATCCAGCGTCTGGTAGACATGCTCCGCGCTTTGAACTTCCAGGTACGGCCGCGAAAACAACCAGAACCACAGCTCCGCGAACCCCACGCACCCCGCCCCCACCGCAATCAGGTTGGCCGCCGCTGAGGCCAGCTGGCTCCGCGTGATGCGGCTGACAAAATCCGCCACCCGGTCCTCGCGCTCCTTGCCTCGCGACGTGCGCACAATCCCCGCGAAAGTCGCGGCCGTCACCGAGGGCTGCTTGGTCGCCAGCGCCAGGTGCAAGTGCTGCAGCGCGATAAAGCTCACTGCATAATTCGTCCCCGCAGCCATGAACTCCACAAAAGGCGGCAGATGAGCCTCCGCGATCCGCATCTTGATCGCCGCCGTCATCACCGTCAGCAGCCCGCCGCCCAGAGACGCCCACCAGATCCCCCGATATTCCTTCCGCGAATTTGCAATGTAGTGTTCGCCGGCCTTCCCCGTGCGCTCCACAATCTTCCGCGCCAGCAGCCCCGTGTTCTCGCGGAACAACCCGCGTACGCTCATCTCGTCGCGGCGCGCGTTCATCACGTCGTCCAAAAGCAGCTTCACCGCCGCAATCGACTCGTGCGCCTCCGCCACAAACAGCACCACCGCAATGCACACCATGCGGTTGATGGCGCGCTCAATCGTCAGCAGGTCGAAAACCAGCGCCGTGCTCACCCCCGCATCTTCCATGCGTAGATGCGCGTGCTCCAGCTCCGTGCGGATACGGTGGATCTGCTCTCGCCACGCAGCCCGTGCCTCCGCGTCCCCATCCCGCCCCACCACCTCCGCCGTCGCCTGCTGCAGCCGGTAATACGGCGAATCCTCGATCGCATTCGGAAAACTGCGCTCGCGCATTCCCGGCGACAACCCGATCCCCGCCACATGCACCGCCAGCAGCTGAAACGCCTGCCGCAAATCTGACCGCTGCGTCGTCCACGCCCCCGCATCCTCTACCGGACACAGCGCCCTCGCCAGTCGCTCAAATTCCTCGTCAGGCACGTTCAGCAACCGGTCAATCGCCTTCGAATCCGGATACAGCCTCGCAATCAGCCCGCCCAGATCGGATTCCCTGCGCGCCGATGGCAAAATCCTCTGCGTGATTCTCCGGATCGCCTCTGACCCAAGACCCCCGCGCGGCTGCAGCCCCGCCTCGGCAAACAACTCCACCGAACGCATCTGGCCGAAAACCTGGCGCACCGCCGCATGGACCGCCGTCCGCAGCTCCGCGTTGCCTTCAAGCAGCGTCAGAAATCCGTGCAGCCGCGACCCGTCTCCCGCCCCCGGCATCCGCCCGCCGCTTGCAATCCACGCCGCCAGCGCGGCAAAGCCATCCAGCCGCTCAGTCAGCTCCTTTGCGTCCAGGAATCTCCCCATCCCCTGCGCGAGCGACTGCACCGCGGAGTCCGTGCGAACCTCCGCGGCAAACGAGCCCAGGACGAGATCCCGGCTGCGCACAGCCTCTGAAACGCTCATCGCGGCCACCTCATCGCGGCCATCGCACAGCTCTAAAAGAAAAGCCTCTCAGCTTTCCACCCCACCAGGCACTCGAACTTTCACCAGTCGCCCTCCCATCCTCCCCGCCCCCATGCGAGCGGTAAAGGAGTGAAACAGGGAACGGCCGAAACACGGAGCAACGAAGACAAAATAGTGAAACAGCGAGCAGCAAAAGAGTAAATATCGAAGCACCGAAACACGTTTCCCAACCAAACAAACTTGTCATTCTGAGCGAAGCGAAGAACCCGCTTTTGTTCACTCACTCACTCACTCACTCACTCACTCACCTGATCACCCGGCCACTTCTCCACCCGGCCACCCCGCCACCTCATCCCGCCACTCATAATTCCCCATCCCCGCCAGCTCATTAAAGATCCGCCCCAGATACGCCTCATACGGCCTTCCAAACCGGTTGTTATGCCACAGCAGCGTAAACACGCCCCCTGCCTGCGCACACTTCCGCAGCAGATCCCGCACCGCCGCCACCGCGGCGTCGGGCTCCAGCCCCATATACAACGGACTGATCATCGACCCCTCCATCGCAATCAGCGGAATCTCCAGCAGCCGCGCCCGCCGGTTCTCCTTCCATAGCCACGGCGCATACGGCCAGCACGTGCCCGCGCGAAATCCTACTCGACCCGCAAACCCCACCGAGCTGTCATACGCCAGCCCCAGCCGCTCCCACTCCTCCCAGGTCTCCGGCCGCCAGCGCAAATAATGCTGCCGCCCGCCCACATACCGCTCCCCCATCGCCTCCCGGCAGCGTTCCACCTCCGCCGCCAGCTCCGCAAAATTTCCAAACGTGTAGTACCCCGGGTGCACGCCCATCTCCCCGCCTTCTGACCGCACCCAGTCCATCACCCGCGCCACCCGCGCATCGCCAATGTCATACCCGCTGTCAAACCGCGTCTTTGCTGAAGCCTTCCAGTACACCGCCGACTTCAGTCCCCGCGCCGCCGTCTCCCGGCAAATCTCCATCACCTGCCCCAGCGAACCCGGCAGCACCCCCGTAAAGCCGCTCAGCAAATCCCGCATCGCTACGCCTGCCTTACGATGCTTCATCAACTGCACCGCCGGCTCCCGCAGCCCAAATGGAATCCCGATCACGTCGATGTCGTGACTCACCATCACCCGCAGCCGGCGCTCTGCCCGGAACCCCGGCTCCAGCGCTGCGATCACCTGCTCCAGCGCCAGCCCCCATTCATCCACGATGGGCCGCTCCATATATCCATCGCGCACCGCCACGCTCGCGTCCGCGGGAAACCGCCCATGCTCATCCCGGAGCTCGCTCCCCATCTCCTCATAGCGCGACAGCACCAGCACCGCGCTCGCCGCCAGATCCTCCGTGCAGCGATACTCCCTCAGCGCCGTCTCCACAAACAACGGCTCGCCTTCCGCCGAGTCCCCGGTAGCGAACGGCACCACAAAATCCGTCACCGCCCCGTTCGCCGTAGCCGGCCCCTGCCCAAGCCATCCCTTGCGCACCATCCGGTCCTGGCACAACGCGCCCTTCGCCGCGGGAAAGACAATCCTTCCTCCTCCTTCCAGCCGCCGCAGCTCCAGCCCATCCGCCCGCGCCTCAATCCGCCACCGCCGCCAGTCGGCCGCGCGCAGCCCCGCCCGCCGGCACAGCTCCTCCAACCCATACCGCCGCGCCTCCCCTGAAACCGTCAATCCCATCCTCGCCTCACCACAAACCCGGGGCGCCTTCCGCACCTGCAAACTTGTCATCCTGAGCGGAGCCAAAGACCTGCTCTTCTCTTGCGATCCTCTCGGTCTCTCCCGAAGGGAATCCGCTGTTCCCGCGTCCCCGCTCCACCCCTCGCCCATCAGTCCCACTCTAATCTCCCCCCACTCCCACCAAAGCGTGATCACCGCGTAATTCAACACGATTTACAATATCGCTATGTCCACCACCATCTCCTCGCTGCCTGACCTCAAGCAGCGCATTGAGTCTCGCGAAGCCCGCATTGGCATCGTCGGCATGGGTTATGTCGGCTTGCCCCTCGCCCTGCTCTTCTCCAATGAGCGCTTCCGCATCACCGGCTTTGACATCGCCCAGAGCAAAGTCGAGACCCTCAATGCCGGTGGATCCTACATCGTTCGCATCTCTCCGGAAGAAATTCAGGAAGCCCGCAAAGCCGGCTTCCGCGCTACCGCCGACTACTCAGAAATCGCCAACATGGACGCCGTCATCATCTGCGTCCCCACCCCGCTCAACGAGTACCATGAGCCCGATCTGAGCTACGTCACCGGCACCGTCCAGTCCATCGCTCCGCACGTCCACGACGGCCAGCTCATCGTCCTCGAAAGCACCACCTACCCCGGCACCACCGAAGAAATCGTCGTCCCCCTGCTCGAAAAAGGCAATCGCGCCGGCCTGAAGGTCCTCCGCACTGAGAATGGCGGCGAAGCCGCAGTTGGCGCCACCGCAGGTGGCGCAGTGGGCTCCACCGCAGGTGGACTGCACGTCGCTTTCTCCCCCGAACGCGAAGATCCCGGCAACGACACCGTCGCCCGCCACGATATCCCCAAGGTCGTCGGCGCCTGCGATCCCGTCGCCGTCGAGCTCGCCTCCGCAATGTATGGCTCCATCTTCCGCCGTGTCGTGCCCGTCTCCTCGCCCGCCGTGGCTGAGATGACCAAGCTCCTCGAAAACATCTATCGCTGCGTCAACATCGCCCTGGTCAACGAGCTCAAACAGCTCTGCATGCGCATGGGCATTGACATGCACGAGGTCATCGACGCCGCCAAAACCAAGCCCTTCGGCTTCCAGGCCTTCTATCCAGGCCCCGGTCTCGGCGGCCACTGCATCCCCATCGACCCCTTCTATCTCTCCTGGAAGGCCAAGGAATACGACTTCCGGACGAAGTTCATCGAGCTCGCCGGCGAAGTCAACATCGGCATGCCCTACTTCGTCCTGGAGCAGACGGCCGCCGCCCTCAACGACCGGCGCAAAGCCATGAACGGCTCAAAAATCCTCGTCCTCGGCCTCTCCTATAAGAAGGACATTGACGACCTCCGCGAGTCGCCCTCGCTCACCATCATCGAACTGCTCCGCCAGAAGGGCGCTGAAGTCTCCTATAACGACCCCTTCTTCCCCCGCGTGGGCCACGGCCGCCATTACGACCTCAACATGGTGAACACCCCCCTCGACCACATCGAGCAATTCGACGCCGTCCTCATCGTTACTGACCACTCCACCTATGACTACAAGGACATCGTCAACCGCGCCCAGCTCGTCGTCGACACCCGCAACGCCACCAAAGGCATCCATTCCGACAAAATCGTCCGCTGCTAAAAGTTCTTGCCCTTGCTTCTCTTTCTGTCCCTGCCCTTGCTTCTCTTTCTGTCATTCCCGAAGGGAATCTGCTTTCCGCCACTCTCCGCCTCCCCACAACTTGTCATCCTGAGCCGCAGGCGAAGGACCCGCTTTGCTCTTGCCCTCGACTTTCTTTCTGTTCCTGCCCTTGCTTCTCTTTCTGGTCATCCCCGAAGGGAATCTGCTCTCCGCCACCCTCCCATCCCCACAACTTGTCATCCTGAGCCGCAGGCGAAGGACCCGCTGTTCTCGTCCCCAAGCCAAAAACCTGTCAAGCCCCCCACCCCCGCCAAAACCGCCCTAACCCCCTTCAGAATGAACGCCAAATAAATCCAGAAAACGTGTCAAAGTACTCACGCATTCTGCCATACTTGAATTAACCAGAAAAACCACGGCCCGCCGGCCCAAAACCGGCGGGCCTTCCTTTTGCCCTCTCAATCAGGCGCAGGCAGGCGCGCGGAAGCTGCGGGGAAGCTGGAATGCCCCGTCCTGGCTCTCCCAGGGCGCGATGGAACCCCACTCCGCCACGAACCCCCGCGCACCCGCTAACGCCCCGCCAACCTGCTAACCCGCCAACTCGCTAACCCGCTAAGAAAGGAACCCCTCATGTCCACCCCCACACCCACCTCCACCCCCACCCCCACCCCCGAATCCGCCGTCCAACGCTGCCTTGACGCTTACCTGAAGGCCTGCGCCCACGACGACGCCCGCAACGACTACAGCCCCGAATCGCTCCAAGGCACACGCTGGATCTGGCGCGAAGCCATGCCCTTCCTCACATCTGACCCCGACGCCATCGACGCCTTCATCGCCTGCGTCACCCACGGCATGATCCTTGAAGTCTTCACCCCTGCCGAAACCTCCAAACTCCTCTACGCCGCCCAGACCGCCATCGGCTCCCGCCGCGCCCGCACCGAAGCCCTCCGCGCCCAA
>NZ_DASXYM010000021.1:0-20179 GCF_036502485.1 Occallatibacter sp. | reverse complement strand
TAACTACGCCGAAGTTACGGCGCTGCAACGATACCACGGAAACTCCCCGGCCGGGACATCTTTATTCTTTCCAAATCTCACCCTGGTCCGTACGCACTGCAATTCCTGCTTCACACCTTAAGTACTGACAGCACGCAACGGTGTCGATCAGTATCGAATAGATCACATTAGCTCACAACGTTCATCAACTCTCCTGGGGCAGGCGCCCAGATACTCTCTGCGATAGTGTGATCCGGGAAACACCCCGCGAGGTAAATCGCGAGACAGTTACCGGAAGATACTCCAGCCCTGTGTAAACCGATAGGGATTTTGCGGGGGATATTTCCGCCAGGCAACGATCGCGATCGGATCACGCGCAAGCGAACTTAGACTTTCTCTCTGCTGAGTGAGACTGAATAACTCTGATCGAACAGAGTCCCTGCGCTTTCCGAGAGAAGGTACTCCCGATCCTTACCCCTGAGTCATTTCTGGCTGCATCGGGGCCAGCGTCCCGTTACGGGAACCAGCACCAGCCAAACGCCTGACTTCGCGTTTCGTTACAATAGAACGATGAGTCACGAAGGCATCCGCATTTCATCCAGGGAGGACATGGCCCGCGAAGCTGAGGCTGACCGCCCGTTCCCGCGCGCAGCCGTTACTCCAACCAAGGTGCGGGTGCTGATCACAGAAGGCAAGGGCCTGGAGATCGAATGGTCCGACGGCCATCGCTCAGCCTGGAACTTTGCCTGGCTGCGCAACGCCTGCCCCTGCGCCACCTGCAATGAAGAACGCGCGCAGCAGGGCCGCAAGCCCGGCCAGCCCAAGGCCAAACCGGCGGATCTGCTGCCCATGTACACGCCCCCCGCCAAACCCGCCAGCGCCCAGGCGGTCGGCCGCTATGCCATCCAGTTCAACTGGCTCGACGGGCACAGCGCCGGCATCTACTCATTCGAGTTCCTGCGCCGCCACTGCCAGTGCAGCGAGTGCCGTTTCGACCGCGGCGAAACAACCGGAGCTCCCAACTAGCCCGTAGGCTCCGCATTTCCCCGCATCAGCACGAAAGTCCGCGCAACAGGTCATCAAGCAATCAGCTCTCCGGCGGAAGGTCGTGGAGATCGATGCCGAGCTGCTGGCATTTCTTGTAGAGATGGCTGCGCTCCAGGCCCAACGCCGCCGCGGCACGCGTGATATTGCGATTCTGACGCCGGATTTCCGCCAGTACGGTGGCCCTTTCGAACGCCGCCACCCGCTCTGCCAGCCCACCCTGAGCTCCATCCGCATTTGCGGTCGCGGGTGAGACCTGCGCAGCCGGCAACGCCAGCCCCACCGTCTCGGCGTCCACTTCCATTTCAGCCAGCAGCAGAAGCCGTTCCACCATGTTGCGTAGCTCGCGGATGTTCCCCGGCCACGCGTACTCCTTCAGCGCCTCGATTGCCTCGGCCGTGAACGGCACCGGCTTCCAATTATTCTGCGCAATCACCTGCCGCCCGAAATGCTCCACCAGCGGCGGGATATCCTCCGGCCGCTTGCGAAGCGGCGGCAGTTCCATCGGAAACACCACAACCCGATGGTAAAGATCACGCCGGAACGTGCCCGCCTGCACCAGTTGCTCCAGGTTGCGATGCGTCGCCACGATCACCCGCACATCCACCCGGATCTGCTTGTCTCCGCCAACCCGCTCCACAGTACTCTCTTCCAGAACACGCAGCAGCTTGGCCTGCATCGCCAGGGGCATATCTCCAATCTCGTCCAGAAACAGCGTCCCGCGATGCGCCTGCTCGAACTTCCCCGTGTGCCGTTGCGCGGCCCCGGTGAACGACCCCTTCTCATGCCCGAACAGCTCGCTCTCAATCAGCTCCGCCGGGACCGCCGCGCAGTTCAGAGCGACAAACGGCCCCGCCGAACGGTTGCTCTTCTCGTGCAGCGTGCGCGCCACCAGTTCCTTGCCGGTGCCGGTCTCGCCGTAGATACAAACCCGCGCCTCGCTGGCCGCCACCCGCTCAATCTGTGCCATGATGCGGCGCATGGTGTCCCCACTCCAGATCAACGTGTGCTTACCCACCCGCGACCGCAGCTCGCGGTTTTCCGATTCCAGCCGCGTCAGCTTGAGCGCATTCTCGAGCGTGACCAGCAGCTTCTCCGTCGACAGCGGCTTCTCCAGAAAATCCAGCGCGCCCAGCCGCGTCGCCCGTACAGCCATATCGATATGCGCCTGCCCGCTCATCATCACCACAGGCGCCGTCACTCCCGCAGCCTTCAAGTCCTCCAGCAGCGCCAGCCCATCCCGTCGCGGCATCACAACATCCGAAAGAATCAAATCGAACGGCTGCGAACGCGCCATCTCCAGGGCCCGTGCCGCGTTGTCGCATACCACCGCGTCGTGCCCCGCCAGCCGGAAGGCGCGCGACAGCGATGCCAGCGTGTTGGCCTCGTCATCGACGATCAGGATGTTGGCGCGCGTCGTCATGCAGTCGCCCTGGGAAGCGTAATGACAAACGTCGCGCCGCTGCCCACGTTGCTCTCTACCGCGATCGTACCGGAATGATCGGCAATGACCGACTGCACAATCGCCAGCCCCAACCCCGTTCCGTGCTGCTTGGTCGTGTAATACGGCGTGAACAACCGGCCGCACTCCTCCGGCGTCAACCCCTCGCCCGTGTCGGCGACTGTCAGTTCGATCCAGTTCCCGACTGGACGTGCGCCGAGCCGGAGAGTTCCACCTTCAGGCATCGCGTCCCGCGCGTTGAGAACCAGATTTGAGAGGGCGCGGTGCAGGAGTTCAGGATCAGCGTCCAGCGGCATTGGCTCCAGAGAGACTTCCACGCTGCAGCGTATCCTATCCATCGACGCTGCCGCAGCGCCATCCTCAATCGCCGATCCGCGAACGAGCGACGGAAAATAGAGGAGAGCCACGCGCCAGATCGCGTCCGAGGCTTCAAGGCGTTCTATCTCCGGCTTGGGCATCTTGCTGAAGTCGCTGAATCGGCCAATGATCGTCTTGAGATTGGCAATTTCCATGCCGAGGGTTTGGGTGCTTTCTCGGAACACCTCCTCAAACTCCTCCGCCCCCAGTTGCCGGGCGCGCACCAAATTCTCCACCGTGAGTTGCAGCGGAAACAGCGGATTCTTCAGCTCATGCGCCAGCCGCCGCGCCAGCTCGCGCCACGCCGCCACCCGCTCCGTCTGCACCAGCCGCTCGCGCTGCGCCGTAAGCTGCGCGGTCATGTGGTTGAAGCTCCGCGCCAGCACCGCAAGCTCATCCCGGCCGCGTTCCGCAACCGACACGTCCCAGTTCCCCGCCGCAACTGCCTCCGAGGCGCGCGCCAGCTCCTCAATCGGCCGCGACACGCGCGCCGCAATCCAGAGGCTGAAGATGATCGCAAGCAGAATGCCGCCGCTCGCCACGCCATAAGCGATCGCCCGGATGTGCTGCTGCGCCGCCACCATGCCGGCTCGCGAAATCGCCACCGTAAGCACCGCCAGCACCTGCCCCTGCTCATTCTTGAGCGGGAGCGCAGTGAGATTAATGCTGTCTTCGCGCCGCTTGGTCAGATAAATGATCGAGCTCGTCTGATTGCCGCCGCGCAACGCAGACATCACCACTGGCTCATACGCCTGCGCATTGGCGACCGACCCGTCGGGCCCGATAAGCTGGCGGGGATCAAACCCCGCAAACGTTCCGCCAGGCGCCTGCATCTGCACCTGAACCGCGTTGTTCGCATACAGTCCCACCGTCATCCCCGGCGCCACCGGCAGGCCCGTTACGAAAGCCTGGTCAAGCTTCTGGCCGCCAAGGATGCGGAACGACGGATCCGCCCCACGCACCGGCCGCACCGCGAACAGCCCCAGCGTCTCCGTGCCGTCCGGCAGGCCCTCCCGCTTTAGAAAAGACGCGGTGCTCTGCGTCAGCGCGGCCGCATCGGTATACCCGAACCGGGCCGGCCACTGCGCGGAGCTGATGATCTCGCCCGCCGGGCTCGCAATTTCTAGAAAGTCGAGGTGCGCGTCCTGCGCCATGCGCTGCGCTTCATTCACAAACAGCGCTGAATCGCCGGTCTGCCCAATCTCCACCGCCATGCTGCGCGCCCGCTCGCTCCCCGCCAGCCGACCCACCGCTGCAACAACATCAGTCGAACGGTTCTGAAACTCCCGCTGAAACTGCCCGACGAACAGAGCCGTCTCCTCCTGGTCCCGCTGCTCAAATACGTGACGAATGCGAATGAGCACCGTCCACGCAACCGCCGCAACCGCCGCCGCAATCGTCAGCGAAAACAGCAGCAGGAGCTTCTGGCGCAGGCTCATTTCGCGGCCTCCAGCGATACACCCTCGAGCACCGGCGATCCGTCATAGCGCAATTGCAAGTCGCGAACGCGGCCGCTGACAGCCCACGCGCGCGGCAGATGCACCAAAGGAATCAACGTGCGATGCTCCAGGAGTTCGCGTTCCGCGTTGTAGGTCGAAGAGGGCCCAGCCCCCATCGCAGGCACAGCCAGTCCGGAGGCAAGCGCAACCGAAACCAGATCTCCCGCAGCATCGGCGCCCTGCATCGCGAACGTCCGCAGGCGCATGTCGGCGGCACGCACAGCGGGGCCGGCGAGCTGCACATTGAACCCTGCCTCGCGCAGATTGAGAATAATCCGCTGCGCTGTGAGTTGCAGCGCCGCATCCGCGCCCGCCGTCAGAACCAGTGGGGCCGGAGTCATGCCGCCGCGCAGTTCATGCGCCTTATTCAAATCGCGCTCCGCGGAAAACAAAAACGCGTATCCCGAAACGGACTGCGGCAGCAGCGCCGCCGAAATTTTGCCCTGCTTCTGAAAAATCACGTTAGCGATCGCATTTCGATCAATGGCATACCCAATCGCGGCGCGCAGATTCGCATTCGCAAGCGCGCCCCTGTCGCTCAACTGCAGCGCCAGAACCTCAGCTTGCGGAGCAAGCGCCAGATTCAAGTGCTGCTGCTGCGCCCCGCGGATGCTCTCTGCTGGAACTTCCGCCACATCGGTACGACCCGCCGCGAGGTCGATCCATTGATCGTTCACAGCACGGTTCACGCGAATCTCAATAGCATCCACAAACGGCCGCCCCGCCCAGCTGGAGTCGTTCGCAGCCAGCGTGAGCGTGCCGTTCGCAAAGCCCGAGACCTCGAACGCACCCGTTCCGCCATCCGGGTCCGCACCCGCGCCTTTCGCGATGAGAAACTCGCTGCCCGCAAGCAGTTGCGGCAATTGCGGCATCGCCTCATCGCTGGTGAACACAATGGACGTAGCAAGCGCCCGCACCGAATCCCACGGGCAGTTCGCCGTACACGACGCCATCAGAGATGCTACCACCGCCGTCGTCGTGACACTCGAGCCATCATGAAAATGCACACCCGGCCGAAGCCGAAACTGCCAGCGATGATCATTGTTTTCCGACGCCCATGAAATCGCCAGGGCGGGCTCAAGTTCCCCATCCGGCGCCATCTGCGTCAGCCCATCAAACACCAGCCTGCGCGCCAGGCCACCTGGCCGCTCCCATGGATCGCCGGAGACCTCCACCCGCAGCGTGTCGCCATAACGCGGACGCGTGCGCGCAGCCGCCGGCAGCGCCAGCAGCAGAGCCGTCAGGCCGAACACAGCCCTAATTGCAAGTCGCCGTAACACGGTCCACCTCGTACTCGTGTGCCCCGACGTTATCGGCTGGCTTGCGCACGATGACTACCGCGGACTTGCCGTCCGCCGCCGGGCTCATGGCCATCACTGCTCCCGGCATCTGCAGCGTGTCGCTCACCGCGAGCGCCTCCTGTGCAGGGATCTCGTAAGCGCGCAGACTCTCGGATTTGCCCTCTCCCGACGACGACACGATTACCTCGGCTCCCGCGCCGCATGCTGAACTGACCACCGCGAAATAGCTGCCCCAGTCGCGCGTCCCTGCCACCGGCTTCAGTTCCCCATGCTCCGCAAGAATTACCTTCCCCTCCACAGCCCCCGCCAGAAGAGCAGGGCCGGCTGCACGATTGGGCAAAACGCCCGCCGCATAAAACGGCGGCAGATCGAACCCGGACGACGGGCTGATCGCTCCCGTATAGAAATCGCGGGCCGAGTTATAGAAAGCCTTTGCACTACTGCCGGCCAGCGGCCAGGGATCGTCGCTGGGGTGGCAATGAAGCGTCCAGGCGGCTCCCTGCCCGGCCGCCGGCGCGTATGTACCGGAGCAGGCGATACCCGGAGCGAACGCTTCGAAGCCGCTGCCATCGGGTAGCGCATTGATGACGCCGCGAGGATCACGAGACACACCGCGGCCCACCCCAAGATCCGCATGGGCTCGTTCCGTCCATCCCTGCGGAGTGTTGTCAAAGACCGCGATTCGCGACGGGAACAACACAACCAGCGCGCCGTTCGTCTGCGCCGCGGCAAGCACCGCGTGGCTCAATCTGGCATTTGACCCGTTGTTTACAGCCGCCGCCTGCAACGCGGAGTCCGTAATGATCGCCTGGACATGCAGCGCAACCTTCTGGGTTGCGGCCGCTGCAGACTCTGCCGGGCGATCCAGCGTGACCATCACCACGCGCGTCTGATTCCCTTCCACAATCTCCGCGATCCAGACGCCGCCCCGCACATTCTCGCTCAAAGTGACGTGGACTGCGTTGGCGCTGTCGCCGCTCGTAAGCGTCACGCCGGCTGTTTTCAGATCATCCGTGAGCAACCGGCGAATCGTTGGAAGGCTCTCGTTCGAAATGCCCGACACGTTGCGAAACGTGAGATGCGCCGACGAGGGACCCAACTGATCGGCAATGCGGCGGGCCAGGTCTGCGGCCGGGTTGTCCCATGCGCCAACCCGGTCCGCAGCCTGTGCGGCGGCCGAAAGAGTGACCGCGAAGCAGACCAGCGTTGCACACACCATCGATCGCCGCAGCAGCCTCATGGACCCGTCTCTCTGTGAATGTTTCTTGCGCGGATTATATCGTTTCGCGGACCCGACCATCAGCCATCAACCCCCAGCTTCCCCCTGCCCTGCTGACGACTGACGACTGATAGCTGACAACCGCTTCCCTCACTGGCCCGGCTTCTTCTCCGGTGCCGCATCCGGATCCATCTCCTGCCGCACCGCCGGGTTCGACGCTACATTCTTGAACACGTCATTAGCGAAAAAGAACTTCCCGTCCGACGGAACCATCACCACCTGGATCTTGTCCGACAGCCGCTCCGCAATGATCTTGTTGATCAGCAGCGGCGAGCGGTTGAGCAGGTCGGCCTCGCTCTTCATGCGGTCGGCGTTGGCCACAGCCAGCAGCTTGATGCGGCTCGCCTCCGCATCGGCCAGAAGGTTGCGACGCTCGAGCTCAGCCTTGCTGTCAATCACCTTCGCCTCCGCATCCGCCTGCGCGTTCTGGATCGTTGCCTCCTTGCGCGCCTCGGCCTCCAGCTTGCTCTGCTCAATCTGCTTCTGCTTCAGGGGCAGCGTGTATTGCATGGCGTCCGCGTCCCCTTTGGCTTCCACCACCTTGGACTGCGCGTCCCCCTCCGCCTGCTTCACCTTCTGCTTGGCTTCAGCCTCAGCTTGTAGCTCGGCAATGCGCACCTGCTTCTGCTGGATCTCCGTCTGAATACCAAGCTGGTCGTCCTCCTGCTCCTTCAACAGCAGTCCTTCAAGACCCTTCGCGTACTCGGCGGGAAGCTGAATCTCAGAGAGCATCACCTCTTCCACAACAATGCCATCCGACGCCAGCTTGCGAGTGATAATCGCAGCCGCTTTGCCGCGCACTTCTTCGCGCTTGCTCGAGAAGATTTCCCGCACCGTGTACTGGGGTGCCAGTTCCCGCCATGCGCTGGCTACCACCGGTGGAACCAGTTGCTGATCCGCAGGCTGCGGAAGCCTTGCCTGCACGCTCGCAAGTTTGCCAGGATCCAGCCGGTAACGAACCGTAACGCCCAGCCCAATGCTCAGTCCCTCCCGCGATTGCACGTCGAGGCTGCCCTTCTGCGGCGCTCCCTTGGCTGCGGGCTGCGCATCCAGCCCGGCGGTGAACAGGTGATCGCGAAGATCGAACATCTGCGCGCTCTGGATCAGCGGCGTGACAAAATGCACGCCGGGATAGAGCGTTCCCGGCAGCGTCCCGCTGATCTGGCTCACCCGCACCGCGCCCTCACCGCTCGGCACCACCACGATGCTCAGTGCGATCAGCAGCGGAACGCATCCCGCCAGAGCCAGCGGAACCGCACGCCGCCACTCCATCGGCTCCGGCTCCATCACGCTTTCAGGTTCAAGTTTGTTCTTGCGCATCGCCTGCATGCGCCTGCCAAATGAGAGGAGTGGGACAGCCAGTGCGGCAGCCAGCAACAGCGCGCCGGCGACGATAAGCAACAGCTTCAGTGCGAGCATTTCCGGGCTCTCTTTCGGTTGGTGTGCTCTTGCGGTTTCCTGTGCCCCGGCCACGGAGCAAGCAGCAGCCGGACCAGCCCTCCAAACGTCAACTCTTCCAGCAACACTCCCGTTACCACCGGAAGCAGAACAGCGCTTACATGTATGCCCAGCGTCATGGCCGCCTCCCGTTAGTGCGTCCCGCCCGCCGCCGCTGTCAGTTTGGCCATGTCGGCGGCAGGTGTGCTGGGTGCCGGCTCAGCCGTGACAGCAAGCCCTGTCGCCATCCCTGTCCCGAGCGGCCCAGCAGCGGCGGGAACGTGAGCGCTCAATACCGGCTGGGCAGAGGCCGGCGGAACCAACTCGTTCGTCCCAAAAACCTGCGCAGTCTCTTCGTTGGGCTCCCCGATCAACTCCACCGTGTCGCCTTCCCTGACCTTGGCGAACAGTTCTTCCAGGTCGGCCTCGGCCATCCGGATGCACCCGTGAGAAGCGGCTTTGCCGATGGACTTGGGAGCATTGGTCCCGTGAATTCCATACCCCTTCACGCTCAGCCCCATCCACCGCGTGCCCACCGGATTTCCCGGGCCCGGCTGCACCGTCTTGCCATCGTGGTGGTAAACCGGGTTTGCCACGCGCCGCTCAATCGTGAAGGTGCCCACCGGGGACGGAGTAGAGGGCTTCCCCACAGCAACGGAGTAGATCTTCGTGACCTGGCCGTCTTCCACCAGCGCCAGCTTGCGCTCCTCCAGGCTCACCACAATCACGCGCCGATTCGTGTCCTGCGCTGTCTTCGTGTCCTGTGCCGCTGCCGCGATTCCCATCACCGCTACCACCACCGCTGCTGCCCAACCCGTGCCTTTCATCGCCGCCCTCCGCTTGCTGCTCAACCGCCTGTGCCCTCACAAAATGCACGGGGCATGCCACCGGAGGCGCCGCTGAAAGCAAAGAGCTTATCGATTAACACGACCCCGCTGCCGCGTGTCAGACCTGACACAGCGCGGAACCGCAGACACAGCTCAGGAAGGAAAGGAGGGCAGATTCATAGGTGGGAACTTGCGCGCGCTTCAGAATCAGCTCGGGTGCCCCAGGTCTCAATTCCGAGCAGCCTTGCCAGCGCGGCGCAAGTTGCATTGCAATGAACCTGGATCTCGCCAGTTCCACGACGCAGTCCCGGAGGAACGGCAGGAGGCTAGCCGAGGACAAAATCCTGGACTAGCAGCCTCAGGATCTCCGGAGCCCTGTAGGGGCGGTGGAGAGCGCACGGAACCAAACCGTTCATGAGAAGACCTGGGAAACCACGAACCCAACCCGGTGGTGGCCCGCCGGCTTATTGCTGCTGCTGCATCTGCATCTGCTCCAGGGCAGCCGCCGCGGGCGGCGGAGGCGGCGGAAGCTGCGCGCGCTCCACCAGCACTGACCAGTCCTCGGGAGCAGGCACGGCACGATCCAGATCCGGAGCCGTCTCCGATGCATTCACGTGCACCGCAACATACAGCTCGCTCTCGGTCGCTCCTCGGAAAATTCCCCGCGTGGGTGGAACATCGGCGTAGTCGCGCCCCAGCGCCGTCCGGATGTGCCGCCGCGAAACCACCAGGTTATTGGTGGGATCAAAGCCCACCCACCCCAGGTGCGGAAGGTAGGCGTCCAGCCACGCGTGCGATGCGTCCGGCGTCGAGCGGTCATGGTCTTCACGCCCCCGATAAAGATATCCCGACACGTAGCGCGCCGGTATGCCCACGTGGCGCAGCAGCGCGATCATCGTATGCGCAAAGTCCTGGCACACTCCCTTTCGGCTGGTGATCGCCTCATCAATCGGCGAGTCCACACGCGTGTGCTGTGGAACATAATCGAAATGCTCGAACAGCCGCTGATTGATCTCATGCACCAGCATCAAAGGATCGTCGCGGCGACGTACCTCCAGTTGCCCGGCTAGTTCGATCAACGCTGGCGTCTCAATAGCAAACGTGCTCGGCAACAGCATCTCCAGATAATCCCCTGATTGCACAACGTGGTCGAGTTCAGACCACGCATCCGCCGCCAGAGATGCCGGCACCTCCGGTGAGAACTGGTGCTCCACCACTGATTCGGCAATGACAATCAGCTGCGAGTGATCCCCGGGAATATCAAAGTGATGAACGTTGTTGCCCAGATGATCGCGGTAGGTGGACACACGACAGCGCGGACTCACTGACAGCGTGAACGACAGGCAATGCTGATACGCATCGGAACGCGGATGCATGCGCGTCTCCATGATGCTCTCGCTGATGGGCTCGGAATACCGGTATCGCGTGAGATGCCGTATCGAGAAAAAATTCATGGCGGCTCCTCAGCCTATGCGCTCAGCGCGGATTGAATCGAATAGTGCACATAATGTCGATAGATAACGTTATGCACCAGCATGCTCTGCTGGCGAAGGGAGTGCAGGAACGGCGTCGCCCCGCCCCGCAGCACTTCCCCAATCGTGGTGTAGCTGAGCATCGCGCTCAGACGGCCCACGCACGCCAGCAGTTCATCCGGCGAGCGGCGCGAACCGCTGGCGCTGATAGCCTGCATCGATTCCGAAACGCTCTCTACCGCGTAGCGAATCGCGTGCGGGAAATGACGGTTCAGCAGCAAAAACTCCAGAATCCTCTCCGTCACAATATCCGCCGTGTACACCTGGCAATACGCTTCAAATGCCGTGCAGCAGCGCAGAAGACCAACCTGCTCCAGGTATTCGTATCCGGTCTTCTCGCCGTCCGGAACGGGCGCGTGGTGCGCCTGGAACACTTCAAGCAGAGTCGCCGTTGCGTACACGCGCTCAAGATAGCGCCCCAGCCGGATGAACTGCCAGCCCGGTCCGTGAATCATGGTGGTGTCGCTAACCCCCTTGAACAGATGAATCCCGTCCATCACTGACGCCAGCATCTCGCCACTGTCCCGCTCATACTGCTCTTTCGCCCCGGTCGACTGAATGTGATGAAACAGGCGATTCAGCCTCAGCCACTGCTCACTTGAGATTTCGTCGCGCACCTGCCGAGCATTTTCGCGCGCAGCGCTCAAGCAGAAAATCACTGAAGACGGATTGGCCTTGTTGAAGATGACCTCCCGCGCCATGGCATCGAGATTCCCGTTCCACTCCATGCCCGCAGGACTGCCCAGCGCTTCCACCAGCCGCGACCAGCGCAGTTCGGTAGTCGCCTCGCCCGGATCGAGCATGAGGTTCATCGTCACGTCGAGCTGCCGCAGCGTATTCTCCGCACGCTCCAGATAACGGCTCATCCAGTAAAGACTGTCGGCTACGCGGCTGAGCATTACGTCGCCCCCTCCATTCGGTCCTCTGCATCAAGTGACCTCAATGCAGCCAGTGCGCTCACTGCACTCAGTGCGTTCACTGCAAAACCCACGTATCTTTGCTGCCGCCGCCCTGCGACGAGTTCACCACAAGCGATCCCTTTTCGAGCGCCACGCGGGTAAGGCCGCCCGGAACCACATTTACCTTGTCCCCAAACAGAATGTACGGCCGCAGATCCACATGGCGCGGTTCCAGTCGGTCTCCAATCAGGCAGGGAGCGCGCGAGAAATCAAGCGTCGGCTGGGCAATATAGTTGCGCGGATTGGCTTCGATCCTGCGCGCAAACTCCTCACGCTGCTGCGCCGTGGAGTGCGGCCCAATGAGCATCCCATACCCGCCGCTCTCTCCCACCGCCTTCACCACCAGCTTGTCGATGTTGGCCAGCACGTGGCGCCGCTCGCGCTCGTCTGTCATGAGATACGTCTCGACATTATTGAGAATCGGGTCTTCGCCCAGGTAATAGCGGATGATCTTCGGCACATACGCATACAGCGCCTTGTCATCCGCAAGCCCCGTGCCAAACGCATTGGTTATCGTGACGTTTCCGGCGCGATAAGCGTTGAGCAGCCCCGCACAGCCCAGAATCGAATCGGAGCGAAACGCCAGCGGATCGCTGAAATCATCGTCCACGCGCCGATAAATCACATCCACGCGCTTCAGACCGTCCGTCGTCCGCATGTACACGATGTTGTCATGCGTCACGAGATCGCGGCCTTCCACCAGTTCGATGCCCATCTGCCGCGCCAGAAACGTGTGCTCAAAATATGCCGAATTGAAAACTCCGGGCGTGAGCAGAACAATGTTCGGTTCAACCCGTCCTTCCGGCGCAAGCGAGCGCAGCGTCGACAGCAGCAGTTGCGGATAGTGCTCAATCGGCCGCACCCCGTACCCATGAAAAAGCCGGGGAAACGTCCGCTTCATCACGCGCCGGTTGGTGAGCATGTAACTCACCCCTGACGGCACCCGCAAATTGTCTTCCAGCACCACGAACTCGCCGGTGTTGAGCCGCAGCAGATCCGATCCCACCACCGCCACGTAAACATTGCGCGGCACCTGCAATCCGCGCATCTGACGGCGATACTGACGGCAGCTATAAACCAGTTCGCTGGGAATGATCTTGTCGGTTAGAATGCGCGCCTCCGAGTAGATGTCCCGGAGAAATTCATTCAGCGCCGTGATCCGCTGGATAAGGCCACGCTCGATGTGCTGCCACTCCTGGCCGGTGATCAGCCGCGGAAGCAGATCGTATGGAAAGATGCGCTCCGTTCCTTCGTCGCGACCGTAAACCGTGAAGGTGATCCCCTGCGTCAGAAACGAGAGATCCGCCGACTGCTTGCGGCGGCGAAGCTCCTCCGCAGGAAGCCGAACCAGCACATCCGCCAGCGCGCCGTAATGCGCGCGTACCGCCCCATCCCCATTGCGCATCTCATCGAAGGCTTGATCGAGTGCGTAGTCGCTGAAGAGGTTCTCAAGATCAGATGAGGTCGTGGCGCACATCGCTCGCTCGAGTCAGGCTCGGTCTTCAGAGTTGCGGAACCGCTGAAAGCAAGCTCTGGCAGGAGCGACGATCAGCTGTTCAGTCCATGGGGTAAAAGCATGGCTTTAGTCCCGTTTTTAACAGAACGGGCATGAGGATCCCATAAGTATAGGACCCCCTGCACAAGCGAGACTATGCCGTAACAGGAGAAGTGACCGCTATTTCACCCCATTGGCAAGCGCCCGCAGATCGTGCGCTCGACCTGAATCACCCGACGCGTCGCATGCATCCGCCAGCGTGCGATAGAGCTCCGCGCTTGGAGGCTGCAGCTTGATCTGCGCCTCCAGCAGGCGCACCACGCCCTTCGTGTTCCCGTGATCGCGCAACGCATGCACGATCGGCAGAAGAGTCTCCGGTCCAGCAGCCCGGTTCAGCAGGATCGGCTGCTCAGCCAGCCGCGCCAAAGCATCGCCATTCCTGGTACGGCTCAGCAAAGCGGCCAGCCGCTCGATCGGCCGCGTGTCGCTGCTGGTCTTCGCGGCTGCCCCTGCATAAAAACCTTGGGCCTCGACATCGCGCCCCTGCGCTTCGGCCGACATCCCGCGCTTGAGATCGTCAAGGGCGTCGCCTTCCGGATCCGCGGGTCCAAACGCGGTCCACATGTCCTGATAATCCGCCGAGGGAATCACCCTCAGATTCAGCGCTCCATAGGCCGTGCGGTGGTCGGCTTCGCGCGTCACGCTCACCACCACGCGATACGACCCCGCACCCAGCGCCGCCGTGTCAAGCGTGTGCCCTGTAAGCAGGTTCCCCGCCGCATCGCGGTTCGTCGCGTCGATGTCCTCACGCTCTTCCGCAGGTGTGTCATGCGAAGCCGTCACTGCTCCGAATACGTAACGCACATGGACCTTGTCCGCCTCCGGAGCCTGATCGCCTTTCGGGCCAAGCCAAAGTTGAAACACCAGCGGCAGCCGGTCGCCCTGTCGTATGTCCACCGTCTGCGCTCCGCGCGGCGTGAAGCGCAGGTGCGAAAAGCTGAACGGAAGCTGCCCCTTGGCATCGGTCACCGGCGACGGAGCGGCATACGCTACGAGCGGCGAAACGCCAAGCTCGCCCCGGTTCACCATCGGCACGCTCACCGGAGTGCGCGTTTTTGAAGCAATGTGGTTCAGGTTGTTCGTCAGCGTGACCTCCAGCACGTAGTTTCCGGCCGCCAGCGGCAGCCGCTCCTCCGCGCCAAAACGCTTCTTCCGGGCTACCTCCGCCTGGGCCTCCGTCAGCTTCCCGCTGAGCGGCTCTTCCTTGTCATAAACAGATTTGCCGTCCCCTGTCATCACCGCCGTCCGCAGAGTCAGGTCATAGTTCGAGCTGCCGTTCGCGACTTGCCCCACCATGCGCGCATCAGGACGCGCTGCCTGAAGCAGATAACTCAGCGTCTCCCGTCCCTGCTCGTCACGAACCACGCTGTAGCTCAGGGTGCCCGAATCGCCGGTCAGCATGCTCATCGTTACGTGCTCGCGCAGCCGCTTGGCCTCCAGCGCCGCCTTGGTCAACGCGTTGTTCGGAAGGTCGTTGATCGTCGCCAGCATCATGTCCGATTCCATCGTTGGCTCGAAGTGATCGGGATTCGGCTGCTCCCCGGGGATCAACGTACACGCCACCTTCGCCGCTTCCTCCCCTATCGACTTGCGTATGAACCGCAGCGCCAGGCTATTGTCGTTGTTGCTCTCGCCCGTCGTCACCAGCGCGACAGGACCGTCCATCGTAGGCGAGTACACCCGCCAGTCCTCTGACCCGCTGTGCCTGAAAAACATGATGTAGAAGAATGGCGGCAGCGCCGGGCTCTGCGCCTCGTAGAACCAAATCTCGATCGGCCGCACATTCTGCTTCTCGTGATAAACAGCCTTCTGCTTGGGCTTACCTAGCACGATGTACATCCGGCCCATCTCCGTGCGCCAGCCGTTTTCCTCTCCCGGTGATCCGAAGTGCTCGTTGGCATAGGCCAGCCGGAGATAGTGCTCCTCTTTGTAGCTATTCGATTCGGAACTCGGATCGGGATTGCGCTCGCGCCAGAAAGCCGTAATGAAACTGTCTCGCTGCTCGTCGGTCGTCAGGGAGAGGAAATGCTTCCGCTCCTCCGTCGAAATAATGTAAGGAACTTCAACCTCTATCCAATGGCGATAATTGGGGGCTAGCTTCCGTGCTGAATTTGCTGCCGATGCGAAAGAGACCAGCACTACCAGACTGCAGAGGCAAAACGTTAGAAATCGAATGGGGAATCGGTACAAAGGTTACTCCAGAGATAGATCAGGAGGAGAGGACAGTATCCTCTCCTCCTGAGATGTGGATGTGTCAGCGCTTTCAGAGTCGCTGATAGTAAATGCAACGATCCCAAAGCGGCGTTCTCCTCAAGGAAACGTCACCTTGCGAGCGCTTCCTTGAGGCACCTCAACTCTGGAACAGCTCCTAGAACTCGAGCCGGATCGATGCCCGAGCGTAGAACGGACCCTGGAAAGCGGTCGGCTTGCCATAGTCCACGCTGGGCGCACCGGGAGAGAGATCCAAGTTCTGGCTCTTGCCCGTCTCCTTCTGCGCGTTGAACAGGTTGAACGCATCGAAAGCGAGCTTGAGCGTGTAGCGTTCGTGGAACTGGTACGGGTAGTCCATGTGTCCATCGAACTGCAGAGTGGAAGGCATTCTGCCCTTCGTGCCGCGGCCGCCGATTGGAACCTCACCGGTGTTCAGGTAAATCGGGTGGCTGGCATAAGCGCTGAGCGGGTTGCCCGATGCCGCGCGAACGTTCGTCCCGAACGTCATCTTGTCCAGCTTCGCAAGGAACGAATCCTTTGACGCTGTCCAGGCTACGTTCACGTTCAACACGTTCCGCCGATCGGTGTTCAGGTACCCAGGCTTGAACTGGTCGCCCAGCAGGCCGACGCTGCCCTGCGTGAAGTCGAACAACGAACTGATTCCAGGGTCCGACTGCCCGTTGTCGTTCCGGAATAGGCCTTCGTAGTTGCCCCACAGCTTGGCCCAGCGGTAGTTTGCACGGCCCTGCCAGTGGTTCTTGAAGTTGCGGTTAGCTTCGACCACCATTTCCTGGTAACGGCGAACCGGCTTTGCAAAGCCGTCCGGCTTGCCGTCGGATCCGCCGTTGCCGGCATCCAGGTAGTTGGGAATGCAGGTGCCGCCGAAAGGCGTGCCGTCATAATGCTTGAACAGCCCGCCATTCGCGACCGAAGTATCGTTCGCGTATGTGCAGCCCGCCGCGGGAGCTATGTAGTTAGCCGCCGTCAGGGGGTTCTTGCCGTTTTGCGTAGCCGCTGCATAGGCAGCGTTCCACTGGTCCGCTGTGTAGTCAACGTGGTCCTCGTTCACTGCCACGTCCGTTGTCGCAAGCACGTTGGCAATGCCGCCCCAGTACCCGTGATCGATCAGCGAGCCTTCCGGCGATTGCGAGCCGATATCCTCGACGATACGGCCCAGGCGCCGATCGCTGTAGCGTGCCTGCACCACCGTGCCATGCATGATTTCACGCTGCACGCCGAGCACGTATTCGTTCTCATACTCCATCTTCGTCGTAGGCAGAATTCCCTCGCCCGTCGATGAAGCGAAGCTCGGCTTGCCGAATGTGGAGCCCGCACCCTGCGTTGTGTTGTTCAGCGTGTGAGCCGCATCGAGCACCGGGATCACTGCTCCCAGTTCGTCGGTCACAGCGTTGCCCTTGCTATCCGTCTGCGGCTCAAAGTAGAAGCTGGTGTCGTCCTGCTCGTTGCCCAACTGGCGGATGGCCGCGTCCAGCGGCAGCACCAGTTGATAACGCGCGTAGTTGAAGAACACCTTGGTCCTCCCGCTACCGAACGGGTCGAGGTTGAAGCCCACACGCGGCGACCAGTTGTCGTTGAACAGATACTTCAGAACTGTTCCGGCATACCACTGCTCTTCCCAGCGGAGTCCGGCGTTCACCGTGAGATAGCGATTCATGTGATACGAATCGTTCGCCCACAGCGTGTGATACCGGCTCGTCGCCAAAACGCTCAGTCCCTTGTATGTTCCGCGAATCTGCTGCAGATACACCTCTTGTCCATGGTATTGGGCGCAGTAGGTGCACGTGGTCGACGGGCTGCCGTCACTGTTCAACGCCGGCTTCAACCGGAACGTGGCGTTCGTCATCTGACCCACCGCGTCCTGGTGGCTGCCCAGATAACCGCTCTGGCTGAAATCCTCACCAGCGGCATTGCCGCCCGGGATCGCGAACAGCGAACCGGTGCGCGTTGGCTTGTCGAGGAAGTTGGTGTGATCGTACGAGTAGCCTAATCCAATGGTGTGCTCACCAAAAAAATTGAACTTCTTCTCGGTTTCGATATTGAGGCTGTAGTCGTTGTTCCGCGTCGGCTCATACGAACCAATGTACGCAGTCGTGAAAGGAGTCACCGACCGGTCCTGAATGGTATACCGGTCGAACAACGGCGTCTGGTCAAAGTGATTGAAGTTGTACGTGTAGTAGCCCAGGATGGTCCAGCTCGGCAAGGGCGAGGCGCTTACACGAGCCACCGAGTCCATGCTGCCGTACCGGTAACCCGTACCCACCGAATCTGCATTCGAGGCGGTCAGGCCGCTCTGCCACGTCGGTCCCGGAATCTGGTTGTGCCGCGAAGGATCGCCGAAGCTCGATGCTTCAATCTGCATAAAGTCCAGCGGAACCCAGGTCAGCTTCGCTGCCCAGCTCATCGTCGTGGTGCTGTAGGTGTACGGCCCATGAGAGCGGAGCGGTGTCCCCGGAGGTGCAAAGGCGACGTCCTGGTTCAGCGTCGGATCGAACGCGCCAAAGAAGAACATCTTCCCCTTCAGCCCTGGGACCGGCCCGCCGGCTTCTACCGCCAGGTCGTACTGGGGGCTCTTCAGCAATGAAGGCTGAATGAAATTCACCCAACCGAACTGATAGGGCTGCATGCGGGTTGCGTACCAGTCGCCGGGCCCCAGGTAGGCTCCAATTGCGCCGTGAAACCGGCTCGACCCGCTCTTGGTCACGATTTCGACGATACCGCCATCGGCGCGTCCGTACTTCGGTTCGAACGCCCCCGTCTTCACATCCACTTCCTTGATGAAGGCCAGGTTGACGCCCGTGCCCAGGGAACCGAAAAAGCGGTTATACGTCCCCAGTCCGCCGAATGCCTGGTCGGTGATGGTGACGCCGTCAACGAGATACAGGTTCTCCAGACCGGTGGCGCCGCCAATGGACGGATTCGCCGTGCCGGTGCCTCCACCCGTCACCACGCCCGGCGCCAGCGAAAAGATCGTCGACACGTTGCGCGTAACTGGAAGAGACTGATAAAGCTCGTCTGAAATGGGAGCGTTCAGCGAGGTGGTTTCGGTGTCGATCTGTACCGCGCCCGCATCCACCTGCACGGTCTCTGAGGCCGCGCCAAGTTCAAGATGGATGTCCAGCGACGAGGTATGGTCCACAGTGACCTGGTTGCGTTCGGAGACGAACTTCTTGAATCCCGCTGCCTCCAATACGACTTTGTAAGCCCCGGGAACAAGTCCGTTAACTTCGTAACGTCCTGAAGCGTCGGTTTTGGCTGTGTATTCGCCCTGGGGTCCGTAAATGTGTACGGTCGTCCCTGGCACTACGGCGCCGGTCTGGTCAAAAACCATTCCGCCTAGTCCACCACGGACCGCCGAGTTCGTTTGCGCCCCCGCGGATAACGCCAGCAACAACACCAAGGCGCAACCTGCAAGACATGATCTAATCCAACTCGCCATCAAACTGCCTCCCTCAAAAGTTTGCGGAACAAAAGCATTGCTGCTTTCCCCCCGGCAAGCGCCGCCAGCAAAAATGGGCGAGGAACCCGTGGATACCCCGAAAAACAGACAACCTCGGTGGGCAACAACGTTGCACACGGTGAGGCTTTCTTGCCCGAAGTGCTGCAGACACCATTCTCGGATCTCACAAGTCGGCGTGAAATGTCCCCATCAATGAATCCTGAGCAGCAGACTGTTGGATCGCGAGTATTGGGCTGGATTGTAACACTGAGCGCGTAGAAGAAGCCATGATCTTCTCAGCCAGACACGCCCACCCTGTTTTTAAGATCAGGCCATCGGGGACGAAAGCGCGTAAGTGACGGTCGTCACACACGTTGCAGCGGAAATGTGCCACCCCAGCCGGCCCCGCCCCGCCCACGCGCCCCGGGAAATTAAGCAACATTTACCCCGCGGCCGTGATTATGTCGTTGAAATCAGGAGCGTTCGATGCTGAAATGAGGAGGACTCAGGCGCCTGCACTCTACCTCACCCGCACAGGCGCACCCGCCCCTTTCCCCGGTCGCTCCCATTCCGGAAGGTGAACCTTGCTCGACAGCATGCGAAAGCCCGTCTTCCTGATCGCCCTGGTGGTAATCGGGCTCACGGTACTGGTGGAACTGTCCTCCATCGCCCTCATTGGAAACGTCGTCCCCGCCGCCAACAGCCTGGGCGTAAGCATCAACGGCCAGGCCGTGCCCTCCATGAGCATCCTCGACGGCCTGATCTTCTACGCGATGCTCGTCATGGCCATCGCCCTCATCCTGCCCGAAAGGTTCCAGAGCAAAATACAGGGCATCGTCACCATCATCGTCGGACTGCTCCTCCTGATCTCCTGCATCGTCCGCATCTTTATTGACCTGCAACTGCTCTTCCTCATGCTCGGACTTCTGCTCGCCGTGCCCTTCGGCACCATCGCCTACCTCATTGTCTGGGGACACTTCGACACCGGTTCGGCTCGCATCGCTCTGAGCCTCATCATGTTCCTCAAAATCGTCTTCTGCGTCTGCCTCGTCGTCGCCCAGCAGCGATTCCTCAAAAACAAGGGACTGGTGCTCATCATCCTCACCTCGTTCCTTGCCAACCTGCTTATCGCCTTCCTCTACGGCCTGGTCCCCGGCTTCCTCGTCAGCATCCTCGACATGGTTGCAGCCATTGTGGTCTGCATCCTGGCCGCAATCTGGATCATTATCTACATGATCGGCGGCATCATCTCCACCATCACCGCCTTCATTTAGGCGCGC
>NZ_DASXYM010000020.1:0-15507 GCF_036502485.1 Occallatibacter sp. | reverse complement strand
GTCAAGCCCCTCTGTGGAAAACTTTTTGCGGAAATTGGTTAATTTTCTGGTTAACTTGCGGCGCCGATTGGAGGGATCCGGTGAAGCGTTCGCAGAAGCACGCAGATCTTCGGCAGAAGAGCACAGACCTATAGTGCGGCCCTGGGCGGAGGCGAGGCTGTGCCGGCCGTCACAGGATGCAGGAGGAGGGCAGGCTAACTCCTGCACGCGCGGCAAGCGGTTTTCCGGCTCCTCAGGACAAGTTCGACCCGGCGGAGGGGGAAATCGAGGTGCGTGGTTTCCCACCCGGTCGCCGGAAAAAAGGCGACAGGCTGGGGCACGGTGGGTGATTGGAAGGTGAGCTCCGAAGAGCAGCGCGGGTGAGGCTGGCCGGTGAGGGGCATCAATCGCCGGTGGTAACAATCGTAAGGTCGACAACCTTGATGGCGGCGGTGTCGATATTGAGGAGGCGGCCCAATTCAGCAAAGTCGCGATCCCAGAGGGGCCGGTCTTCGGGCGCGAGCGAGGTGAGCGCGTAATTCGAACTGCGCATGATCTCGTACCAGATGTTTTGCGCCTGCCACAGGTTCAACTCGAAGGGCAGCTCGATCAAGGTGCGGGAGAGGGTGAGGGCGCGATCGATCATTTCGAGGGAGCCGGTCGACATCTGCAGCTCGATCATGGCGAGTTTCATGCGCTGGTCTGCGATGTAGGAGAGGGTGGGGGTCTCGAGTTGCACTCCGTCGGCCTTGGCCAGCTTGAGATAGGACCGCATCAGGGCGAGGTCGATGGGGTCGCCTTCGAGGGCGCGGCGCAGGCCGGCGTTGACGGCGAATCCGGCGGCCAGGGCGAGCGCCGCGGGTTTGGGCAGCCCGGCCTGCGAGAGATAGTGCAGGAGGCTGGCGTGGTCCTCGTAGATGCTGGTGAGCGATTTTTCGATATCCCAGAGAGTGGAGTTGAGGATGACGCGCACGATGCGCCGCTGGTCGTCGGTGAAGAGCGAGGTGAGCGAGTAGTCGACGTGGCCGTAATGGCGGTCGAGCAGGCGAATGACATCGGGGAAGTCGGCGCGCAGCACCTGATCGGCGACCTCTCCCTTGAAGGCTTCGAAGCCGGCGGCATCGGCGCTGGAATAGGGTTTGACGGCGGCGGTGATGTTCTGATCGCCGAAGTGGAGCACGGCGAAGCTGAAGCTCTTCTCCTCGCCGGTAATGGTGCTGGCGATGGTGGTGCGGCCGAGGGCGACGCGTCCGCGGCCGGAGGTGTGAATTTCGTAGGAGTCGCGGCGCACTTTATAGCAGTACAGGTCTGTCTCTTCAGCGAAGGACGAAAAGATGGAGCTGATGGCGTAATGGGCGGCGACCTGTTCGAGGCCAAGCTGGAGGGCGGCGACCTTGTTGCGATAGAGCCGTTCGCCATCGCCGGCGGCGGGGTCGTTTGATTTCGCTTCAGCGATGCGTTTGACGAAGACGGGTTCCAGTCCGGCTCCATCTTCACCGAAGATGCATTTTGCAAGCTGCAGAACGCGGGCGGCGTAGGCGATGATCTGCACGGTCTCGATGCCGGAGATGTCATCGAAGAACCAGGCGCAACTGGTGTACATGAGCTGGGTGTGGCGCTGCATCTCCATGAGCTCGAGCGCGCGCACGCGTTCTTCGCTGGTAAATCGATGGCTGCGGTGCTCGCGCACAAAAGCTTCGACGGTTTCTTCGGTGCGGTCAAGGACGACGCCGATGTAGGCGTCGCGCGCGGCCCAGACATCCTTGAACAGCTTGTTGCCTTCGCGCTCGGTGAGGGGAATGAGGGCATCGCGGAGCTCGTCGAGAGCCTTGCGCAGGGGTGTGCGCCACTCCTGGGTCCATCCGGCCTTGCCGCCGTTGCAGCCGCAGTTGGAGCGCCACCGCTCGATGCCGTGCGCGCAGCTCCAGGAGGTGTTGTCGACGATTTCGCACTGGTACTCGGGTGGGAACTGGGCCAGAAAGCTGCCGTAATTGGTCAGCCTGACGTTCTTGTCTTCTTCAAGCAGGCGCAGGGTGTAAGCCAATGCCATTTCGCCATGGCGGTGGTGATGGCCATAGGATTCGCCGTCGGTGGCGACGTGCACGAGCTGGGCTTCGTGGACGTCTTTGAAGCCGCCGTTGAGACGGGCGGCGAAGTTTTCGCCGGAGTTGAGCAGGCCTTCAAAGGCAATGGCGCGGGACCGCGGGCCGTCGTAGAAGAAGACCGCGATGGAGAGCCCGTTATCGAAACGGACGAGATAGGGGCGCGAGGTGTCGACGCCGGCGTTGGGGGTGTCGGTCCAGGCGGCATCACTGTTTTTAAGGGAGCGGATGCGTTTGCACTGGTGCGGCGCCAGCACGGTGAACTTGATGCCGTGGGCGGCGAGCAGTTCCAGTGTCTCGGTGTCGGCGGCGGTCTCGGCCAGCCACATGCCTTCAGGGGGAATGCCGTAGTGGTACTGGTAGTCGGCGATGCCCCAGCGGATCTGCGTCATGCGGTCGCGGAGGTTGGCGAGCGGCATGATGATGTGGTTGTAGCCCTGCGCCATGGCGGAGCTATGGCCTTTGAAATTTTTGCGGCTGCGCTTTTCGCCGTCGAGGATCATCCGGTAGGTGCGCGGTGCGTTCTCCTGCAGCCAGCGCAGCAGGGTGGGTCCGAAGTTGAAGCTGATGCGCGCGTAATTGTTAACGATACGGGTGATTTTGTTTTTGATATTGACGATGCGAGCCGCGCCGTTGGTGGCGTAGCACTCGGCGCAGATGCGCTCGTTCCAGTCGTGATAGGGGGCTGCGGAGTCCTGTGTCTCCACGGCTTCGAGCCAGGGGTTTTCGCGGGGCGGCTGATAAAAGTGGCCGTGAATGCAGACAAAGCGGCGCGGTGCGGGCATGGAGCTCTCTTTGGCCAATACCAGGGGATGTCCCAGGGTCCAGCAGTTTACCTATTCTAGGCCCTTCCGGCGGGCGGTGTGGACCGGGCAAAATCACAGGCCCTCCACAGATACCAGCTTGCGACGGAGCGGAAGGGTTTCCAGCGCTGCCCGCGCTTGAACACGACGTCAGGCTTAGGGAGGTCGTCGGCGGCGAGGGTGCGGTCTTTAGGAATTTTCATGAAGGTGAGCGCGTAGCCCTTGCGCACGCCGTAGTCGGTTACGGGCAGCACGTCTGGCCGGCCCATGCGGAAGATGAGCAGCATCTCGACTGTCCACGGACCGATACCGCGGACTTCTGTGAGGCGTTCGACGATGTCCGCGTCCGGCATTTTTTTGATGGCCGCATGGGAGGGTACGGTGCCGTCGATGGTTTTGGCGGCGAGGTCTTTGAGCGCCTTGACCTTGTTGCCGGAGACGCCGAGGCTGCGGAGCAGTTCATCCGGCGTGTCGATGAGCGACTGTGGGGTGGGGTCGTCGCGAAAGTGCGCGAGAACCCGGCCGTGAATGGCAGCCGCCGCTTTGCCATGGAGTTGCTGATAAATGATGGATTCGAGCAGCGACTCGAAGGGTGACGGGGAGCGGTCAAGACGCAGGGCGAACGGGCCGATGCGATCAATGAGGGCGCCGAGTCTGGCATCGCGGGCGCGCAGGTGGGCGAGTGCTTCTTCAGGGTCGTAGGGAAGTTTTCTGCTGCGGCGGTCGTGGATCATCGCAACCCAGTGTACCCGTCCCATTCAGGGACGCGGCAGGGTTTCACGCGCGGAGCGTCCTGACTCCCCGGAGCTCGTGCCTGTACCATCGATGACGTAGGAACCACAGGAGCCGATCCAGATGAAGATGCGCCCGGGTACCCAAACGGGATTTTTGTTGTGCGGGAAAGAATGGGACGAAGGCGAAGCGATCGAGGTGCGTTCGCCGTGGGACCAGGGGCTGGTGGGCCGTGTGACGCAAGCCACCCGCGCCGATGCGCGCCAGGCGGTGAATCATGCGGTGGCCGTCATCCGCCGCACGCGCGGGCTGCCGCGCTGGAAGCGCAAGGAGATTCTGGAGGATGTGGCGTCTTCTCTCATCGAGCAGAAGGAAAGGTTTGCGCAGCTCATTGTGGCGGAGGCGGGAAAGCCGCTTCGGCTGGCGCGCGCGGAGGTGGATCGTGCCATCCTCACCTTCAAGACATCGGCGGAGGAGACTTCGCGCCTGGGCGGCGAGACGATTCCACTGGACCTGATGGAAGGCAATGAAGGCCGGTGGGGGTTGGTGCAGCGATTTCCGGTGGGGCCGATTCTTGCCATCACGCCGAATAATTTTCCGTTGAATCTGGTCGCACACAAGATTGGGCCGGCCATCGCCGCGGGCTGTCCGTTTCTGCTGAAGCCAGCGCCGCAGACGCCGTTTACCGCGCTGGCTCTGGGAGAGGTGATTCTCAAGGCGGGATGGCCGCAGGAGGCCATCGCCGTGATGCCGCTTTCAAACGCCGACACAGCGTGGCTGGCCGAGAAGGAAGACCGGCTCAAGCTGGTCACGTTTACGGGGTCGTCGAAGGTGGGCTGGGAGCTGAAGGCGCACTCGGGGCGGAAGCGCGTGCTGCTCGAACTGGGCTCCAACGCCGCAATGGTGGTGCACAGCGACTGGCCCGATCTGGACGAGGCGGCGTTGCGCACCGCGCACGGAGCCTTTGGACACGCCGGGCAGTCCTGCATCAGCGTGCAGCGGGTGTTCGTGCAGCGCAATATTTTCCAGACCTTCCTGTGGAAGCTGGTGGACTGCGCGCAGAAGCTGGTGGTGGGCAATCCGAGCGAGGAGGCGACGGATGTGGGGCCGCTGATCCGGCCGGCCGAGGCGGAGCGGGTAGAGGCGTGGATCCAGGAGGCGGTAGCTGGAGGAGCCAAGTTGATCACGGGCGGAGAACGCCACGGGTCCGTGGTGCATCCGACGATTCTGACCGGCACACAGCGCGGGATGAAGGTGCGCGACGAAGAGGTCTTTGGCCCGGTGGTGGTGGTGGAACCGTACGACGACTTTGAAGAGGCGCTGGCGGAGGTGAATCATTCGCGCTATGGATTACAGGCGGGGCTGCTTACGCGCGACGCCGGCCGCATTCTCACGGCGTTTCGCGAGATCGAGGTTGGCAGCCTGATCATTGGCGACACGCCGAGCTGGCGGCTTGATCCCATGCCGTACGGCGGCGTGAAGGACTCCGGCATCGGGCGGGAAGGGATCCGCTCCGCGATTCAGGAGATGACGGAACCGCGCATGCTGGTGATGGCGGGGCTGAATTAGAGTCGACGGACGGCAATCAGAAAAAGGAATGGCTGCATGGATCTTGGACTGAAGGACAAAGTCATTCTCGTCACCGGCGGCGGCGCCGGAATTGGCGAAGGCATTTCGCGCGCCTGCCTCGGGGAGGGCGCGCGCGTGGTGGTGTTGAGCCGCCGTTCAGAGAACGTGCAGCACTTCATGGCGGAGATGGAGTCCGCCGGTGCGCGGTGCACGCTGATCGAAGCGCATCTTGAAGACACGGCCCGCTGCCGCGAAGCGATTGCCGAAGCGGAGCGGCAGTTCGGCGCGATTGACGGGCTGGTGAACAATGCCGGAGTCAATGATGGGGTGGGACTTGAAGGGGGCTCGGTGGAGCGCTTCGAGGAGAGCCTCAAAAAGAACCTGATCCACTATTACGCGCTGGCGCACTATGCGTTGCCGGCATTGAAGAAGTCGCAGGGATCGATCGTCAACATCAGTTCCAAGGTGGCGCTTACGGGGCAGGGCAACACGTCAGGCTACGCGGCCAGCAAGGGGGCGCAGCTTGCGCTGACCCGCGAATGGGCTGCGGAGCTTCTGCCGTTCAATGTGAGGGTGAACGCGATTCTTCCGGCCGAGGTGATGACGCCGCTTTATGAACGGTGGCTCAAGACGCTGGGCGATCCCGAAGCCAAGCTGCGCGAGATCACGAGCAAGATTCCGCTGGGCAAGCGCATGACGCTGTCCTCGGAAATTGCCGCGGCGGTGGTGTTTCTGCTCTCGCCCACGCAGTCCGGCCACACCACCGGCCAGCACCTCATCGTGGATGGCGGTTACGTGCACCTGGATCGGGCGCTGACCTAAGCGCTGAAGCGGCGCGGGCTAGTGTCCGGTATTGGTTGTGACCGACTCGTCGGCCGCCTTGACTTGAGGGAACTGCCGCGGCCAGATCACGGTGAAGCGCGTGCCTTCGTCCTGCCTGGTTTCGACATCGATGCTGCCGCCGTGGCGGGCCACGAGCTGCTTTACCAGCCACAGGCCCATGCCGTTGCCGCGATCGCCCTTGGTGCTCACTCCGAACTGAAAGAGGCTATCCCTCACCGACGCGGCGATTCCTGAGCCCTGGTCGATCACATCGACTCGCACATCGTCGGGCCTGCCGGTGAGTTCGACGGTGACATTGGCTCCCTTACGGGTGGTGCCTTCGACGGCATTGCGGACAAGGTTCAGCAATGCCTGGCGTGTCTCCACCGCATAGGCATTCACGGTGCAATCGCCTTCGGACCTGATGACCATCTCGACACCGCGCTGGCGCAGTGTGGGCCCGAGGAGAAAGCGGACAGCCTCCGCGGACGAGACCAGGTCCACGGGCTCGTGACCCGCCGAGGTCCGGAAGAAGCCGAGGGTGGAGCGGGTGAGGGTCTCGATGCGCTTCACTTCGTCGGAAGCCTGCTGCACGATGCCGTTCACGCCTTCGGGAAGTTCCGGATTCAGCTGCATGAGGAAGAGCAGGTTGCCAATGGCGGCGAGGGGGTTATTGATCTCGTGGCTGACCACGGCGGACATTTTGTTCCATTCGTCCAGCTTGCGCGCGGCTACAAGGCTCTGTTCCATTCGCGCCCGCTCATTTTCGGTGTCGCCCAGGCGGCGGGCGTAGTCGTTGATGCCGAAGCCGAGGTGTGTGGCCTTGAGCGCGAATGCCACGGCGACATAGGCCGAGAAGACAGCAGTGGTGACACTGACCCATGCGCTGATCCAGAAGACCGGGATCCAGGTGGTGATGACCTCCATGAGGTGGGTGCCGCCGCAGGCGACGATGAAGATGCCAAAGCCCACCAGGAAGAAAGCCCAGTCGCGCGCCACCGCTCCGCGGGTTTTCCGGGCCAGATAGAACAAGGTGACGCAGATGGTGAGGTAGCTCAGGAACGTGATCCCGTTGGAGACCACCATGGTCCAGATGAGGTTCTGATCCTGGCTCCAGCAGACTGCGTGCGGCATCATGTTTGAGGACATAGCGAATCAGCCTCGGTCATTGGATGTTTGTGATCGGTGGCAAGAGCGCACACAGAGGCCGGGCGGTGAGGGGCAACCGCTGAGGGCCAAAGTTGGACAAAGCGCGAAGGGGAAGTTCGACGCATCGTTCCTGAATTCGCAAACCTGAATTCGCAAAGTGGCCTGCAGCGACTGCTTGCTCTTCCACTTGAGTCTTCTTTTATCAGCGAACCAGAGCGTTGAGCAAGCGTCGATGTTGATGAAGGTTCCCGATTTCAAACCGGTCGCGCGCATGCGGGGACGAGGCGGCGGGAGACAAAAAAGCGCCCCTCGGTGAGTCCTGCCTGGATAGTTCCAGGTCTGGCAAACGGAGGGGCGAGGAGCCGCAATCACAAGAAAATGCGCTTTGGGCAAGGAATGGAAGTGCGAAATCCGACTGCACACCGATGCCACCCGGCTCATCTTCTGGACCGAGACGGAATATAGCCGGTTGAACTTCAGGGAAAACAGGTACCATCGGGTAGCGTTTGCGTCTGCGTTTGCTAAGCCGTTGCAAGACAGCCGGTTGATCGGCGGTGGACAAGCAAATTACGGGGACGTATCATACGCTACACAATCGAAATTCGGGGTGGTTTCGGCGCGTCACGTCGAAACTGGCACTGGGATGTCGGTGGGGTGGACGTGGGCGCAGCCAATTGCGAGCGGTCGCACGGGCCGCCTTTCAGTCGCACATCTGAGAACCAAGCCCGAAGAGGAGTAAGGATGGCCGTGGGGCAGAAGTTCGGGCCCGAAGCCGCGGAATCGAGTTTCGTCATGGACGCCCCTCGTATTCGCGAGCAGCTGAACCGTCTTCTGGCGCACCCGCTGTTCGCCAACAGCAGACGGTATCCGGTGCTGCTTGCCTACGTTGTGGAGCAGACCCTGCTCGGGCACGCCTCAGACCTTAAAGAGCGGACCATCGGCGTGGAGGTGTTTGGCAAGGAACCCAGTTATGACGCCAATGCCGATCCCGTGGTGCGCATCACTGCCAAAGAGGTGCGCAGCCGTCTGAAGCAGTATTACTACGAGTTCAGCCAGCCGGCAGAGCTGATCATCGATCTGCCCACGGGGTCGTACGTTCCATTCTTCCGCGAGCCTGATCGGGTCGCCGAGCTTCCGGTGGAAGAGCCGATGGACGCGGCTCCGCTGCCTGAAATTTCCGCGGTTGCGGCGCCCCAGTCTCCTGTCCCCGGCCGGCTGTGGCGGCTGCGCTGGGTAATCAGCACGGGGATCGCGATGCTCGTGCTTCTGGCCGGAGCTGCGGGCCTGCTTGCGGGACTGCGCTACAAGCCTGAGCCGCCGCCGCCGTCGAATCTCGAACGCTTCTGGGCGCCCGTGACGGGCAGCGCAAACCCCACGACATTTTGCCTGGGCGAGCCGGCCAAGAACATCGATGTGAGCGCGATCAACAATTACGACACGCCGCTCGGCAACTCAAAGCCTGAACCGCTCTATTTCCGGCTGCATTATTCCGGCAGCCTGGCGCTTGCGGACGTGATCACGCTGACGCGCACGGTGGCTGCCCTCGCCTCGCGGCATAAATCGTTCCGCGTACTTCCGGCATCGGAGGCCAGTTTTGGCCAACTGCGGGAGGGCCCGATTGTGCTGGTGGGCGCCTTCGACAACATCTGGACGCTGCGGATTACGCAGAAGCTTCGTTTCGGCTTCGAGTCGGAAGACGGTGTGGCTTTGCTGGTGGACCGCAACAGCCCGGCGAAGACCACCTGGGCAACCGCGTGGGATTTGCCCTACCAGAAGCTCTCGCGCGATTACGCCATCGTCGCCCGCATACACGACAAGACGACCGGGCAGCCGGTCATCATCGCGGCGGGCATCTCCGAGGAAGGCACCGAGGCCGCGGGCGAGATTCTCTATAACCCCGAGTATCTGCAGTCGCTTCTTGCCAAGGCGCCGCGCGACTGGGACCAGAAGAACATGGAGGCGGTCATCGAGACGCAAGTCATCGAAGGCCACCCCGGGCCGCCGAACGTGCTCGCAGTCGAGACCTGGTGAGGGGCTGATTTTCGCGGGTGGTTGAAACTGCCGCGCTTGTGAGTCAGCGAAAAGATCGGTGCAGAGGAGACACCAGAGGGATGCCTCCTCGACACAGGCGATCTACGCTTCTTTTTTCGACTTGCCTTTTTGGGCTGCCCAGCGGCGGCGCTGCGCCTCGGCGATTCTCTTGCGGGCTTCAGGGCTCAACACGCGCTGCTTGCGCGCCTTCTTCGCTGCAGGTTTCGCGGCGCGAGTGGACTTCTTCGCAGCTTTGGTGGTGGTCCCGGCGGCAGCCAGCAACTGTCGTGCCTGAGTAAGACGCGCAATCTCCGCATCAATCTCAGCGAGAATAGAGTTGATTGTCATGGCGGAAGGATATCTCATGTCCCATGTATCTGGCTAATATTTAACTCTGAGTCATAGGTTTCTGCGCTACGAGCAACCTATGTACGTGCAACCGCAGTCTAAGTGGGGCTTTGCACGCTAGAGAATTGTCATTCAGGTATTTCATGCACGAAAAAGGACAGGCCCGGGCCTGTCCTTTCGCTTTGCGAGGATGAACTTACCTTCAGCCCAGGTACTGTACATGTACATAGGTGCCCAGGCGAGTGTTGTAAGCCAGATACCAGCCGGGGTGATCTGGATCTTCATAGATGACGACGTCATCGGCATCCCAGTTCCAGCCATCCACATACGACATGTCATAGGGGGCAACCATCCAGTACCAATTATGGAACCAGAAGCGGTTGGGGCCGCCGCCTTCAAGACGCCACTGATGACGCGGACCGAAGCCGCCTGAGAAACGGCCATGTTCCCACGGATGGTCGAGATGGTAGTGAGCATCATCACGGCCGGTGTCATGACCCACCCATTGTTTGCGGTTATCTACGTGCGGCGCATTGGGATGGCCGGGCTGGTCGCGGAAATCACGGTTGTGCTGGTCTCGCTGGTCGTGCGATTGATTGCGGTTTACTTGCCCATGAAAGGGGGCGGGTCCGTGCTCAGGCGGCCGAACATGCGGAGCTTGCCGCTCCTGGTGGTGCTGCGCAAAGACAGGAACAGCCAAGGTGAGAAGGATTGTTGCCAGGCTAATCCGTAAAGTTCTCATTCGAGTATCTCCCGGCGCCTGCAGGAATGTCAGCTTAGTTGCTGTGCCTGAGGGCGCCTCATTCACACTAGATGCAACACGGCGTCGGGAGCGAAGTCGCGGTATGTGATTTCATGCCACGCAAGGATTGCGGAGCGGGCGACTTCAGCGATTCCGCAGTTTATACGGCAACAGGAACCGGTTGTTTACGCCAGGCATACAAGGGAAACTGGTTTGCGAGTTCAGCCACTTCGTTGCGAATCTGCTCAAGAAGGGCGCTGTCACTGCGATGCTCCAGGGAACGGGTAATCCACTTTGCAACCTGGCGCATCTCCGCTTCCCTCATGCCCCGCGTGGTAAGTGCCGGGGTGCCGATGCGAATGCCCGAGGGCTTCAGGGGCGGATTGGTATCGAATGGAATTGCGTTTTTGTTTACTGTAATTCCGGCCTTGCCCAGGGCTTCCTCGGCCTCGGAGCCTAGCATGCCTTTGGAGAAGACATCTACCAGCATCAAGTGGTTATCGGTGCCGCCGGAGATGATGCGATAGCCTTCAGCCTGCAATGCTTCAGCAAGCACCTTTGCGTTTGCGACAACCTGTGCCGCATAAGTGCGAAACTCCGGGCGCTGGACCTCAGCGAATGCCACTGCCTTGGCAGCCACAATGTGCACCAGCGGTCCGCCCTGCTGTCCGGGAAAGACTGCCTTGTCGACAGCGGCGGCCAGATCCTTACCGCACAGAATGAGTCCCGCGCGGGGACCACGCAGCGTTTTATGCGTTGTGGTGGTGGTGATGTGCGCGTGCGGCACTGGCGAGGGATGCACGCCGCCGGCAACAAGGCCGGCGATGTGGGCCATGTCGAAGATGTAAACCGCGCCCACCTTGTCGGCGATTTGCCGCATACGCTCGAAATCCCAGAACCGCGGATAGGCGCTGCCGCCGCCGATGAGGACCTTGGGTTTCTCGCGCTCGGCAATCGACTCGAGTTCGTCATAGTCGATCATCTCGGTGTCGCGGCGCACGCCGTAGAAGGTCGTGCGGTACAGCTTTCCACTGAAACTCAACTTATGTCCGTGGGTAAGATGGCCGCCGTGCGCAAGGTCGAGGCCGAGGATGGTGTCGCCGGCCTGCAGCACCGCCATATAGGCGGCGGCGTTGGCCTGCGAGCCGGAGTGGGGCTGCACGTTGGCATGTTCCGCGCCGAAGATCTGCCTGGCACGATCACGTGCAAGGTTCTCCACCACGTCAGTGAATTCGCATCCGCCGTAGTAACGGCGCCCGGGATAGCCTTCCGCGTACTTATTCGTGAAGACGGAGCCCGCGGCTTCAAGCACAGCCTCTGAGACGAAGTTCTCGCTGGCGATCATCTCCAGTCCTTCGTGCTGGCGGAACCTCTCGTGTTCAATGGCGGCGGCGACCTCAGGATCAGCCTGGGCGAGCGGAAGCGACATGCGATCAGTCATGTGAAAATTCTACCTGCCAGGGCGGTGCGGCGCTCCAGGAATTCGCCCCGCAAGGCTATCTGCTATGGTTTGTTCATTCCGGGAGGGTCCGCGGTGAAACCGGCGCAGCTACTCGTGACGTTTGTATTGGGAATTGGAAGCTGGTATGCGGCAGCCCAGGCTGCCGCCATCGATCCCGCTGTTCAGGCGAAGGCCAATCAGGGCGATCCTGCTGCCGAGGTCTCTGTAGGCGAGTGGTATGCGAAAGCCGGCGGTGCGGCGCAGGACTCCGATGCCGCAGCCGAGAACTGGAACAAAGCCACCGAGTGGTACATCAAGGCCGCGAGCAGTTCCTATGTTCCGGCTGAGATTCATCTTGCTGAAGCCTACGGTTACGGCCGGGGCGTGCCGCGCGACAAGGTGAAGGCGGCGGAGTGGTATCGCAAAGCGGCGGACCAGGGCGATGCCGGCGCGCAGGGCACGCTGGCGATGCTTTACACGATGGGCCAGGGCGTGGCGCAGGACGACGCCGAAGCGTATTTCTGGTTCGATCTGGCCGCCTCCGCGGAGAGTCCAAACCAGCAGCGCTATCTCACTAACCGGCAGAACGTGGGCACGAGGATCACGGCGGAACAGCTGGCAGCGGTGCAGCAACGGCTTCACAAGTGGAAGGCCGCGCATCCGCTCGCGGGCGCCGCGAAATAGCCGCATAACCGGGGATCCGAATCTTGTCGACCTGCGCACTGCCGTGGGCGAGAGATTTTCGTTGCGCTTGGAGTGGGCTCTTGGTATGGTGAGACCCGACATTCCCCCGCCCCATTCCCCGTAATCCACAAATTTTGGAGGTTAGCCATGGCGACTGCCGTCATGACTCCGCGGAAGACCAAGGTCCAATCGGATCGCATTTTCTTCCCGCTGATGTGCCTGCTGATCCTGGTGACGGTCTGGCTCGGTTTTTCGAAGACCTATTACGCCGCGGGCATGGTTACGGCACATTTGCCGGCGCCCATCATCCACGTGCACGCTGCGGCCATGACGCTGTGGCTGCTTACGCTCACGGTGCAGACTTCGCTGGTTTCGGTGCGCAGGGTCAAGCTGCACATGGTCACGGGCCTGTGGGGTTTTGCGCTGGCCGCCAGCATGATTCCCATTGGGACGCTTGCCGCGATCAACGCGCTGCGCAGGGATATGTCGCCGCCCGGATCGGGACTGACGCCGCTCACCTTCTTTGTGGTGCCGGTGACCGCATTGCTGGCCTTCGCTCTTTTGGCGGGGTGGAGTTATGCTGTGCGCCGCAAGCCCGATCAGCACAAGCGGCTCATTCTGCTTGCCACCGTACCGCTGCTCGATGCCGCTGTTGGCCGCTTTCCCGAGACGCTGGGCATAGCCTCCACTCCGATGTCGCAGTTGCTGATTCTCTGCATGTTTCCGGCCGCGCTGATTGCCTATGACCTGATATCACGCCGCAGGATTCAGCGCGTGACGTGGATGGGAACGCTGGTGTTGCTGGTTATCTGGCTCACCCGCATTCCCCTGGCGCAAACCGCGCCCTGGCAGGCGCTCGCGAAGCTGGTTCACGGCTGACACGCTCGACCCGATTGCATGGGAGGGGGTTTCATCTATTCTTCCAATGATGAAACCCTCATGTTTTTTTGCGATCCTATCGCTTGCGTTGCCTTTTGCCTCGACTGCCCAGGCGCCCAGGTCCAGCGCTCATCCCATTCCGGCCATCGTCGAAAAGGATCATCGCTTCGCCTTGATGGTGGATGGCGCGCCGTATCTGATGCTTGGCTTCCAGGCGAATAATTCCTCGGCATGGCCGGGGTATTTCGACAAGGTGTTTCCCGCGGCAGCCATTCTGCACGCCAACACGGTGGAGTTGCCGGTCTACTGGGAGCAGTTGGAAGCTACGCCTGGTCACTATGACTATTCGATCGTGGACGCCATGCTGACGCAGGCGCGCGCGCATCATGTTCATCTGGTGCTGCTGTGGTTCGGCACATGGAAGAACGGGTCTTCGCATTACACGCCGCAGTGGATCAAGCAGGACCAGCAGAAGTATCCGTTCCTGGTGAACAAGGATGGCGACACGGTCGATTCGCCGAGCACCTTCTCGCCGGCGCGCCTGGATGCCGACAAGGGGGCTTTTGCCGCACTGATGCATCATCTGCGCAGCGCCGATCTGCAGCGCACGGTGCTGATGGTGCAGGTGGAGAACGAGGCGGGGGTGTGGGGCGGCATCCGCGACTACCGGCCGGAGGCGGAGAAGGAATTCGCTGGCCAGCTTCCGCAGAAGCTTGCGCAGGCGCTCGGCAAAGCATCCGGCACATGGCAGCAGGTGTTTGGCGAGGCGGCGGACGAGACGTTTCAGGCCTGGTGCATCGCTACTTACATTGAGCAGGTGGCTGCCGCGGGCAAGGCCGAGTATGCGCTGCCGCTTTATACGAATGCGGCGTTGCGCGATCCCATCAATCCGGGTCGGCCAGGGTCTTACGAGTCCGGCGCGCCGACCGACCAGAACATCCAGCTCTACAAGGTTGCGGCTCCGTCGCTCTCGCTCATCGCGCCGGATATCTACATTCCGGAGTATGCCAAGTACATGGCGGTGATCGATCAGTACAAGCGGTTTGAGAATCCGCTGCTGATTCCTGAGACCGGCAATGCGCCCATCTATGCGCACTACGTTTTTGCAGCGGTTGGCCAGGGTGCTATCGGGTTCGCGCCGTTTGGGCTCGACCTCACCGCGTACTCGAATCTCACCGAGGGCGCTGAAGCCATGGGCGACAAACCGGCGAGCGGCGCTGAGAGCCGGCTGGCGCCGTTCGCGAATGAATACGCGCTGCTCGAGCCGATCGCAGGCAGACTTGCGGAGGCCAGCCTTGAAGGCAATCTGCGCGGCGCCAGTGAAGATCCCAACGCGCATACGCAGACGCTGGACTTCCCGCGCTGGCAGGCGGATCTCAGCTATGGCCTGCCGGCGTTTGGCAACTGGATCAAGCCCAAGGGCAACAATCCCCCGGACGGCGGCGCCGTGATCATCGCGCTTGGGCCAGACGAGTTTCTCATTGCAGGGCATCATGTCCGCGTCGATTTCGCGCCCACGTTCGACAAGGCCAAGAAGCGGCTGTTCCTCGCGGTTGAGGAAGGCTCCTATGACGCCGGGGGCAAGTGGCAGATGAAGCGCATCTGGAACGGCGATCAGACCGACTACGGCCTGAATCTGAAGGCCGACGCCGGTTATCTGCTCAAAGTGAAGCTGACTACTTACTAAACACGCAGCGCGGGAGCCGTTATGCTGAACGCATGACCGGCTCTCGCGTTTTTTGCTGGACTTTCGCCCTTGCGCTGCTTCCCATCGCCTTGTCCGCTCAATCGGTGAGTTCGTCGTCCCGGGTGTCGCTTACTCCCGCAGTTGTTGTTGCCGGCGCACCCGAGTTGATTCACGTCACAGCGCCGGACGCGACCGCGGTGGAAGGCGAATGGCTCACGCGCAAGATTCAGTTCTTCCAGCAAGGTGGGGATTGGTTTGCCCTGGCAGGCGTGGATGTGGAGGCACCGCCCGGCTCGTCTACGCTGCACATTACTGCGCACATCAATGGCAAGGTGTTTGAGCTTACGCAGACGGTCGACATCCACGCCGCGCACTACCGTACCGGCACGCTCACGGTCTCGCCTAAGTTCGTGGAGCCACCGCCGGAGGCGCAGAAAGAAATCGAGGAACAGAGCAAGCTCAAGGCCAAGGTATTTGCCTCAAGCTCGAACGTGCCGTTGTGGCAAGGCGATTTCCATGCGCCGGTGCGGGCGCAAGCG
>NZ_DASXYM010000019.1:0-26713 GCF_036502485.1 Occallatibacter sp. | reverse complement strand
AACCGGGCGGATCGAGTTGACCGGACCGATATCCATAAGTCCTCCCTTCGCGGTAATTGGGTCATCGGCGAGACGCGGGGAGACTTTAATGACGAAGGTACGGGACTGTGTCTCGATTTAGGACAGTGGAACGGTGAGGGGTAAGTGATCAGGTGGCAAGTGATCAGGTGGCACGCTGATCAGGTAGTCAGGCAGTCGCACCAGGACTATTCCGCTTGCTCTTCTCCCCGCGTTCTGTGGGACGCACGGGATTTGGCCAGGCGGGCGAGCACGGCCTGTTCGCGGAGGACCTGCTTGAGGGGGCGCGCCGGGGTGCCGTAGAGAACGGTCCCTGGCTCGGCGGAGGCGGTCTTACCGTTGAACACGCCGGATTGTCCGCCCAGAATCACTCCCGGGGCGACATGAGCGTGGTCGCCGATGCCGACCTGGCCCGCAAGAACGGCGGCCTTGCCGATGGTGCTGGAGCCGGAGATGCCGGTGAGAGCGACGAGGATCACGTCTTCCCCAATGTCGCAGTTGTGGCCGATGTGCACGAGGTTGTCGATCTTGACGCCGCGGCGGATACGGGTTTCTGCGAGGGCGCCGCGATCGATGGTGGAATTGGCGCCGATCTCGACTTCATCTTCAATCACCAGCGTGCCCTGCTGCGGAAACTGCGTGTAGGCCCCGTTGGCAGGGTTGCGGACGTACCCGAAGCCGTCGCCGCCGAGGACCGCGCCGGCATGAACCACAATCCAGTTGCCAAGGGTGGTGCCGGCATAGAGCACTGCGCGGGGATAGATCTGGCAGTAGTCGCCGATGCGGACGCCCCGTCCGATGACAGCTCCGGCTTCGATGCGGGTGCGGGCGCCTATGCGGGCGTTGTCTTCAACCACGGCACACGGGCCGATGGTGACGTCTTCGCCGAGCTTGACGTTGGCCCCTATCACCGCGCTGGGATGAATACCGCCGATAGGGAGCGCGGGCTTGAGGAGCTTGGCCGCGCGGGCGAACCAAAGGCGTGGCTGCGCGGTTTCGACAACGCACTTGGCGGCCGGGTAAGAGGCCACGAGATCTTTGCGGAGAATGACGACTCCGGCTTGGGAGGCGAGGGCTCCTTCAGCAGAAGCGGCGTCCTCCGCGAAGACAATGTCGGCAGAGGTGGCCTGAGCCACCGAGTTGACGCCGCGGAGGCGGTGGTCGAGGCTGCCCTGCGCGACGTTGCCGCCGAGGCGTTCGAGGAGGTCGCTGAGTTTCATGGTCTTCTCCATGGTACTCAGGATGTGCGGTCAGTAGAGGCTGGGTTCGCCGGCAGGGCGCGTTTTCCAGCGGCGATGGATCCAGAGCCATTGATCGGGGTAGCGCCGGATCCACGATTCGAGGACGTTGTTGCACATCTGCGTGAGGGCGCGAATCTCAGACTCGCGGTCATCGTCGTCATCGGCACTGCGGGCGAGAGTGATTTCGGGGCCGAAGTGGAGGACGTACTGCTGCAGTCTCTCTTCCCATAAGCAGAAGCCGGGGAGGACGGCGGCTCCGGTTTTGAGAGCGACGCGGGCGAGGCCGGAGGCGGTGCACGCCGGAATGCCGAAGAAGTTGACGAAGACGCCCTGCGGCGGGGTCATGTTGGTATCCATGAGGATGCCGACAGACTGGCCTGCGCGCATGGCGGTGAGAAGGCCGCGGGCGAAGTCGTCTTTATGGAGGACGCGGTTTCCGTGGAGGCAGCGAATTCCGTTCACGTACTCATCGAGGAGGCGGTTGTCGAGGCGGCGGATGACCATGCCCATGGGGTGGCCCATGAGGGAGTGGTAGAAGCTGGAGAGCTCCCAGGCGCCGAGGTGGCCGGTGAGGATGAGGACGCCTTTGCCGCGGGCCTGGGCGGCCAGGTAATGGTCAAGGCCTTCGGTGCGGATCCAGTTGCGGGTGTTGGCCGGTGTGTAGCGGGGCAAGCGGCAGAACTCAACCAGTTGCCAGCCGAGGTTGCGGAAGACGTGGCGCAAGATACCGTTGCGCTCGGTCAGGGGGAGTTCGGGAACGGCGAGCTCGAGGTTGCGCTGGCCGGTGCGGCGGAGGCGGGTCAGGCCGAGATAGCAGGCCAGGGTGAGGACGCGGACGAGGAGGCGGGCCAGGCCGCGGGGCAGACGGCCCAGGGTACGCGCCACGGCTGTGACCAGCCAGTACTCGATCTTCTCCTGCATGAGCAAAGTTCAAGTGTAATTGGTGCTGAAGGCAGGGGACCCCGGAGGCGGCAGGGCTCTGGCTAGCGGTTCAGCAGACGAGCCACAGCGGCGATCAGCCCTGCAACATCGTGGGGATCGGCTTCGGCTGCGGGGGGCCAGTCCAGTTCGCGAAGTGTCTGAGTGGTGATCGGCCCTATGGAGACCGCCTTCACCTCCGGCAAAGGGAATGCGATACCGGCTTCAGCCGCGGCTTGGCTCAGGTGCGTGGCCGTGGAGGAGCTGGTAAAGCAAGCGGCATCTAGGAGCTGAGCCGTGGCCTGGCGGAGCAGGTCAGCAGCATCGGCGGGAACGCCGTTTCTGTAGGCGTCGACGACGTCGATCGTGGCGCCGTGTTGGCCGAGCATATCGGGGATGATGTCGCGGGCAATGGCGGCGCGTGCGAGGAGGATGCGCTTGCCGAGTATGTGAGGGGCAAGTGCGGCTGCGAGTTCTTCGGCGATATATCCCTTAGCCGTCAGTCGGATAGTGCAGCCCAGTTTTTCTGCTTCCGCGCCGGTAGCGGGGCCAATCACAGCGAATTTCGGGCCGTGCAGAGAGGTTCCGAGGATCCCCGCTCGCTCATGCAACACGCGGACGGTGTTGGCGCTGGTGAGGATCAGCCAGTCGTACGAAGTAATATTGCGAAGGGCGGTATCGAGGGGATCGTAGGAGACGGGCGGCTGGATTTCGAGAACGGGCACTTCGACGGGCTCGGCGCCCAGGGCGCGAAGGCCCTCGCTGAGTTTGCCCGCTTGATGCCGCGCGCGGGTGACGAGGATGCGGCGGCCTTCCAGCGGCAGGCTCATCAGTCGGCGGCGCCGGGAGCGGGAGATGTGGCCAGTGAGAGAAGGTCGCGTGCGCCGGAGGCGAGGAGCTTTTCGGCGGCGCGGAGGCCGAAGCATCCAGGATCCGTGTGCTGGCGGGGGGCGGTGTCGTGAATGCGAATGGTCCTGCCTGTAGCGGGATCAGCGACGACCCCGAATATTTCAGCGAGGCCGACCCGGACCGACTGCATGCGGCAGTGAATGCCGATGGGCACCTGGCAGCCTCCGCCGAGCGCGGCGAGGGCGGCGCGTTCGGCCGTAACCGCGAACCGGGTGGGCGCGTCATCGAGGAACTCGAGCGCGGCAATGGTGGCGTGGTCGTCCTTGCGGGTTTCGATGCCGAGCGAGCCCTGTCCGGCGGCGGGGCAAAAATCTTCCGGCTTGAGGCGCTCGCGGACCCATTCCGTTTTGTCGAGGCGGTCAAGGCCGGCGGCAGCGAGGAGGATGGCGTCGACCTGACCCTCGCCAAGTTTGCGGAGGCGCGTGTCGACATTGCCGCGGAATTCGACGGCCTGAATATCGGGGCGCAGCGCTTTGAGCTGGGCGCGGCGTCGTTGGCTGCTGGTGCCCACGACGGCGCCCTGGGGCAGCGCGGCAAGGCTGGCGTACTTTGCCGAGACCAGGACATCGCGCGGGTCCACGCGGGGCGGCGTGGCGGCCAGGGCGAACGGCTCGGGGAGTTCCGTAGGGAGGTCCTTGAGCGAGTGCACGGCCAGGTGGACGCGGCCTTCAGCCAGCGCGTCCTCAATCTCCTTGGTGAACATGCCTTTGGAGCCTACTTGCGCAAAGGTTACTTCCTGCAGGCGATCGCCGGTGGTCTTGATGATTTCGATTTCGACGGTGTGGCCTTCACCCTCGAGGAGCGCTTTGATGTGATTGGCCTGCCACAGGGCGAGTTGGGAGCCACGGCTTCCTATGCGTAAGTTCATCGGCGACCTGCCACGCTGGTTTGTCTTTCCGGCGCGGGGGCGTCCGGGGAGGTTGGTTTGGTTGGTTGAACTGGATCAGAGGCTGCGGGAGCGGGGCCGGGGCCGGGGCCTTCAGCATTGGTTTCAGCGTTGGAGCCGGGCAGCGAATATGTTTCGCAGAGGGCGTCAAGGCGGACGGCGTCGTTTTCGCGCGCGGCCTGTTTGAGTGCCTGCATCGGCGGGTGCAGGAATTTGTTGACCAGGCCGCGAGTGAGGGCTTCAACGGCAGCGGCCTGATCGGGCGTGAGAGAGCCGAGGCGCGACTGGATGCGCCGCAGCTCGGTCTGGCGGAGCTCTTCGGCCTGGCGTTGGAGGGCAACGATGGCGGGAGCGACATTGACGGTGCGGAGGCGCTGGTGGAACCGCTCGACTTCGCCCTCGACGAGGACCTCGGCACCGGCGGCGACGCTCCGGCGCTCGGCGATGTGCGCGGCGGCCACCTGCTGCAGGTCGTCGATGTCGTAGACAAAAAGCCCTTCCACCTTGTTCATCGCCGGGTCGACGTCACGGGGGACGGCGATATCGATGAAGAACATGGGCCGATTGCGGCGTTTGTGCAGGAAGGCCTGCCCGTGCTCGCGGCGGAAAATGTGGTGCGGCGCGCCGGTGGAGGTGATGATGATGTCGGCTTCGGCGGCGTAGTCGTAGAGCTTCTCGAAGGGAATGACCTGGCCATTGAAGGACTCAGCCATGCGCTTGGCGCGCTCCATGGTCCGGTTGGTGACGAGGATGGTCCCGGCGCCCTGCTGCACGAGGTGGCGGGCGGCCAGCTCACTCATTTTGCCTGCGCCGACCAGGAAGACGGTGCGGCCGTTGAGCGAGCCAAAGATTTTGCGTGCCAGCTCTACCGCGACCGAGGCGATGGAGACGGAGTTGGACCCGATTTCGGTTTCAGTGCGGACTTTTTTGGCGGCGGAGAAGGCGCCTTGCAGAAGGTGTTCGAGCTCGCCGCCGACTGTGCCAGCGGTGCGGGCGGTGGCGAAGGCTTCTTTAACCTGGCCGAGGATCTGGGACTCGCCAACAACCATCGAGTCGAGGCTGGAGGCGACCCGGAAAAGGTGCCGGACAGCCTGCAGATCGTGATGCTGGTAGATGTGTCCGGCGAGCACGGAGGGATCAAGGCCGAACTGGTTGCACAGGAACGCGGAGAGGTCGATGTCGGCCGAATCGGTAGCGGCGATGAGTTCCACGCGGTTGCAGGTGGAGACGATCATGCACTCGGCGACGCCGGGGGTAGCGGCTAGAGCGCGGGTCACTTCGGGCAATTCGTCACGGCTGATGGCGATACGCTCGCGGACCTCGATGGGAGCGGTTTTGTGATTGACGCCCAGGACGGTGTAGGTCATGGCGCACCGAACCTGTGGACCTGGCTGAACTGGTTGGCGGCCCAGACGGCGAGCATGACCAGAAACACGGCACCGGAGAGATAAGCGGCTTTGCGGCCGCGGAGACCCGAGCGGCTGCGCCAGAAGAGCAGCAGCACATAAGAGGCCCACATGATGAAGGAGGCGAGGATTTTAGGGTCGCGGAAGTAGGCGGGGCCGAGGTCGGTCTCCTGCACCAGAACGGAGCCGATGACCAGCCCGACGGTCATGCAGGGGAACCCGAAGAGGAGGGTGGCGTGGGCTACGCGCTCAAGCGTGTCGAGGGGCGGTAGCCACTCGAGCGAGGTGCGGCCATCCGTTGTGCCCGGCTTGAGCTTGGCCTTGATCCGCCGCTCCTGGAGCAGATACATGCCGGAGGCCACGATGCTGAATCCGAGGGCAGCATAGGCGGCCATGAGGGCCACCACGTGGGCGATGAGCCAGCTCAGGCGGACGCCATAGGACGGGAAAACGTACTTCTCGACCCCGAGGGCGGGGATAAAAACAACGAAGAAGGTGACCGGCAGGGCGAAGATGCCGAGGGACATGGCCTTGTAGAGCCACCAGACAAGGAAGAAGATTCCCGCGACGATCAGGCCAAGGAGGGATTCGGCTTCGCGAACGCCGACCGGCACCCAGCGGTGCGCGAGGGCGAGCATTTCGACTACAGAAACGAAGTGAAAAAAGAAGGCGAGACCGCCAAGATGGACGGCTGCGCTCTTCCAGCGCTCCCGGTTATGGAGGACAGCGGGGAAGATGGCGATGCTCGCTCCCGCGTAGAGAATCGCCGCCACTCTGAGCCAAAGCAAAACCATTCTGTTGTTTACGTTAAGCTGTCACTCCCCAGTATACCTGTGATCCAAATCACCCGTGGAAAGAAGGGGTCTCACGACGGTCAGGAGGGGCTCCGATTTTGTTGGGAACGGGAGAGCCGTTATGCTGATCCTCGCTGTTAAATAGCGTGTCATGTGATTGATCCATAGGAGGACGAAGAGGATGCTGAAGCGCTGGTGCGGTGTTGGTGTGGCTTTGCTGGTGGGGATTGCGGCCGGTCACGGGCAGACGGCTTCGCAGAAATGGGTGGGGACCTGGGCCACGTCGGCCATGGGAGCGGAGGGCGGGTTTGCGGTGAAGGTGTTTGCGGACTCGACGCTGCGCGAGGTGGTGCACATCTCGGCCGGGGGCCCCAGCGTGAGAGTTCGCTTCACCAACGAGTTCGGGAAAGATCCGCTGACCATCAACGATGCGCATGTTGCGGTGAGCACGGGCGCGGGCGGAATCAAGGATGGAACCGATCATGCGGTAACGTTTGGGAGCGCAGCGAGCGTGCGGATCGCTCCGGGGGCAACGATCTATTCGGACGCTGTGAACCTTGCGACGGCTCCGCTGTCGGATCTAGCGATCAGCTTTCATGTACCGGCTCAGGTGATGCGGGCGGAAACGTTTCACGGCTTCGCGGACCAGGAGAACTGGATGGCGCATGGGGACGTAGCCGATGCGCCAACGCTTCCCTCCCCTGTGACGCTGACCGCATGGTACTTCATCAGCGGCGTGGACGTGGCTGCGGAGGAAGGATCACGAGCCGTGGTGACGCTTGGGGATTCGATTACGGACGGCGCGCTGTCGACAGTGAATGCCAACCGGCGCTGGCCGGACGTGCTGGCGTCGCGGCTCAGCCAGGAGCATGGGACGCAGCACGTATCGGTATTGAACGAGGGGATTGGCGGGAATCGCGTGCTGAATGAAGGGTATGGACCATCGGCAGTGACCAGGCTCGATCGCGATGTGCTGGCGCAGAACGGGGCGAAGTACCTGGTCATCCTGGAGGGGATCAATGACATCGGGCGGCTGCAGCGGCTGCAGGGCCCGGAGGACGAGATCACCACGCAGGAAATGGAACTGGGGCTGAAACAGATTGCGGACAGGGGTCATCTGCACGGGCTGAAGGTGTACGGAGCGACGCTGACGCCGTATGGAGGTGCGGGATATTTCTCGGACAAGGGCGAGCAGATTCGCGAGGAGGTCAACCAGTGGATCCGCACCAGCGGAACGTTTGACGGCGTAATTGACTTCGATCAGATCACGCGCGATCCGCAGAACCCGAACCGGTTCAATCCTCTGTACGATTCAGGCGATCACCTGCACCCGAATGACGCGGGGTATAAGGCGATGGGCGAAGGGGTAGATCTGAAGCTGTTTCGATAAGGGGCCGAGGCGGGCCGAGTGGACGAGCCGGCCCGGTTTGCCTTTACTTTCAGGCGTGGCAGGCGGTTGCTACCCCGGTGAACGGTTTGGCCAGGCGGTCAGCCTGCTCGCGCGTGGTGACATAGACCGCGAGGTTGGGAAGACCGGGGAGGCCGTGCTCCTCGTTGGTTTCGTTGTTGACTGTGGAAGCGGGAATGAGGGCTTTGCCGACTTCGACGGGGATCCGAACGAGGTAGCCTTTGGCCTCCCAATTGGGCTGCGGCGGCTGGGGTTCCGATTCGAAAACGCTGGCGGGATCCAGCGAGGAGAAATCGGGTCGGTAGATATCAGTCCATTTACGGTCCACCACTCGGTGCTGAGCCGGCATGTCGGTATGCGTGTGGACGTCAGAGGTGACGATCAGCTGACACCCCTTGGCCTCTTTCAGCGTGAATTTCCTCTCCGTAACAGATTTGTACTGGGTGCCCGAGGTGGTCGTACGGGTGTAGAGACCGTCTTTGTCCAGGATCTGCCTGATCAGGTCGACGCTGCGCTGGATCTTATCAAGAGGCGCAGCCTGGGAGTTTAGGCGAGGGCCAAGGGAAAGGATGGCTCCGGCTGTGACGAGCAGGCCAAGGCTGAGTCTGATCTTGTTCGCAGGGAACATGGCGGAAGGTCTCATACGGTTTCAATTAGACAAAGCCGTTCAGCTGGTTTTGACGAAACTATTGCGTAGCTCCGGGCTGCGCGTCAAGGGTGCGCGGCGAGTCAGAGGCGTGCCTTGAGAATGGCGAGCCCGGCCTTGGAGACTTCGACGTCGTCTTCAGATTTGCCTCCACTGAAGGCCACGATGATGGCTCCACCTGGGATCCGCGTTGTGACTCCTCCCTGCCAGCCGAATTCGCCGGTCATGGGAGTGCGGCCGGAGGTGCCGCTGTCCTTGAGTGTGTTGGCCATCTCCGAGGCTTTGGCGTAGGCGATGCCGAGAAGATTGTTTCCCTTGTCGCCATTGGTGTGGTCGGTCATGTGGCCGACGACGGCCATCTGTGAGGACCAGTTCTGAATGGTGTCACCGGGGGCGAAGGAGACGACGGCGACGCCTTGGATGTTGAGTTCGGCGGCGCGCTTCTTCATCGCTTCGAGTGCGGCCTGCGCGGCGGATTCAAAGCGCTTGGCGCTGACCGGCTTGGGGCCCTTAGCCCAGGAGGGGACCGCAATAAGAATGAGCACGAGCACGACAAGCTGCGGGCCGAAACGGAATCTCATGAGTGTTCTCCCGAATGATGAAGCTGCAAGACGCTGCTGGTTTGAGTCGCGGCAATTGTATCGCGGGCGCCAGGCGCGATTCGGGACGGGTTGTCCACAGGCGGGGCGGGGTTTCGGCTTTTCGACGAGCAGGGCCGCGATAAGCTGAAAGCACCGTGATCAAGGACGAGGTTCAATCCGAGGCTTCCGCGCTGACTCCCCCTGGTCCAGAAGCGGAGATGCCAGTTAGTGGCGACTCTGCAAAGGCGACGGAGCTCACTCCTTTTATGCGGCAGTGGACGGGCGCCAAGAGGGAGAATCCCGATGCGCTGCTGTTCTTCCGCATGGGGGATTTCTACGAACTGTTTTATGACGATGCGGTGGTGGCCAGCCGCGAGTTGCAGTTGACGCTGACGGCGCGCGACCGCGAGCGGCAGGTGCCGATGTGCGGGGTGCCATATCACTCGGTGGAAGGGTACCTGACCCGACTGCTGAGGCGGGGTTTCCGGATCGCCATCTGCGAGCAGATGGAGGACCCGAAGCTCACCAAGAAGATCGTGCGCCGCGAAGTGATCAAGGTGTTGTCACCGGGTACGGCGCTGGATGCGGCGCTGGGGCAGGAGCAGAACAATTTTCTGGCGGCGTTCTGGGAGAGGCCGGCGGCGTCCCCCTCTGGCGGCAAGAACAAAGACACCGCGAGGGTGGGGTACCCGAGTCAACTGGTCAGTCAAGCGGGGATCCAGGTAGTTTGCGGGATCGCGCTGCTGGATGTGTCGACGGGGGATTTTCGCACGGCGGAGTTTGCGGGGCCGGCCGCGCGCGCCCAGGCGGTTGACGCGATTCTGATGGCGGGCGCGAGCGAGGTGCTGCTGCCTGCGAGCGCGGAGGTGCCTGCGGGGCTGGATCGCCTGGCGGCGCGAACGCGTGTTGAGGATTGGGTCTGGACGCACGACTTTGCCGCGCCGCTGGTGGAGCGCCAACTGAAGGTGCGGTCGCTGGAGGGTTTCGGGCTGGTGGGGCATGACGCGGCGGCCATCGCTGCGGGCGCGGTACTGCACTATGTGCGGACGACGCAGAAGAACGAGGCGCTGCATGTTGATTCCCTGCGGTTCCAGGAGCACTCGACGGCGCTGGAACTGGACCAGGTGACGGTGCGGAATCTCGAACTGGTGGAGCCGCTGTTTCAGGGACAGGATGCACGGGCGACGCTGTTCCACACGCTGGATGCGTGCTGCACGCCGATGGGCAAGCGGCTGCTGCGGGGGACGATTCTGCGGCCACTGGTGGATGCAGGGGCGATCGAACCGCGGTACGAGGCTGTGGGCGAGGCTGCGGGCGATCTGCTGCGGCGCGAGGAGTTGCGGCGGGCCTTTGATGGATTGATGGACCTGGAGCGCCTGCTGGCGCGGTTGTCACTCGATTCCGCGGGGCCGCGCGATGTGCGCGCGTTGGGCGCGAGCCTGGCGAAGCTGCCGGGAGTGCGAGCGGCGATTGGGATGATGCAGGCGCCGCTGTGGATGACCATCGCGGCGCGGCTGGATGCACTCGAGGAAGTGACGACGCGGATAGCGGCGACGCTGGTGGCTGAGCCTCCGCTGACCATGGCGGACGGCGGAGCAATCGCGGCCGGGGTGGATGCAGAGCTTGATGATCTACGGAGTGTTTCCACCACTGGACGGCAGTCGATTGCGGCGATTGAGGAACGCGAACGGCAAAGGACCGGGATCGGTTCGCTGAAGGTCCGGTATAACTCGGTGTTTGGCTATTACATCGAGATAACCAAGGCTAACTTATCGCTGGCTCCGACCGACTACGAGCGCAAGCAGACCCTGGTGAATGCGGAGCGTTTTACGACGCCGGAACTGAAGGAGTACGAGACCAAGATACTCACGGCGCATGACCGCTCCATTGAGATTGAGAAGCGGATTTTCGCGGAGTTGCGGCGTTTGGTGCTGGATGCGGCAGGTCGCATCCGGCGTACGTCGGCGGCAGTGGCGGAGGCGGATCTGCTGGCGTGTTTTGCGCATCTGGCGGCAGGGCGGCGGTATGCGAGGCCTCGGCTTTCTGAGGAGCCGGTGCTGGAAGCTGTGGCAGCGCGACATCCGATGATCGAGCAGTGGATGGAAGAGACGCGCGAAGGCAGATTCATTGCGAACGACCTGTTTCTCAGTGCCGGTGAGGATGGGCCAAGTCTGCTGCTGATCACCGGGCCTAACATGGGCGGCAAGAGCACGTATCTGCGTACGGCGGCAATGCTGGTACTGATGGCGCAGATGGGGAGCTTTGTTCCGGCAGATAGTCTCAGGCTGGGGCTGGCGGATCGGATCTATACGCGCATTGGCGCGAGCGATAACGTGGCGCGCGGACGGTCAACCTTCATGGTCGAGATGACCGAGACGGCAACCATTTTGAATACGGCGACGCGGCGATCGCTGGTGCTGCTGGATGAGATGGGGCGAGGCACGGCGACGTTCGATGGGCTGAGCCTGGCGTGGGCAACGGTGGAATATCTGCATGCGGAAACTGGCTCGCGCACGCTGTTTGCGACCCACTATCACGAGCTGACGATGCTGGCGGACAAGCTGCCAAGGGTGCGGAATCTACGCGTGGGCGTGAAGGAAGCGGCGAGCGGAATTGTGTTTCTGCATACGATTGAGCCGGGTGCGGCGAGCAAAAGTTACGGCATCGAAGTAGCCAAGCTGGCGGGGCTGCCCACAGCGGTGATCGAGCGGGCGCGGCGCATTTTAAAGCAGCATGAGAAACAGGAACGGCAGAGCGTGCAGGTCGAAACCGAACCTGAGCCGATGCAGCTTACGATCTTCACGCCGCTGTCGCAACGGATCGTTGACCGGATTGAGTCGGTTGATGTGAATGCGCTGACGCCCTTACAGGCGTTGAACCTGCTGGAAGAGTTGCAGCAGGAGCTGAAGGACAGCAGAGAATAGGGACATGGAAAAGAATCTGCGCAGGGCGGCAGGAAACCTGCTGGTTGTGGGTCTTGGCGGATCCGAACTGACGGGATTGGAGCGCGCATGGCTACGCTTGGTGCGGCCGGCGGGTGTGGTGCTGTTTAAGAGGAACATCACTGATCCCGAACAGACGCGAGCGCTGGTCGATGAGGCGACCGGATTGGGCGCCCTGCACAGCGCGCGTTTTGTGGATGTGGAGGGCGGGACGGTGAACCGATTCCGCGATGCGCTGGCGTCTATGCCGTCGGCGCAGGCGGTGGCACGGGCCGACGCAAGGCTCGGCAAAAAGGGCGGGACGCTGGCGCGTGAGCACGGAGTGTTGATCGGGCGCGCGGTGAAGGCGTTCGGATTCAATACGACGCTGGCGCCGGTGGTGGACCTGGCGCTGCCTGTGTCGGCGGAGGTGCTGGGTTCGCGGGCGCCGGCGGAAAGCCCAGCCCATGTGATTGCGTTTACGCGCGAATTTCTTGCGGGGTTGGCGAGCGAGGGCGTGGTGGGGTGCGGGAAGCATTTTCCGGGATTGGGGAGCGCGGCAGGCGATACGCATTTTGTGACGCCGGAGATTAGGCGGACGTTCCGGGAGATGTGGGACGAGGACCTTGTGCCGTATCGCGAACTGCACAAGCAGATGCCAATGATCATGACGAATCACGCGGCGTATCCGCAGACGAAGAGTGGCGATGTGCCGGCGAGCGCAACTCGCTTTTGGATTGAGACGGTGCTACGGAAGCAGATTGGGTACCGCGGGCTGATCCTCACCGATGACCTGGAGATGGGCGGCATTCTAAAGTTCATGCCCATCGAAGAAGCGGCGGTGACGGCGGTCCGCGTGGGGTCAGACTTGCTGGAGATTTGCCACAGCGTGGAACTGATTCTGCGTACATTCGAGGCGTTGATTGCGGAAGGGGAGAAGTCTGTAAGTTTCCGCAGGTTGCTGCTGCAGCGCGCCACAGAAGTGGAACGCAAGCGGGCGCGGTTATTCCGCGGAGTTCCGAAAGCGCCTACGGCGAAGCAGTTCGAATCGCTGCGCGAGCGAGTGAACCGGTTCCGCGACCGGGTGACGAGTTTGAGCGAAAGCGACACGGTAACGCCGCGGGCGACGGCTCCAGCGGAACACGTATGAAGCCGGCGACGATGACGGTAGCAGGCGTGATGAGCGGCACGTCGGCGGATGGAATCGATGTTGCGCTGGTGAGGATTGAGGCGGGTCGCGGCGGCAGGCCGAAGTTGAAGTTGCTGGCTCACGAGGGCTTTCCCTACCCTACCGGGCTGCGCAAGGCCGTGCTGGCGGCGATGAATGCGGCGAAGACGTCGACTGCTGAACTGGCGCGGCTGAACTGGCGGTTGGGGCTCGAATACGCGCGGGCCGTGCGCAGGACTCTCAAGAAGCACGAAACGAACATGGACTTGGTGGGCTGTCACGGGCAGACACTGTATCACCAGGCGAGGGCGGCAGCCTATGCAGGTGCGAGTATCGCGTGTACGTGGCAGGCGGGCGAGGCCGCGGTCATTGCGCACGAGCTTGGAGTTCCAGTGGCTTCGAACTTCAGGCCGGCCGATATGGTGGCGGGGGGCCAGGGCGCGCCGCTGGTGCCGCTGCTGGATTTCGTGCTGTTTGCGGATGCAAAGCGCGGGCGAGTGCTGCAGAACATTGGCGGCATCGCGAACCTGACGGCGATTCCGGCGGGTGCTGCGGCGCACGAGGTTGTGGCGTTCGACACGGGGCCCGGCAACATGGTGATCGACGGGCTGGCTGCCAAGCTGTTCGGAAAGAAGTTCGATGCGAACGGCGCGATTGCGGCCCGAGGGCAGGTGCTGGCGGACGTTGTGGAGGCGGAGCTAAGGGCGCCGTACTTCAAGCTTAAGCCGCCGCGAACCACAGGGCGCGAGGAGTTCGGTGCGGTTTATGCCGAACACTTGTTGAAGGCATGCCGCAAGCTGAGCCGGCGTGCCGAGGATGCGCTGGCAACTGCGACGGCGTTGACGGCGGAGTCGATTGTGCGCAGCTATGCGCAGTTTGTGCAGGCATCGATGCACGGACAGAGTGTTGACTATCTCGTGTCCGGCGGCGGCGCGCGCAATGCGACGTTGATGGCGATGCTCTCTTCGCGGCTTACGCCGCTTGGGTGCAAGCTGGCCACCACTGAGGATTTCGGAATGCCGGCCGAGGCCAAGGAGGCCGCGGCGTTCGCGCTGCTGGCGTGGATGACGTGGCACCGGAGGCCGGGGAACGTCCCCGCGGCGACGGGGGCTAAACGCGCAGTGGTGCTGGGCCAGGTGACGTATGTCTGATCCGCGCGGACCGAGGTTTGTGATCTCCAGCCTCGCGACGGGAAAACGTCGCGCGACACGGAGAACTGGTGGGCCCGGCCAATGTCTCTTTTTTGCCGGTGACGTTGTTCGCGGGATGTCATGGGAAGCGCGATCCGAATACGGTGGTGTTTCTGATTGAGTCGAGCCCTGCGGATCTTGATCCGCGGATTGGGACAGATGCTCAGTCAGAACATTTGAATGAGTTGATGTTCGACGGATTAGTGGAACGCGATGCGAATTTCAAGTTTGGTCCCGCTTCATCTGACGATGAAGACCAGCTCTGCTGATGACGTGCGCTTGCTGTTCGCTGTGTTGCAGCAGTCACCGGCGAATCGGGTGAGGCCGTCGTCAGGTGAGGAGGTGATCAGGCGGTCCAGTGGACTGGACTATGCCCGTTCAGGTTTTCTTCAGGGTTCCCACGTACATTCGAAATAGCTGAAAAGAAACACGATTCGTGCAAGGTTCAACCTTTTGCACGCATGTTTCGTCTACCCCAATGAAGCTCGTTGTCAGCAAATTCCCCGCCGCGAGGGCGGCCGGTCGAGAGAGAACCCGCACGCGATGAAAATTCTGTTTGCGTTCAAGAAGTTATCGGCACTTGCCACCGTGGCGGCGCTGTTCGCTACCCTTCCGACGATTCTGCAGGCGCAGGTGTCGCGGGTGGTGGGTACTGTGACCGCAATCAGCGGCAATACATTGACGGTGAAGACGGACGCAGGTGAGCAGCAGCAGGTGGCGGTGCCGGACTCTGCGACGTTGAAGAGCCTGGCGCCAGGGGAGAAGGACCTGAACGCGGCGCCCGCAATTCATTTGACCGATGTTGCCGTGGGCGATCGGGTGCTCATCAAGCTGGACACGAGCGTGTCTTCGCCGACTGCATCTCTGGTGGTAGCGATGAAGCAGGCGGATGTTGCGCAGGTTCATCAGCACGACAGCGAAGCCTGGCAGCGGGGCGCGTCGGGACTGGTGAAGAAGGTTGACCCGGCCAGCGGCGAGATCACGATTGCGAGCGGCGCGGGGCCGACGGCTAAGACTATCGCGGTGAAGACTTCAGGCTCGACCAAGCTGCTGCGTTATGCGCCAAATTCCGTTCGATTTACCGATGCCGTGCCCGCGGGACTGGATGCCATCAAGCCAGGCGATCAGTTGCGCGCACGCGGCACGAAGAATGCGGAAGGAACGGAAGTGACCGCGGAAGAGGTTGTGTCGGGAACGTTCCTGAATATTGCAGGCACGGTTTCGGCTGTGGACACCGGCGCGTCAACGCTGGTGGTCAAGGACTTGGCAACCAAGAAGCAGATCACGATTCACACGGGACCGGAATCGACGATGAGGATGCTGCCTGAACGGATGGCGCAGGCGCTAGCAGCGCGTCTCAAAGGCGGCGCTCAGGCCGGCATGGACGCGGCGGGCGGCGCGCGGAACAATGGCCCGGGCGGGGCCGAGAGCGGCCACGCAGGAACTGCAAACGCGGCGACGCCAAATGGTGCGCCCGGCGGCGGACAAGGTAATGCTCAGGGCAACGCATCGGGCGGACGATGGAGTGGAGCAAGCGGCCCGGGCGGAGCGGGTGCAGGAGCGCCGGGCGGTGGTGATCCACAAAGGTTCCTCAACATGGCGCCAGCCATCAAACTTTCTGAACTTCAAAAAGGCCAGGCAGTCATGGTTGTGGCTACCGGTGAAGAAAGTGACGTGCATGCGATCACGCTTATCTCCGGAGTGGAACCGCTGTTGCAAGCGCCGGCGGCCACTGACCTGCTTTCGAACTGGAGCGTGGGCGGCGGCGGAGGCGGAGAAGCAGCAGCCGGCAACCCCCAATAGTCTTTCTGATGTGACGCGAGAACGAAAGAACCACTAGATCAAAGAGGCGAACGTGTATTTACGACTTCATTGCATTGCACACTTTATTCTTGCCGTAGCGATGGCGGCTGCGGTGAACGCGGCCGCGCAGAGCTCGGGCACGCAGGAGCAGGCTGTTCCGTCGGCAGGCCAGACAGTAAGCGCATCCACACTGCACGGGCATATCACGGACCAGACCGGCGCTCTGATTCCCGGCGCGAAGGTGTCGATTCTGAGCGCGACAGGCAAAATTCTGGCAACAGCGACGGCCGATTCAGGGGGTGCCTACGAGTTCCGCGGGCTAGGGGCCGGAGGTTACGTGGTGAAGGCCGAGTTCGCGGGCTTTGCTTCGTTTCAGTCGCAGTTGATTGCAGTAGCCGCAGGCGCGAACAAGCGCGTGGATGTTGCCATGGCGATTGAGGTGGAGCAGCAGAACGTGGTGGTGACGGACGACTCGCCCACCGTGAACACCGAAGCCAGCGGCAACGCGAATGCGATTGTGTTGAAGGGCAAGGACCTGGATGCTCTTTCCGATGATCCTGACGAGTTGGCGAATGAGTTGTCGGCGCTCGCGGGGCCATCGGCGGGACCGAATGGCGGGCAGATCTTCATCGATGGATTCTCAGGCGGGCAGCTTCCACCCAAGTCCGCGATTCGCGAGATTCGCGTGAATCAGAACCCGTTCTCAGCGGAGTTCGACAAGCTGGGTTACGGCCGGATTGAAATCCTCACCAAGCCGGGCACGGACAAGCTGCATGGGCAGGTATTCGCCATGGGCAACGACAGCAGCTTCAACACCAACAAAGTGTTTACGGATGATCAGAGCGGGGTGAAGCCCAGTGTTCCGAGCTACTACAGCTACATGTTCAATGGCACAGTGAGCGGGGCTATCAGCAAGAAGTCTTCGTTCTTCATTGCTGGCGAGCGCCGCAATATCGGCAACGCCAACAGCTGGTTGATTGGCAATGCGGTTCTGCCGGACGCGGACGGCACGTATGTGGCGGTGGGGCCGTACAACGTGGCAGTACCGAATCAGCGCGTTCGCACCAACATTTCAGGGCGTGTGGACTGGCAGCTTGGGGCGCGCAATACGCTGACGGCACGGTATGGATTTTGGTCGGAGGGCGAGACCAACAACCTGAATGCGGGCTCGATGCCTTCAGCATCGTGGCACGAGTCCAACACGGATCACACCGTGCAGGTGAGCGATGCATTTGTGATCAACGATCATTTTGTGAACGAAACTCGCGCTCAGTACGAGAGGCAGAACGAAAACCATTTCCCCGACTCAATGGCAAGGACGATCAGCGTTTCAGGGGACTTTGTAACGGGCGGCCTGTCGACTCAGGCTTATCGCGATCACGCGACGCGTCTGGAGTTCCAGAACATCAGCACAGTTTCGCACGGCGCGCATGCAATCAAGTTTGGCACGCGTCTGCGCGACTATCTGGATGCGAACTTCACGACATCGAATCAGAATGGGGCCTTTGCATTTTCAAGCACAAACGCCAATAAAGAACTCGGCGCCGACGCATACGCCTACATGGAGAACGGCCTGGCGGCGGGGCAGACCTATGCGCAGCTGATTGCTGCTCATCCCGAGTACACGCCGATTACGGCCAGTTACACTACAGGGCAGCCGTCTGCACAGGCAAACATGTTCGACGCGGCGCTCTTCGTACAGGACGACTGGAAAGTGAACCACCGGTTCACGCTCTCCGGCGGCCTGCGGTGGGAATCGCAGAACCACGTTGCGGATCACAATGACTGGGCTCCGCGCATCGGCATGGCCTACGCGCTGGACGGCGGCAAAGGCAAACCTTCCAAGACCGTGCTGCGCGCGGGATTCGGCATGTTCTATGACCGGTTTGCGACCAGCAACCTTCTCAACGTGCAGCATTTCCAATCGCAGGACAAGCTTGTGCTCAACAACCCGGTCTGCACGGATCAAACTGCTGTGTCTCTTGAGACCCTGAACATGACGACCTGCCAGAGCTCCGGCGCGGCTGCCAGCAGCACAGCTGTTCCGGTGCGGTACGAAATCTCACAGAAGTTCCATTCCCCCTATACCAGTCAGTTGGGTGCCAGCATCGAGCGGCAGATTGCGAAGGGGACGAGCGCGACCGTCACCTATTTGCACTCCTTCGGGGCGCACCAACTGGTGACGAGAAACGCCAACCAGTTCGACTACGACACGGGCGCATTCCCGCTGGATCCAAGTGGCGGCTATGTTTATCAGTACTATCCAGAGGCGGTGTTCGATCAGAACCAAATGATTGTGAGCGTGAACGGACGCGTGACCCGCAACTTAAACCTCATGGGGTTCTACACGCTGGGATTTGCGAACAGCGATGGCGGGGCGGGCACGAACGCGTCGAACGCGTATCACATCGGCGATGACTACGGGCCCGCGACGTTTGTGTCGCGGCACCAGTTGTTCACGATGGCCAATTACACCGGGCCGTGGGGATTGCGCTTCAACCCTTTCATGATGGTGCAATCAGGGAAGCCGTTCAACATTACGCTGCCTGAGGATCCGCTGAACAACTTCTACAATCAGAGGCCGTCGTTTGCGACTTCAAGCACACCTGCCAATGACCTTGTGAGCACTCCCTGGGGCAACATGGACGCGAACCCCGCCGCGACCGATCCGCGGATTCCAGCGAATTTGGGATTGGGACCGAACGTGGTGGAGTTCAATTTGCGCGTCAGCCGCGGGTTCGGATTCGGGCCTGAGACGGGCGGGTCTGGCGGCGGGGAGGATGGACCGCACGGCCCAGGCGGCGGCCCAGGCGGCAGGCGCGGCGGACCTCCAGGAGGCGGTCTTGGGCCGGGAGGGCTGAGTGGCGGAGGCGGTGGGCCACGGGGTATGTTTGGCGGCGGACCGTCAGGGCGGAAATACACACTGACCTTCAGCGCACAGGCACTCAACCTGTTCAACATCGTGAATTACGGCGGTCCGAACGGCACGATCGGTTCGCCAACGTTCCTGAAGTCGACCACGCTGGCCGGTGGCGGGTTCAGCTCCGGCGCCGCGGTGAGGAGAGTCTTTTTGCAGGCGATTTTATCGTTCTAGCTTGCCGGGACCAGCACGATGGCCGAAGGGATCCCTTCGGCCATTTTCTTTTGCACTCACTCAATCAACGCCCACTCTGGCCTGCAATTTCGCGGTAGAGCGCTTCCCACTCGTCAGCTTTGCGATCGATGTTGAAGTGGTCGACGATGCGCTGTCGCGCCGATCGGCCGAGGAAGGCGCGGGCACGCTCCGGCGTATGAATGATGCTGAGCATGGCCCTGGCGAGCGCGTTGGGGTCGCGCGGCGGAACGACGAGGCCGCATTGATCGACGAGTTCACTCACGCCTCCCACGCCGGTGGCAACAATGGGCTTCTCCATGGCCATGGCTTCAGCGACGGCGAGGGGCATTCCTTCCCAGGCTGATCCGAGGACAAATCCGTCTGCGGCGTCGAGCAGGCCTGCTAAATCGCGGCGCATGCCAAGCCAGTGAACCCGGTCGGCGAGGCCGAGTTGGTCGGCCCGGATGCGAAGCGCGTCCGAGTACTCCCGTTCCCCCTCCCCGGCGATCCAGAGTTGCGTGAGTGGCGCGGTTGCGCGCACCTGGGCAAAGGCAAGCAGAAGGTTCTCGTAGTCCTTGGCGGGCGCCAGACGCCCCGCAGTGATCCAGATGAAGTTCCCACTTGCGCCTTCTGCTGCACGCAAAGCTTTGCGCCGCGATGTGTTGGGAGTGAAGTCCGCGAGATCAATGCCATTGGTGATGACGCGCGATTTGGTCGCGGGGAAAATTCCGAACTGAGACGCTCGTTCCGCGACTGCCTCGCTTACTGCGACAACCTGCTCACATGCTCGATTGGTCAGCCTCAGGGCGAGCATGCGGGCTTTTCCACCTTCGTATTCGTTGTGAAGGGTGGAGATGACGGGGGTTGAAGCGTGCACTAGCTTCAACGTGCGCGCAAGCAGATTGCCATGGAAGTTGTGGCTGTGCAGGATGTGGGGCCCAAATTCGTGCAGGATGCGCAGGCCCCTCCTGAATCCTGCGAGGACGCGCAAAGGATGCTTGTCGATTCCAAGGCGGACTACGTCAAGCGGGGTGGCCCACTCATCGCCCCTTTGATTCTGAAGCGTGGCGATGCCGACGGTATGTCCGCGCGCATCCATACGCTCGGCGATGGCGACCACGAGTCGCTCGGCACCGCCGATGCCGAGCGTGTTGAGCATGTAGAGAATGCGCATTTGAAAACACCTCCCCAGCAGAGGCGTTCCGTTCAGGTTAGAGACGTGATTGCGCGAGTGCTGTGTCGCACGTCATCCATGTTTTGGCGCACCGGGCAGGAAAATGCGGAGTTTCGTGGTGCGGTACGTCGGGAGCGCTTGCGCCGGATGGCTGAATCATCCCGGGTTCATCGCACCGTGATTTTCCGGCTATTCGACGACTGCGCGCATCCAGTAATTGCCACTGCTGTCAACCTCAATGCCGTGTACTTCGCGTTCGAATCCAGGGAAACGCTTGCCGAAGTCTTCCATGGCGAGAATCAGCTTGATGACCGGCGACTCGGGGCTGCCAAGGCGCTCGCCCGGCATGGACATCGGAATCCCGGGGGGATAAGGTACCAGCATTGCGGCTGCGACGCGCCCGGCCATCTGGCGGAAGGGGAGACGCTCTGTTTCCTGACGGACGAGCTTCTGGTAAGTCTGCCAGGGCGTGAGAACGGGGTCAAAATCCTCGTCACAGGCAGCGTTGACCAGGCCGGCGAGATTGAGCTCGATCATCGCCTTATGCATTTCCTCGGAAAGATCTTTGAGCGATAGATAGCGATAGCGAGAGGGGAACCGCTGCACCAGTTCGGGGAGGGCTTCTTCGAGGGACGCTTCGGAGTCGTAGAGGCGCTTGAATTCGAACAGATTCTCCAGCAGGCTGCCCCACTTCCCTTTCGACGTTCCCACGGAAAACAGCACCAGAACCGTGTAGTCGCCGGTACGCGCGATCTCAACGCGACGCGAATCAAGGAACTCGGTGAGGATGGCGGCGGGTATACCCCAGTCTGCCATCACGCCCTGCGCGTTTACGCCGGGTGTAAGGATGGTGACCTTGGCGGGATCCAGCATGCAGTAGTCATCGGGCGAGTCGGCATCCTGGTAGCCGTGCCACTCGTCGCCGCGCTTCAGGGTCCAACAGCTGGGCTGTGTAGCCAACAACTCATCTTCGGCATCCTCGAAAAGAATCTTGCTGCCGGTTTCCGGGTCGATCACGTACTCCGGTTGGTAAAGGCCGAAGAACCAGCCGCTTCCATTCTCCGATTCCATGCGGAGGCGGTGCGCCACGGAACTCATTGCCTGGCGGAAGCTGATGGCATCGGCAAGCGTTTCGTCCATCAAAGTGGGGCCGGCGGGATCATCCATCATGGCAGCAGCAACATCAAGGGACGCGATGAGCGGGTAAAAGGGCGATGTGGTGCCGTGCATCATGAAGGATTCATTGAACTGGTCAAACTCCAGCGGAGCTCGATCAGAGAGCTTCACATGAATCATGGAGGCCATGGAGAAAGCGGCAAGCATCTTGTGTGTCGACTGCACGGAGAAGATGGTGGGCCGGTTCTCCATCTCATCCGGCACTCCCATGGCGAAGCGCCCGCGGTAGAGCGGGTGGAACTTGGCGTAGGCGTACCAGGCTTCGTCGAAATGCACCCGGCCGACGGAATGGCTAAGTTGGCTCACCACCTGGTCGACGTTGTAGCAGAGCCCATCGTACGTCGAGTTGGTAACGACGGCATAAGTGGGCTGCTGGCTACGGGCTCCGGCTGCGAACGGGCTGCGCGCAATGAGTTCCTGAATCGACTGCGCCGAGAACCGCGTGAGCGGCACCAGACCGATCATGCCGTATCCGTTGCGCGTGGGTTTAAAGTAGACCGGACGCGCGCCCGTGACTGTCAGCGCGTGGCAAATGGATTTGTGGCAGTTCGCATCGGCCAGAACCATATCGTCCTGCGCGATGACTCCGTGCCCGACAATCTGGTTGGAGGTGCTGGATCCCCCCAGAACATAAAAGGTCCAGTCCGCGCCGAAGATGCGGGCTGCGTTGCGCTCCGACTCACCCGGTGGCCCGACGTGGTCAAGCCACGAGCCGAGCGGCGCCGAAGAGATGCCGAGATCCGAGCGCAGCAGATTCTCGCCGAAGAAACGGTGGAACTCTTGCCCGATGGGATGCTTGAGGAAAGCGACTCCGCCCATGTGACCTGGGGCGTCCCACGAGTAGGCAGATTGATCGTTGTATTTGAGCAGCTCCCGGAAGTACGGCGGTAGAAGCTGCTCGTGATAGCGCTCGATGGCGGTGTCAAGCCGCGAGGCGATGAATGCCGGCGTGTCGCCGAAGAGGTGGATGTATTCATAGACCTGCTTGATCACCTCGAGTGGAAGCTCAGAAACGAGAGTTCGATCGGCTATGAGGAAGATGGGAACTTTTGTGTTCCGATGACGCACGCCGCGAATGATGTCGAGCGCAGCGCGTTCTTCAAACTGCGATTGGCCTTCAAGATCCCAGTCCAGCAGGACGGCGGAATAGCTCGGATCCGAGGTCACCAGGGAGAGGCCGTCTTCCGGAGACGTGGTTCGGACAACCTCGTACCCTTCGTTCCCAATGGCTTCAACGAGGCGCTCCATAGCGCGGTCAGAAACGGATTCTGTACGGCCAACTTCACTTGCTATCAACACAACCCAGCGCTTTTCACTCATCTACTGATTGATGTCCTCTCGCGGTGCATACGCGTCCTGCGGCTGCTGCCAGAACTATGGTATCGCGGAGAGATGCCCCGAATTGCACAAGCCGGCACTCACCGCCTGCGTGCATTGTTCGGAACATGAAGCTGGCCCGTTGCAGCGAAAGGTGCGCTCTCTCGTCTGTATGAATTTTCGGTTACATCTTCCTTTGCCGCAGCGAAGAATCCAGCCAGCAGCCACTTTGAGGGGCAACGCTCGGGCACTTAGTTTTCCTCGATCAGCTTGTCTGCCCAGAGGGTTGCCGCGCGGAGGCTTTGCTCGAGGATTTCGGGCGCAAATCCGTGACTTCTGGCGAGTTTGTCGCACCGGGCAAAATTACCGCGCTCATGACTCTCAAGCCAGTCGAGAGGGCATCGCTCGCTGTTATTGGCGCCCAGCAGCGCGGCTCGGACTGAATCCGCCAACGAAAGTGGCGCAAGCGCTTCCTCCATCGGTAACTGAAGCATGGCGTCGAGCAGACTAAACAGGCCGAGCAAGTACTGCTCTGTCGGATTCAAATGGCAGATAGAGGAAGCGGTTTCGCAGAACCGCGCCCGCACTAACGCCATGCGCAGAACTTCCGGGGAAGAGTGATAATTCAGCTCTACCGCAACCGCCAGTGTCGCCATGCGCCGGAACAGGTCGTCCCCCACTGCGAACAAGGCCTTCTTGATCGAAGTAACCTCCTGCCGCATGCCGCGCCCGGCCGAATTCGCATATCGAAGCAGTCTATAGGCAAGGGATGGCTCGCGCTCCACCAGCTTAGAAATTTTGCTGATATCGAGGGGGATTTCGTGCAGCAAACTGAGTAGCCGTAAATGCACGAGTCGGTTTGAAGGAACAGCACTCTTTTTGAGAAGGGACGGCTTGCAAAAGTAATATCCCTGAAACAGCTTGAACCCTTCCTTCAAGGCTTCTTCAAAACCCTCGCGAGTTTCGACTTTCTCAGCCAGGTACGTGCCCTTGAATTCGCGCAGTAACGACATCAGCCTGCGCCTTTCAGAAGCAGGCGTGCGGAGAAAATCAATTTTTATGTAATCGGCGATGCGAGCCAAAGGGTCGAGCGAGGAACTGTATTCAAAATCATCCAGTGCAATCTTGTAGCCTTTTTGGCGTAAGGCGGCACAAGCTCGTATCACTGCTTGGGATGGTTCGACGGTCTCGAGGACTTCGATTACAGTCAATGGCGCAGGCAGCATACAGAGAATGTCGCCGGAAAGAGTATCGGCAGTGCAATTAATAAAGGCAGGCAAACCCGCCGTCAGTTTGCCCAGCCCGTAAATCAACGTGTTATCGACCATGGTCCAGCTGGCTATGTCACCGGGTCCGCTAAAAGCAGATGCGGCTTCGCTCCTGAACAGAAGCTCGTAGGCGACGACCGTTCCAGAGACGTTGAGTATCGGCTGACGCGCCAGATAACGGGTCGGCTGAGATGTTGGAGCAGAAGAAGCAACGGAGGCGATGGAGCCGGTCGCAGGGTCGTTTGTTGAGGCTTGCTCCATTCTCTATATATCGTCAAATTCAGAAAAACTTAAAGCCGCTTTCAACTGTTCGGCGGCGCAGTCCCGGGATGGCCATCCTGCGCGCCCATTGCGCATCAAGAATCCCCCGTGGTCATCCCTAACGACAATGATTTTGCAGCCAATACCTAGTCCAGTGCCCGCTATGGATCTGGAAATTCTGCACGACTATCTGATCGAGTCAAAAGAGCTCCTCGAAAAAGCGCAGGAAGATGCGCTGCGCCTGGAAGAGGAACCCAACGACGACGAGGCGCTGGCTTCGATCTTCCGGGCCTTTCACACCATCAAGGGAGGCGCTGCTTTTCTCGAAGCCGAGCACCTGGTGGATTGGGCGCACAATCTCGAAGGTCTTCTGGACAAGCTGCTCCAGGAGCCTGTCCGTCACCGCGGCGAGGGTAGACGCCATTCTTGAAGGAATCGACGTGATCAGCTCCATGTTTGAAGAGCTGGCGCAGGAGCGATTCCCAGGGCCGGGGCCCGCTGACCTAGGCTGCACGATCCGCGCGCTGGCCGGCACAGAGGATGAATGCGGTGACACCGCCGCACGAATTGGCGGGGAATGCAGCACACGAGCCGTGGCTGACAGTGATGGGCCGGCCGCAAGGCTTCAAACGTCTCCAGGGGGACTTGCCCTCGCCCTTGGCTCGACTCCTAAAAATGAATTCGCTCCTGTGTTGACGGCCAGCCCTGCAAGGCAATCGACTGTTTCGCGCGCAGCCTCCCGGCACTCAAACGCAGTCGAAAGCTCGATGGGCGTCGATGCCAACCGGCTGGATGCAGTGATGAACCAGGTTGGCGAGCTGGTTCTGTTGCGAAACCGCCTCAGCTCCGCGGTGGGAAGCTTGAACAAAGAAGACGAAAACATTACCCGCATTGCGCGCGAGATGGACCTGCGGGTAAGCGACTTGCAGAACACCGTGATGCGCCTGCGCATGCAGCCGTGCAAACGCCTTCTGCAGCAGTTGCCGCGCGTGGTCCGCGACATTTCGCGGCAACTGAACAAGGAAGTGCGAATCGAGATAGTGGGCGAGGACGTGGAGATAGACAAGACGGTGGTGGATGCTCTGTCCGCCCCGATCACCCACATCGTGCGTAACAGTCTCGATCATGGCCTGGAATTGCCGGCGGCTCGCAGGAAAGCCAATAAACCTGCTGAAGGACTCCTGAGAATTGCGGCTATCCATCTGGGTGACCGCATACGCATCGAGGTTTCCGATGATGGCAATGGGATCGATCGGCGAATGGTAGTCGAAAAGGCAATCCAAAAAGGCGTAATCACCCCCGATGATGCGGCACGGCTATCGGAACAGGATGCGCTGGAGCTGATCTTCCGCCCTGGCTTCTCCACCCGGGAAGAGGCGTCGGACCTCTCCGGACGCGGCGTAGGCATGGATGTGATAAAAGAGGCGACTGACAAGCTCCGCGGCCGACTGACGGTCGAGTCGGTTCCTGGCGAGGGCACAAAAGTCGCCATGGTGTTTCCGCTGACCCTGGCAGTACTTCCGGTTCTATATGTTCGGGTGCGCGAGGACACGTACGCATTGCCCATCTCCGCGATCGACAGTCTCACGGATATCGAAGAAGACCGCCTGCACCGCTTGGCCGGACGCGCGACCTATCGCGTAAGCGGCTCGCAGACCCTGCCGCTGGTCGATCTGGGCACAATCCTGCAAAAGAAGCCGCTGCGGCTCGGCGCTGAGAGCGTGGAAGGCGTTCTGACCGAACGGGGTCTTTTCGCTGTATCCGAAGTCCTGGGCAACGAGGACTCCGTGGTCAAGCCGATCGATTTTTTCACGGGTCGGAATCTCTATCAAGGGGCAACGATTTCCGGAGGCGGCAACGTCGTGCTGATCCTGAACGCGGCGGCACTGAGCGCGGTTGCGGCCTCGGCCGTTGAAGGGGGCGATTGATGGATATCAAGCGCATCATGCGCATTATGGATCTCTCCTTCCACACCCGTCGAACCATTGAGCGGTCGCTGCACGAGATCGACCGGCGCGCGCTCAACGCCATGGTGCTTGTAAAGCAGCACGGCAACAAATTGGCGAGCTATGGGGTGGTGGCTCAGGCGTTTCGCGAACATGCCGTGCACCTGAAGCAAGTGGCGACGCCGCTGCAGAGGTCGATTGCGCCATTAGTGTGCGTGCAGATGCGGATTCTGCAACTTGGGCGCATGGCGGACATGCTGGACAAGACAGCCGGGGTAATTGCGCGGAATGGCGGCAATGCGGGATTCCTGCATGGTTCCAGGCGGAACTGGATCTGCAATATGGAAACGGAAGAGGCAGAAGCGGCGATGAGCTGCCCCCTTCGGTTAGTCCGGGTAAGTGAGAGCACTCGGGTTTGAGTTTAGCTGCAAATTCAGCCCGCAGCAGTCGTCGAGGCTGTGCGAATGTGGGAAGCGCTTTTTGCTTTCCACATTTGCATAGCCTGTTGCGAATTCTTCCGGTGTCAGGTAGCCCAACGCGCTGTGTGGGCGCACCTGGTTGTAATCGATCCGCCAGCTTTCGATGGTC
>NZ_DASXYM010000018.1:0-72225 GCF_036502485.1 Occallatibacter sp. | reverse complement strand
CGTGAACTCCGGCGGCAGCCCCGACCTGAGCACGTACACCTTCGACAGCACCACCCCCGGCAAGCTCGTGGCCGGCACCACCCTCGCGACCGGAACCGACCCAACCCGGGCCATCGCCATCGCCGCGCTGCCGTAGACTCCGCCAGTGGTCAGTGGTCAGGTTTTCGAGTGGCCAAGTGATCAGACATTTGGCTATCCCAATAGCCTACCGCCCCGCCACAAATCCCGGGTGCCCCGCCCTCGCGAAGCCGTTGTCTTTATCGCGAGGGTGGGAGGGTCATGAATGTCACCGCACATTCGCTCTGATATAGCCGGGGCTGGCGGGCCTACCAGCTCTCAAACCGCACTACACCGTCCGGCCCCAGCACCGAGTGCTTCTCAAACTCGCGATCATTCCTCTGCGGATAATCGCTGCGAAAATGCGCCCCGCGGCTCTCGGTCCGCGCCAGCGCCGACGCGAGAATCGCCTTCGCCACGCGATGCAGCGCCTTGGCTTCTGCAAGCCTCCGCGTGCCTCGCGCGCCCGACGCAAGCGCATCCAGCTCTTCGCCGATGCGCCGGTGACCCGCAAGCCCGTATTCCAGTCCCGCGCCATCGCGCACCAGGCTGGCGTAGTGGCTCATTAACTCCTGCAATCGGGTAATGAGCGCTTCCACCGGGCTACTCTCCACCGCGCCGGTGGGATTGACTGGTCCAGGTTCCCGCACCGCGCTTTCAGCCGCTACGGATGCTCCATCCAAGCCATCCGCCAGCATTGCCTTTGCCGCGCGCGCACCAAACACCAGCCCCTCCAGCAGCGAATTGGAAGCGAGCCGGTTTGCGCCATGCACGCCCGTACACGCTGCCTCGCCCGCCGCATACAAGCCCGGCAGTGTGGTCCGCCCATGGAGATCGGTGTTCACCCCGCCCATCATGTAATGCGCCGCAGGCCGAACCGGAATCAGATCGCTCTGCAAATCGAGCCCGTACTTCGCGAGGAACGCGCTGATCCTCGGAAATCGCTTATGCAGGTCCACACCGCGCACGTGACGCATGTCCAGATACACAGCCCGCGCCTCGCCCGGCCCCTCTCCCATGCCCTCACGCGCTACTGCCCGCGCCACCACGGCGCGCGGCGCCAGCTCCAGCATGGGCGAATAGCGCTCCATGAACCGCTCCCCGCGATCGTTGCGGAGATACGCTCCCTCGCCCCGCAGCGCCTCCGACAGCAGAAAGCGCGGTGCTCCCGGAAAGAAAAACGCCGTGGGATGGAACTGGTAGAACTCCATATCCGCCAGTTCCGCGCCCGCTTCCGCAGCGAGTGCAATGCCATCGCCCGTCGCCACGCCTGGATTGGTGGTGTCTGAATACACCTGGCCCGCACCGCCGGCGCCAATCAGCACCGCTCGCGCACACACGCGGCGCGCATTGTTCTCCGCATCCAGCAGATCGGCGCCCACCACGCGCCCGTGGTGCATGGCCAGCCCCGTCACTGAAGTCCACTCCGCAAACTCAACGTGCCCATGCGCGCGCGCCATCGCCGCGAGGGACCGGCTGATCTCCGCGCCCGTGGCATCTCCGTTGGCGTGCAGGATGCGCGAGACGGAATGGGCCGCTTCACGCGTGCGCAGCAGGCGCCCGTTCTCCTCATCGAACTTCGCGCCCCACTCGATCAGTTCCGCCACGCGCTCGGGGCCCTCACTTACCAGCACTTCGGCGGCGGCCCGATACACCAGGCCATCGCCGGCGTTCACGGTATCGTCCAGGTGCAGCGCAATCTCGTCTCTGTCGTTCTCGGCAACGGCGATGCCACCCTGCGCGTAGTGGGTGTTCGATTCGCTGACCGACTCCTTGGTCACCACCAGCACGTCGCCGTGCGCCGCCAACTCCAGCGCAGCGCGGAGCCCGGCCACGCCTGCGCCCATCACCAGGAAATCGCAACCACCTCGTGAAACCATACCTTCGAGGCTATCAAAGCGCAGCGCTCACGATGTGCCTGTGTGCATGCCTCGCTCTATACTGACGCCTGCATCGCGGATCGCCGCGGGAAGCACCGCCACAAAACAGAGGATCTCGCTTGAGCATTGGGCCCACTCTCTCGCCGCGCAGAATGCGCCTCAGCAAGCGCATTGTTCGCCATCACCTGCCGCTGCTGCTTATCTCCGCAGGCAGCAGCGCCGCGCTCTATTGCACGCGGCCCTACCCCGATGTGCTCACGCGCCTCAGCTTCTCCACTGCCTATCCGGCGATGTTTCTGCTCGCGTTCACTCTTGTCACCGGCCCATGCAATGTTCTTCTGCGGCGCGTCAATCCGGTGTCGAGCGACCTGCGCCGCGACACCGGCATCTGGGCAGGCATACTCGGCATCTTGCACACCGCGGTGGGACAATGCGTGCATCTGCGCGGACGCCCCTGGCTCTACTACATCTACGGGCCGCAGGAACACCATCGCGGTCTGCGTCACGATCTCTTCGGCTTTGCGAATTTCACGGGAGTCCTCAGCGTGCTGCTGCTCGGAGCGTTGCTGGCCACGTCAAACGATTTCGCGCTGCGCCGCCTTGGAACTCCGCGATGGAAAAACCTGCAGCGGTGGAATTACGCGGTGTTCGGGCTCGCCGCCGCGCACGCGATCGGCTATCTCGTCATCGAGAAGCAGAAGCTGCTCTTCGATATCACCCTGGCTCTAGCATTTGCAACTACGTTGATCATGCAGACCGCCGGATGGACGAGACGTGTGAGGGAACGCCGAGATCGAAGCATCCAACCAGCCGGATGACAGACCCTCCATACGTCGCGCTTTGAATGGGGCACACATCGCAAGCAGCAGGCAAAAAGCTGCCCAGATGTGCTGGGCTCTTCGATCTGTCTCTGTCAGCATTTGATGTCATCTTCAAAGGGCGCCATCATTCCGCAGCAGCGGCTGCGCACTCCAGGCGCCCTCGAAAAGTTGCCCGTTCCCGCTAAAATTTTCATAATCACACTCTCTGCACTCTGTCAAATCACGGGCTAACCATCCGTGCATATTCAGCGTCACAGTGTATGTGGCTTATACATGGATCGTTGTGAACTGCCACAGGACGTTCCGCGAAGTTTGGATTGCACGTCGCGCGAATTCGCACGGGTTCTGAGTGGCACTATGTTGCGGCTGATCGCAGTCAGGTTCAGCTTGCTCACCCGGCTCTGCCATGACTCGCAATCTGCTTTCCAGAGAGCCGCGCAAAGCCGTGGGAACGACCTTTTCGGTCGACAGTTCACACGGCAGGAAACCTTCAGGGAGAGGTAATGGATAAAAGCTGGTTCTATGTCCACTAAAGGACATAATTCTTTCATTCTGAATGAAATAATCGCGTTTCGCAACGCACTTACAACACTCCTTCTGTGCAGAATGCGCATCGAAGATTCCGTAGTTTCGGGGCTTATCCGCACATGAACATCTGGAAGAAATTCTCAATGGTTGCTCAACCATCGAATCAGCTGCTCGCAGCGTTGTCACCGAATTATCGCGCCTCCTTAGTGGCGCGCATGCGCACCGTCACTCTGGCTCCCAGAGAGATTCTTTACGAGCCTGACGAGACACCGAAATATGCGCACTTCATCACCTCCGGCGTTGCGTCCATCGTTGTCTCCATGGCGAACGGCGGCAGCACCGAAGTCGGACTCTGGGGACCTGAGGGCCTGGTGGAAAGTTTCCACCTCCTCGGTCGCGCACGCATTCCCAACCGCTGCATCGTGCAGATGGAAACCACCGCGCTGCGCATGCCGTTCAACGAAGTGCAAAAGGAATTTCGCGACAACGCCGAGTTCCGTGACTGCGTCTTGCAGGGCGTGCAAAGCCAGAGCGCGATCCTCGGCCAGCTTGCCGGTTGCAACCGTCTCCACGAGGCGGAGGCACGCCTCGCGCGCTGGCTGCTCATGGTCCGCGATCGCACCGAGAGCGACGACTTTTTCATCACGCAGGAGTTTCTGGCCGTAATGCTGGGCGCGCGCCGCACCACCGTCACGGCGGCCGCAGGCGAGTTGCAGCGGAGAGGATTCATCCACTACAGCCGCGGTCGCATTCACGTCTCCGACGCCTCAGCCCTTGAAGACGCGGCGTGCGAGTGCTATCCCACCATACGCGAGCTTTACGGCAGCTTTTACTGCGGCGCACCGGAGCTCGACAACGACCGCACCGCGCGGCCCAACACCGCGTAATTCTGCTTACTGCAGTCATGCACTCTGCAGAATATTCTCAAGCGGAACAAGTTCACGCCGCTGGTCGTAACCAGACCGATGAGCAGCTTTGCAAGACGGCATGACTAGCTGGCGCCGATAAGCTGCTCATGCTTCACGCCCGGCCTTAACGCTGCGTGAGCGCTCGATCTCAGCGCCGACCTTTTCCCTCCGCCCTTTGTCCCTTTGCCTTCCTTATTCCCTGCCTCTATAGCGTCTCCCAAATCGCATCCACGCGCGCCTTGGTTGCCTTATCGATCTCGAGCATCGCCGGCCACGGCCGCTCGAAGCCTTCCGCCTTCCACTTCCGCGTCGCATCGATGCCCATCTTCGACCCGTAGTTCGGCAGCCGCGACGCATGATCCAGCGAGTCCACCGGCCCCAGCGTGAACTGAATATCGCGCTCCGGATCGATGTTGTTCGCCACGCGCAGCACCACCTCGCCCACGTCCTGCACATCGCAGTCCTCATCGACGACCACGACGCACTTGGTGAACATCGCCTGCCCCAGGCTCCAGATCGCGTTCATCACCTTGCGCGCCTGCCCCGGGTAGCTCTTCTTGATCGACACCAGCATGAGGTTGTGAAACACGCCTTCCACCGGCAGATTGATATCGACGATCTCCGGAATCGTCATCTTCATGGCCGGCAGAAAAATCCGCTCCACCGCCTTGCCCATCCACGCGTCTTCCATGGGCGGCTTGCCCACAATGGTGGCCGCATAAATCGGGTCCTTGCGATGGGTGATGCATGTCAGGTGAAACACCGGGTACTCATCGGTCATGGTGTAGAAACCGGTGTGGTCTCCGAACGGTCCTTCGGTGCGCAGCTCGCCGAGCTCCACGTAACCCTCGAGCACAATCTCCGCATGCGCCGGCACTTCGAGGTCCACGGTCTCGCACTTCACAATCTCCACCGGCTTGCCGCGCAGAAAGCCGGCAATCATGAACTCCTCAATCTCCGGCGGCGCCGGCACAATGGCCGAGAAGGTTGTCGCCGGATCGGTGCCGATGGCCACGGCAACCTCCATCCGCGACCCCTTCAGATTCCCGAACGCTACCTGCGGCAATCCGCCCACCGGACCATCGGGCACCATCACAGCTCCGCCCGCCGTTTCCGCCATGGCGGCAACGCGAGCTGCTGCCTCGTCGGCTGTGGCCGCGCCAGCCGCCGCATTCCGCAGCGCTTCGCGATAATGCTCGGCCGCCACCTTCTGCCGCTGCCAGTGCATGCCCGTGGTCTGTCCGTCGTAAACCTGCATGCGATACATGCCGATATTGCGCTTGCCTGTCTTCGGATTGCGCGTGTGCACACAGGGCAGCGTGATGAATGAACCGCCATCATGCGGCCAGCACTTCAGAATGGGAAACTTTTGCAAATCGAAGTTGTCGCGCAGAATGACTTCTTTGCACTTCGCATCCCTGGCGCTCACGGTTTTAGGAAACACGTTCCCCAGCTCCGCCAGTTGCGGCAGCATCTTCAGCTTGTCAAGAAATCCGCCGGACGGCGGCTTCATGTTGATCATCCCGCTGATGCGCTCGGCAATCTCGTCCAGCCGCTCCACCTCCAGTGCCATGGCCATTCGCCGCTCGCTGCCGAACTGGTTGATGAACACCTTCTGCCCCGGAAATCCCTTCACGTTCTCGAACAGCAGCGCCGGCCCACCGGGCGCATACTTCTTCGACCGCTTGTCATCCTGAGGCGAAGCCGAAGCACCTGCTTTGGTGAACCCTGAACCCCGACCCCTGGCCCCAATCTTCGACATCCGGTCCGTGATCTCCGTGATCTCCAGCTCCGGCGACACCTCCGCCGTCACCCGCTTCAGTTCCCCGTTTTTTTCCAGCGTTTTGATCCAGTCGCGAAGATCGTCGTATGCCAATTCCGTACACTCCACAAGGCCCAAGCCTCAGTCCATCTTAAGCGGGTTACGCCAGGCTCATTTCACCAGGCGTACAGCGATCGGGCCCACAATCGCCATCAGCAGCACGTAAGCGGCGCCCAGCGCCCCGAGCCGCGGTTCCAGTGCCCCGCCCAGTCCCGCAAGCACAATCGAAAACTCGCCGCGAGGTATCAGCGTAAGCCCGGCGCGCAGCGCCGCACGCCGCTCCAGTCCGGCCCGGCGGATGGTCCAATAACCCGTCGCCACCTTTGTCCCCATCGTCACTGCGCCCAGCATCAGCGCCAACGGCAGCTGCGGCAGCAGGCTTCCGGGATCGATTTCCAGCCCGAAAAAGAAAAAGAAGATCGCCGCAAACAAATCCCGCAGCGGAGCCATCAGTCTGCCGGACCGCTCAGCCACGGGACCCGAGACCGCAATCCCCACCAGGAATGCGCCGATGGCCGCCGATACCTGCAACATCTGCGCCAGCCCCGCCACCGCCAGCACCGCCCCAAACACCGTCAGCAGGATCACCTCGTCTGACTGTCCGCCGACGAACGAGCTCACCGACTCGCCGTAGCGCATGGCGGCAAACAGCACAACCGCCACCGTCGCTGTGGCCGCCGCGATCGACAGCACCATGCTTCTGGCGCCTGCGCCTGAAATCAGCACGCCTATCAGCGGCAGGTACACCGCCATCATGAGGTCTTCCAGCACCAGAATGGACAGGATGGACGGCGTCTCCACCGCGTTCTTGCGTCCGAGTTCGAACAGCAGCCGCGAGATGATTCCGGACGAGGAGACCAGCGTCACTCCGCCCAGCAACACCGCGGCCAACGGACGCCACCCCAGCAGCAGTCCCGCCAAAAATCCCGGCGGGAAGTTCAGCAACAGGTCAATCGATGCCCCCGGCAGGCCGCCGCGCAAGTTACGCTTCAGCTCCGCGCCGGTGTATTCCAGACCCAGCATGAACAACAGCAGCAGCACACCGATCTCAGCGCCCTCGGAAATGAATGTCCGGGACACCTCGAGCGGGGCCAGTCCACCTTTGCCAAACGCAAGTCCGGCCAGCAGATACAGAGGAACGGAGGGGAATCCCCAGCGATTCGCAAACCGCGCCAGCATCGCCAGGCCAATGATCGCCGTACCAATCTCAATGAACAACACCGCGAGCGCATGGCCGGCCATCTTGTCTCCCTTGTAGAGGTATCAATCAGGGTCAGTCTAGCGGTTGGCCGGGTGTCCCGTCCTGACTCTCAGGGCAGGACCAGCCTCGATCCAACGGAACTCACCGCATAGGCCGAAACCATCGCCCTCCCGCTTTGCGCCCCCCTCGCCCCGCGTGCCATACTCGCCTCCAGAAGTGGCATTTCCCCCAAGGAGTTCCCCCATGTCCTCTTCCCCCGGAGTCGATTTCATCCCTCCCTGCAAGCCATATTTCAAGCTTCGCTCCCAAACCCGGCGTGTCTCTCCCTTTTTAGCCTCCAAAGCCGCGGCTCAGACGCAGTGGTCCGTGCCTGACCTGTGCACCGCCTACAGCTGGCCCACCGGGCAGCGCGGCGGCAGCACCATTGCCATCGTCGAACTCGGCGGCGGATGGGTCCAGTCCGACATCGACGCCTACTTCCAGTCGATCGGTCAGCCCTCGCCCAGCGTCACGGACGTCTCCGTCGACGGCACCCAGAACACTCCTAACCAGGGCGTTGGTTCCTCCAACGACACCGACGTCGAAGTCGCTCTCGACATCGAGGTAGCGGGCGCAGCCTACTACGCCGCCACCGGCCAGCCCGCCACCATCCATGTCTACTGGGCGCAGGACATCGCCTCCGCGGTGAACAAGGCGGCGCAGGACGGCTGCGACGTCTGCACCATCTCCTGGGGCGCGGACGAAGCCATGTGGGGCGCCGAGGCCGCCGACGAAATGGAAACCGCCGCCTCCACCGCGACACAGCTCGGCATGGTGGTCTTCGCCGCCTCGGGCGACAACGACTCCTCCGACGGCGGGTCCACGCCAGCCAACGTCGACGTGCCCTCCTCCTGCCCGCATGTCATCGGCTGCGGCGGCACCACCAAAACGCAAACCGCCGAGGTGGTCTGGAACGACGATCCCAACGAGACCAATGGCGAAGGAACGGGCGGCGGCTACTCCACCATCTTTCCGCAGCAGCCCTGGCAGGTGGGCGCACCTCCTCCCCCCACCGGCTCCACCGCCGGAACCGGCCGCATGGTGCCCGATATCGCCGCCGACGCCGACCCCAACACCGGCTACGTCGTCTTTGTCCATGGCCAGTCGATTGTGGTCGGCGGCACCAGCGCCGTGGCCCCGCTCTACGCCGGCCTCTTCGCATCCTTTGGAACCAAGCTGGGATTCATCACGCCCACCCTGTGGCAAAGCCAGCGCGCCTTCACGGACATCACGGAAGGCAACAACGGCCTCTACAGCGCGGGCGCCGGCCCTGATCCCTGCAGCGGCATCGGCTCACCCATCGGGGCCCGCATCGCCAATCTATTCCGCGGCGGCGCCTCCGGCCACGACCCTACCACCCAAGTCTCCTGACAGGAGACCTGGACTCGGTCTCTATGCGATCGTTTGTTCGGGCGGCGTGCTCGAATCCTTTTCCCCCAAGGCTGCCTCCGGGTCATTCCCGATCTCGATCGGAACCCACGCCTCCACGAGAGTTCCTCCGTCCGTCCGGGAGCGAACCTCGAAGCGCCCGTTCACCAGCCGTAAACGCTCCTCCATGCTGCGCAGGCCAATTCCGCTGCCCGCCGCCCGCTTGCGGAAATCGAATCCCACCCCGGCATCCACCACAGCCAGATGAATCTCGCCGCGCAGCCCTTGTACGCGCACCTCGGCCCGCCGCGCCCGGCTGTGCTTGCGCACGTTTTGGAGCGCCTCCTGGGTCACGCGAAACAGGCAGAGGGCCACATCGTGGGAAAGCCCTTCCGGCACCTGCTCCGCCACCAGCGCAACCGCAATGTCGTGGTAGCTCCTGAATTCCCGGCACAAAACCTTCAGGGCGGCCACCAGGCCCATGCTGTCGAGAGCGGAAGAATGCAGCCGGTGCGACAACGTATGCAGATCCGTCCCAATCTGCGATGCGCGGCTCCAAAGGTCGCCGAGCCGCGCGGCGGCATCCGCATCCTCCTCCTCGATGTCCTGGGCAAGGGTGGCGAGCTCGATGGCCAGCACAGCAAGCCGCTGCTGATAGTCGTCGTGAATTTCGCGCGCGATCCGGCGCCGCTCCTCCTCCTGCGCTCGAATCAGTTGACCGCTCAGGCTGTTGATCGCCTCCTCGGCTGACTTCCGGTCGGTGATATCCGTCGCGATTCCCAACATGCGCACAGCCTCTCCGCTCGGCAAAAAGTAGAACTTGCCCCGCGCCGAAAGCCATCGCACCTCGCCATCCGGGCGAACCACCCGGAACTCCGCCGCATACGGCGCCCGGTTCACACGCGCGCCCTCAATCGTAGCCCTCACCCTTTCGCGGTCTCCCGGGTGTACCGTCTCGATAAAGTTCCCAAGACGTCCGTCGAAGTAGCTGCCGGCAATTCCAAAGATCGTGTTGAGATCTCCAAACCAGCGATGGCGGCCTGAGGTGTAGTCGACATCCCATCCCACTGAAGTTCCTGCCGTCACCGCCATATTGAGGCGATCGCGCGTCACCCTCAGTTCGGCCTCGCTGCGCCGGCGCCGCGCCATCTGCCACAGCAGCCCCACGATCAAACCCGCTTGCAGGAGGATGAGAGAAATCGCGGCAACGATATACCCCTTGTACTGCTGCCAGAGATTCGGCTCGCGATGAAGAACCAGCGCGCCCGGCGGCAACGCCGCCTGCGCGATGTGCCACCTCTGCAGTTGACGTGCGTCCACCTTGATTTTCAGATCGGGCAGGCGCACCACTGGAATGCTGTCCGGCGACTCCCCCGCAAGCACCCGCGCAGCCACTTGTCCCGCCGCCGTCGCATCTTCCAATCCGTCGTAGTATGCCCCGCCAATGCCGCCCCGATCCAAGGCCAGGGAGGGAAAGATGGAATACACAGGAAACCGCTGCGAGGCCGCCGCCAGAACGTCCCAGTTGCTGATTGCCGGCTGACGCAGATCCTCCGGATACAGCAGAAATATCATCACCGTGTGATCGGGAAGGCGCGCGATGCGCTCCAGCAGTTCAGCTCCGGGCGAGCCCACAACGTCGATCTCCCGCAGCGCCCCGTGCCGCAGAAGCTCCCGGTGCACGTCGCCCAGCCAGTACTGTTCGGTTTGCGATGTGCCGGCGACCACGGCCACAGAGGTCGTATCCGGCTCCAGCTGAAGCGCCAGGTCGATCGTCTCGTGCGTGCCCGCCGGAGCGGCAACTCCCGTAACCCCGGGCATCTTCTCAAAGGCCAGCGAACTGCTGATGGCCCAGAAAACGATGGGCGCCCCCGGAAACATGGTCGGCCGGTATTCGACTGCAAAACGGAGAGCCGGCTCCGAGGCCACAAGAACCAGATCCGGTCTACTGTTTTTGAACTCTCGGCCGATCGTCTCGGCGAGATTTTGGCGGTAGGCTTTCTCTTCGAACGTCGGGTTTTGCAGGTAATTGACCGAGAAGTTCACCGGGCCGTGGAAATGCGCCCGAACCGCTGCCTCGATGGCATCCAGAGATGTCTGATCCCGCTCGTAAAAGCTGTACATGACCAGCACGTTGCGGGACTTTGGCGGGCTCGGCTGAGACGGAAACCCCAGCGGACAAAGCACAATGCCAACCACCGCGAGTCTCAGACCCGTGGCGATCCCCCCTCGGAAACGTCGATCCAGCCCACTGAAGCTTACGGCCATGCCCGCCTTCGGCCCGGCGCCACTCAGATCTGAAGAAGATACAGGGTTCGCGCGGATGGACTCAACAGTATGCACCGCGCACCGGAAATATGCGAGGTTGCTGGCAAGAACGGCCTTACTTCCCCAGCACGTCAATCGGCACGGTAATCGTCTTCGGCGGCATGCACTGCGCCTCATCGCACGCCTGGTAGCGCAGCTTCGCCTGGACGAGATGGTCCCCAGGCGCCGCCGTCAGCTTCGCCTCAATCGCGAACTCGCCGGTAAAAACATTGAGCCTGGTCCTGGGATCTGCAGGCAGCGCGAAATCATGTCCCTCGGGATAAACAGCAGACCGGAGCGTCACCCCCGCGCCCGCCGGCACAGAGAACGTCGTGGGAATCAGAAACTTGTCCTTTGGCTCATGCGAGTTGATATGGAGCCCCGGCGCGATCCGGAAGTGCAGCTGCACCGCAGTCGGCTTTCCGGCCGCAATTGTCACCTGCTCCGGATAGAGGTACTGAACCGCCTGAACCTTCGCGCCCGCCGGCTTCCCCTCCTGCCACAGCGGCTCCTGCGCCATGGCCACCAGTCCCACCGCCGCCCCGACCGCCGCCACCACCAGCATCTTTCTCATCGCCCACCTCGGCCTGCTGTAACTCTGTAACTCAGCAGTTTTGTAGCTCTGTCCGTCTTTCCCTTTTTACGTGCCTTATTCCAGCGCCTTTTTGATCTTCTCTTCCATATCGTCCTTCGACGTAATCCCCATCTGCGACGCCACCACCTTGCCTGTCCGATCCACCCAGAACGAGGTCGGCATGGCGTCCAGCCCGCCATACCGGTTTGCAATACTGTCGCCGTTGAGCAGCACGGGGTAAGGCATCTTTTCCTTGCTCACAAAACGCTGCACCGCCGTCTTCTGCCGGGCGAACCCTTCCGCATCGCTGGCCTTCAGATCGTCTCCCTCGGAGTCGATCCCCAGCACCTCAAACCCCTTCGCCGCATACTGGTTGCGCAGGTCCACAATCCACGGCGTCTCCAGCTTGCACGGCCCGCACCACGTTGCCCAGAAGTTAATCAGGAGGGCCTTTCCCTTGTAGTCGGCGAGCGACACCTTCTTGCCGGCTAAATCTTCCAGCTTGAAATCCGGCGCCGGCTTCCCCAGCAGCGGCGACGACGTATATAGCGCATCGGCCGACTCGCCCTTCTCCAGCATGGCGTGCACACCGGCCGCCGCGGCCTTCTCCGCCTGCTGCTTGCGGTACTCCCAATTTGCCCAGCCCGCCCACGCAAAGGCAGCCAGGAGGAACAGCGTGACACCAAGAACCAGCGTGTTTCTTCTCACAGGGATTCGGACCTCTCTCCTCATTCTACGAAAACCCCATCCACCAGGATTGTCATTTGATTGCGGCAGAACGCTTACTGAGAGGCTGAGAGTTACTGGTCGCAGGCTTCGGCTACTATCCCCAAAGCTGCTACCATCGATAACCGATGAATCCCAAACAGGACGCGGGCTGCCCCGACCAGCAGGAACTCTCGCCCGCATCCCTCGTCCGCACCGAAGCCGCCGCTCTCCACGCCCTCGCTGACCGCCTCGACGGCCCAATGGCCGCCCCCTTCCATCGCGCCGTCGACCTCATCCTGAACTGCGGCTCCTGCAACGGGCGCGTCATCGTCACCGGCATGGGCAAGTCCGGCATCATCGCCCAGAAGATCGCCGCCACCCTCAGTTCCACCGGCTCCCCGGCTCTTTTCCTTCATCCCGCAGAAGCCGTCCACGGCGACCTCGGCGTCCTCATGCCTGGCGACGTGGTCATCGCCCTCTCCGCCTCGGGCGAAACCGAAGAGATACTCCGCCTCCTCGCCACCCTCAAGCGCAAAGGCGACGCCCTCATCAGCTTCTGCTGCAACCTGCAGTCCACCCTAGCCACTGCCAGCGACGTGGCCCTCGACTGCGGCGTGGAGCGTGAAGCCTGCGGACTCAACCTCGCCCCCACCGCGTCGACCACCGCCATGCTGGCCCTGGGCGATGCCCTGGCTGTCGCCGTCAGCCTGCGCAAGGGCTTCAAGGCGGAGGATTTCGCCGAGCTCCACCCCGGCGGCAAGTTGGGCAAGCGCCTCGCCCGGGTCGCCGACCTCATGCACGCCGGCGACGATATCCCCACCGTCTCCCCCTCCACCCCCATGACCGACGTGATCTATGAGATGTCCTCCAAGAAGCTCGGCATGACCACCGTGCAGGAAAACGGCCGTCTCCTCGGCGTCATCTCGGACGGCGACCTTCGCCGCCTGCTCGAGCACGAAGGCGGCGCCGCCCTCACCAAATCCGCCGGCGAAGCCATGCACCCCGCCCCCCGCACGATTGCATCGAGCGAACTTGCGGCGAGAGCCCTGGCGCTGCTGGAAGAGCGCAAGATCACCAGCTTGGTCGTCGTCGATTCCGCGGGCAAAGTCGAAGGCGTCCTCCACCTCCACGACCTCTGGGGCATCGAGCTCATATGACCCGGGATCCGCTGACCTGCTAACTCGCTACACCGGGAGCGATGCCGACCCGCTAAGCTTGAACCGCACCCATGACCACCCCACGCACCGCCCTCATCACCGGCGCCTCCAGCGGCTTCGGCCTGCTCACCACCATCACTCTTGCCCGCCGCGGCTGGCGCGTCCTTGCCACCATGCGCGACCTCACTCGACGCAGTCACCTCGAAGACGCAGCCCGCCAGGCCGGAGTCCTCGACAGCATCGAGATCCACCCCCTCGACGTAACGAATCGCGACCAGATCGCCGCCCTCGCCGCCCTCATTGAGCAGCGACCCTCCCCGATGCACGCCCTCATCAACAACGCCGGCTTCGCGCTTCCGGGTTTCGCTGACGATGTTTCAGACACAGAGTTGCGGGAGCAGTTCGACACCAACTTCTTCGGTGCCGCTGCCGTCACCCGCGCGTTCCTGCCTCAGTTCCGCAGCCAGGGCTTCGGACACATCCTCATGATCTCGTCCGTCTCCGGCCGCCTCGGCTTCCCCGGAGTCGGCAGCTACGCCGCGGCCAAGTTCGCCCTCGAAGGCTGGACCGAATCCCTCCGCTACGAGCTCAAAGCCCTCGGCATTCAGGTGGTCCTGGTGGAACCCGGCGCTTTCGAAACCGACATCTGGACGCGCAACGCCAAGCTCTCCGCACGCCTCCTGGACCCCGCTTCTCCCAACGCCGGCCGCCTCCCCCGCTGGCGCGCCCGCATCGAGAGCGGCCGCAAGAAAGCCGACCCCCAGGCCGTGGCCGACGCCATCGCCCGCATCGTCGACAATCCCCGTCCCCGCCTCCGCTACGTCCTCGGGACTGACGCCAGAGTGGGCCTGCTCCTCCGCACGCTGCTCCCCGCCTCGCTCTTCGAGCGCATGATCCTCAAAAGCTCCGGCCTCGAACGCTAATCCCCAGCGCACCGGTACAGTCTGTGCGGAATGGGTGCCTACCCACGATCAATCTGAGCGGACTCCGCAATATAAAGCGGCCCAAAGCGTTGTTGGCCGAGGGCGAGCCCATCGATCTGCTCAATCGCAAGCGGCGCATCGATCGGATCATTCCTCAGAGTGCGAAAGCCGACCACGACGGTGAATCCCAGAGGGAGCGGAACCCGGAGAGTACGACTGGGGCCCGCCACGTGAAACCGAGGTTTGATCGGGGACGATGAAGCTCACACTGCGGGCGCTTCTCGGTATCGGCTTGGCAATCGGTTTCGTCTCTCTGTCGCTCGATTCCAAATTGATTCAGATCTTGGATGGCACAAATCTCGATGGCTCGACACAACTCAGACGGTACGGGACCGCTTACGTGGAGATCAGACCTGGTTCTTCCTGGATCTCTACTGCTTACCCAAACCGTCTCCCTCCTGAGCTTTCGACAAGCCGCCGCCCGCAAACGGAATCGCCCCAAACCCGCGACTGCCCAGCCCAACATTTAAAATAGGCACTGTCCTTCATCGCCCTGCGTCCGCCCAGCGCGGACGGGAAAGCCAGCACGCGCCCTTATGCATCGTTGGTCCAAGCTCTTTGTTCCCACTCTCCGCGAAGCCCCGTCTGACGCCGAAGTCGCCAGCCACAAGTTCCTGTTGCGCGCCGGCTACATTCGCCAGGTCGGCGCCGGCATCTACAGCTACCTCTTCCTCGCCCAGCGATCCATCAACAAGATCATCGCCATCGTCCGTGAAGAGATGGACAAGATCGGCCAGGAGTTCCTCCTCCCCGCGCTGCTCCCCAAGGAGCCCTGGGAAGAATCCGGCCGCTGGACCGGCATGGGCGACAACATGTTCCGTCTCAAGGACCGCAAGGGCGCCGACCTCTGCCTGGGCATGACCCACGAAGAAATCATGACTGCCATCGCCCGCGGCGAACTGCGCTCTTACAAGCAGCTTCCCCAGATCTGGTACCAGATCCAGACCAAGTTCCGCGACGAGCCGCGCCCCAAGTCCGGCCTCCTGCGTGTGCGCCAGTTCATCATGAAAGACGCCTACTCCTTCGACCTCAAACCCGAGGGTCTCGACGACAGCTTCAACAAGCACGATCAGGTCTACCGCACCATCTTCTCCCGCTGCGGACTCAAGTTCGTCGCCGTGGAAGCCGATTCCGGCGCCATGGGTGGCTCGCAGTCCCAGGAGTTCATGGTTTACACCGACGCCGGCGAGGACCTCATCGCCTCCTGCCCGGTCTGCCACTACGCGGCCAACGTGGAAAAAGCCATCTCCCGCCTCGAGCCCGTCACCGAAATGGAGCCCACCGGCGAGGGCACACCTGAGCTGGTCCACACCCCCGGCTGCGCCGCCATTTCCGACGTTGCCGCCTTCTTCAAAATCTCCCCTGCCTCCGACATCAAGTGCGTCGCCTACATGGTGATGAAGCGCGGCTCCGCTGACGCGAAACAGGGTGACGCGAAATCGAGCCCGAAGGAAACCTGGCACGGCGTCGCCGCCTTCCTCCGCGGCGACCACCAGGTCAACGAAACCAAGCTGCTGGGCGTTCTGGGCGGCGCGGAACTCCGCCCCATGGTTGCCGAAGAGCTCCAGCAGTACTTAAACGGTCCGGCCGGATACCTTGGGCCCGTTGGGCTTACGCCCTCTGCCGTCCCGCTCGGCGAAGGCGTGACCGTGATCGTCGACAAGTCACTCGAAAACCGACACAACCTCGTCTGCGGAGCCAACAGGATCGACTACCACCTCCGCAACGTTGTCCCCGGCCGCGACTTCTGCTGGACCCTCGCCGCCGATATTCGCAGCGTCAATGAAGGCGAAGCGTGTCCACACGTCGACGAATCGGGCGCAACCTGCTCCGGCCGCCTCGTGGTCGGCAAAGCCGTCGAAGTCGGCCACATCTTCAAGCTCGGTTACAAGTATTCCGAATCCATGGGCGCCCGAGTCCTCGACCCCAACGGCAAGGAAGTCACTCCCATCATGGGCAGCTACGGCATCGGCATCGAGCGCATCCTCACCGCCGCTGTAGAGCAGTCTCATGATGCCAATGGCTTCTGCCTTCCCGCCAGCATCGCCCCCTTCACCGCCGTGATCACCGTAACCAACCTGGCCGACGCCGCCCTCAGGGAAACCGGCGAAAAACTCGCCGCACTCCTCGACACCGCAGGAATTGATGTCCTGCTGGATGACCGGGACGAGCGTGCCGGCGTCAAATTTAAAGACGCCGATCTCGTCGGGATCCCCTATCGCATCAACGTCGGCAAAAAAGCCGCCGGCGGCGTGGTGGAACTCGTCTCGCGCGCCAAGTCCCAAAGCACCGACGTCTCCATCGACCAGGTGCTGCACGAGCTAAAAACAAGGATCGCTGAGGAGAATCTATTGGAGACCGCCGCAGAGTAGCGCATCAAGACAAGCTATCAAGTGTTCAGGTTCTCAGTGTTCAGGTGTTCAAGGAGACCTGACGAACCCGACCACCTGATCACTCGGTCACCTGATCACTCGGTCACCTGACCACCCGGCCACTTGATCCCATGACCACCTGGCACCTGAAATCACCCCTCCCCCAGGAGCAGCCGCAATGGCGCTAAAAATCAAATTCCGAATGCCCAACTTCCGCAACACTGGATGGGGCCCATGGCTGCTGCGTATCTTCCTTATCGTGGTCGCGGCCGGCGCTATCACCGTCCTCAGCGTGGGCGGCTACTTCTACTTCAAATACAAAGGCGTCGTCGACGCCCGCCTGCAGCAGCCGCTGTTTAAAAACACCGCCAAAATCTACGCCGAGCCCCGCGAAGTCCGCCCCGGCCAGAAGCTCTCTGTGCGCCTCGTTGCCGACGAGCTCCGCCAGGCCACCTACACCCCGCAAGGCCAAGGCAAAGCCTCGCCCATGGGCACCTACCGCGAATCCGCCAGTTCCATCACCGTGTTCCCCGGCCCGCAGTCCTACCACGCCGAAGACTCCGCCACCATCACCGTGAATGACGGCGTGGTCGATAACATCGCCGACGACAAAGGGCAGGCCCTCTCCAGCTATGAGCTCGAACCCGTCCTCATCACCGGCCTCAGTGAAGACGCCAACCGCACCAAGCGCCGCCTCGTCACCTACGACCAGATCCCTCAGAACCTGGTCCACGCCGTCCTCGCCATTGAGGACCGCCGCTTCTTCGAGCACTCCGGCGTCAACTACTTTCGCCTCGTTGAAGCCGTCGTCCGCGACATCGCCACCGGCCAGAAACAGCAGGGCGGCTCCACCCTCACCATGCAGCTCGCCCGCGGCTTCTTCCTCACGCCGGAAAAACGCATCAAGCGCAAAATCATCGAGATCGTCATCACCTTTCAGCTCGAACATCGCTTCAACAAGAAGCAGATCTTCGAGCTCTACGCCAACCAGATCAACCTCGGCCAGCGCGGCAGCTTCGCCATCAACGGCTTTGGCGAAGCCTCCCAGGCTTACTTCGGCAAAGACGTTCGCCAGCTCGATCTTTCCGAGTGCGCCCTTCTTGCCGGCATGATCCAGCGGCCTAACTACTTCACTCCGTTCCGCCACGCCGACCGCGCCATCGAGCGCCGCAACCTCGTGCTCGACTCCATGGTTGAAACCGGCGCCATCACAAAGGACCAGGCCGAACGCGCCAAAGCCGAACCCCTCCACCTCTCCCCCGCCTCCGTCGACGCCTCCGAAGCGCCCTACTTCGTCGACCTGGTCCACGACCAGCTCCTCCAGAAGATCGGCGAGCGCGACGCCAACCTCGAGGGTCTGCGCATTTACACCACCCTCGATCCCGACCTGCAGCGCATCGCCACCAACGCCGTCGATTCCATGGCGCACATGGTCGATGAGCAGGTGGACAAGCTGCACACCAAGCGCGTGAAAGTGAAGGGAGAGAAGGCCGCAGTCGTAGAGAAAACCGGCAACTACGTCTATCCGCAGATCGCGCTGATCGCCCTCAATCCCCACACCGGCCAGGTGCTCGCACTAGTGGGCGGCCGCAGCTATGGAACCTCCCAGCTCAACCACGCCGTCGCCCACCGCCCCACCGGCTCCATCTTCAAGCCCTTCGTCTACGCGGCCGCGTTCGCCACCGCCGTCGAAGGCACCCCCCTCGAGGGCCAGGACCACCTCTTCTCGCCCGTGACCATGCTCAATGACCAGCAGACCACCTATGAGGTCGGCGACCAGGAGTACACCCCGCGCAACATGCACGGCGAATATCACGATCAGGTCACCGCCCGGTACGCCCTGCAGTGGTCTCTGAACAATGCCACCATCTCGCTCGCGTCCATGGTGGGCTTCGATCGCGTCGCCGCCCTCGCCCGCCAGGCCGGGATCAAATCAGCGCGCGGAACCCCTGCCATGGCTATCGGCGCCTATGACGCCACTCCTCTGGACATGGCCGGCGCCTACACCGTCTTCGCCAACGGCGGCATGCACATCGATCCGTGGATGGTCGCCAGCGTCCGCACCTCCACCGGAGATATCGTCACCGACTACACCCCCACGACCCGCCAGGTCCTCGACCCCCGGGTCGCCTACCTCACCACCAACATGATGGAAGGCGTGCTCAACGGCGGCACCGCCGGCCGCGTCCGCACTACCTACGGCTTCCGCGCCCCCGCCGCCGGCAAAACCGGCACCAGCCACGACGCCTGGTTCGCCGGCTTCACCTCCAACCTGCTCTGCATCGTCTGGGTCGGCAATGACGACTACACCGACATCAAGTTGGAGGGCGCCCACGCCGCCGCCCCGATCTGGGCCGACTTCATGAAGAAGGCCACCGCCCTCCCCCAGTACTCCGATACCAAGCCCTTCACGCCCCCGGACGGCGTCCAGATGGTCAACCTGGACAAGACCACCAATCTTCTCGCCGACCAGGCCTGCACCGACGACTACCAGGCCGCCTTCCTCGACGGCACCGCCCCCACCGACACCTGTGACCACCCGCCCGACCACCGCAACGTTTTCCAGAAACTCTTTGGGCTGGGCAGCCCCACCCCCAAACCCGGCAACTAACTTAGCGCCAAGGCCAGCCGGGTGCCCGTCCTGACTTGTTAGGGCGGGAGGGATTCTGTCTCACGGAGGTAGCCCCGCCCTTTACCGCATTACCCCTGGTTCACTAACTGTTGATTCATCCGTTATCATTATGGGGTATACCATGTCTAAAGAGTTATACATAGCAAGCTAAAACCTTACAGGATGGCCTCCCCCAATGCCTTCGAAAGTCTCCTATCTCGTCGTGTCTCTGCTCGCCGGATTCGCCGGACTCGCAACCGCCCAGAGCGTCCCACGTTCCTCGCACGTCTGGATGATCACCGAAGAAAATCACAGTTACGAGGACGTCATCGGCAACACCCAGATGCCGTACTACAACCAGCTCGCCCAGAAGTACGGGCTTGCCACCCAGTTTTACGCCAACCAGCACAGCTCCCTTCCCGCCCTCATGTGGCTCGTGGCAGGCGCTCCCATCGAGCCGAACAACGACACCATCTCCTGCCACCACACCCAGGACAACATCGTCCGCGAGTTGCTCAACGCCGGCTACACCTGGCGCTCCTACCAGCAGAACCTGCCTTACGCCGGGTTCCAGGGCCTTTACGGCCCCGGCCTGCTCTACTACCGCCGCCACAACCCGCTCATTGACTTCAGCGACGTGTGCCCCGGCACCGGCCAGGCCATCAACTCCGTCCCCTATGCGCAGATGGCCGCTGACTGGGCCGACAACACCGCGGTCAATTACGCCTACATCACCCCCGACTCCGACGAAGACGCCCACAACGGCACCCTAGCCGGCGCTGATCAGTGGCTCCAGGCCAACGTCCCCGCCATCCTTGCCCGCCCTGAATTCCAGGCTGGCGGCGACGGCATCCTTTTCATCGTCTGGGACGAAGGCACCCTCTACACCGACAACCGCTGCTCCGCTACCGACGCAAACGGCTGCGGCGGCCGCACCGCCACTCTCGTCATCGGCCCCCGCGTGAAGCAGGGCTACCAGTCAGCCACCCTTTATCACAATGAGAGTGTGCTCAAAACCGTCTGCGTCGCCATGGGCCTGTCCACCTGCCCCGGCGCCGCCCAGAACGCCGCCCCCATGGCCGACTTCTTCACCACCACCAGCACTGACGCCACTCCCTCAGACAGCGTGCTCATCTCCACCCCCGGCAGCGGAGCCACCATCACCGGTGCCGTCCACCTCATCGCCAACGCCGATGAAAGCCAGCCCGTCAGCCAGGTCCAGGTCTGGGACAACGGTTCCAAGCTCGGCGTCTACGGCGCGCAGGTCGACACCATTTACAACCTCGCGCCCGGCAAGCACACCACCGTCGTCGCCGATTTCGACGCAAGCTACCAGCCCCTTCACCAATCCACCGTCACCTATACCGTCGAGGCGCTGGCAGATGGCGTGCAGATCATCTCACCCACCGCCAACCAGAACCTCGGCATGACCACCGTCAACGTCGTAGCCCATGCAAGTGAGTCGGTTCCCATCAGCCAGGTGCAGGTCTGGGATAACGGCGAGAAGCTCGGCTGGTACCCCGGGGCCGATGTCAACCAGTACTACTCGCTCACCCCCGGAGCCCACGTCGTCACCGTCCTTGACCTTGACAACCAGTTCAATCTCCTTCACCTCTCCACCGTCTTCTATATCGTGCAATAGCGGATCGAGGACGATCGGTTATCCACATCGTTCCTCCACCAAACCCGGGTGCCCCATCCTTGCCGCGTGTCGGTTATTGCGGCCTGGATGGGGATCCCGGCTCCCCACCCAGCCCTCCTCCCGCCGCCTGCTCTCGTTCCCCTGCGAAACACCGGTCAAGCCGCCAATCCCGCCCTACTACCTTCAAAATCAAATTCAAATATCGTCTCTTAGCGAGTTGGCCGAAGGAGCGAGTTAGCGAGTCAGCCTTAGCTGGGCATTGGCGGTGCGCCAGGGTTCGTGCCGAAGTTGACTTCAATCCCGCCCTGGCAGAGCCAGGGACGGGGAACCCGCAACCTTGGACGGAATGAAAGAAACGGCCCGCCGGTTTGAGGCCGGCGGGCCGTGGTTTTTCAGATCTAAAAGCAGGACGGCAGAACGCGTGGTTACTTTGACACGTTTCTCAGATATCGCGTCCAACTCCCACCTTCGCCCTTGGGATCGCACACCGTAAAAGCACTGTCCACAAACACAACGACCCCCGCCGAAGCGGGGGCCATTGGTGAAGCGAATTGTGGCGCGTCTTACTTCATGTTGCCGCCTGAATCCATGACGATGCCGCCAGCGTTCTTCTTTTCCTTGGCTTCTTCGTTGGCCTTGCGGGTGCCCATGGCCTTGGCACTCCACTCCTTGGCTTTGGCGACGTCATCCTTCACGGCGTTCGCATCCTGATAGTCCACGTCCGCCTTGCGGCGATAGGTCAGGTTCAGATACGCCATCGCATCGTCGTAGTTAGGACGGTTTGCGACTGCCTGGTTCAGGTATTGCAGGCCTTCGGTCACCAGCGGCTCGTTCACCTGCTTGATCTGCTCCAGGACTTTCTTCGGCGCTTTCACGTTGCCTTCGCCGTCGTCATTCACGCCTGCTGGAACCAGCAGCTTCAAAGTGTTTTCGTGCGCCTTGGTCCAGTCGATCACGCCGATTGTGTACGCAGCCTCAGGATCCTTCGGGTCCACCGCCAGAACCTTCTTCTGCCACTGCTCTGCGTCGTCAAGCTTCTTGACGCTGAAGTAAATGGCCGCGATCTGCTTCAAGCTGTTGACATCGTTGGGGTCCTTGGCCAGCACTTCCTGAAACATGCTGATGGCCTGCTGAGCGGTCTTCAGGTTGTCGGGAGTGTCCAGTCCAGGCACCACGTTCTGCGCGAGGGCGGTCGCCAGGTAGCTCTTCGCCATTGGAAGACTGGGATCAAGTTCTGTCGCCTTCTGAAAGTGGCCGATTGCCTCTTCGTAGCGAGCAGCCTTGTAGGACTCCACGCCCTTGTTCAGCTGGTCGCGAGCGGCAAGACGGTTGCACCCGCTCATGGAAATCACCATGCCGCCCAAGGTAACCGCGAGAGCAATAAGTCGTGCGGGTTGATTCATGTCTCTATCCTTCTCCTTCAGGTCGTGCCTCTACCTTGCGCGCCTGGAACTCGTTCACGCTTGCAACCGCCCACTCCCGCAGCCTGAGCCTGCCGCCGGTATTCCGGGGAGGTGCAGCAACATCCAAAACCAGGGTGAAAATGAATTGTACTCCTGTTGACGCCCACTTCGTGCACGCCGTGCTGCAAGACCGCGGAACACTTTCCCAACGATCCTACAGCCCTTGCATAGCCTTGGGCGTCATCAACCCAACACGTTCGATGCCGGCCGCATGGCTGATGTCCATCGCTTCAGCAACTTCACTGAAGCTCAGTTGATCGTCAGCCTTGATGAAAAGCACACGCTGCGCGCGGTTGGCGTAAATTTCCGCCAGCTTGGCGCGCAGGTCCCTTAACTGGATTTCCTGCTGGTTGATTCTGAAGATGGCGGCGTTCTGACCGCTCTTCAGAATTTCCAGCACAACCGTGCTCTCCAACTGCGGTGTGCCTTGTGTTGCCGGCTGCGGCACTGAAGCCGATTCGCCCCGCGGAGCGAGGGGAACGATCACCATGAAAATGATCAACAACACCAGCAACACATCAATCATCGGGGTTACGTTGATTTCCGATTGCATCGACCGCATGTCAGCATTGTCCATCGTCATGGCGCACACTCCCTTCTCCCGGTTAGGGGACTGCCGCACACCGCCGTACCTTACTGGCCCTGCATGATCTTGGGCGTCATGATCCCGATGTGATCCACGCTGGCCGAGTGCGCGATGTCAATGACCTCCGCAATCGCAGCGAAATTCACATCATCGTCACCCTTGACGAACATGACCTTCTCCGCGCGGTTCGCGTAGATCTCCGAGAGCTTCGCCAACAGGTCGTGCTTGGTTACGTCGGTCTCGTTGATTTTGTAGTTTAGATTGGCTCCGCCCTTGCCCAGTACCTGGACGACGATAGTGCGGTCGTTCGGCTGGGTTTGCTGCGGGTTCTTCGGGGGCTGCGGCACCAGTGCGTCCAGGCCCTTCGGCGTAACCGGCACAATCACCATGAAGATGATCAGCAGCACCAGCAGAATGTCGATCATCGGAGTGACATTGATGTCGCCCATCGCGCCAGCGCCACCACCTCCGCTTGTCATTGCCATGGCTTCAAACTCCTCGGTTGCTCAATCTCGTTTGTAGGCCGGTCGGGCTCATTCGCCCCCGGCCGCGGCTCCTGCGGCTTCGCGCTTCTGCGTCAGCAGACCCACTTCTTCCACACCCGCTGTCCGCACCGCGTCGATTGCATCCTCGACAGCGCGGAATTGGGCTCGGGCATCAGCACGGACATAGATCGTCTTCCCGGGCTTGTCAGCCAGTTTGTCGCGCACGCGGGAGCCAAGCTCCGACACCGCAACCTTGTCCTGGCCCAGAAACACGCCGCCGTCCCGTGTAATTGCAACTACGATAGCGTCTTCCTTGTCGGCATCCGGCATTGCGGTGGGGTTGTCCACCTTCGCCATGTCGACCTGGACTTTGTTCTGGAGCATCGGGGTGATGACCATGAAGATGATCAACAGCACCAGCATCACGTCCACCATCGGCGTCACGTTGATGTTGGAGTTGACCTTGGATCCTTCATTCCTAACTGCGATTGCCATAGTCTGGCTCCGTACTCAAGATTTTCTTCCGGAGGTGATCCGGCTTACCGGGGCATCAGGCTGCCAGGGCCAAACTCGCGGGTGGGAAGGTCGCACCCTCCCACCCTTCAGAAAGGATCCCCGCTCAAGCTGACGGCCGTTCGTTACCGCTTATGGCTCTGCTTGATGAAGTAGTCGATCAGTTCGCTCGAGGAGTTGTCCATCTCCACGTCAAACGATTCGACACGGCCGGTGAAGTAGTTGAAGGCCATAACCGCGGGGATGGCGACGAGCAGACCGAAAGCCGTGGTGACCAGGGCTTCCGAAATACCGCCGGCAACCGCGCCGATGCCCGAAGTCTTCTGGGTGGCGATGGCGTCGAACGCGTGCAGAATGCCGACGACCGTGCCGAACAGTCCGACAAACGGAGCTGTCGAACCGATGGTGGCCAGAACCGAGAGGCCCCTCTTCAGCTTCGCGTGCACAATCGCTTCGGCACGTTCCAGGGCGCGCTGCGAGCTCTCGATTGTCTCTTCAGTAGCCATGCCCTGAGAAACGCGGAACTCCTGCAGGCCGGCCGTCACAACTTCTGCCAGGTGCGACTTCTTGTTACGATCGGCGATCTTGATCGCCTCTTCAAGCTTGCTGTCCTTCAGCGCACCGGCAACCTTGGGCGCGAATTCACGCGACTGCTTGCGGGCGGCAGAGAAATACAGGTAGCGGTCGATCATCACCGCCAGCGACCAAATCGACTCAATAAAGAGAACGATCGCCACCGACCGGGCCATCCAGGCCATGTGGTTCCACAGCCCGATGGGGCTGAAGCTGACTGTGCCGCCTTCTTCCTGGAAAATTGCCAGGCTGGAGCTGACCGTATGCGAAGCAAAATGTGCGAGCTGAGCGAGAATCACTTGAATCGTTCCTCCTAAGGAGTTTGCTTGTGTACTGCGGCTGAACTACGTTGCGACGGCATTCAGAGCACGTTGAGATTAGGAGACCCTGAAGAGGTGCAGGACTGACGCCCTAAAAGCACCCGCTACACCCTCAACTGTTCCGGAAATGCTGATGTGAGGAATACGGTCGGATAGAACCGCATTCAGGCCAAAAACGTGCGGCCCTTTTACGTTAGATGGGTAAAAGGGCCGCGGAGTTCTCATCCACCGAGGCTGAAGATCACATTGATTGTGGTTTCGACCTCGACGGGCTCATTATTCAGCAAGTACGGACGATACCGCCAAGTCCGCACCGCGTCCATAGCCGACTGCTGCAACATTGCCGGACCGCTGATGACACGCAGGTTCTCAATCGTCCCACTCTTGGAAATAGTCGCCTGCAGAACCACCGTACCGGAAACGCGCGCCGCCTTGGCGATCGGCGGGTAAACCGGCTGCGTCTTCTGAAGAATCATGCCCTGGGCCACACCAGCCGAGATGTTGACCTTCTTGGGGGCCTCGGCCTTTACTTTGGGAGCCGGGGTACCGGAGAACAGACCGCCAATCACACCACCGGCTGCTCCGCCCAGACCTTCCATTCCGGCGACACCAAAGCTCGACGGCGGCGCTTCTTTTTCCGCCACGTTCTTGATGTTCTTGGGAATCTTGGTGGGGGCGACGAGTTGGTTGTTCATCATCTCCGACTGCACATGGACAACGTGCACCGGTGCGGCCGGCGGCGGCGGCGGGGGCGGGGGCGGCGGAGGTGGCGGAGCCACCAGCAGCGTCGTCATCATCGCCTTCGGCAGCGCCTCGGGGTAGATCAGCGGAATCAGGATCAGAAGCACGAGAATCGAGCCGTTGATCGCAAACGTCGCGACCATCCAGTACCTGCTCTTGCTCTTGATCCTGCCGCCGGATTCAAATGTGGAATCTTCAAACATGGCCAGCCTCGAATTCGGGTGTTGGTTTCCACTTATTTAGACACCGAGGAGACGGCTAATGTTCCCGGCGCCCAGACTGCCTCAAACCAGTGCGTTCCAGCTATATCAGAAGCACGCTCTGTGGTGCAAAAAACCGCGGGAGAAACAACTCTCAAAACGACTGCGGGCCCTAGGTGCGGGCCCGCTTTGCTGCCGGAAGAACTACTGCCTTGCCCTGGCTCGCCCGCGACTCCTGCCAGGCCACCAGCATAGGCGCGGCAATTGCGATGGACGAATAAGTTCCGATGAGAATACCAACTACCAGGGCGAATGAGAAACCTCTTAATACCTGCCCGCCAAAAATATACAAGGACAGCACCGTCAGAAATGTCAATCCCGAGGTCAGGACTGTCCGGCTCAACGTCTGATTAATGCTGCGGTTCACTACCTCGGGCAGCGTTTCGCGACGGCTCAACCGCAAATTCTCCCGAATACGGTCGAAGACCACGATGGTGTCGTTCATGGAGTAGCCGACCAGCGTCAGGATGGCCGCGATGACCGTCAAGCTGATCTCCTGACCCGTCAGAGCGAAAAAGCCTACGGTGATCAGCGTGTCGTGGAAGCATGCCACCACGGCCGCCACACCGTAGATAAGCTGAAAGCGGAACCACAGGTAAACCAGCATGCCGAGGAGCGAGTAAAGCGTGGCCAGCAAGGCCTGCCGCACCAGTTGGTGGCCTACAGTGGGACCCACGACGTCGACCTTTACGCCATTCTTGGCGTCGAACGGATTGTTGTAGTGGGCCTGGAGCGCGCCGACGATTGCCTCTCGGCCCGCATCCAGCGAGTTCTCGTTCTTCTGCTCGGGCAGGCTGATCAGAACTTCATTGCGGCCGGCTTCGCCGCCGAAGGGCTGGATCTTAGCATCGCGGATCCCCGCCGCATCCACTGCCTGACGGATTGCGCCGATGTCAGGATGATTCTGGAACTGCACCTGCACCTCGGTGCCGCCGCGGAAGTCCACGCCGAGCGGTACAGGGCTGTGCAGGCCGTCCACCGTGTGCACCCAGTTATAGCCCATCTTCGCAATGCCGGCCACGCTGAAGACGAGGCTGAACGCGAGGAAGTACCACTTCTTGCCCAGCCAGTCGATATTTACGCCATGAAAAAATTCCACTTGAATCTACCCTTCCTGGAAAGGCAGGAATAGGGAGTAGCGAACAGGGAGTAGAACATCGCTTCTCTCACCCAACCCGCTTCCTTAGTTCCTGCTCATCAAATCTCGGTACCGGAGTGGGTTTTCCTATTCCCCACTCCCCAATTCCTGATCCTTGCACTTAAATCGACACCATCTCGCCGGCCTTCATCTTGTTCAGGTGCGCGTCAAAGATGGTGCGCGACACAAACACAGCCGTAAACAGGTTCGCCAGCAGACCGAACGTCAGCGTGGTGGCAAAGCCCTTCACCGGTCCGGTGCCGAACAGGAACAGAATCGCCGCCGAAACGATGGTGGTTACGTGCGTGTCCACAATCGTGATCCAGGCGTGCCCAAAGCCCTGCTCCACTGCCGCCGAGGCTGCTTTACCCGCCCGAATCTCTTCGCGGATGCGTTCAAAGATGAGCACGTTCGAGTCCACGCCCATACCGATGGTGAGGATCACGCCGGCGATGCCGGGCAGCGTCAGCGTTGCCCCCACCCAACCCATGAATCCCAGGAGGATCAGCAGGTTCAGAATCAGCGCCAGGTCGGCATTGATGCCGGAGCCCTTGTAGTAGACGAGCATAAAGCCCATGACCACCAGCATTCCCACAATCGCGGCGGTCACGCCTTCCTTGATGGAGTCGGCGCCCAGCGAGGCACCCACTGTGCGGGTCTCGATTTCGTTGAGGGACGCGGGGAGCGCGCCCGTCCGAAGCAGCTTCGACAGAGCCGCCACTTCGTCCTCATTGAAGCTGCCCTCGATGTCGCCCTGGTCGTGGATCGGGCTCTTGATGCTGGCCACTTCACGCACCGTGCCGCCCATGACTACAGCCATGTAGTTGCCGACATTGGCCTTCGTGTAGTCGTAGAACTTCTCGCCGGCGTCATTGGTGAGCGTGAAGCGCACCATGCGCTGGCCCGTGTCAGGATTTACCGAGGGATCCGCCGAGCGGAAGTCACTGCCGGCCACCACCGCCATGCGCTGCAGCACGTAGAACTCGTCGCCGCCCTGGCCGCCGATCCTGCTCGACGAGGGAACAATCACGTCCTCCGGCGGCAACGCTCCACCCACGCTCTGCAGTGCGGCCTGCTCGCTGGGGAAGGGAGACGATCCGACCACGGGGTGAATCTCGAGCCGCGCTGTCGACTGGATGATGCTCTTCACCCGGTCCAGATCGGAGATGCCCGGCAGTTCAACCAGAATCTGGTTCGCGCCCAGGTTGTACTCCTGGATCACCGGTTCGCTCACGCCGAGTGAGTCCACTCGGTCGCGGATCGTCTCGATGGCCTGCGCAACCGTACGCCGTTCCAGCTCCTGCTGCACATTCGGCTTCATTTTCAACGTCCATGTGCCGTTAGCGCTGCTCACGTCATACTCGGTGCCGTACTTGCTTTCGAGCGTGGATCGCACAGTGCTCGAAGCCGTGGGCGCCGTGCCCTCGATCACCACCGTCGAGGGCTGGTTCGGATCAGGCTTGGACACGCGGTTGAACACCAGATTTGCCTTGCGCAGGTCCTGCTGCACGCGCGCCACCAGGTTGTCGGTCTCCGCGTTCACCGCTTCTTTCACCTGCACCTGCAGGATCAGGTGCGCGCCGCCCTTGAGATCAAGACCCAAATGAATGCGGTTCGTAAGAGCGTCGGTGATCGCCTTGCCGCTGACCCCTTTGGGAATGCCGAAAATGCCATACAGGCAGATCAGCAGCACCGCAATGATCAGCCCTAGCCTGCCTTTGAGATTCTTCTTCATGGTTCCAATTCTCTTGTGTAATCGAGGTTGGAGCGCCGACAGCGCCCGATACTTTCACTGCAGTCCGCAGAATCCCCGGGCTTTGTTACTAGCCCGCTTCCTGCGTCGTTACTGAAGCAATCGAGCTTTTGGCAACTTCCATCTTGATGCCGTCCGGCGCCACCTTAATGATCACCGCGTCATCCTTGATGGAAAGGATGGTGCCGCGAATGCCGCCCGATGTCGTGATGCGGTCCCCGGACTTGATGCCCGACAGCATCTCCTGCCACTGTTTCTGCTTCTTTTGCTGCGGCCGGATCATCAGAAAATACATCACCGGGAGAATCAGCAGAATCGGCAGCATGGTAATCAAGCCGCCGCCGCCCGCGGGCGCAGCCGCGAAGATTGCCAAACTGGTTGCCGCCAACTGTGTTGCCACACTCATCCTTTACCGCCAGGCTTTCGCTCAGGCTGAAGCAGACCAAGGCTAAAGCCCGGTGCTCCCTTGAAATTTGTCTCCGGGAATGATTCTCACCCGCGTTACGGGTCGAGACGCGGCAAGAGGGGTGAGCAGACGCCAATTACGCATCCTAATCCATACCCCGCCACCGACGGCTTCCTGTTCGACACAGCTCCCCTCTGGAGGAACTCCGCATCCGGAAAACTGCGGCTTTCACTCACGTTTTGCCGGACGAATCCCCAGAAGGATGCCTGTCAAGATAAGATACGCGGAGCCTAGGGCGTGTCAAGAAGACGGCGCAAGCCAAACCTGCGACTTTCGCGTCTTTGCTCATCATTGAGCTTGATTCTTCTTGCCCGCCTGGGCCTCCGCCTCGTCCGCCGAATCCTCGACCAGCACCGCCGATCCCGCCACAATCTCGAAGCTCACGGCGTCCTTTCCCGCAGGACGAAACGTCACCCGGAGCGGATCCCGCTGCCACTCCGGCTCGTCACAAACCGGCCCTCCCGCCCCTTCGAATCCTTCCAGTTTCCTGCTCAGCACCGGCTTGCGGGCCGCCAGTTGGGCGACCACCGCATAGAGATTTTTTCCGGTGGAAGTCAACCCGCAGTATGCGCCGTAATCGCGAAACCAGCTCACGTGGCTCACGCCGGGATCGTAGTCAGGCAGCTTCAGGGCCAGCACATGCCCTGTGGTCCGGTCAACCAGCAGCCACGGCCCACGCTGCCAAACCCAGCGGTTTTGCGCCGCCTTCTCCCCGGGCAATTCATCATTAAGACGAATTGCCCGCCGCACCACAAAACTGCGCGCCGTCACCTCATGGGCCTCGCCGGTGGTCCACTCTTTTACATCGCCATCCACCACCAGCGGCCGGATCTTCAAGGAGTCCTCTCCTGCCATCGCCCCCGCGGGGTCACCAACCTTGGAGTACGGCACCTTCTTCACCGCCCCCAGACCTACCATGTGGACCTTCCTGGGTGCAGCATCGGCAACAGAGATGGTTAAGAGGGATGCGGCCAGCGCACCAATCATGAGACAGAAAACCGGGACCACGCGCATCGCGAGTCATACCCTTCTCGACCTCACTCACGGGGAAAGACGATCTGCACCGCAGTTACTGCTTCAAAGCTTCTTTGATCACCGACACCAGACAATCTGATCACCGCAAGTCTTACAGCCCGGCTGCCTCCACCGCTCGCGCCACCCTGAACGCCGTGGACTCCTGCAAATGACTTGAGAGCACCTGCATCCCGACCGGCAGTCCCTTCGGCCCGCTCCCGCCTGAAGTCGTCCCGCACGGAACTGAAACTCCGCAGATTCCTGCCAGGCTTGCCGTCACCGTGTAGATATCGGCCAGATACATCGACAGCGGATCGCCGGTCTTCTCGCCGAGCCTGAATGGCGGCATCGGCGAAGTCGGCGTCACAATCGCATCTACCTCGGCAAACGCGCGCAGAAACTCCTCCGCCAGCAATCGCCGCACCTGCTGCGCTTTGCCGTAATACGCGTCGTAATAGCCCGCTGACAGCGCATAGGTGCCGAGCAGAATGCGCCGCTTTACTTCGGCGCCAAATCCCTCGTCGCGCGAACTCCGGTACATCGCGCTCAGCGTCTCCGCTGTATTCGAGCGGTGCCCATAGCGCACACCATCAAACCGCGCCAGGTTCGCGCTGGCCTCCGCCGTGGCGATCAGGTAATAAGTCGGAATCGCATACTTCGTATGCGGCAGCGAGATCGGCTTGATGCTGCATCCGGCCGCCTTCAGCGAATCGATTCCCTTCTCGATCTGCGCGCGCACGTCCGCATCCAGCCCCTCGGCAAAATATTCCGCCGGCACACCGATGCGCAGGCCCTCGGCGCCAATGTCACTCTCCGCCGCATAATCCGGCACCGGCTGCGGCGAGCTCGTGGCGTCCATCAGATCGTGCCCCGCGATCACGCCCAGCAGCGTGGCAGCGTCGCGTACATTTGCCGCAAAAGGGCCAATACGATCCAGCGACGACCCGAAAGCAATCAGCCCGTACCGCGACACGCGTCCCCATGTGGGAAGCACACCAACCACGCCGCAAAAACTCGCCGGCTGCCGGATGGACCCGCCGGTATCCGTGCCGAGCGTGGCCACTGCCATGTTCGCCGCCACAGCCGCCGCCGAGCCGCCGCTCGACCCACCCGGAACCCGCTCCGGATCCACTGGATTCCGCACGGGGCCGTACGCCGAGTTCTCGTTCGACGATCCCATCGCAAACTCATCGCAGTTCAGCTTCCCCAGCAGAACCGCCCCAGCCTCTTCGAGGCGCGCCACCGCCGTGCAGTCGTACGGCGGCTCATATCCCCGCAGAATTTTCGACCCCGCGGTCGCCGGAATTCCGCGCATTGTCAGCACATCCTTGATGCCCACCGGCACGCCTGCCAACACCGGCAGCGGGTCGCCCTTCGCCGCCATCGCATCCACGCGGGCAGCCTGCTCCATCGCGCGCTCTTTCGACAGGCTCAAGTACACGTTTAGCTGCGGATTGACCGCCGCAATGCGGTGGTAATAGGCCGCGGCCAGATCGGCAGCCCTGGTCGCGCCGGACTCAATTCCGCAACGCATTTCAGCCAGCGTCTTCGGCTTTTCCGCAAATGTTTCAGCAGTCTTCATCGGCTGACCCGGCACCTGCTCCTTGTTGTTCCCAACTGCTTGCCTCTATCTCTCAATCACCTTCGGCACCTTGAAGAACGTTCCATCCGTCTCCGGGGCCTGCGCCATTACTTCGCCGCGGTTCAATGAGGCGCGCAGAACATCCACGCGCAACTCCCCTGCTCCGCCCGCGCCCTCCAGTTCCGTCACCTGCGACAAGGGCGCAACGCCAGTCGTATCAAGCTGGCTGAGTTCCGCCACATAGTCCAGGATGGCGTTCAGATCCCTGACCATGCCAGGCTTCTCTTCCGGCGCCAGTTCCAGGTTGGCCAGCTCCGCAACCCGCTCCACATCCTGAACTGTAACTTGATCCGCCATTCGTACGCTCCGCTTGAAGCTCAGTATAGCGGGAGGCCTGCTCTTCTCCGCTGACAGCGCTGACTTCGCCGGCTCCGCTCTATCTAGTCCACCACCAGCGTGAGATTCACCGCATGCTGCACGCCGTTCGAAGTGATCGTCACAGGGATCGTGTAGCTGCCCGGCGCCACGTTATGCTTGGTCGGCGGAGGGGGCGTGCTTCCACCGCCGCCGCCAGCGCCCGCACAACTGGCGACTGCCCCCACGCACAGGGCAAGCAACATCGCGAGCCATAGCCCACGCCGTCTTCGCCACGCCAGCGGGACCAGCAACAATCCAAACCCAAACGACACCGGCACCACGGCTCTGCGCCACGCCGGCCACTCCAACTCAGCCGAGTTTTGGGACGTTGTAACCTGCACTACAACCTGCCCCGGCACGTTCGCAGCAATCGAGAGGCTGGATGGATTGAAAGCGCACGCTGCGTACTGCGGAAGCGCGCCACACTGGAACGTGAACGTGCTCCCCGATCCAACCCGCGACTCCACGGCAAGCGTGTAGCTCGCCGTCTGCCCACTGCTCACCGTCTGGCTCGGAGACCCCGACATGGTCGACGTGAAGTCATATCCCGTCCCAGAAAGTGGAACCACCAAGCTGGCCGGTAGTTCAGTCGCCGTAATCGACAACGTCCCCAGAATCGATCCCGCCACTGCAGGTGTGAACACAACGTTCGCCGTGCACTGTGCATTCGCTGCAAGGGACGCCACACACGTGGTGCTCGCAATTCGGAAGCTCGACGAAGTGGTCAGCGCGAATTGGCTCAACGCCACCGAAGGGCTGGTATTCGTCAGGGTTACGGTAATGGCACTGCTTGTCGTCCCTACACCGGCAGTGGGGAAACTCACCTGAGCGGGTTGTGCGTACAATCCGCCCGTCAATCCGCCCGTACCGCTCAAGGCCACCGTAGCCGGCGTAAGCACGGACGTCGACGCGACAGCCAGTGCGCCGGTCAGAATGCCGGTCTCCCTGGGCGTGAAGAGGACCTTCGTTGTGCAGCTTGCCCCGCCCGCCAGCGTCCCTCCGCACTGGTTCTGCGTGAGGCTGAACGGCCCCGCCGCTGTCACTGTCAGCCCCTCCGCACTCGTCTGCCCGGTGTTCGTCACCGTCACCGTTTGCGCGTCGCTCCTCTGTCCCAATGCGGTCGCACCAAAGATCAATTGCGAGGGCTGCGCTCTCAATCCCGCGGCAGATTGCCCATTTCCGCTGAGCGGCACGTTCGCCGGCTGCACCTGGGCGGTCGAAGAAGTAACGGTGAGCGTTGCCACCGCAGTGCCGCTCGCGGTGGGTTTGAAGGTCACCTGCACCGTGCAGCTTTTGCTCTTGTCCAGCGTGGCCCCGCAGGTCGTCGTCCCGCGGGCGAAGTTCGCCGCCGACGGCCCCGAGAGCTGAAACCCGACATCGCTCATCGCAGCTCCGCCCGTGTTGCTGACTGTCAGGGTCAGGGGAGCGCTCGTCACGTCCACCGGCTGAGCGTCAAACGTAAGGCTCACCGGACTCACGGAGATTGTCGGCGGCAGCAGGCCGGTGCCTGAAAGCGCCACCGTCTGGGTGTGCAGAATATCTGTTACGGTCAGGGTTCCCGTCTGCGCGCCGGTGGCCGTCGGCAGATAAACCACATCAATCGAGCACGACGCGTTAGCCACCAGTTGCGTCGAGCAGTTATTTGTCTGGAGAAAAGGCGCGCTCACCGTCACCGCAATCCCCGTGAGCGGATTCCCCCCGCTATTAGTCAAAGTCACGGTTTGTGCGGTCGACTTCACGCCTTTGATGGTGGCAGGAAAACTCAGCGACTCCGGACTCAACCCATCCCCCGGCGGCGCCGTACCCGTCCCCGAAAGCGTCACCGTCTGCGTGCCCGCCGCGTCCACCATTGTGAGGGCACCGCTTGCCGCGCCGGTTTCAGCGGGCTTGAAATTCACTACGATCTGGCAATCCGCATGCGCGGCAAGCTGGGCCGCGCAGCCGTTTGTGGCAATCACGAAAGGTCCCGTAACTGTCACGCTGCTGATCGAAACCTCGGCACCGCCCGCGTTTTCAGCGGTAACCTGCCTGTCCTCGGAAGTGGCGCCCGTTTCCACGTCGCCAAAATCGAGAGTTGCCGGCTGCAGGTTCACCTCAGGCGCCGCCACTCCTGTACCGCTCAGCCCGATTGTTATGTCACCCCCGCTCAGATTCCCGCGGATCGTAAGCTGGCCCGTCCGGCTTCCCATCCGCGTGGGCGAGAACGTCACCTGGATCGTGCAACTGGCGTCCACATCGATGCTTAATCCTTCGCAGTTGTTTATCTTGGCAAAGTCCCCCGTCACCGTGACCAGCGCGGGCGTCAGGGCGATCGGCAGGGTGTTAGTCAACGTAATCGTTTTGGCATCGCTGGTGGTTCCCTGTCCTTGATCTGCAAACGCCAGCGAGGCCGGCGATACGGTCGCAGTGGTCATCTGCTGCCCCGCCGTCAGCAGAGGAACCTGCCAGATGCCCCGCCCATACGTTCCCGCCACCAGCACGTTTGGCTTCGCAGCCGCAGGGGAGGCGCTCAGCGTGATCACCGGCGACAGCGGCAGCCCGGTTCCATAGGCAAACCAGCATTTCACGCCGTCGTCGCCGCATGTAGAGGCAGTCTGAGTGGCGTACACGCCGACATCGCTCGCCACGTAAACCGTGTTTGCGTCCACTGGATCCACCACCAGTGCATTGGCGGGCGCATAAGGGTGATTCGACGTGATGTTCTGCCAGTGCGCTCCTGCGTCGGCAGATCGGTAAATTGTTCGAATGGGGAGCGGATTCGCAAAGCCAGTGATCGTCACGTAGACCGTTTTTCCGCTCGTGTCGTGCGGGTCGACCGTGATGTTCGAGATATCCAGGCTGTACGCGTTGAATACGGTGCTGTCGTTGAGCACAGGGCTAAAGGTCAGCTCTGTCCAATCCGACCACGTGCCGCCAGAATTCATTGTGGCTTTCAGCAAGTGGCCACCCAGGTTCGCTCCGCCGTCCTGGCTTCCGAACGTCCCCGCGTACACCACCTCTCCGCCCCCGGCAAGCGCCATAGCCGCCACGGATCGTATCAGGGCGTTGCCCGAGCAATAACTCCCGCTGGTTCCGCTGCCCAGCATCGATGTGATCGCATTCGCCGAGGTCCATCCGCCGCCACCGACCGAACCCCGCCACAATCGGCATGTGGCCACAATCAACTGATCGTGATCCAAAGGATCTACCAGGAACGGAGCCGGTTGGGTCATGGTGAGACCGTCGCTGCCAACGTCCGCATTCGACACCACCGACACGTCTCCAAAGCTCGCCTGCGTGCATGCGTCGGCACTCGAACACAAATGAATTGAGACCCCCGCGCCGTTGTTCACATACCACCTGTCGGGAGCCGCGCCGTCGATCGCCACCGGGCCGCCTTCACCGCTCAGAATCTGCGGCCACTGAGCCACCGGTGCACTCGTGCTCTTCACGCCTGCCGTTCCGTTCGCGCCCAGACCAGCCATAAGCGTGTATGGCGACGCCACCACCTGGGACATGGTTTCCACTTCGGCCAGCGAGCCAATAGCCCCATTCAGATTCTGGAAATGATCGGCGTCGCTCGACGAGCACGCCGGCCCTGTCTCGCTGATGCCGTCTTCCGATCGCCAGAGGCCGCTGTCGTTTCCAATCATCACCTCCAGTGGATTTGCCGTGTTCCACTCGATCGCATGCTGATACTCGCCCACGTGCGCGCTCATACATTTCGTCGAATTGGTCACATTGCGCCACGTGCATCCGTCCCGAAGGCTGCACTTCCATAAATCGTTAGCGCCCGCCAGCAGCACGGTGTCCGTGTCGGAAGGGAGCGCGGCCAAAGCCAGGTCATAGTCGCCATTCGGAACCGTGTGCACGCCTTGGGTCGTGGCGCTCTGCAAGGAAGACGTGCTCACCTGGTTAGCGAAGGCAATCGTTGTATTCGCGCACGAATCGCCGCTGGCGGCGCAGGCATCTCGCCATAACCCCTGATCCTGGTTGTTCTCATCGACCGTCCACGCAAACGTATCGCCGGTTTCAGGATTTACCGCCAGCGCGCCGCGAAAGATTGGGCACGCGGGAGAGCCAATCGAGCCAGAATTGGTCGGACACAGCGCGGAAGTGAGCCGACTGCCCGGCTGAAATGCCAATCGGGTCCAGGTCACCCCATCAGCCGACTGGTAATACCCGTGAAAGCGCACCGATGCTATGAACAGCTTTCGGAAGCGATTCCAGACTACGGCCGTGGCCGCATTGCCCTCAATACCGGCAAACGCGTCTACCGGGCCCTGCACATCGAGCCCACCGCCATCCGTAATGGTGGCCAGATGCCAGTGCTGCCCGGCATCCTTTGAGTAGTACAGTCCCAAGTAGCTGTAGTTCGGCAGCCCGGCGTGCACCAAAGAGCCCTCGAACGATTGGGAAACCGCAGCCACAACCACCTGCGGATCCAAGGTGCTCCACGAAAACCCCGCAAACCCCTCTCCGCGAAAGCCATGGTCAACCGTCGAAAGCCCATCCATCTGGTCGGACGTGCCGCTGATCAGCTTCCAAGTCTTACCCGAATCGTCAGACCGGAGAAGCCCGGCTCCATAATATGAATCGAGCGCATCGTTCGGGTCACCGGTGCCCGCCAGCACCACTCCGGTGCCCCCAGGCTGCACCGTCAGGGCTCCGATGCTGATCGAGGCGTCGATGGCTGTCGCCAAGACCGAGGGCCGATCAGTCAGCGGCATGAACTTTACATCGGTGGCCTGAGCGGTGGCCGCGTTCGTGCTCAACCAGACCCCACCTCCGGTGGTTCCCACATACAGGGTGTTCCCGGTGCTGTCAGCCGGATCAAGCGCCAGCGAGGACACGCGCCCTGTCACCTGTCCAAAGCTTGGAGTGGCCACCGTCGCCGGCCCCAGCGCTTCCCAGGTCGCGGATGAGTCGGCTACCTGCGGTTGTGCCGGGGCGGCCACCCCAGTCATCCGCCGGCGAGGAATGGTGTGCATGGCCAGAAACCGCCGGGCGGCGGCGACCCGGGGTGGAACCGAGTTCGCACCCCGATTTGGCGCAGCACTCTGCTGTCCCGGGGCTACGCAGCACCACCCGAGGACCGCGGCCCAGGACACCACCAGCAATGCCGCATGCTTGCGATTGCAGACGGGTGTCTGGGGTCGGCATTCCCCCCTCGCCGCGGAAGAATTCAGTCTTTGAGCGCCCATGGGTCCTTGCATGCCGGGTCGCCACCGCCCCGCCGCCGGTCTGGGCATTGAGGTTGAGGCGCTCGAAAGATTAGCGCCCTCTGCGGTGCGTGAATTTGAAACCCGGAAAGTTGGCCCATTTTAGGACAGCGAAACGGAGCCCGCCTGTGATGCCCGCTACATCTGTGAGCCTGCTCACAAAGTTGGCCGGCGTGACGGTGCTACAGCGGGAACAGGGCTTCGTTCTGCCTCACATACTTCTCCGAATCGAACTTTCTCCCCGTCGACGCCCCCGACATGTAACGGACCGTTCCGAAGATTGGTCGATCGAACCAGGGGCGATCGTGCTTCCCCACGATAGCCCAGGCTATCCCGGCGTATCCATTCGGGTCCCGTCCATCCAGCTCGTACTTGTCGTTCAGAACCACTGCCCAGTCAAACGCGGTTGCGGGATTTGGCGCCCACTCCAAAATCTTTTTGGCCCAGTACATACGCATGTAGTTGTGCATCCAGCCGTCTCGAACCATTTCCATCTGTGCCGCGTTCCACAGCTCGTCGTAGGTATGCCCCTGTTCGAGTTCGGAAAGGGAATACCTTCGCGGCCGCAGATCGCCCGCATGCTCCTCCAGCGTGCGACGCGCCCAAGGGTCGGCGCACTCCCAGGAATCGTAGCGCTCGTTGTGCCGCACAAACAGTACACTCAGCTCCCGCCACCCAATTAACTCATTCAGATAGCTCTCCGACGCGCTTGCCCGAGCTTTGCCTTGTTCCACTGCCCGGTTGACCTCCAGAGCGATCCTGACCGGCGCAATATTTCCGAAATGCAGATAAGGCGAAAGCCGGCTGGTGCCCTTTACCTCAGGCCGGTTGCGCTTGTCCTCATAGCGCGCCAGTTCACGATCTGCGAACTCAGCGAGCCGCAATCGGGCCGCCCGGGCGCCGCCGGTGAACGTGTCTACCGGCCCTACTGAACGGTCCAGCTTAGTGAACCCCAGAGTAATGTCTTCGGCCTCCGGATAGCTCTCGATGCGCTTCTCCGGCGCCCAGACCCGCTCTGGCTTCAGGTTCTCGGGCTTTACAAGGAATTTTGGCAGCTCGCGTTTCAGGTGAGGCCGGAAATGATGCAGCAGGAAGTAGGTCCTTCCGAAAACCCGGGAGGGCACCACCACGTCTGCGTCCACCGTCCAATATGGAATCCTGAGCTTTTTCGCCAGTACCCGGCGCCACCGCTCCGGCTCCCGGCAGGGGTTCTCATCGCCCACCAGCATGGCGGCGTTCACTTCCTCCAGAAACCGCTCCAGAGAGCCATCCGGATGCCGCCGCAGCACAAACCCGACGCCGCGCTCAGCGGCCTCCGAAGCCACATCGCGCAGTCCTTGCGCCATGAAGTGATAGTGGCGCAGGTTGGCATGCGGATAGTTGGGGATGACAGAAAAGAACACCACCACCGGCAGACCCAGCTGATTCCCCGCCGCAATCGCAACATCCAGAGCGGCGTTATCTTCGATGCGCATAGACCGCTGCATCCAGTAGACAACGCAACGGCCATCCCGTCGCGGCGCCCCGGCCCTGCGTACCGCCACGCGGGGATGTTCGGTCAAACGCTCTAGATCCGCGGGTATGCCTTCGCACCGGTTCAATCAGAAACTCCCAGCATCCTCGCGCCTAACCGTACATCCCATCGTTACGTCCCGAGGGAGGATCCCGTGGAACCAATCTTTAGAAACGGCATCCAGAGCCGTCCCAGCAAGCACAGCGTCAATGAAACCGTCGCCCGGATCCGGACGACTCTTGAAGCCAAAAAGGTGACGGTTTTCGCCATCGTCGATCACAGCGGCGAAGCGTTGAAAGCGGGCCTGCAGATGCCCGACACGAAGCTCATCATCTTCGGCAATCCGGCAGCAGGAACCCCTCTGATGCTCTCCGCACCCAGTACTGCCCTCGATCTTCCACTCAAGCTCCTGGTTGCAGAAGACTCGAAGGCCCAAGTCTGGGTTTCCTGGAACGCCCCGGATTATCTGCGCGAACGCCATGGGTTCAGCTCGGATCTTGTCGGAAACATCGGCGTCGTTGAAAAGATCGCCACGGAGGCCGCCTCCTGAAGCATGGACGTCCCCGTGGCAGTTGATCCTGCAAAGTACTCTTCTTTCATTGTCTGTCTGCGTGGCGCTGACTGGGATCAAGTTTCGAGCGCGGTTTTGCCCATTGAAAATCTTGGCGCGTAGGGTATCACGCAATGAAAGTCTCTTGTTGAGCACTCCCCTGCGCCAGTTCATCCACGCGGATGATATGCTGCAGCGGAATGGAGACTCCAGCGGCTCAATCAGAAACTGCGCAGCGTCGGATCGCGCTGCAACACGCAGAAATCCAGACCGACGCCACGAGCGTGCGACGGACAGCTCAGTTCACTGACGGCTCCAGGGGCGCCGTCACCATGCACTGGACCGAGGTGACGCGAGTGGCCGCGTTCCAGCGTGATGTTGTCACCCATCCCGTCGCCTGCGTTGCTGTGAGCGTCCCGGGGAATGTAGTTGTCCTTGACGAGTCGATGCGCGGCTGGCAGTCACTCCTCGAAGGCCTGTCCGCACACATCATCGGCTCCGCGAGATTCGCGGCCTGGTCCGCATCCGTCGCTCGCCAGGGATCCGACGCGCACTGGACCGTTCTCTTCCCTGTCGGCTGATAGAGACGTCAGGGTTGAACCGGAGGCTCTGACCACACTCGTTCCAGCTCGATTGGCTGCGCATTGGCCGGCGCACCCGCGCCCTCAATCTTAAGCGTCGCCCTGGTCTCGGATTTCAGCGTCATTGCCCATTCGATCTCGTCCGCCCCGTCCTTTTCCACGATGTGCAGTACCTGTCCCTCCAAGACAGTGCGCACCACCGGCGATGTGCCTGTCCGCGCATCAGCCCGCGTGATTCGCCCCTCCTCATTCATCCCCAGCGACTCATTGGTGAGGCTGCCTGTCAGCCGCCCGTCCTGTTCTTTGAGAATCATGGTGGCAAAGTGCTTCTCTTCGAACATCAGGTTCCACGTCCCGGCAAAGCTGCGCAGAGCCGGCAGCGCCGACGCACCCTGTGCGTAGACCATCGGCTCATTCAGCATCGCAGGGCCGGCACCCAGCAGTCCCGCAGCGCCCAGCGCGACTATCAGCAACCCTCTCCGGCCTCTATGCATATGCACCTGCGCCGCAAACACCCTGAGCATACGCCTCGCCGCCGCCCATCTCCACCCTTAAATCAACACAAACAGAAAGGCCGCCATCCGGCGGCCTCAACTCTGTAACTGTGTCTGTCGTTCCGTTCCCCTACCACCGTCCCCACGCGCGCGTCGTGTAGTCCGCCAGCGTCAGAGCAATCAGCACCAGGAAGGTGAACAGCCCTGAGAACACCGTTAGCTTAGTGAGCTTCGAACTGTACTTCACGTGCATGAAGAACAGCACCACGAGGGACGCCTTGAAGCAGGCAATGGCCAGCGCCACAACCGGGTTGAACGCCCCCATGTCCCAAAACGAGGCCCAGACCGTGAGGCCGGTCATCACCAGCAGGGTTGCTCCCACAATCATGTACACGGTGGGCGGCACAACATGGTTCATCGAGTCGTGCACGTCCTGCTCGCCCGGATCGTGGTCGTGCCCGGTGCCGGAATGGTGCTGCATATCATCGTTATGTTTGCTCATGGTCGCGTCCTTATGGGTGCCTGCTGATCAGATACAGCAGCGGGAACAGGAAGATCCAGATGATGTCGACAAAGTGCCAGTAAAGGCCAAAGTTCTCTACAAACGTGATATGGCCGGTCGTGTACGCATCGGCTCGAGCCCTGATGATCATGTACCCCAGCAGGCAGATACCGATAATCATGTGCAGGGCGTGCATGCCCGTCATGGCGAAGTACAACGAGAAATACAGCTCGGTGTGCCGCGCCATGCCGACATCCAGCGCCTTATCTTCGGGATACTTGTCGTGAACCTCTTTGTCTGACGCAGGATTGGTGAACGACTGCAGGCTGTAGTGCAATCCCGGAACGTGGTGCTTCTCGAATTTCTCGCTGTACTCGATGTACTTGATTCCAAGGAAGACCAACCCCAGCACAAACGTCAGCACCAGGCACAGCACCAGGCCGCTCTTTTTCCGCATCTCCGCGCACCACACGCCCATGGCCATGGTGAACGACGACGTGATCAGCACGCCCGTATTCAGCGTTCCCCAGAAGATGTTCAGCTGGTGCGACGCAACAACGAAGGCTGGGTAATACCAGTTCCGGAAGATCAGGTAGGAGGTAAACAGCCCACCGAAGAACATGATTTCCGTCAGCAGGAAAAGCCACATGGCGAAGGCGGTGGTGTCCACCTGCTGTTCCATGCTTGCAAAGTGGTGCTTCTGATACGGCGGGTGCTCGTGCGCCGTATGTGCGCCATGAACCGTCACGGTGCTATCCGACACTGGTTACCTCTTTCTCTTTTTTCTCGAGCCACTCATAGTCGTACGCGTCGTGATCCACGATGGGGATTTCAGGGAAGTTTTCCGTCAAAGGCGGAGACTGAATCTGCCACTCCAACCCCGTTGCCTGCCAGGGATTATCGCCGGCGATCTCGCCATACTTCAGCGACCACGTGAGATACAGAATGGGAAGCAGGTAGCCCACACCAAGGATGGTTGCGCCCGCGGTGGAGAACACGTTCAGCACCTGGAACTCAGGCGGGTATGCCGCATAGCGCCGCGGCATGCCCAGCGTCCCCAGCAGGAATTGCGGGAAGAACGTGAAGTTGAACCCGATGAACGTAATCAGTGCCGCGAGCTGCGAAATCTTTTCGGGATACATGCGTCCCGTCCACTTCGGCCACCAGAAGTGAATGCCCGAAAGGAACGCCATCAGCATGCCGCCCACCATCACAAAGTGGAAGTGCGCCACGATGAAGTATGTTTCGGTCAGATGGATGTCGGTGCCGGTCGACGCCAAAAACACGCCCGTCAACCCGCCGATTGTGAACAGCCCCATGAACCCGAACGAATACAGCATCGGCGTCTCAAAGGTGATCGAACCCTTGTACAGCGTGAACGACCAGTTAAAAATCTTGATCGCCGAAGGCACCGCCACCAGCATCGTCAGCAGGCTGAACACGAGCGTGGAGTAATTCGAAACGCCCATGATGAACATGTGGTGTTCCCAGACGAAGAACGCGAACACGGCAATCGCCACGGAACTGAACGCCACCGCCGTATACCCAAACACGCGCTTGCGGCTGAAGGTGGACACAACCTCTGAGATAACTCCCATGCCCGGTAGAATCATGATGTACACGGCCGGGTGCGAGTAGAACCAGAACAGATGCTGGAACAGGATTGGGTCTCCGCCCTTGGACGGATCGAACACGCCTATTCCAAACGCGCGCTCCAGAACCACCAGCACCAGCGTGATCGCCAGAACCGGAGTGCCCAGCACCATCAGGACGCTGGCCGCATAGTTCGACCACACAAACAGCGGCAGCCGGAACCAAGTCATCCCGGGCGCGCGCATTTTGTGAATCGTGACGATGAAGTTCAGCCCCGTGAATACGGAGCTGAATCCCGCCACGAAGATCGCCAGCCCCGTCGTGATCACGTTGGTGTTCACGTAGTGCGTGGAGAGCGGCACAGTAAATGTCCAGCCCGTATCCACGCCGCCCGTGATCATTGAGTACAGCACCATCACGCCTGCAATCGTGTAGAGATACCAGCTCAGCAGGTTGACCTTCGGAAGTGCCAGATCCTTGGCGCCAATCATCAATGGGATAAGGAAGTTGCCCAGTGTGGCGGGCACGCTCGGCACCAGGAACAGGAACACCATGATGATGCCGTGCATTGAGAACACCTTGTTATAGGTGTCCGCCGCCATCAGATCGCTTTGCGGCGTCAGCAGTTCCAGCCGGATAAGGCCGGCCAGCGAGCCGCCGATCGCGAAGAAGAACGTAATTGAGATCAGGTAGAGCGTCGCAATGCGCTTGTGGTCACCCGTAAGGAGCCAGCTCATCAGGCCGTTCTCCTTCGTCAGGAAATTGACCTTCGGGATCCTGGCCGTGGACTGGTCGGGAAGTCTAATGATTGTATCGGTGCTCATCGTTTCACCACTCCCTGGCTTGAAGGCGCCTGCTTTGCGGTCCCCGCCCCGCCGGCTCCCTGGCCCGCCGGTGTTGCCTTGCCCTCGGATTCCGGCAGCAAGGTGCTTGTATTCAGCGTCTGCTCAACGCGGTAATTCGTGTTCAATGATTTGATATATTCCACCAGTGAGATCACGCCGTCTTCGCTGATCTGGCCCTGGTAGGTTGGCATGATCGGCGCAAATCCCTGCGTCACGTGATCCGAGGGATTCAGGATTGCATCTCTCAGATACGCCTCATCCGCAAGCTGTGTGCCGCCGCTCGCCAGCGTCAGGTGCGACCCATACACGCCCGCCAAACTCGGGCCGCGGGCGCCCGCCTGCCCATTGTGGCAGGCATTGCAGCTGAGGCTGGCAAACAGCCGCTCGCCGTTCTGCGCCAGGCTCATGCCGCTGGTCGATTCCGACAGCCACTTCTTGTAGTCGTCCGGCGTGAGCACCACAATGTCACCAATCATGGCCGAGTGGTTGGTGCCGCAATACTGCGTACAGAACAGGTGATATGTGCCAGGCGTCGTGGCCTCAAACCACACATTGGTGTAGCGCCCCGGAATCGCTTCGCGCTTTACGCGAAATGCCGGGATGGAGAAGCTATGAAACACATCCTGCGAAATCAGCGTCAACTGAACCGCACGCCCCGTGGGAACATGCAGGGAGTTGATCTCGTGCTGGCCGCCCGGATGCTCTGCCTTCCACATCCACTGCTTGCCCACCACATAGATATTCATGGCGTTCGCCGGGGGCGTGTAGATGCGGAAATAGATCAGTGCGCCCCATACAAACATGATCAGAAACAAGCCGAGCGGAATGATCGTCCAAGTCGCCTCAAGCAGCGTCGAGCCTTCGATCTGCACGGCGACCGGGTGACGCTTCTTGCTGTACAGGATCGAGAAGCTGACCAGCAGCAGGATCACTATCGTGAGCCCCACCAGGCTGACCAGGACCATGAAGAAGTACAGCGCGTCCATCTGCGGCGCAATCTTCGACGCCTCCGGCGGAAACAGCGCGAAGTTCGTCATCCATTTGACGAGGAATTGCCAGAGTACTTGGCTGATGTGATCCATTCCGTTATCCGTTCACCTTTTTGCCTGTGCCTGTTCCTGTGCCCTGCTTGTCGTTCGCCTGTTCGAGCCGGTGATCGCGGCGGAACATGAGGAACATAAAACCGCCCAGCGAAACCATCGTTACCAGCCCGCCCAGTTGCACCACCCGCGCCACAATGAGCGAATGCTTGTTCGAACCCGGGTCGTAGTGATAGCAGTAGGTCAGAATGTTGTCTACCGGCGAGCCAATCTTCCCGTGCGAGGTCTCCACCAGTCCCAGCCGAAGATCCTTCGGCGAATACTCCACGCCCATGTAATACTGCGCCAGCTTGCCTTCGGGAGTTACCAGCTGAATGGCGCTGGCATGCGCAAACTGCGTCAGCTTCCCATCCGGCCCGGGAATCTTCACGTACCCGAAGCCAACAGCTTTCGTCAGAGCGTCGATGTTCGGCTGCGTTCCCGTCAGAAAGTGCCACCCATCGGCTGTCTGCGGCTTTCCGTAGCGCTTCACGTAGCTGCGCTTCTTGGCCGCCGCCAGATCAGTACCCTCGCTGGGATCGATGCTTACCACCACAATGTTGAAGTCCCGGCCGGGAACCTCGTCCACCATGAGCAGTGCGCTCACCAGGCCGTTCAGCTCTTCACTGCACAGCATCGGGCACTGGTAATAGACGAGCGCGAGAATCGCCGGCTTTTTCCCGAAGTAATCCGCGAGCTGCACCTGCTTCCCTGCGTCGTCCGTGAATGACAGGTTCAGCGGCAGCTGCTGATTCAAATGCTGCTGAATTCCGACCTTGTCGAGAATCCGCGCTTTTTCATTCGCAGGGCCCGACTGCTTGTCGCCATAACCGGAGACCTGCCCGATAGCTGGCGCCATCGTCGACATCCCCAGCACAATCGCGGCGGCAGCGCTCAGCGCTACCGTACGCAACTTCTTCCGGATTGTGCCCATGCACTTCATACCGCAACTCCCTTGGTGCTGATGCCTGATCCGCGTTGCTTTACTTCTGATTCGGAGGCCGCTCTGCGTGAGCGCCTTCGCCACGTTCCTGTTCCAGTTCATACGCCGTGCGCGCAAACCCAGTCGTCAAAGGCGCCTGCACCACCGGCTGCCGATCGCCGGCCATCAATGTCCCGTTCTGCGGCGGCGGGGCCACCGGCAATCCGCGCTGCGCAATCAGTTCCATCGCGCGCTCTATGGGAATCCTGACCTTCCCCTGCTGCCCATCCACCCGCGTGTAGTGCTGCAGAAGCAGATCTTCGCGCGCGTGCAGGTCGGTCAGGTCCTGGCCGCCATCCCCGCTGTCTGACTGCAGGCGCGGCGTGGGAAACTGTTGCGTCAACTCTGCCACTTTGTTCTGCAGTTCAGGGCTCGACGGCATGTTGCCCAGCTGGCGAATCTGCACATCAGCATCTTTCGTCCACTTGGTATTCGGCCCGTCTTCCTTGTTCATATAGGCGTTGAAAGCCTTGCCGATGCCCCAGCAAAGGATCCCCGTCACCGCCACGAAGATGCCCAGAGCCGTCAGAAAGACGATGATGCCTGATGTCTTTACGTCTGACCGCTCATACCCATGCGACGCATCGATCTCGCCTTTGCCGTGGGGCGGCAGATGTTCGCCGTGCGACGGCAACTTGTTGTCTTCATGCAGTGGCATGTTCAGGCTCCAGAATCTCCGCCAGATGCGGATCATTGACTTGCACCAGCGGCCGCGACTTCAGGTTCATGCAATACACCACCGTCCAGAACGAGATCATGGCCGCCGGCACCGCAATGTACTCGAGAATTCCCCAGCTGAAGTGCAGGTTGCGCGCTGCGTCCCGGAAGTTCGGTTCAATCAGCCAGAACATGTCGAAGCACCGTGCGAAGATCATCCACTGGCACAGCCGCACCAGACGCTTCTTGTTGCGCTTGATGTCGCGCGAAAGCAGCATCGAGAACGGAATCACCCAATGGAAGATGAAGTCCAGCGTGATGATGATGCCCCAGTCCCCGCGAATACGATCCAGGTACCAGTTGATCTCTTCCGGTAGATTGCCTGACCAGATGATCAGCCACTGTCCGAACGCGAGGTAGATGTTCAGCATCACGAAGGCGAACGTCATCTTGCCCAGATCGTGCTGCTCCACCGGCCGCAGAATCGTTCCATACGGCTCGCTTTTCGACAAGTTGATCACCGTGATGATCGACAACGCGAGCACCGAGTAGCCCTGTCCCACCAGGAATAACAGCCCGTAGATCGACGAGTACCAGGTCACGTCCATCGACATCACCCAGTAAATCGCCGCCGCGGTCATGGTGAGGGAATAGACCACGATTCCCGGTCCGCTGATGTTTTCCAGTTTCTTAATCCAGAACGGCGTTGTAGCCGGCGATTCCGTATCGCGCTTCAAGCTCAGGGCGTTCAGGCGCCAGGTGTAGTAGCCCCAGATGAGGAAGCAGATCACGCTCACCACGACCATCGTTGTGGGGTTCAGCATCGCGTGCTTCCACTGGATGCAGTGATCGATTGCCTCCACCTGCTCCTTGGTGATCTGGCCCAGGTTGAACGCCTTGTCCACCAGGCCGTGATTGGCCCACATGAAGAGCCGGCCCTGAAATACGGCGATTGGAATCCAGAACACAAAGACCAGCCAAAGCGTGCGGCTCATCGCCTCCAAAGGCCTGCGCAGCAGCAGACCCCATTTGCCGCCGGAGCAGTACTGCACCATCAGCAGTGCCAGCCCGCCCACGCAGAATCCAAACGTGATCATCAGGCCCAGGTCCCAAGCCCTCAGCAGATGGTCCCAGCCCAGTTGATCCTGCGCCTGCCCCAGGAATCCGAGGATGACTGCAACGATAGCGAATACGATTCCGACAATGAGCGCGCGCGTCTGCCACGCGCTCACCATGGGCGGCGCGTTTAGATTAGCCGGCAGCGTCTTGGCGTGTGATGTGTGAGCCATTCCAGTTCCTTCTGATTCTTACTTCGTGGCGCCTGCGGTGGCCTTGCCCTTGTTGATCTGCACCGGATCCGCCGTGTTGGCCGGGCCCATTGCCGGAGTGCCTTCCTTCTGCGCCGGCCCCTGGTTGGAATACACCGCCGTCTCCGGCAAATTCCATGGCTGCGCAAACGATGCGGGCAGCTTCTCCGCGTCGGCCACGTCCTTCAGGCTTTGCACCTGCGCTCCCGCGGGCACGTCACTGGCGTTGGCCGCCTGGCTAAGTTGCAGCGCGCGAATATACGCCGCCACCGCCCACCGGTCCTCCGGAGGAAGCTGTGCCGAGTAGTCCGGCATCGCCCCGTACCCATGCGTCATCACGTAGAAGTAGTGCGACAGCGGCTGCGCCCTGCGCACCTGGTCGTGCAGATTGGCTGCGGGCTTATACCCGCGCTGCACAATCTCACCCAGCCCGTTGCCTACCCGCGAGTGGCAAGGCGTGCAGTAGATGTTGAACCGCTCTTCTCCGCGCTGCAGCACTTCCAGCGTTGCCGGAAACGGCAGCTGGTCCTTCTCTTCGCGATAGCCGTTCGCGCCCTGGACCACACCCGTGTAGTAGTAGCTGTCTTCATTCAACTGACCGCGCGCGACGCTGTTTACCACCTGCGTCCGCGCCCCGCGCCCATCGGCGAAGAACTCACTGCCGCGCTGCGGAAACATCTTCGGCTGGTTATGCATGTCCTGGCGGCACCCGGCGAGAAGGAGCACAGCCGAGACACCGGCGAAAGCCAGGCCGCGGAGCACGGGAGCCTTCTGACCTCTGATCCCTGATCCCTGATCCCTGTGCATTAGTACTCCACCTCCACAACCGAGACGGGCTGCATGCCTTCCAGATACTTCCTCGATTCCAGCAAATCGAACTTGGGGTCCAGCGCCTCCAGGCAAAGGAAGAACTTGTCGTCACTCGCTCCATTGCGGAAATTCGGCGCATTGAACAGCGGATGATAGAGCGAGGGAAGCCCGTTCAACGCCAGCATTCCAAACGCTGCCGACAATCCGGACCACAGAATCGTCCACTCATACGCCGGTATCACAAACGCCGTCCATGAGTAAGTGGGGCGCCCGGCAATGTTCAGCGGATAGGCGAGAGTCGAGATCCACGTTTCCAGCAGAAACATTGCAGCCAGGCCCATCAATCCGCCGATCAGCGTAATGAGCGGCACCTTGTTGCGATGAAACCCGATGGCCTCTGCAGCTTCCTCCAGCGGATACGGCGAGTAGCAATCCAACCGTCGCCACCCGTCCTGCCGCGCCTGGCGGGCCGCTCGCACCAGATCGCTCGGGTTCTCGAATTCGGCCAGCAGGCCGTAGGTTCCTTCACGAGGAGGCATTAGCGCTTCCCTCCCAATTCATTTTTGCTTCCTGGCGCGCGCGACTTGAAGGCTTTCCGCAGCAGCATTAGTGATCACTCCCCGCCGCTACTTTGGGCTTGATCTTCGCGCCCGGCAGCATCAGCTTGATTTCATTCATGGGAATCATTGGCAGGAAGCGCACGAACAACAGGAACAGCGTGGTGAACAGTCCCAGCGTCCCCACGTACGTCATGTAGTCCCACTTGGTGGCGCGGTAGGTGCCCCACGACGACGGCAGGAAGTCGCGATAAAGGCTGGTCACGACGATCACAAAGCGCTCGAACCACATGCCCGTGTTCACCACGATGGAAATGATGAACATGAACGTGATGTTGGTGCGCAGCTTGCGCGACCACAGAGTGGTCAGCGGAATCGCCAGGTTGCAGGTGATCAGCACCCAATAGGACCAGCCGATCGGCCCGAACACGCGGTTCCAGAACATGAACCATTCCCAATGCGACGCCGAGTACCACGCCATGAACGCTTCCATGCCGTAGCCGTAGGCCACAATGAAGCCCGTCGCCAGCATGACCTTGCCCATGTTGTCGATGTGCCGCTCCGTCACCAGGCCTTCCAGGTGATAGAACTTGCGTAGCGGAATGGCCAGGGTCAGCACCATGGCAAAACCCGAGTAGATAGCGCCGGCGACGAAGTAAGGCGGGAAGATCGTGGTGTGCCAGCCCGGCAGCACCGCCACCGCGAAGTCGAAGCTGATGACCGTGTGTACCGAGAGCACCAGCGGCGTGGCCAGGCCGGCCAGCAGCAGCGATGCCGTCTCATACCGCATCCAGTGGCGCACCGATCCCCGCCAGCCCAGCGAAATCAATCCATACATGTACTGGGCAAAGCGCGTCTTCGATCGATCGCGCATGGTGCCGAAATCCGGCACCATGCCGATGTACCAGAACACCACCGAGATCGTCGCATACGTCGATACCGCGAACACGTCCCACAGCAGTGGGGAACGGAACTGCGGCCACACCGTCATCGTGCTCGGGTAGGGGAACAGCCAGTAACCCAACCAGGGACGACCGACGTGGATCAGCGGGAACATGCCCGCGCAGACCACGGCGAAGATCGTCATGGCCTCGGCAAATCGATTAATGGAGTTTCGCCAGCCCTGCTTGAAGAGCAGCAGAATTGCCGAGATCAGCGTTCCGGCGTGGCCAATACCGATCCACCACACGAAGTTGATGATAGCGAAGCCCCACGCCACCGGGATGGTGATGGCCCAGATGCCCACGCCCACCAGAAACAGCCAGGTGACCGCGACGAGCAGCAGTACGGCAATGGCGCCGAAGATGCCGAACATCGCAAACCAGCCCAGAGGCGTATGTGGCGTGAGGACAATGCGCGTGATCTTGTCGGTAACAGACTTGAAGGTCTGTCCCGGCTCCAATACCCGGAATTCCCCCGTTGCGGGGTCCACCCACCGCGCGTACTCGGGGCTGTTCGGTTTCAGGTCGCTCGTTGCCATTATCGAAGGTCTCAGTTCTCGGTTGTCGGTTCTCGGTTTCCGCGCTTAAGGGTGTTGGGGCCTGCTCCCTACTCCCTATCCTTTATGCTCCACCGGCGTCTCTTCCAACTCCGCGTTCGGATTCACTACCGCGGCCACATACGTTGTCCTTGGCCGTGTATTCAGATCTGCAAGCACCTGGTAGGTACGCTCGTCCGCACGCAATTTCGCCACCCGGCTGTCCTTGTCGTTGATGTTGCCGAACGTGATCACCTGCGCCGGGCAGGCCTGCTGGCAAGCGGTCTGGATCTCGCCATCGCGAATCGCGCGGTTTTCCTTGTCGGCGGTGATCTTCGCTTCCTGGATACGCTGGACGCAGTAGCTGCACTTCTCCATTACGCCGCGGCTGCGGACCGACACATCTGGGTTCCGCATCAGTGCCAGCGTCTTGTTGTCCCAGTCATACACGTCGGAGTACAGCAGGAAATTGAAGCGACGCACCTTGTACGGGCAGTTGTTGGAGCAGTAGCGCGTACCCACACAGCGGTTGTAGACCATCATGTTCAGGCCCTCCGGCGTGTGCACCGTGGCGCCCACCGGGCATACCTGCTCGCACGGTGCGTTCTCGCAATGCTGGCACGTCATCGGCTGGAAGTGCGCCTTAGGTGCAGCCAGGTCGCCTTCGAAGTACGTGTCGATGCGCAGCCACTGCATGTTGCGGCCCATGCGCACCTGATGCTTGCCCACCACCGGAATGTTGTTCTCTGCATAGCAGCTTACGATGCATGCGTTGCAGCCCGTGCAGCTGTTCATGTCAATCGACATGCCCCATGCGTTGTCTTTGTACACCCAGTTGGGAAACAGCGACGTCCCCATCTCGGTCTTCTCGTGCGTTTCACCCTCGTTCGCGAAGCCGGGATGCTGCTTGTACTCATCCAGCGTCGCGTAACGAATGATGCCGCGCTCGTTGATCGCCTCATTGCCTTCGAGCGAGTGGTTCGCTCCTGCGTGCTCGCCGCCGCCTTCGCCGCCGGCCGCTTCCCCGCGATGATCCTGGTAGTGGCTTTTGGTAATCGCCACGCCCCACTTGCCGTCCACCTTCTTGATTGAACCCGTTGAAGCGAACGGCGCGTAGGAAGGACGAATCAGGTACGCGTTGAATCCCGCACCACCCGCCACTCGTCCCACCTGACGGCCATAGCCCAGGTACACCGTAACTGAATTATCGGGATGACCCGGCGCAACCACCACCGGCGCCTTCACCTTGCCATTGCCCACCGAAATCTCGACGATGTCGTCTTCTTCCAGATTCAGCTTGGTCAGCGTGGCACCGGAAACAATCGCCGCGTTATCCCAGCTCAGGTTCGTCACCGGCTTCGGCAGTTCCTGAAGCCAGCCCACGTTGCCCAGACGCCCGTCATACACATTCGGATCCGGCCGGAAAATAATCTCCAGCGCATCTTTCGACGACGGTGCCGGCACCTGTCCCTTGAATGCGCTCTCGCCAGCGCCCTTCGCCTCGAAGGCCGTATCGGCGATCCAGCCGTCATGCAGCGCCTTGCGCCAGCCCGTCTCAAAGTCACCCTTGATCGTTGACTTCCACGTCTCGCGTACCGCCGAGTAACTGCTCAGCAGCGGGTCATTCAGAAGCACCTGCAGCACATCGTGTGCGCTCTTGCCGCCGTAAAGCGGCTCGATCATCGGCTGCACAATCGAAACTGTGCCGTCGTAGCTGCGCGCGTCTGACCACATCTCCAGCGCGTGCGCCGCGGGAATATGCCACTCCGCAATCTGCGCCGTCTCGTCCACATGCGATCCGAGATGCGCTACGGTGCTTGCTCTCTCAAACGCGTCGGCAAAATTCAAGTCTGCAGGCGCGGTATAGATCGGATTCACATTCAGAATCACAAGCCACTGAACCTTGCCCGCATTCAGATCCGTCACCAGCGACTTCAGGTCGTCGATTTGGTCGCTGGGCAGCGGATTTACCGGCTGGCTCGCAATCAGAACCGTTTTGCCCACATTGCCTAGCGCCTGATTCATCGCCGTGGCCAGCGCTGTTACGGATGGATCCGCATAGAATCCCGGAATCACCGCGCTCTTGCCCGCGTGCGCCTTCAGGTCCTTGGCAACAGCCTGAAGAAACTTCTGCTGCTCGTCGCTCCAGGTATAGCTCGAAGCCGGCACACCGCTGGCACCCACCGCTTGCGCCAAGGCCGCCGCAAAGGCGGGCACCTCGCTCGCACGCAGCGGAATCCGATGCTCCGCCTTCAGACCTGTTGTGGTCGGCGAACTCTCCACCGCGTACAACCGATTCAGATTATTCGGATCCTTGCGGCGCTGCGCGTAATCGCGCACCAGCTTGTGGAATCCCGGATACGTAGCGCCCGAAAGGAAGTCTGCATCGAGCGAAACAAGCACGTCCGCCCCGGACAGCTCATACCGCGGCACCACGCCGCTCGCGAAAGCCGTCCCCGCCAGCGCCGGGTCATACTGCACCAGCTTGGCCTTCGGATACGCCTTCTGCATTTCCTGCCACTGCCGCGCCAGAGTCGGCGAGGTAATGGTCGTGCTCAGAAAGTAAACGCCGGTTCCGTCCTTGGTCGCGCTCACTCCATCGCGGAACTTCTGCGCGAAGTCGCCCCAGGAGCTGTTCTCGCCGCGATACATTACCTTCTGCGAGCGATCGGGATCATACAGATCCAGCAGCGAGCCCTGCGTAAACACATCGCTCGAGCCCTGGTTATAGGGATGCTCCGGGTTGCCATCAACTTTGATCGGGCGATACTCGTCACTCTTCACCAGCACCGGAATCGCCCCGGTCGGGAACGGGTTCGCCGACGCAAAGAAGTTCGGCTTACCTAAAACGAGGTCTTCCGGCTGCTTGACGTAGGCCATGATGGGTTCGTCAGGCTGCTTGGTGCAGCCAGCAAGCCCGGCCAGCGCCATCGACGCGCCCATCAGCTTCATGAAGCCGCGCCGCGACACCGGATCGACCCACTCTTGCGCCACGGACGGGAACTCCCGTTCCACCGCCTCTTGAAACTCCGGCGTGTTGGCCAGTTCATCTACGCTGCGCCAGTACTTCTTGCCCTTTACGCCCTTCAACTTGGCGCGCACTGCGTCCAGCGTCAGAAACTGGCTAGCCGGCTCGGTATTCCCACTCGAACAGGTACACCCGGTCCCGCAGCAGGACTGCGCCAGATTCTGCGGGGCTTCAGCCCCTGAGCTACTGCCTTTTTGTTCTTGACTCACGATCTGCTCTTTCCCATCCAAGTCGGGGTTCCACTCACGCTTACTCATCGATGGCAAACCTCGCAGCTGGTCAGCTCTTGCGGAGTGCGGATCTTGTAATGCTGCAGCAGGAAATGTCCCAACTGATCCTGGTTGGTAAACTTCTCGTAATTCGCGGGCATCGGGACTGCCGCGCTTTGCACATCACCCGTGGGCGCCTTCGCTTCAGGAGAGCTGTACGGCGGACCAGCCTGCAGCGCCGCCATCTGCGGTCCTGCTCCCGACGGATCCTTCGTGACGCAATCTAACTGCTGCGCCGTCGGTCCCTGTTGGGACTTCACAGAACACCACACCGGGTGCTCGTCATTCGGCGCTTCCCACGCCATGTTGTAGATCTGGCTCGTTGGCCGCAGATTCTTTGACGGGTTACGGTGGCAGTCCAGGCACCACTCCATCTGCAGCGTGTTCTGCATATACATCAGCGGCATCTGGTCGACGCGCCCGTGGCAGCTCGCGCAGCCAATGCCCTTGTTCACGTGAATGGAGTGATTGAAGTAGGCAAAGTCCGGAAGATCGTGCACCCGCGTCCAACGCACTGACTGGCCCGTGGCCCAGCTATGGCGGATCGGCTCCAGCAGCTGGGCATTGGTCCAGATCTGCGCATGGCAGTTCATACACGTCTTGGTCGGCGGGATCCCCGCGTAACTCGACTTCTCCACCGTCGTGTGACAGTACTGGCATTGCAATCCCAGTCCCTGCACGTGGTGCTTATGGCTGAACGGAACCGGCTGGTCCGGCCGCTGCCCCTGCCGAGTCACCCATGGGGAACGCTGCAACTGATCAAGCGTTACGCCCAGGGCAATAATCATCAGCCCCGACAACACAAGGCTCATGCGGGCCAAAGCGTTGGAGCTGCGGTCAAATATCTGCGCCATTGAATACGTTCCTACTCTGCTGCGCTGAGTTTTGGGATTTGCTGGGGTTGGGTACTTAGTACGGAACCGCTGTGCGGGCGATCACATACCGATTTAAAAGCTTCATCTAGAGTCAGAAGATCAATGTGGAGAACCTGACTCCGAAAAACAAATATAGCAGCCGACCCCTGTGCTCTGGGTGCCCGGGCAGGTACTATGCGCAAAAAAAGTTTGTGGAAATGGGCCCTCTAATCCACTGAAAACAAAGAAACTTGTGATAGGGCCCGATCGAAGGTGAGAAACATCGCGCCTCCGAGAGCGAATATCTCAGAGACTGGTACGATCATCCCCACCGTACCACGATACGACCTTGCTTCGTCAATGGAGTCGAGGGAATGCATGGGTCGGATGTGCGGGGCCTTACCGAACAGAAAAGCAGCCCAAATTTCACCGGCTCGTATCCAGTCCGCCACTCTTGCGCTTAGCCATCCACCACCATCCAAAGCCGAGCGCCGCCAGCCCCACCACCACGATGAAGGCTCCCAGCGCGTGCCGCTCCACGATGGTCACGGCGCCGGGCCCCAGTTTCAGCACCAGCAGGCTCAGGATGAGCCAACGTACCAGGCGCCCACAGAACACCGAAACCATGAACACCCAGATCGGGATTTCGAAGACGCCGGCAGCAAACACGAAGAGCTTCCACGGCGTCGGCGGAGGCAGCGCTGAAGGAATTGCCACCGCCAGGAACTCCTGTTTTTCGAAGCGGACCCGCAGCGCATCGAATTTTTTGCGGTTTACTCTTTTCAGCAGGAACAGTTCCCCGCCCGCGCGTCCCAGCATGTACGGCAGAAGGCCCCCGATCGCCGAGCCCAGGGCCGCCATCACGCAATAGAGCCAGAAACGCCCCTGATCCTTCCACACCCAACCGGCAATCAGCAGATCCATCGGCACCGGGATGGTTGACGAATCCATCAGGGCGACTGCCCCTGCGCCCAGGACGCCAAATTTCAGGATGGCGGGCAGAAGCACAAGGTTCCACTTCGCCATCAGGTGCGCAAAAAACTGCTTCAAACCGGTTCCCTTTCAGCCTTTTCCAACGTCCATTCAGAAAGACCATTGTACGTTGCAGAAGCTTTGGCTCCTGTGGTCCGCCGAGGTCACGCACTGCGGCTCTCATTCCTGTTCGCTGGCCGGTTTTGCCGGATTTGAAAGGAATGAGAGAATAAACGAAAGGACTCAAACGGAGCCCGGCGCTTAACCCTTTGCGTCCGCCATGCTCCCGCCGGACGAATGCCCCTCAACGTAGTGCCAACCAGAGAGAACGAGCCCACCGAGCCCGCGGGCTCCCCGCACCTCAGCGCTCCCAACCCGGAGACCTCCCCGGAACCAGACTCGCGTCCGGAACGGCAGAACCAACCGCGGAGCACGTCGCGCTGGGTGGACTTCGACACACACGAACTGCTCGAAATGATTGGCGAGCTCGAAGACGAGCGCCGCTGGGCACGCCTGCGCGAAGGCATTCTCTGGGCCATCCTCTTCCACATTCTGCTGCTGTCGTCCATCACCTGGATCCCGAAGTACGTTCTTAAGGTGCCGCCGGTCATCGATCCCTTTGACGCCATCAAGCAGCGCAAGGATCTGAAGTATCTGGACCTCCCGCCAGACCTGATCTCGAAGTATCAGCCGAAGGTGGAGGTCAAGCCCGTGGAGCCCAAGACCGTTCAGCCGCACCTGGACAAGAAGACTCTCGAAGCGCTGAACAAACCGACGGTCCCGCAGGCGCCCGAGCCCCCCAAGCTGGAGCAGCCCAAACCCGAGGTGCAGCAGACGCCACCGCCCGTCCTGCCTCAGCAACAAACGCAATCGCAGGTAGAGGCTCCGCAGCCCAAAGCAACGCCCCGGCCCAACTTCGCTCTGGGTTCGCAGAACCCGGCCGACCAGCTCAAGGAAGCCATGCGCGGCGCCTCGCGTCCGGGCTCCGGCTCGGAGATACCGCCAGGAGCGCTCACCAGACACCCGGGAGCGGGCGGCGGGGCCACGATCCTTTCCGACACGCAGGGCGTGGACTTCAGCCCCTGGCTGCAGCGCTGGTACTACGAAACGGAACACACCTGGGATCCGCTGATCCCGGATGAGGTCAACCCGCCCATTCTCAAGCAAGGCCAGGTGCAGATCCGCTTCAAGATCGGGCCCAACGGACGCATCATTGACGGCAGCATGGTCCTCGAGGGCCGCAGCGGCGATACCGCGCTGGACCGAGCCGCCTGGGGTGCGCTCACCGGCTCGAATTACCCGCCGCTACCGCGCGAGTTCCACGGACCATACCTCGAACTGCGTGCCGCCTTTATGTACAACATGCGCCCGTAACGCGGGTCAATGAGGAATTCATCGCAACCTTGCGAGGGGAAGGTGACGTGATGAAATACGTAGCGCTTCTGCGCGGCATCAACGTAGGCGGCTCCGGCCTTTTGCCCATGAAAGATCTGACCGCGTTGTGCGAAGCGCTGGGTTTCGCAGACGTGCGCACTTACATTCAAAGCGGCAACGTGCTCTTTGAAAGCAAGCTGCAAGAGGCGAGGACGAAGAAGCTCCTGGAAGATGCCCTCGAGAAGCGCATGGGAAAGAAGATCAGCGTGATGGTCCGCACGGGTGCCGAGCTCGACCAGATCCTAGCTGCCAATCCTTTCGCTGACAAGGAGCCTGCCAAGGTGGGCATTGCCTTCCTCAACGCGGCGCCGCCCGACGATTTGCTCTGGAAAGTCGTTGCGCCCGACGGCGAACAGGTTCAACCCGGAGCCCGCGAAATCTACGTCTACTACCCCATCGGCATGGGCCGCTCGAAGCTCAAGCTGCGCGCTCTCGCCGCCGCGACCGTCCGCAATGCGAACACTCTGGCAAGGCTAGCCGCGATGTGCGGGGTCTAGCTCTGCCACGTTTTTTCCTGACGCGAACGTCATGAACTCGCGATGTATTCTTGGGCCATGCTCTTCAGCCGCTCCTTCCCTGTATCACTCTCTTTGTGCGCTGTGTTGACCATCGCTCCCGCCGGCCTTCTCGCGGCTGATGACGCCAAACCCGCCGAACCGCACTTTCCCACGACGGAAGACCTTCGACACCTCAAGGGCATTGGCGGCCCGCAGCTCTCGCCCGATGGGAAGCAGATCCTGTTCGTGGTCAGCGACAGCACGGCCGACGGCGCCAAATCGCACATCTGGGTTGTGAGCACCAGCGGGGACAAAGAGTCGCTGCGCCAGCTCACCTTCTCGCCGCCGGCCGACAAGCGCGGCGAGCGCGCGCCGCAGTGGGCGCCCGACGGCTCCGCCATCTTCTTCCTCGCCCATCGCGGGGAGCACAACCAGCTTTTCCGCCTGGACCTGCGCGGCGGTGAAGCCATGCCGTACGAGCTGAAGGTCATGGCCGCAGTCGACGAGTCGAAAGCGAAGAATGCTATTCCGCCGCCCGGAAGCGAAAAGAAGGACGCTGCGAAGGCCGACCAGAAGAAGCCAGAGTACAAGAAGGCCGAGGAAAAGAAGGACGAACCTCTACCGATCGACATCAATGGGTACGCGCTTTCCATGGACGGCAAGATGCTGGCCGTGTGGGCGCGCGATCCCGAAACACCGGGCGAGAAGAAGCAGAAGGAAGCCAAGGCCGATGCCGAATGGGTGAACCATGACCAGCACGGCACGCGACTCTACATTGCCGCGCTCAAGGCGAATGACCAGATCGACGGCGAACTCAAAGTTGCCGGCATCGAGCCGGACGTCCGCAGCGCTGTATGGTCACCCATCGACAACCGCCTGCTCGTGACTACCGAGCCGCCCAACGACCTTGAAGATCTCGGCCCTGCCGGACAGGCCTTCCTGCTCGACGCCGCCAGCCCTGACAAGCCGCAGAAGCTGACAGCGATCCCGCCCACGATCGGCCGTGCAGACTTCAGCCCCGACGGCGACACGATTCTCTTCGCCGCTCTGACGCCGGAAGACGCGCCGCCCGGCTACGACGAGCTTTTCGCTCTGCCGAAGAAGTCGTCGGGCGAGAAGATTATTCGACTGTCCTCCGGATTTCCCGGCCAGCTCAACGGCGGCGTCCTCTACGCCACGGCCGATGGAGCGCTCATCAGCCAAGCTGGTATCGGCACGCGCTCGGTCCCGGTGCGACTCTCGCTCGACGGCAGCAAGCCGCCTCAGCCGATCGATCTCGGCGCGCCGGTGATCACCGGTCTCAATACCAACCGCAAGCAGACTGCCTGGGTGTGGCTTGCAGAATCCGGCGGCCAGCCGGAAAAGCTGTGCACCGCAGCTAAACTTGGCGATCCCTGCAGCGCGCTGCCCATCCCGGATCTCGCACCCGCCGGACTCAAGTCCGTCGAACCCGAGCTGGTGAAATGGCAGGACGGCGCGTTCAACGTTGAAGGCTTGCTGTACCTCCCGCCGCAAGCGAAGTCGGGCAAAGTCCCGCTCATCGTGGATGTCCACGGAGGGCCTTTCGGCGCGTTTGAGAATCGGCACGATCCCTTCGCGGACTTCCTTGTAGGGCACGGCTGGGCGGTGCTGCGGCCGAATCCGCGCGGCTCCTCCAACTACGGCGTGAAGTTTGGCGCGGCCAACAAGAACGACCTGGGCGGCGGCGACTATCAGGACATCATGGCAGGTGTTGATTTCGTCCTCGCCCACTACCCGCTCGACTCCGCGAAGATGGCGCTCATGGGCTATAGCTACGGCGGCGAGATGGCCGGCTTTGTGGAAGGCAAGACGGATCGCTTCAAAGCCATCATCTCCGGCGCGCCGGTGATCGACCAGTTCAGCGAATACGGCACGGAAGGCGGCTCGTGGTACGACCGCTGGTACTTCGGCAAGCCGTGGGAGCACATGGAAGATGCGTGGAAGCAGAGTCCGCTTTCAGGCGCCGCTCATGCGAAGACGCCGTTCCTGCTGCTGCAGGGTCAGGCAGATACCACCGACCCGCTCGGCCAGGCGCAGGAGATGTACCGCGCGCTGCGGCAGGAAGGCGTCCCTGTCGAACTGGTGACTTATCCGCGCGACAATCATGGGCCGCTGGCGGGGGCGATGTTCGGGCGTCCGGTTCCTGAACCGTGGCACGGGTATGACGCGCGGCAGCGCGTGATCGAGTTCCTCGACAAAGCTTTCGGAGTAGGCGAATCGAAGTAGCGGCCAGGGTCTGGTGTGTGCGGGCGTGCCGGGAGAAGAGTTGCCATGAGCTACTTCGAGCCCGCCTGCGCGCCCGAGCTTAGTTACTCATATGCAAACTTTCAGTCTTTTTCAGTTGCCAGACGGGGCGGTGTGATTCGCTGAATATTCGTCTTTTATTCGGGTTTGGGGCGAAGATTGCGGCGGTGTTCATGTCTTTATATAAATCGTTTGTATTCTTATGTTTATAAGATATTTTCCCGGAAGATTTTTGCAGCGAATGGGGGTGAAACCCTATTAGTTTTATGGTAAACAGATCACCACAGCCCATGAGCGGGCAGTGTTGTGGATGCGGGATGGCTTTGGACGGTTCCATAGGCCGAGGGACGATTGTGCACCCGGTTGAGCCTCGGGGACTGTGCCGGCGATCACAAGACAAGCCGGCGTGCCGACCGGTTGGGTCTAATCCGACAATCTCGAGGCATCTTCCGGCTTTGGCGGCAGGGGCAGGACAATGAAGCCCTCGCGCCATTGACCATCTTCGCGTCGCGGAGGGGTTCCCACGATGCGGGCGCCGTCGTAATTCCGAACTTCCAGTGCGATCCCTGGCAGGCCGCCCACGATGGCCTGGAGCTGATCGTGATTGGGCGGGCGATTGACTTGAAGGGGAACGACCGCGTTCAGCGCGGCGAAGGACGTGGCCAGGTCGCTGACGCGCGCGCGGCGTTTGGAGGCCAGTGCTTTGAGGCCCAGAGCCTTCCAGGCGGCGCAGGGGTAGCTCTCGACGAGCACACGCTCGTGTCCGTGGGTCGGTGCGGCGGTGGTGTCGAGGCGCTTCCAGCCGCGCCGGCACAGGGCGTCATAGACATCGACGCAGAACTCGGCGAAGCCGCGGTAGGTGCTGGGTTTTACCATGCCGGGCGGTCCGGTTTTGGCGGCGGTGTTCAGGATCCGCTCACTGGTTCGGGCATGCGCGTGGCCGTTGGTCCGCGATTTCCAGGCCTGGGGGCCGTCGAGCATCAGGACGCGGATGTTGCGCAGGTTGCAGAAATGATTGAGCCGGCCAGCGAGGATATCCGCTTCGACGGGGCCGGGGCCGTTGCCGCCGTCGTCCCAGGTGAGGATCTCGCAGTGGACGGCGGAAGTGCCGGCGGGTCGATCCAGAACCACCAGGCCGAGGTCCGTCCAGCGGCGAAACGCCAGGTCCACGCTCATGATCGCCATGAGCCCAAGGTACGCCTGTGGCCACGGGCTGGAAAGAGGTGCACGTTGCCGTTGCGGTGCAGTGCGGCCGGATTTGGGACGATGCCGGATTGGGAGCGGGGGTGCTTCTCGTCGGCACGAAACCGCTTCTCACGGTATACTGATCAAAGCGCCCAGCGCGCGGGGAAGTCCCTGTGTACTGCGGCATCTCTGAGGGCGTCTCCAGACGTCACTCGAAAAAGAGAAAGAAAAATGCCCAAGTTGAAGACCCATTCGGGCGCGGCCAAGCGCTTCAAGAAGACCGGCACCGGCAAGATCGTGCGGGGCCACACGAAGACGCGGCACATTCTTTCGTCGAAGTCGCCCAAGCAGAAGCGCAAGCTCGGTAAGAGCGCAATCGTTTCTGACGGCGATCACGCGAAGGTAGCGCGCATGATCCCCTACGCCTGATTGGTGCGTTCGCCCTTAACGGGGCGGCACATCCGGGCCTCTGTGGAGGGGCCCCCGGCAGCCGGTTTTAGAAGGGCCGCCGCGTGATCCAGGCTTGCAGTCGCGAGTGAAGAGGCCGAATCGCATGATTCTCCTGCCTCCAGCCGCGTTAGTCCACTTAACCAAACGGAGAAACACAGATGCCCCGCGTAAAACGCAGTACCAAGCGGAATGACCGCCGCAAAAAGATTCTTAAGCGCGCAAGTGGTTACTTCCTTACGAAGTCGAAGCTGTATCAGGCAGCCCAGGAAGCCGTAGAGCGCGGCCTGAAGTTCGCCTACAAGGGTCGCCGCGAGAAGAAGCGCCAGTTCCGTTCGCTTTGGATCGTCCGCATCTCGGCTGCCGCCAAGCTCAACGGCACCAGCTACTCGCAATTCATCAATGGCCTGAAGAAGGCCGGCATCGAGCTGGACCGCAAGATCCTGTCCGACATCGCCGTGCACGACGCAGCCGGCTTCACCAAGCTGGCCGAGCAGGCCAAGTCCGCGCTGAGCACGACCGCCGTAGCCTAAGCACAATTCAGTCGCATGCAGAACGGCCTGAAGCTCAAGCTTCAGGCCGTTCTGCATTCAGGAATAGAGTGCGGCAGTGTGCGCGGGACGGGCTCTTATACGAGTGTGCCGTGGTCAGACGGCGAGGACATGCTCGCCCGCTGGCGCGCTTTGAGGCGTTTCACGCGGTACATGCTGGCATCGGCGCATTCCAGAAGCGCACCCGCCGTATCGGCGTCCTCGGGATAGAGGGCGCAGCCGATGCTGGCGGTGGCCTGGATTTCGGTTCTATCGAGGCAGAACGGGCTGTCGAAGCAAGCCTGGAGCCGCAAAGCGATCTCGCTGACCTCTTCACGACTGTTCACGTCGTTCACCAGTACCGTGAATTCATCTCCCCCGATGCGGGCAAGAAGATCGTTGGAGCGAAGCTGGTGGCCCAGGCGGAGCGCTGTTTCCTGCAGATACTGGTCTCCGATTTTGTGGCCGAATTGGTCGTTGACCAGCTTGAAATCGTCCAGGTCGATGTAGATGAGCCCGAACCTGCCGCCTGCCTTGCCGTGTTTGTCGACCATCGCTTCCAAGGCGCGATCGAAGGCGAACCGGTTCTGCGCGTTGGTCAGTGAATCGAGTTCCGAGCGGCGCACCAGCTCCGAATATCTTCCGCCTGTCTCGATGGCCAGTGACGAGAGGCGCACCACGTTTTCGAAGGCATCGTGTGCAATGCGATTTATTTTTCCATGGCTCAGGAAGCCGACACAGATCCTGCCCAGGGAGGTTCCCGAACGAGCCGGGATCGATTGCGTGACGATCTGCAGACCGGAGCGGTTTGTAGGCTCGGGGAAGTTGCCGAAGGTTCCTTCCAGTTCGATTTCAGCCCAGCAGAAGTCGGCTTGCAATTTGAACGAGAGGAGCTCGGTAATTTGCACCATGGTTTCAGACAGCGGAATGGCGTTGTTGATGCCGTCGATGACGCGGGTGCGCCAGCGTTCGACAGCGGTGGCGCGCGCGGTGTCCTGCCTGCGGAGCTTACGTTCCAGCAGGACCGCCTTGACCATGAACACGGAGACCAGGATCAGGAGCAGCCCGAGCAACACGGCCAGGTTACGGACGGAGATGATGGATGGTCCGGCCAATACCGCGATGTCCTCCTGGGAGCGAAGCAGCAGATGGAAAGCCACCTGGCCGCGGAACTGATCGCCGCGGTCCAGGACACAGATTCCTGTGACGCGAACGCGGGAGCCCAGGGGCACATCGCGCATGGGGGCGAGGGGGAGGTTCAGGCCGCGCTCCGGATGGCGATAGATGGCGGAGAACACGTGCCCGCCGGAGGCGATGACGTACTGATCCTGGGCGGCCTCGCGCACGCGCATGATCAGCTGCCCTTCCACCGAGACAAGCTCGAAGGGGTGTGTGCCGGATGCCAGCTGGGCGGGATCGAGGTTGGCGACGCTCAGCGCGACGCTGGATTTGACGCTTTCGATCTCTGCCTTTGTGAGCACAACAGAACCATTGCGCACATCGGGAAAGCCGGAGGCGAAGGCGTGATTGCCGACGGCATGCGGCTCTTCGCTGAGGGTGTCGACCCAGAGCGCGCCGGCGCCATCCTGCAGAACCATGGCTGCGCCGGGTTGGTAGTACGTGATGGTGCCTTCGACCCGGACGCGTTCGGTGCGGTCATCGATGTTGAGCTGGCGAAGGATCTCATCGAATTTGCGGATCGCAAGCTGGCGGGGGCTGCGAGGGGCGGGGGCCACGATGCGCAGATCGGAGGGCGACGGCACCTCCAGCAGGACTCCGGTCATCTGGTTCTTGCTGTCGAACCTGCCGGCCACGGCGCCGGTGATCTCAACAGTGCTGTCCAGCAGCGGCAGGAGATCAGTGGCAGTGGCTCCGTTGGCGACTTGTGCCTGAATGGCTCCCCCGGGCATGAGGAGATCGAGCATCAGGCTTTTTCTGGGGCCATCGGTAAACACGTTGGCGGCTCGAACCATGGCGCGCACGGTTGCGAGGCGGCAGTCCAGATCCGCATGGATGAGTTTGTTGAAATCCGCGAAGACCGGTTGCGGGAGGGCGTCGTGCTTCAGGATGGTGACGCGGCTGGCCAGGATCTCCGGACGGAAGCTCGCGCGGGTGGTTCCCTCCACCAAGACGCGGTCGCCGGCGGTGACTTGCGAATCCGTGGTGGTTTCCACGTAGATGGCGGTGTCGCCATCCTGCACGAACAGGTCGATGTTGCCTTTTTCGTAGTAAGTGGCCGAGCCTTCAAAGCGCACAGGGAGGGAGTGGGCAGCGGTTTCATTGGAGATTGCGTGCACGGCAGCGATCGAGGTCAAGGGTTGCTGGGCGCGCGAGGATAGGACAGCGAGTAGACAGAGGCTCGCCAGCCGTACCCCCAGATTGAACCGTGGACGATGCATTCTCGATGAGTGACCCAATACTTCTGACCGCTATGTCACTAATATCGGCCTACTTGCCCGGAACGCAAATGCGACCTGTTGGTGATTACTCACCCGGAAGTTGCACATTGCGGGGAATGCAAGCGGTTCAGGGGAGGGTGGCGAAGTGGTTCGCGGCGGGGTTGGATGTGTCTCGCTTCTCCTGTGGGGCGCAAAAAGCCGCCTGGAGAGGCGGCTTTTTGGATGAGCGTCAGGTGGGCGGACTATTGTGCGGCCGGTGCGGTTTGCTGCGGCGAAGGCGCGGGCGCCTTGGGCTTGGGCTGCTGCTCCTGCTTTTTGCTGGGCGCCAGGATGGCGTGCAGCGTGGTGCCTTCCATGCGGGGCATGAATTCGACCACGCCGGTTTCGCCGATGTCCTGGATGAGGCGATTGATGATGGCGTAGCCGAGTTCGCGGTGCGCCATCTGGCGACCGCGGAAGCGGAGGCTGGCCTTGACCTTATCGCCTTCCTGGAGGAAGCGAACGGCCTGATTCTTTTTGGTTTGGTAATCGTGTTCGTCGACGGTGACCGAGAACTTGACTTCCTTGAGGGTGATGACCTTCTGCTTTTTGCGGGCGGCGCGCTCACTCTTTTCCTTCTCGTAGAGGAAGCGGCCGTAGTCCTGGATACGGCAGACGGGCGGGACGGCATTGGGAGAGACTTCTACGAGATCAAGCCCGCGCTCGCGAGCGATCTTCAGGGCCTCAAAGGGGGGCAAAATGCCAAGTTGTTCGCCGTTTTCGTCGATGACGCGGACTTCGCGCGCGCGGATACGGTCATTGATGCGAATAAAGGACTTGGCTGCACGTTTATCGAAAGCGATGGTACTCCTCCCGGAAGGGTCCGCGCGGCGGGTGTAGCCGGATGGCACAGAAATGCCGCCGTTTTACGGAACGCACCCTGAGTATAACATTGGACCGGTTGCGTTTGCGCCCCGGGCGGCTCCGGGGCGCAGCAAGCAAGACAGAAAGAACCTAGGCAGGCAGGCGATTGGAGATGGATGGGTGAGCCGGAGCGCTGCGAACCGAGCGCTTGCCGATGAAGATCTCGTCCACCACCAGGCGGGCGTTGCCTTCCAGATCGACGAATCCGACGCGGCGTTCCTCGCACATGGCGCGATCCTGCGCGGACATGCGCGGCGTAATCAGGACGGGAGTGGCGTCGCCCTTTTTGCTATCGGCGCTGGTACGCAGCTTTTCGAGGGCCCTCCTTACGCCATCGGGTTCTCGATCGGCGATACTGCAAACCAGTTTGTGGTTGCGGCCGAACACGTCGATATCCGCCAGGATGTCGGTCTTGCGATGGGCCGGCTGGAACTTGATGTCGCGCGTCTTTATGGAGGACACGGAGTGTAAAAGAGCGCCCAGGGCCTCAGCCGCCTTGGCTTCCATTTCGTTGGGTACACGGTGTGTCTTCATTGCCATCTCCTTGGAAGTAGGTGGTTCAGGGGACAGCCTGGCTGCCGTGAAGGGGGAGGCTGATCCCGTGGTGCAATTGGTGCTTGAAGTTGCTAGCTGAGAGCTTTCAACCGCCGGCAAAACGCCCGCGGGACGTACGCTTCAGGCCACTGAACTCAATCGATTTGGTCGGCCTTGCGCCGACGCCAACGATTGCAGGGTGAAGCTATTTGTACCCGATTGCACCAAGTTCAGGGCAATCGGTGCACCCTTCCGTCTTTCCCGAAGTACTTTGAATTTCAGCCATTCGCAAAGCCGCGGATCGTTTATTTCCGGACTGCCGTCCCAGAAGCCAGTCGGCAGGGGGCACTGAATCTGGAGGTCATCCAGCCGCAACTCCACCGCATGCATGCTGCGAGGGAAGTAGCGCCTTGCGTTTGCTGTGCCCACGCGAAGTCCGAAGTTGTTGTTTCCGTTGCTTTGCGTCCTGACGACCATTGACTTACCTCAAATGAGCGACACGCGAGGTCAGTTCGGGGGATTACGGTCGAATCTGGGAAGCGGTAAGATGGCGTACTTTGGATGAATGTTCCGGGGCCCCGTGTAGCTCCGCGTTCCCACACACCAGACTGTTTCAATGCTGCGCCAGTTTTCGGCAGGTGTCAAGTCAGGTCGCGCTAAAGCCATTTACCTGAGCAAGATGCCGAGAAGCAACTTAGGCCCGAACGAAAGATAGGGCGAATAATACAAGTGCATTCTGCCCCAGTGTTGCTTTGATATACGGTGACGGAGGTCACACCTGAATGATTCCGACTACGGCCCCGGCAGCGCTCAGGCCGGTGACCTGTACGGTTACGAAGGAGTTAGCCGCTAAAGACCCTTCCAGTTCAACAGGCAGAAAATTGTCGCTCAGCGCGGTGGTGAGGTTTTTCATCCTTAATGCCTCAGGGGTGTGCAGAGTGATGCACTCCAAGGGCCCGCCCACGAACGAACTGCGATGGGCGCGGGACTTTTCGGAACCGAGAAGGCGCAGAGCGGCCATGCGCTGCTCGACGACGGCGGCAGGCACCGGCGTCCGGCGGTGGAGGTCCCAGCCGGGGGTTCCGGGGCGCGGCGAGAACGGAAACAGGTGCAGGTAGCCGAAGGGGTGGGAGCGGATGAAGTCGGCGGTCTCCTGGAACTCGCCGTCAGTCTCGCCGGGAAAGCCGACCATGACGTCGGCGCCGAGGGTGAGGCCGGGGCCGGCGGCTTGGCGCAGGGCGAGGACCTTCTCGGAGTAGTGCCAGGGGCGGTAGCGGCGGTGCATGCGGCGGAGGACCGAGTCAGAGCCGGACTGGAGCGGAAGATGGGCATGGCGGGCGAGGCGGACGCCGCCGAATTCGCGCAGGAGCGAGATCAGTTGGGCGTCCCAATCCATGGGTTCGATGGAGCTGAGGCGCAGCCGGGGCAGGTCGGTTTCAGCGAAGATGCGACGGACCATTTCCGCCAGCGAGTGGCGGGATTCGGACGGGTGGGGCGGCAGGTCACGTCCCCAGCGTCCGAGATTGATCCCGGAGAGGACCAGTTCGTTGCCTCCTGCGTCGACAAATCCGCGCACCTGCGTGAGGACCTTGTCTTCCGGAAGGCTGCGGGAGTTGCCGCGGGTCTGGGGGATCACGCAGAAGGTGCAGCGGTTGCCGCAGCCCTCCTGAATCTTGAGGTTGGGGCGGGTCTGAGCGCCGGGAGCGAGCTGAGCCTCCTCGAGGAAGGAGTGGGCGAAGTGGTCGTCAGCCCAGATGGGGGCGAGTGCACCGGAAGTGTCCGCCACGTTGCGGATGGGAACGAAGGACTGATGGAGTGCAGGCTGCGGATCACCGGCTGCAAGGCGGGTGACGATCTCAGGGGCGAGAGCCTTGTGGCTGTTGCCGATGACCGCGGCGACGCCGGGCAGTCCGGCGAGTTCTTCCGGAGCGCGCTGGGCATAGCAGCCGGTGACCACGATGCGGGCTTCAGGATTGAGGCGGTGGGCACGTCGAACGTAGGCACGGGCCTCGCGATCGGCCTCCGCGGTGACGCTGCAGGTGTTCACGATGACCACATCGGCTTCAGATGGCTGGCGCAGGGAGTGCCCTGACGCGCGCAATCGCTCGGCGATGGCTTCTCCATCGGCGCGAGCGGCGCGACAGCCGAAGTTTTCGATGTGGAAGGCATTCGGCACAAGTTGATTGTACCGGCGTAGTCAGAGAACATGGGTCAGCTCGCCTGGGGGAGACGTCAGGGATGCCGGAACCGCAGAGGGTTGGGAGAGGCTGACATTCGCTTCGCTGCAGAGGCGGAAGAATTCTTTGCCGCGGCGTCTCGGCCGGCGACTTGGTTGGGTTCTCGGCTAACGTCTGCGGGCTCGTCAAAACGATCTTCTTCCCGCACCCTAAACACGGAGATTGCTGCGAGGGTGGCGGAGATGATCACCAAGGGCGCGGGGACCAGCCAGAACAGGAACCACTTATGCATGAGCCCGAGGCCTGTCGATGACACCAACGAGATGATGAATCCGGCGAAGGCATTCCCTCCGATCCGATCCCACGTGTCATAGCTCTGATCGCTTAACGATTCCAATTCATCCAGCATTCCCATGTCTCCGACGTCGCACGCATTGTGTTGAAGGGTCACCCAGTGGACTCAGAGGACTCCGTTGGGATGAATGGCAGGGCGCCGTGTACCGCGACCGGCCGAGGTGTTGAGAAGCCGTGATGCCCAACGGCAATCGGTTCTCATAGCAAGACACACCGGGGCCGCGGGAGCAAGTCACCTGACGATATTCGCGGAAGCATTTCTTGCGCGCTGTGGCGGCGGTCACATATGCCGGTGACGAAGCGAGAGCCCTTCTTAATGGTGTGCGCGAATGTGGGGGAGCGTGCTGGTCCACTTTGTTTGCGCAGGTTGAGGGATGCTGCGTCACACGGTCCGCATGACCGTTTCCGGTTCCGGTGTGATGACTGTCACGATCATGTGAGGCAGGCCGGAACATAATGCAATTTTGTGAGATTTCCGGAAGCTGGGGACCCCCTGTCCGGAGTAGGACACCGAAACGCAGGCAACACGAGCCGACGCCCTGGTCGTGCCGCTCACAATGTTGCTCGCTGAGTCTTCAACGATCCGGCTATCAACAGGAGCTCAAATAATGCTTCAAAAGACCCTGGCCTCCACTTCGCGGCTCCTGCCGTATAAGGTGCGTCGTGCATGCAACCTCATTGGACTCGACAGCTCAGTGAAGTTTGGAACCGATTCTGTTTATCACCAGAAGTATGACGAGGAGAGCCTGCGCGAAAAGCGATTTTTCAATTTCGGCGCGGGAGGATTCAAGCATCATTTCTGGTCGAACATCGAAGCGGCAAATTCGTACGATGACGTGTTCGCCAAGCAGGTCGATGTGGAATTTGATTTCACGTCCAGGGACAGGCTGCCGGTAGACGACAACTGCGCCGAGATTTGTTATACGAGCCATGTGGTCGAGCACCTGCGTGACCGTCATGTGGAGCATATCTTCGGGGAGGCCTGCCGGATTCTGAAGCCGGGCGGCATATTTCGCGTTACTTGTCCGAGTGTGACGCTAGCATGTCTGGCGGTTGAAACCGGCGATCTGGAGTTCTTCAAGGCACTTATCGGCACCCAGAGACTCTCTACCGATCTGACTGTGGATGTCGGGCTCGCGTTCTATATCTCACGTCAGCTCGTTTTGCCGGAGATCGGCCGCTCGCAATGGGATCTGCCGGGCTTCATGGAATTGAGGAAGGAAAGAGGCAGAAACGGCGCCCTGGATTATCTTTGCAGTTTGAGCTGGGACGAATATCAGAAGACCAACCCGGTTCACATCAACTGGTGGGATGAAGAGAAGATGGTGCGCATGCTGCAGCGGGCCGGGTTCTCCCAGGTGTATGTCTCGGCTTACGGACAGAGCAGCGCGCTGGTGATGCGGGACACGAACCTGTTCGACAATACGCACCCGCAGATTTCTCTGTTTGTCGAGGCACAGAAGTAGGTGTCTTCGGGGTGCGGGGATGGTTGAAGTGTGATGGGTTCAGGATCGTCGAGCGATATACTGGACCTTGAGAGTCGCTCATCCTCCAATTACGTCTCCTGACGGAGACTCTCCTCGTTCAGCCATGTCTGTGAGCCATGCAAAGGCAGCCGAGCGCGCCAGCACGCGGCGGATCATCGGGTACGTTTATTTCACCTTTGTGGTCTATCTGGCCATTGGGCTGCCGCTGGCGATCCTGCCGGCGTATGTGCACTTCCGGCTGGGGTTCAGCGCGGCGCTGGCCGGGCTTGTGATCAGCATCCAGTACATTGCCACGTTTCTGAGCCGCCCATGGGCAGGGCATATTTCGGATCACCAGGGAGCGAAGGTCTCGGTGATCTGGGGCATGAGCATGTGTACGGCTTCCGGGGCGTTCCTGCTGGCAGCGACGCTGCTGCACGGGATGCATTGGATAAGCATGACCGCGCTGGTGCTGAGCCGGCTGGCGCTGGGCGTGGGCGAGAGCCTGGGCTCAACGGGCGCAACTCTCTGGGGCATTACCGCGGTGGGGCAGGAGCATACCGCCAAGGTGATCTCCTATAACGGGATCTGCACCTATGGGGCGACCGCGCTGGGAGCGCCGCTGGGCGTACTGCTGGAGAACCACTTCGGGCTGGGAGCTATCGGGATCCTCACTTTGGCGCTGTGCGTGGCGAGCGTGTTTCTGGCCATGGGGAAGAAGCCGATGGCGGTGATCCATGGGGAACATCTGCCGTTTGCGAGCGTGCTGGGGAGAGTGGCTCCGCACGGGGCAGCACTGGCGTTGAGCGGGCTGGGATACAGCGTGCTGGCGACGTTTGTGACGCTTTTCTATGTGAGCCGCCACTGGGAAGGCGCGGCGCTCTGCCTGACGGTGTTTGGGTTTGCGTTTATCGCCTCAAGGCTGGCGTTCATTCATACCATCGACCGGTTTGGCGGATTCGCGGTAGCCATTGTGTGTCTGGTGGTGGAGTCCGTTGGCGTATTCCTGCTGTGGCGGGCGCAGTCCGCGGACATGGCGCTGACGGCCGCGGCGGTGACGGGATTTGGATTCGCGCTGGTGTTTCCGGCACTTGGCGTGGAGGCGGTGGAGCGCGTTCCGGAGAAGAACCGCGGCACGGCGCTGGGGGTGTACACGGGATTCTCGGATGTGTCGTTTTTCCTGGTGGGGCCGACGGCCGGCGCGGTGATCGGAACGTGGGGATATGCGAGCGCGTTCCTGTTCGCGTTTGCGAGCGTGGTGGCGGCGCTGGGGATTACGGTGGGGCTGGCGAGGGCGGCACGGGGCTGACGTTCAGTGACCCGGCGGCGGGGTCAGGCCAGTTCGCCGATTCCCGATCCCGCCAGGCGCGCGAACCGGATCTGCATTTCAGCGGGCGATTCCGGGGTCTTGGACTGCAGTGCGTGAAGGGTTACAGCCAGAAGCGTGGAGACGACAAAGCGGGTGACGAGTTCGAGCGGAAGCCGGCGGTCGATTGAGTCACGGAAGCCGGCGACGACCTCAACGCGCTCCTGCAGGGCTACCCGCACGACGCGGGCGCCCGAGCCTTCGCCGCCCGACATGATGTTGCGAAACAGCTGCGGGGCGCTGAGCACATGATCGAACAGAGCGGTGCAATCCAGCAGGTAAGGCTTTTCAGGGCAGGCCTTGAGAACGGGCAGGATGATGCGCGTCAATTGCGAACGGAGCAACTGGTCTTTTGACTCGTAGTGTGCGTAGAACGTGGCTCGACCCACGCCGGCCTTGAGCGCAATGTCGCGCACGGTGATGGTGCGGTAAGCGTGTTTAAAGAGCAGTTGCACAAAGGCGTGGTCGATGACAGCGCGGGTACGCTGAATACGAGCATCGACGGGCGCGGCGGCACTGGCGGCAGCGCTCGCATGAGGGTTGGGGCGCTCATCTCCTGCATGTTCCGAGACAGCTTGCGATTTGTGTTTCATAAGTCCGTGCGCGCGCGGAATTGGGTTGAGCGGAGCGATTCGGCTCGTTGATGATCGGGGGCATGAGCTCTTTAGAGACGCCGCGCCGCTCGGCAGGCCCTTACGTGGTCCTGCTGTTTCCGCTGCTTTTCATCCTCGTGTTCGTGATGCATTTTCGGCATCCCGGCGATTTTTTTCACTTCAAGCTGCATTATGTACCGCGCGACCCTGCGACGGTGGTGGCGGCGCTGGTGCATGCGCAGAACCACTGGCCAATGTTCTCTGATCCTCACATGATCGGCTACCTGGGCCTGCCTCTGCTTCTGGTATGCGCGTTTGCGCTGTACCGCATCTCGCGCGTGCCGCGGCCACGGCTGAGCGCTTTGACGTTGTTCGTCACGGCTGCGGGGACGATCTACTTAGGGGGCGTGTTCGGGATGTGGACGGCGTTCTATCGGGGGCTGGGAGGCGTGGACCCGAGCCAGCTTGAAGGCGCTATCGCGACCTTCCGCGCCATGACGGCGCCGCAGGGTCCG
>NZ_DASXYM010000017.1:0-8099 GCF_036502485.1 Occallatibacter sp. | reverse complement strand
GTAAACACTTCGCGCACGCGATGTCCCGGCGCTTTAGGCGCCGCCATCCCCACGTCAATGCCTTCTGCCGGCGTGATGGTCTTGAAGTGGATGTTGAATCCATGCGCAAACAACAGCAGCTTGCCCGCCCCCAGGTTCGGCGCAATCTCGTCTGCATACAGCTTGGCCGCGGTCTGGTCGGGCACCAGCACCATCACCACATCAGCCCACCGGGTGGCTTCAGCCACCGTGCCAACCTCAAGCCCGGCCTTCTGCGCCTTGGCAATCGATTTGGATCCGGCCGCCAGACCCACCTTCACCTGGACACCCGAATCCTTCAGGTTGAGAGCATGCGCATGCCCCTGCGAGCCGTAGCCAATGATGGCCACCTTCTTGGCCTGGATGAGGGAAAGGTCTGCATCGTGATCGTAATAAGTTGTCGCCATTCTTTTCGCTTCTTCCTTTGTTAGTGCGATGTTTTTTCTTCGAATCTTCGTCCCTGCCGAGTGAACCCCGAACCCCGAACCCTGGGTTACTCCGGCTCCACCACCGCGCCCTCTACGGCCTGCAGCGTGTGACTTGCGGCATCGTCCGTTTCAGGCTCGGCCGCCGCGCCCAGCGCCTTCAGAACCCGGCTGGTGTGATGCCCGCGGCGCATCGTCATCTTGCCGCTGCGGCAAACCTCCAATATCTGATTATCGCCGTCCGCCAGCACCTGGATGAGTCCTTCAATCTTGCTCTCTACGCCCGTCATTTCGATCATCAGCGATTCCGGCGCCAGATCCACAATCCGTGCCCGGAATACTTCAACGAGTTCGAAAATCGGCGAGCGCGTGTCCTTCGTCGCCGCCACCTTGATCAGCGCCAGCTCGCGCGTCACCGCCGGCGCACCCGCAATGTCATCCACATCCAGCACGTTCTCCAGCTTGAACATGCTGGCGCGGATGCGATCACCCGCCTCTGCCGACGCCTCGCACACAATCGTCATCCGCGACAATCCCGGCCGCTCGCTGCGCCCCACCGTCAACGAAATGATGTTGATGTTCAGCCTGCGAAACAGTGACGCCACCCGCGTCAACACGCCCGGCTTGTCTTCCACGTACGAAACAAACGTATGAATCATAAAAGCCTCTAGCTTCTAGCCTCTCGCTACCAGCTCCTTTTCGGCCTGTCTAACATGTCTGGCACCGTTGCAGCTTGCAATCGCCAATGGACAGGCTGGGAGCTGGCAGCTAGAAGCTGTTCTTACTTATCGTCTGCCGATTCCACCAGCGGGTTTCCCCCCGGCCGCCGAATCATCTCATGCAGCGCACTGCCCGCGGGAATCATCGGGTACACCGAATCTTCCTTCTCCACCAGGAAATTCAGCAGAAACGCGCCCTCATGCGACCGAGCCTCCGCAACCGCGCTCTCCACCTCGCCCCGCGTCCTCACCGCACGCCCGGCAATTCCATGCGCATCCGCCAGCTTCACAAAGTCCGGGCTCACCAGCGGCGTTGACTCGTAGTTCTTCTCATAAAAGAACTCCTGCCATTGCCGCACCATGCCCAGATAGCCGTTATTAATAATGGCGATGTGGATCTTCAGCTTCTCCTGCGCAATCGTAGCCAGCTCCGGTGAGGTCATCTGGAACCCTCCATCGCCGGCAATCACCCACACTTCTTTGTCCGGGCATGCCACCTTCGCGCCAATCGCCGCCGGCAGCGCGAATCCCATCGTTCCCAATCCGCCTGATGTAATCAGTGTCCGCGGATGCTCGTGATGGAAGTACTGCGCCTCCCACATCTGGTGCTGTCCCACGTCGGTCACCACAATGGCGTTGCCGCCCGTGATCCGCCACAAATCATGCATCACATGCGCCGCATACAAGTGTCCGGAGTCCGGCAGGTTCTTGATGTCGCGCACCGTAACTGCGCCCTTGCTTGAATCAATCGTCTTGAGCCACGCGGCCCCATCGCGGCCGCCCTGTCCCCGCGAGCTTACCCGCGGAAGCAGCTGCTCCAGCACCTCGGCCAGATCGCCCACCAGCGCAATATCCACCTTGATGTTCTTGTTGATCTCCGCCGGATCCACTTCGATATGAATCTTCTTCGCCTTCAGCGCGTACGTGCTCGGCGTACCGATTACGCGATCGTCAAAACGCATCCCGCACGCAATCAGCAAATCGGCTTCCTGGATCGCTTGATTCACCCACGACTCCCCATGCATGCCCATCATACCCAGGTTCAGCGGATGCGAGGCAGGGAAGCCGCCCAGCCCCAGCAGCGTCAGCGCCACCGGAATCTGCGCGCGTTCCGCCAATGAACGAAGCTGCTCCATCGCGCCCGACTGGATCACCCCATGCCCTGCAAGAATCACCGGCCGCTTCGCATTGCGAATCATGCTCGCTGCTTCCGCAAGCCCACTCTCCTCCACGCGCAGCATCGGATGCGGGCGATACGGCGCTGGCTTGGCAGCGTCGAAATCAAACAGAGCCGTCGCCTGCTGCGCATCTTTCGTGATGTCCACCAGCACCGGCCCCGGCCGTCCTGACTTGGCAATCTGGAACGCCAACCGCAGCGCCGGCGCCAGTTCCTCAGCCTTGCTCACCAGAAAATTGTGCTTCGTCACCGGCAGCGTCACACCCGTGATGTCTACTTCCTGGAACGCATCGGTCCCCAGCACCTTGCTCGATACCTGCCCCGTCACGCACACCATCGGAATCGAATCCAGCATCGCCGTCGCAATGCCCGTCACAAGATTCGTCGCGCCCGGCCCGCTCGTCGCAACGGCTACTCCCACCTTGCCCGTCGCCCGCGCGTATCCGTCCGCCATGTGCGCCGCGCCCTGCTCGTGCCGCACCAGAATGTGCCGGATCGGAAATTTGCGCAGCGCGTCGTACGCCGGCAGAATCGCGCCACCCGGATAGCCGAAGACATCCGTAACACCCTCACCGACCAGAGTGGCCCAAAGAATCTCCGAGCCCGTCAATCGTGTGGGCGTGGTGATGTAACCGTTGGGGGAAGGTGTGTTGGCGTTGGTGTCCATTGGCTCTCCTTATCGAGTTAGTGCCATCTGCCTGAGTTCTGCATTCAACTAATCTGAATTCAACTAATCTGCATACAACTACAACTGTCGTCCTGAGAGCAGCGAAGGATCTGTGGTTGCTTTGAACATCAGGTTCATCACTTATCCCGCCAATGCATCGTGTGCGGCAATCGCTAGACAGATGGCGACCATTCCCGCGCCGACTGCGAAGGCAACCAGAAACTCCAATCGTCGTCGCTTTCTCGCAGCTGGATTCGCGACGAGAACAGGCTTCCAGCTCCAACCATCCGCAAAGAACTGGATGACGCGCGCGACAATCCAGCCTCCCCCGACGGAGATCAGAACGAGTTGCCAAAAAGCGCTGTTCGTCAGCATTGATCCTCAAAAGGTCACTGCACCCTTGCTTGCGCTCCCTACGGTGTTCACATACTTGCGGAACACCCCCTGCGGCCAGCGCAGCGCCGGAGGCGTAAAACCCTTCAACCGTTCCGCCATCTCTTCTTCACTGATTTCCAGCGTCAGCGTGCGGTTCGGAATATCGAAGCGAATCATGTCTCCCTCGCGCACCGCGGCAATTGGACCGCCCACAAACGCTTCCGGCGCAACATGCCCAGCCGTGAATCCGCGCGTTGCTCCCGAGAACCGCCCATCCGTCAGCAGCGCCACCGTGTGGCTCAGATCCGGATGCCCGCTCACCGCCGCCGTCACCTGCAGCATTTCGCGCATGCCCGGCCCGCCCTTCGGCCCTTCATAGCGAATCACCAGCACATCGCCCGGCTTGATCTTGTCGCCCTGCACTGCCGCGAAGCAATCGTCCTCGCACTCAAACACCCGCGCCGGCCCGCGATGTTCCACGCGATCCGCTGCCGCAATCTTCATCACGCAGCCTTCCGGCGCAAGATTTCCCTTGAGGATCACCAGTCCGCCCGTCGGCTTGATAGGACTCTCAAACGTCTTGATCACCACCTGCCCCGCCGTCTCCACCGCCAGCGCGGCCTCTTCGGCCAGCGTCCTGCCACTGATCGTCAGCGTCGATCCATCCGCGTGGCCCGCATCAATCAGCCGCTTCGCCAGCAGCCGCGATCCGCCCGCCTCCTGGAAATGCGAAGCCATGTACTTACCCGCCGGCACCAGGTCGCAGATAAACGGCGTCTTCTTGCTGATCGCGTCAAACTCATCCACCGAGAGATCGACGCCGATCTCCTTCGCAATCGCAATCAGGTGCAGTACCGCGTTGGTCGAACCTCCGCTCGCCGCTACACTCGCAATGGTATTTTCGAGCGCGGTCCGCGTAATAATCTGCGACGGCCGGCGATTGGCGCGCACCGCTTCCATCAGCATCCGTCCCGCCTCGCGCGTCGCTTCAAACTTGTCCTTCGCGGTCGCCGGAACACCGGAAAGATGCATCGGCGAAATCCCCAGCATCTCCCCACTCATGGCCATCGTGTTCGCCGTGAACTGCCCGCCGCACGCGCCCGCGCCAGGACACGCATTCGCCTCCAGCATCTCCAGCCCCGCGTCGTCAATCTTGCCCGCCGCGTACGCGCCAATGCCTTCAAACACATTCTGAATCGTGATGTCGATCTTCTTGCCTTCAGGGCCGTCCACCCTGCCCGGCGCAATCGACCCGCCGTAGAGCATCATCCCTGGTATGTCCAGCCGGCACAGCGCCATGATGATGCCCGGCATGTTCTTGTCGCATCCGCCAATGCCTACAAGCCCATCGAACAGATTGCCGCGCGCCACCAGTTCGATGGAATCCGCAATCACCTCGCGCGACACCAGCGACGCCTTCATGCCCTGCGTCCCCATCGTGATCCCGTCCGAGATCGTGATGGTGTTGAACTCCATCGGCGTGCCGCCCGCCTCGCGAATGCCTTCCTTCAGCGCTTCAGCCAACTCGCGCAAATGCACATTGCAGGTGCCGATCTCCGTCCACGTGTTGGCGATTCCGATAATCGGCTTGTGCAGATCGTCCTTGGCAAAACCCGCGCCACGCAGATACGAACGCGCGGCCGCGCGGCTGGGACCCTCAGTCAACGGAATACTCTGGCGCTTGCCTTCTACTGTCATCCTCGCGATAACCCTTTCAAAAAATACTTCGTCATCCTGAGCGAAGCGAAGAACCCGCTTCACCTTTTCATTCGCTTCTTACCCGGACAACAACTTGTCATCCTGAGCGCAGCGAATTGTCATCCTGAGCGCAGCGAAATGGAAGAACTCGCTGTTCCGTCGCACTACCTCACTTCGGCTGCAGCCACCCAGCCCCATCATGCTGCTTCTCAAACTTGTCCAGCTCGTCCGCATGCCGCAGCGTCAGCCCAATGTCATCCAGCCCTTCCAGCAGGCAATACCGCCGGAACGGATCGACTTCAAAGCTGGCCGAAAAACCCTGCCCGTCCGTCACCGTCTGATCTTCCAGCGACACCGTCAGCGTGTAGCCCGGCACCGTCTCTGCCTTCTGCAACAACTCGGCCACCTGCTCCTCGCTCAGCTTCACCAGCAGGATTCCGTTCTTCCCCGCATTCGAGAAGAAGATGTCCGCAAACGTCGGCGCAATCACGCAGCGAAATCCAAAATCGCTCAGCGCCCACGCCGCATGCTCGCGGCTCGATCCGCATCCAAAGTTCTTGCCCGCCGCCAGAATCTTTGCGTTCTCGAAGCGCGGATCGTTCAGCACAAACTCCTTCACGGGCTCTCCCTCCGGCGTCTGCCGCCAGTCAAAGAAAAGGAAGTCGCCATAACCCGTGCGCTCAATGCGCTTCAAAAACTGCTTGGGAATAATCTGGTCGGTATCCACATTGGTGCGATCGAGAGGCGCCACCAGCGCTGTCAAAGTCTTGAACGGTTCCATTAAGCGTTAACCTCCTCGCGCACTTCCCAGTTCCTGATATCCACAAAATGCCCGGCAATCGCCGCCCCCGCCGCCATCTCCGGCGATACAAGATGCGTGCGTCCGCCGCGCCCCTGCCGCCCTTCGAAATTCCTGTTCGAAGTCGACGCGCACCGCTCGCCCGGCGAGAGAATATCCGGGTTCATGCCCAGGCACATCGAGCAGCCCGGTTCCCGCCAGTCAAACCCGGCTTCCTTGAAAATCTTGTCCAGGCCTTCCTGCTCGGCCTGCGCCTTCACCTGCTGCGAGCCCGGCACCACCATCGCATGCACGTGCGTCGAAACCTTGTGCCCCGCAGCAATCTTCGCCGCCGCCCGCAGATCCTCAATGCGCCCGTTGGTGCACGATCCGATGAACACGCGATCGATCGAGACGTCCTCGAACTTCGTGCCCGCCTTCAGGCCCATATATTCCAGCGCCCGCTCAAACGACTTGCGGTCCTGTTCGTTCTCCACCTTCGCGGGATCGGGCACCGCTGTCGTCACCGGCGCAACCATCCCGGGGTTCGTGCCCCAGCTCACATACGGAACCAGCGTCCCCGCATCAATCGTCAGCTCGCGATCGAACGTCGCCCCCTCATCCGTCGGCAGCTTGCTCCACTCCGCAACCGCACCCTTCCAGGCCTCTCCCTTGGGACTGAATCTGCGGCCTTCCAAATAGGCAAACGTCGTCTCATCGGGAGCGATCATGCCAGCGCGCGCACCGGCTTCAATGCTCATGTTGCAGATCGTCATGCGGCCTTCCATTGAAAGCGCCCGGATGGCCGAGCCCGCATACTCAATCACGCAGCCCGTCGCGCCGTCGGTGCCAATCTTCCCGATGATGGCTAGAATGATGTCCTTCGCCGTGACGCCCGTCGGCAAAACGCCCTCAACAGAAATCCTGAACGTCTTCGGCTTCCCCTGCGGCAGCGTCTGTGTAGCCAGCACGTGCTCCACTTCGCTCGTGCCGATGCCAAACGCCAGCGCCCCAAACGCACCGTGCGTCGAAGTATGCGAGTCGCCGCACACAATCGTCATGCCCGGCTTGGTAATCCCCAGCTCCGGCCCGATCACGTGCACAATGCCTTGCTCGCGCGAGTTCACGTCGTAAAGCTCCACGCCAAACTCCGCGCAGTTCTTGCGCAGCGTGGCAATCTGCGTGGCCGCAATCTGGTCCACAATGTTCAGCCGGCCCTCAATCGTGGTTGGCACGTTGTGATCCACCGTGGCCACCGTGCGATCCGGCCGCCGTACCTTGCGCCCTGCTAGCCGAAGACCTTCAAACGCCTGCGGGGAAGTCACTTCGTGAACCAACTGCAAATCGATGTAAAGCAGCGTCGGCTCGCCCTTCGGCTCCGCCACAACGTGCTGCTCCCAAACCTTTTCGAATAGCGTTTTTGGAGTACCCATGTTGACCTCGTAATCCTCTTTTGCTGCCGGCATTCGCCCTGCTACACCAGCGTGTCGCGCTTGGCCAGGATCTGCTTCAGCGTCTCGCGCACCTGACCCCCCATCGCCGTCGTTGACATCAAACTGTAACCTTGCGGATTGGTCCCGCGGATCAGGTCAGCCGTGCGCCCGCCATTCTCCAGCACCCTGCGGACAGCCACCTCCACTGCATGCGCCTCATTCTCCAGCCCCGCGGAGTGCCGCAGAATCAGCGCCCCCGTCAGGATCGCGCCCAGAGGATTCGCCAGCCCCTTGCCTGCAATATCGGGTGCCGATCCGTGCACCGGCTCATACAGATTCACCTTGCCGCCAATCGTCGCAGAAGGCAGCATCCCCAGCGATCCCGTAATCACCGCCGACTCATCCGACAAAATATCGCCGAACAGATTCTCCGTGAGCACCACATCGTAGTTGCGCGGCTGATTCATCAGGTGCATCGCCATCGCATCCACGTACTGGTGCTCCAGCGTCACATCCGGAAACTCCGCCGCAATTTCATTCACCGTGGCGCGCCACAGTTGCGACACCTCCAGCACATTCGCCTTGTCCACGCTGGTCAGCTTCTTCCGCCGTCCCTGCGCCAGCTTGAACGCGATCCGCGCCACGCGCGCCACCTCGCCCTTCGTGTAGCGCATCGTGTTCCAGCTCTCGCCCGTGTCACGATTCCACTCCCGCGGCTTGCCGAAATACAGGCCGCCCAGCAGCTCGCGCACAAACAAAACATCGGCGCCGTCAATAATCTCCGGCCGCAGCGGCGAGTTCACCGCCAG
>NZ_DASXYM010000016.1:0-94067 GCF_036502485.1 Occallatibacter sp. | reverse complement strand
CGTTGAGGGTGGCGAAGTCGACGCCGTCAATGACCACGCGGCCGGCGGTGGCCTGGGTGAGCCCGCCGAGGAGATAGAAGAGAGTGGACTTGCCGGAGCCTGAGGGGCCCACGATGGCCACAAATTCGCCGCGGTCTACGGCGAAGGAGACACCGCGGACGGCGGGGACTTCAATGCGTCCGGAGCGGTAGACCTTGGTCAGGTTTTCAACCTGGATGATGGGCGAAGACGCTGGAGCCTGCACGGAATTGATTGTAAATGGCCTCCGTTGCGCAGGGATCGGGTTTGGTATGGCAGGGTGGCGTGACTCTCGCCAGGTGGCAAGGTTGGTGGAGGGGTGCTGCTTCGGCTGGCAGACCACCTGCGCCACCTGCAGTGGGGCCAACCGCGCCACCTGCGGTGGGGCCAACTGCGGCTTCGCCGCCTCCATTCTCAGAGGAGGGAGGGGGGTGGTGCATTGCAGGATTTTCCGGGGAGAATGCCGCTGTAGAGCTGCTCAACAAGGCGGTCTATCTCTTTTTGATTCATGAGCGGAGGAGTTGTGGAGGGCTTTCGAGGCGCCGCCACCACCTGCGCCACCTGCGCCACCTGCGGTGGGGCCAACTGCGGCTTCGCCGCCTCCATTCTCAGCGGAGGGAGGGGGGTGGGGGGTGGAGCAGGGACAGAGGTGCAGAGGGGCAAAGGGGCAGGGATTTCAGCCGAGGGGGAGGGGGTGGGGGTGGGTTGCTGGGATTTGGATTGGGCGCGGAGGGCTTCGGTGCGGGCGCGGCGGGAGCCGATGGCGGTCTGGGCGGCGTAGAGGAGTTTGGAGGTTTCGGCGGGGGTGAAGACTTCAAGGATCATGCCGTGGGTGACACAGGCGATGAAGGCGTCGATGGCGTCGGGGTCGGGGGTGAGGAAGGGCATGGCTTCGCGCCAGACGCGGCGAGTGCGCCGGAGAGATTCGGGGCTGTAGTCGTTGCGGGCGTCGTCGTGGGCGCAGGCCTTCAGGTAAGCGTCAAGGCAGCGTTGGACGGCGGATTCGGGGGTGGGGGTAGACATGGAGGGTTCCTTTCTTAGCGGGTTGGCGGGCGTTGGCGGTGCAGGAGGGTTCGTGCCGGAGTTGAGTTCCATCCCGCCAAAGCAGAGCCAGGGGGGTCACCCGCGTCCGGTCGAGGGGCAACGAAAAGGCCCGCCGGTTTTGGGCCGGCGGGCCGTGGTTTTTCTGATCTAAAACCAGTATGGCAGAATGCGTGGTTACTTTGACACGTTTTCCACATTTATTTGGCGTTGATTCTGAAGGCAGTTAGGGCGGTTTTAGAGGGGGTGGGGGCTTGACAGGTTTTCCACAGACGCCTGTGGTGGGGCCAACTGCGTTTGGCGCCGGGACAGGATTGTGGCACCCGGAGTCATGAGTCATCCGGAGAGTGTAAAAGCGGGTTCTTCGCTCTGCTCCGAATGACAAGATCTCTCCGGATGACAAGATCTCTCCGAATGACAAGATCTCTCCGGATGATCTCTGGGAATGATCGCTTAGATCTTGCGGGTATTCAGGGGGTGTAGCGCTGTTCGCCGGCTGAGAGGGCGATGGGGAGGCGGTTCTGGTCGGGGGGGAGGGGGCAGGTGGCGTAGGGGGTGTAGGCGCAGGGCGGGTTATAGAGCTGGTTGAAGTCGAGGACAAGGGTGCCCGGCTGGGTGAGGCCGTGGTCGGGGAAGTTGGTGCGGAGGAAGCGGCCGGCCTGGTAGGTGTTGATCTGGCTGGTGGCGTCGCGAAGGATCAAGAAGAGGGTGGTGTCGTTGGGGGATTCGAGGACGGGTTGGAGGCGGAGGGTTTTGCCGTCGAGGGTGAATTCGGCGATCCCGGGCGAGGGAAGGTCGAGGGTGGTTCCTATGACGGTGGGGATTTTGAGGTGGCGGGGCGGGTTGGAGGGGATCCATTTCGCTTCGACGGTGTAGTGGAGGTCGGGGGCGTACCAGTGGAGTCCGCGGAAGGCGGTGCGGGTGGCGGCATTGGCGTCTTTGATGCGGAGGGCGTAGCGGTCGCCGCGGGGGAGGACGACCATGGTGACGGTTTGCCAGACGAGGGTGGAGGGGTGCTGGTCGTCGGCGCTGAGGGGGCCTTCGCGGGCAGGGGCGCCATCCAGAGTGAGCGCGGCGGGAAAGCCGGCGTGGGGTGCGAGCAACTGGACGGTTTTGCCAGAGACGGTGAAGAGGCCGAGGTGCTCGGGGGCGTTGGCGATGTGCACGGAGTTGTCGGAGGCGGAGCCGACGGTGTTGACGCCGGATTTGAGCCAGTCGAGCGCGATGAGGCTGAGCCAGCCGTCGGGGGCTGAGAGCTCCTTTTCGCGCTGGGAGCGCCAGGATTCGAGCTGGTGGCGCCAGTTGGTTTCGGCGTTGGAGGGAGCGGGCGGGGCCTGGGAATGCGCGGGGAGTATGAGGGCGTAGAGCAGGAGGATGGCGGAGAGCTTGCGCATAGGGTCAGGGTAGCGCAGATCTGCGGGGGGAACTGGGGTTCGCGTACACCCGCCCTGGCGGCAAAGACAAAGACGCCGGCACCTGCGGTGCGGCCCACTGCGGCTTCGCCGGCACCTGCGGTGCGGCCAACTGCGGCTTCGCCGGCACCTGCGGTGCGGCCAACTGCGGCTTCGCCGCGTTTAGGGGGGTGCTGCGGGATGGCAAATTCGTGAGGGGGTGGGGGTCAGGAGGGGCGGAAGGCGTGCTGGGCGGTGGGGCGGCGCGTGCGGAGGAGGCGGGTTTTGCGCAGCCACCAGAAAGCGACGGAGAGGATGAGCCACGCGAGGGTGGCGAGGGCGAAGACAGCGAGGGGGGCGAGGCGCGGGAGGCAGAGCCAGCAGAGGAGGGCGAAGCCGGCGAGGCCGATGCAGCCGATGGAGGCGCCGGCGGCATCGATGCCGGCGACGGTGTGGCCGCGCTGGGTTCCGTCGATGCCGGCTTTGGCTTTGTGCTGCTTTTCGTGAGACTCGACGAGGCTTGCGCTGGCGGGGAAGATGGCGGGAAAGGCGAGGAAGAGGCCGCCGATCTCCGGGCCGAAACCTTTGGACATGAGGCCGGCAAGGACGCAGACGGCTCCGCCGAAGAGGAAGCGGATGATCCACTCATGGGGCTTGATGCCTTTGATCGATTCGAATTTGACTTGAACCATCACGGATGGGCCACCAGGTAGAGCAGGCCAAAGGAGACGCCGGCCCAGATGGGCATGAGGGCGACGGTGGCGACTATGGCTCGAGTTTTTTTATGCATGAGGACCCAGCTGCAGGCGCCGGCGTAGCAGAAGAAGCCGATGGCGCCGAGGATCATGGAGCGGGATTCGAGGGCTGCGTAAGGAATGCCGTGCCGGGCGATGGTGATGCCGATGGTGGCGAGGGCGATGGAAGGGGCAGCGGAGAAGAGGCCGGCGAAACTTTTGGGCCGGACCATCTCCGCGAGCACAGCGAAGAAGGAGAGGACAGCGCCGCCGATGAGGAATCTGAGGATGTATTCAGTCATGGCGGTCAGGCGGCGCGCTGAGCCTGTTTGATCAGGCGTTTGGCGTGGGCGGTGTCTTTGCAGCCGAGGAGCTTGTATTCCTTGCCTTCGAGTTTGTGGTAGTTGACGAAGAACTCCTCGAGCTCCTTGATCCATTTGTCGGGCAGGTCGGTTTGTTTTTCGATGTCGGCGTAGAGGTGGTTGGCTTCGGCCACGGCGAGGAGGCGGTCGTTGCGGTTTGTCTTTTTGCCTTCGATCTGCTCGCCCTCAATGACGCCAATGAGGCGGGCGCGGACGACGACGCCCGGGAAGGCTGGTTCGTCCATGAGGAGGAGCACGTCAATGGGGTCGCCGTCTTCGGCCCGGGTTTGCGGGAGGAAGCCGAAGTCGTGGGGGAAGACCATCCCTGCGGGCAGGACCTTCTTGAGCATGAAGATTTTCTGCTCGGGGTCGTAAGAGAACTTGTTGCGGCTGCCTTTGGGCGTCTCCACGATGACCTGCAGAAGGCCATCCTCTTCATCGATAGGGGTGAGCCGGATGGGATTCGCCATGCCCTTAACGCCGTTCTTTGGCAATTTGTAACCTCCTGTTGACCGGACATTCACCAGTACATAGAGCGGTGGGAGGGGGGTTCAGGTTGCTTTGAGGCTGGGTAAGCGAAGGGTTAGCGAGGGGAAGCACGGGCGCCGCGGCGGGGTCAGTATTGCCAGCTCACGCTGATGGATCCGGCGCCGGTGGAGGGGACAGTGTAGGAGTGATTCGATCCGTTCTCCCACACGACATTGCCGTTGGACTGGATGTCAATGAACTTGAACTGCACGGTCTTGCCCGCGGGTAATGCGACGTTGAGGAACCAGTTGGGGTAGCCGGGAGCGAGCATGGGTCCGATGGCGGTCTGGAAGGTAGTGCCCCAGTTACCTAACTCGATGGTATTGCCGGTTACGAAGATATAGTCGCCGGTGTTGGTGGGGGTGGCGTTGTTGACGGTGAAGGTGACCGGGATGAGCCTGGCGGCGAGGACTGTGAAGGCGGCGGTGTTGGCGGCGGTTCCGGCGCTGGTTTTGAGCTGCACGTTGTAAGTGGCAGCGGCGACGGATGGAACTGTAAACGTGACGGAGGTGTTGGACCAGGACTTGATAGTGGCCGCGGTGGCGCCGTAGAGGACAGTGCCTGTGGATGTGCCGAAGCCGTCGCCGGCGAGGGTGACGGTGATGCCGGGCTGGCCAACGTGCGGCCCGATGGAGCCAACCTGGGGGGCGGTGGCGTTGGCCTGGTATTGCCAAACGCTGATGCTGGCGGGCGCGATGGTGTAGTTAGCCGCGGGATTATTGCCGCCGCTGCCGGTAGTTACTGTGAGGCTGTTGCCGCTTTGCAGGCCGAGATAGTCAGAGTAAGTGCCGGCGGGGAGGGAAGTGTTGAGGCCGGTGATGTTATAGGGGGTGGTGTCGTTCTTGTTGATGGCGACCAAAACTACGTCATTGAAGAACTGGCGCTCGTAGATATAGACGTCGTTGTTGATCCAGCGCTGCTTCCATGTGCCGTAGGCGATGGCGTCGTTGGAGGCGCGCAGAGCAGCGAGTTTGGCGATGACCTTATAGGCAGTGGTGCCGGTGTTGTAAGCCGACATCCAGACGCGATTGTAGGGGTCATTGCCTCCGTTGGAATTGTTGAAGAGATACTGCTCGTCTCCATAGAGGAGGATGGGGATGCCGCGGCCGGTTAGGATGAAGGCCATGGCTTCATGCAGGCGTTTCTGGTTGTTGTTGATGGAGAGCAGGCGCGACTGGTCATGGGAATCGAAGAAGGTCACGAGATCGTTGGGATAGGTGAAGTTGGCGTTCTCGGTGTTGATGGTCGAGTCTACTTCGCTCCAGTTGGCGTTGTTCGCGAATACGTCGCGGAGGGCGGTGTTGAGCGGGAAGTCGAGAAGATTGATGCCGCTTTTGTTGGAGAACTTATAGGAGTCGGCGTAGAGCGGGTCGCTGGTGTTGCTCTCCATCCATTCGCCGTAGAGGAAGGCGGGGGCGTTAGTGGAGACGGCATTGGCGAAGGAGTATTCCCATCCCCAGGTGACGTGTTTGATGGCGTCGAGACGGAAGGCGTCGATGTGGTGGTTTTGTAGCTGAAGGGCGGCGTTTTTCAGGTAGGCGTCGACGGTGGCGTTCTCCTGGTTGAGGTCGGCGAGGTCGCTGAGGTTCCAGTACTGGAGCTGGTAGCGATCGTTCCAGTCAGAGATGTTCTGGTTGTGATGGAAGATGCCGTTGGGATCGTTGTTGGCGGCGGCCATGAACACTCCGTTGTTGTAGAGGGAGCCGATCTCGCCGCAGTTATCGGGGCTGGAGTGATTATTGGCCTGGTCGATGATGATCTTCATGTTGTTGGAGTGCAGGGCAGTTACCAGGCTGTCAAAGGTTGAGAAGGAATTGGAGTTATCGCCGAAGTGCTCTTCGATCTGCATGAAATCGCGGTTCCAGTAGCTGTGGTAGGGTGCGGAGACGCCCGAGGAAGAGCAGTTGAGGTTTTCATTGTTGACGACGGGGGAGACCCAGATGGCGGTGGCGCCCATGCCCTTGATGTAAGCGAGTTTCTGCTGGATTCCAGCGAGGTCGCCGCCCCAGTAGGCCTGCCAGTTGGTGTGCGAGGAGTCAAAGAGGCCGGGACTTTCCGCCGGGTTGTCATTGGTGGTGTCGCCGTCGTAGAAGCGGTCGGTGACTACCTGGTAGATCACTTGTTTCTTGAAGTCCTGCGCGTGGGCACAGATGCCAGCGAGGAGAGGCGCGGCCAAGGCGGCAGGAAGGGCGCGAGGGATGCGCTGCATGGGTTTTCTCCTTCAGTGAGCTGAAGTGTGTGGTGAGTTTGTCGGGGATCCGGAATGCAGTGAGCGGGTCTGGCTGCGGGGCGCGTGCGATTGAGCGAACAGGGGAGCGCCGTAGTTCAGCCGGGTGGAATGGTGCGCCGTTTTGGAGGGCGTGTCAAGAAGCGGGAGGGGTTACGAAGGTCTATGGCGGCGGCGGGCGGCGAGTCTTAGCGTTGGTCGCGGAAGATAATCAGCGTTGGTCGCGGACGATATCAGTGTTCGTCGCGCACGAGCAGCCAGCGCACTTGTAACTGCGCGCCGCCGGGGACGCGCTGCGCCCAGAGGTCGAAGTCGCCCATCTGGGTTTTGCGCTTGAGGCTCACGAAGGGGCGGTTCTGCCAGGTGCGTTGCTTGCAGATGCCGCCGCTGTAGCCCACGCCGGTTAGCCAGCGGGGTTTGGCGTTCCACTCGACGCGGGCGCGGTCGACATCGAGGCCCCAGCGTTGCGCGGAGTCGAGGGGAATGGTGGGAAACATCACGGCTTGCGAGGAGAGGTGATGGGGGTAGCGGCCGTCGAGGACGGGCCAGATCCAGAGGGAGCGTTTGTTGTGGGATTCCGGTCCGGCCTCCTGAGTGAAGTAGAACTCCTGCGTCCAGTCGAAGCGATCGCGATGCAGGATCTGCGCGCCGCCGGCGACGAACCAGATCTGATCCTGCGCGTAGCCATTGTCTTTGTAGCCGAGGTCGGGGAGGATCCAGCGGCCGCGTTTCTGCGCCCATTCCACCACGCGATAGGTCACGATGTGCGGGGATTGTAGCTGCTCGCCGAAGCGAACAACGTAGATGTTTTTGACGGGGCTGGAGTGGGGAGTTTCTGCGAACAACGTGGATGCGCAGAGTAAGAGGACGCCCAGAGGACTCGAGCAATGCCTGACCCAGGATTTCATTTCGGCTACCTGGGTTCAGTCTAGGAATGGTTTGGTTGGGGCGCGGTGCGTTACGACACAGGAGTGCGGGCGGCGTGGGGTTTGTCTCACATTGCGGGCAGCGAGTTGGCGAGTCAGCGGGGTGGCGAGTTAGCGGGTGTCAGCCTGCGATCCAGGAAGTCGGCGGCGGCGGTGTAGGCCTTGATCCAGCTGCGGTGGAGGAGGAAGCCGTGAATTTCATCGGGGAAGATGAGCTGCTCGAATTCGACTTTGTGTTTGCGCAGGGCCTCGACGAGTTGCACGGTTTCGGCGAACGGTACGTTGCGGTCGTCGTCGCCGTGAATGAGGAGGACGGGAGAGCGCCAGGTTTCGATGCTGGACATGGGGGAGGACTCGAAGGCCTTGCGGGCGATCTGCTCGTGCTCGCGCGCGTCGTAGGAAGGGACGAAGGTGGGCATTTCGAGGTTCCAGTCGTGGACGCCATGAAAGTCGACTCCGGCGGCGAAGAGGTCAGAGGCGCGGGCGAGGGCGAGGGCGGTGAGGTATCCGCCATAGCTGCCGCCCCAGCTGGCGATGCGGGAGCCATCGACTTGCGGGAGGGAGCGGAGATAGACGCCTGCGCCCATGACGTCATTGAATTCGCTGGCGCCGTCGGCGCCGTAGTTGAGGGCTTCGCGGAACTGCATGCCATAGCCGATGCCGCTGCGGTAGTTGGCGGCGAGGACCACGTAGCCTTTGGAGGCCAGGTACTGGTTCATGGCGTAGGCGTTGGAGTAGTAGTCCATGTAATGGAAGCCGAGGAGCATCTGGCGCTGGCTTCCACCGTGGAAGAAGACCGCGGCGGGGCGGCGCTCGCCGGGTTTGAGATCGGGCGGAAGAAAGAGCTGGCCGTGGATCTGCATGCCGTCAGCGGCGGAGAAGATCACCTGTCTCGGGGTGACGAAGTGCTGGCCGGGGTAATCGGCGGGTATGGCGGAGGGGGCGAGATCCGCAAGGTCGTTGCCGCGCACGAGGGCGGGGTGGATGGGTGTATGGGCATCGGAGCGCAGGACGACTACGGCGCCGTCGCTCGTGACTTCGGGTTGGGTTTCAATTCCTTCGCCGCGGGTGAGGGCCTCAGGCGATCCGGCTTGCGATGCGACGGAGATGCGCCACCCGTGGCGGCGGTCGATGTCGTTCTGGTTGGAGTCGAAGACGAGGGTTTTGCGGTTGTAGCTGAGGGAGACGTGCTCGACTTCGAAAGCGCCGGGGGTGAGCAGGCGCGCGGTTCCGCCGGTGATGGGCACGGCATAGAAGTGCAGCCAGCCGTCGCGCTCCCAGGGGAAGATGATTTCACTGCCGGCGGTCCAGTGCAGTTGATTGGCGGAGGGGGTTTCGCGGTAAGCGCTGCCGATGCCTTCGGCGGCTTTCCAGATTGCGCGGGACTTGCCGGTGGCGGCGTCGGCGATGTGGATGGACCAGGGGAGCGCCTCGCGGTGGGCCATGAACATGAGGGCTTCTTTTTCCGCGGGAACGCGCAGGAAGGCGATCTGTTTGGAATCGGGCGACCAGACGGGGGCGTCATCGCCATCGGTGGAGGGATCCATGTAGGTCCAGGCCTTGTCGTTGACGGAGTAGGAAACGACGAAGCTGTGGTCGCCGCGGCCGCTGACGAAGGCAAGGCGGGCGCCGTCGGGGGACCAGCGGAGGCCGTGATGGGAGCCGCGGATGTTCATGAGTTGCTCGGGCTTGGCCTGGGGGTCGTCGAGGCGAACGGACCAGATTTGCCCCTTGGCGACGTAGGCGAGGGTTTTCCCGTCGGGAGAGACGGCGGGTTCGTGTCCTTCGGCGAGGAGGCGCGGGTCGCCGCCGTTGATGCTGACGAGGGCGATTTGTTCTTTGGCACCCTGGAGGAAGTCGGCGGGGTTGGGGACGGCGGGGTTGAGGCCTTCGGTGTCGCCGCCGCGCACGTAGACGAGGGAGGCGCCGTCGGGGGTGAACTGGACAGAGCTGATCTCCTGGCCATCGTCTTCGGTGTAGGGGGTGACCTGCTTCGCGGAGTTTTGGGTGGCGGGGGCGGCGACCCAGAGATTGCGGCGGCCGGCAATATCGGCCACCCAGGTGACGCGGGCGCCGGAGGGGGCGGCGTGCAGTTCAGAGCAGAAGGGGGCGCTGAGGGCCTGCTGGATGGTGAAGCGCTGGGCGGAGGCGAAGGGGGTTGAGATCGCCAGGATTACGGAGAGAAACAACAGGGGCGTCGAGCGCCGACGCGCGGGGAATGGTTTCTGCACCTTGACCTCCGGAAAGGGCCATTGTGCCATACGGACCCCTGGGGGGAAGCGCGAGGCAATCGGATGGCGGTGGGTTTTGAGCGGACCGGACGGGGCGCGGTGGAAGCGCGTAGAGGGCGGTTTGCCGGACGCGGCGGGGAGCGGTTTACGTCTTGAGTTGATTGGAGTTGAGCGGCGCGGTAATTTCTAACGGTTGACACTCAAATTTAATGATCTTTACACTTTAAGCGGGGCTCTTCGTCTCTGACGCCGTGTTTTGAGCGTGCGAACGCCGGCGGCGGCGGTGGCCAAGGGGAGGACCCGCTCCACGAGGAGCCAGAAAAGTATGGCGGAGATGCGCATCAGCCCGCGGGAGCGGATGGTGCTGACGGCGATTATCGAGTTGTACATAGCGACCGGCGAGCCGGTGGCATCGCAGGCGGTTGCGCAGACGTTTGCGAACCGCGATGGGCTGAGCTCGGCGACGATCCGGAATGTGATGGCTCAACTGGCGGATTCGGGGTTGCTGGAGCAGCCCCACACGTCGGCGGGGCGCGTGCCCACGGCGGCGGCGTTCCGGTTCTATGTGGAACAGCTTATGCAGCCGGCGCGGATTGTGCTGGGCGCGCCGCCAGCGGCGCATCCCTTGAGCGAGCAGCGCAGGGAGCAGATCGAGGACAGTTTCAGCGGGGTGACGAGCACGAACGAGTATCTGCAGCGCACGTCGCAGGTGCTGGCGCTGTTGTCGAGCGGGCTGGGGGTGGCGCTGGCGAGTTCGACGGGCTCGCAGATTCTGGAGCACATTCATTTTTCGCGGCTGGGCGGGAACCGGGTGCTGGCGGTGCTGGTGACGCAGTCGGGCGTGGTGCAGGACCGGGTGCTGGGGCTGGATCGCGATCTGTCGCACCTGGAACTGGAAACGGCGGCGCGCTATCTGAACGAGAATTTCCGCGGGTGGCCGATTGAGCGGATTCGCAACGAGGTGACGCACCGGGTGGAGATTGAGCGCGAGGCGTATCAGCAGTTGCTGACCTCGATTGAGGAGCTGTGCCGCAAGGGGGCGCTGGCGGGCGAGTCGGGCGCGACGCTCTATGTGGATGGGATGGCGAACCTTATCGGCGCCGAGGTGGACCGCGAGCGGCTGCGGCAGATGCTGGTAGCGCTGGAAGCGAAGCAGCGGCTGGTGGAGCTGCTGACGGCGTATGTGGATGGTAAACGGCAGGAGGTTCGCGTGGTGGTGGGGCTGGAGCAGGCGTCGCCGGCGATGCAGGATCTGGTGCTGATTGGGTCGCCGGCGAATCTGGGCCATGCGAATCTGGGTACGGTGGCGGTGATTGCGCCTACGCGGATCCAGTACCAGGAGATGATCCAGGCGGTGCGGTATATTGCGCAGCTTTCGGAGCGGATCCTGGACGTTCCGGCCGAGGGAAGATGATGTAGAGGATGGGTTCGTTGGGTGAAGCAAGGTGGGAGCGGAGCAGTGAACGGGTGCTGGGGAACGGCTTAGCGAACTTTGTGGCACGGATATGGGAGCAGCAGGGGGAAAAGCCCACACGTTCTATGCGGCGCATTCGGCATGACTGAAGTCATGCCCTGTTTACAAAGCCATCTCCTGCCGGGTCTTTCGACCAGTGAACTCGTCCCTTTCAGGGCGACCATTATGTCGGTCGCACATCCAATGACTACGGCGGGAAAACTAGAATTGAAATAGGCGACTTATGTTGCGGAGATTTCGGAGACGTATGCCAAATCAGGAAACGGACATGAAGGAAGTAGAAACGAAGGACGTGGGCGGGAGTGACGACGCGGTGCAGTCGGAAACGGGAACGGTGCCGGGCGGAGCGGAGGCTGCCGCCCCGGAAGATGGCGCGGGGCCCCAGCTTGTGGAGGAGGCGCCGGCTGCCGAGGAGACTGTGGCGCGCGCGCAGTATGAACAGTTGAAGGCCGAGCGCGATCAGCTTGTGGATCGGCTGGCGCGGATGCAGGCGGAGTTTGAGAACGCTCGCAAGAGGACGGAGCGCGAGAAGGCCGAGTATCGCGATTATGCGGCGGCGAATGTGGTGGAGCAGTTTCTGCCGGTGCTGGATAATTTTGAGCTGGCGTTGAGGGCGAAGGGTTCGGCGGAGCAGTTGCGATCGGGCGTGGAACTGATAGTGAAGCAGATGGAAGAGGTTCTGCGGCAGATGAATGTGACGCCGGTACCGGCGGTAGGCGAGGAGTTTAATCCACATCATCATGAGGCGCTGGGCTCGGTGGAGCGGGACGATTTGCCGGATCAGCATGTGGCGGAAGAGATTCGCCGCGGATACAAGATGCGCGAGAAGCTGCTGCGCCCGGCGATGGTGCGCGTCGTTTCGAATCCAAAACAGACGGTAGAATAAAGTGACTGTGAGCAAAGCGGACTACTATGAGGTGCTGGGGGTCAACCGCAACGCCAGCGACCAGGAATTGAAGAGTGCCTATCGGAAGCTGGCGCTCAAGTATCACCCTGACCGCAATCCGGGTGATCATGCATCCGAGGAGAAATTCAAGGAAGCGAGCGAGGCTTACCAGGTTCTGTGCGATGGCGACAAGCGCGCGGCGTATGACCGATTTGGTCATGCGGGCGTGGGCGCAGCGGGAGCAGGCGGCCCGTTTGGCGGCGGCTTCGCGGGCGGCGTGGACATTGGGGACATCTTCGGCGACTTGTTCGGCGAGATGTTCAATATGGGCGGCGGCGCGGGCGGCAGGGGATCGCGGCAGCAGCGTGGCGACGATCTTCGTTTCGACCTGTCGATCGAGTTTGAGGGCTCGATCTTCGGGACGGAGACGGAGGTAAAGATCCGGCGGCTGGAGCCGTGCGGGACGTGCAATGGGCGCGGGAGCGCTTCAGGGCGCGGTCCGAGCATCTGCAGCCACTGCCAGGGACGCGGCCAGATTCGCTATCAGCAGGGATTTTTCAGCGTGGCGCGCACGTGTTCTTCATGCGGCGGGACCGGGACGACGATCAGCGATCCGTGCCAGACGTGTCGCGGCGAGACGCGCGTGAGCAAGGAACTGAAGCTGAACGTGAAGGTTCCGCCGGGTGTGGAAGACGGCACGCGTATCCGGTATGCGGGCGAAGGCGACGCGGGGCGATCGAATGGGCCGCGCGGCGATTTGTATGTTGTGCTGGCGGTGCAGCCGCATGACTTTTTCGAGCGCGACGGGCACGATCTGCGGTGCGTGGTGCCGATCAGCTTTCCACAGGCGGCGCTGGGCGCGGATATCGAGATCCAGGGTGTCGACGGGCCGGTGGCGCTGAAGGTTCCAGAGGGCACGCAGAGCGGCAAGGAGATTCGCGTGCGGGGACGGGGTGTGCCGGTGCTGAACAGCAAAGGGCAGGGCGACCTGGTGGTGAAGGTCGTGGTGCAGGTGCCACGGAAGTTGTCGCGGCAGCAGCGGGAAGTGGTGAACAAATTGTCGGAGATGCTGAGCGTGGAGAACAAGCCGACGTCGCCGAGTTTGCTGGAGAAGATGAAAGATCTGTTTAATTAGTGGTGAACTGGTGATCAGGTGAACAGGTGGCCCTGCGGGTGAGTGTTCGCGGGGCCTTTGTTTTTGGGGGGCTGGTTGCGTGGGCTGAGGATGGCCCGATAGACTTTTGGGCTGACGAACGTGTTGAGCCGGAATAGCTTTGGAATTCCGCATTCCCCAATTGGATGTGGGCGCGGCGGCGCAACGGCCTGTTCGGGCCAGACGCGGAAAGCTTTGACAATCGGAATTGTTTTTGGCGGCGCTGTGGTGCGCTTGAGAGAGCTTGCAAGGAGAGGTCGTTTTTCTAATGAGATTGTTTCGATGGGTGGTGGTGGTTGCCGGGGTGGTTTTCGCGCTGGGTGGCGGGTCGCGCGGGTGGGCGGGGCAGGAGCTGGACTCTGCGCAATTGCTGCATCCTTCGTCCGACTCGTGGCCGCAGTATCACGGGGATTATTCTGGCGAGCGTCATAGCCGGCTGAGCCAGATTTCGAGTACGAACGTGAATACTCTGGGGCTGGCGTGGGCGTTTCAGACCAACCAGGAGGCGTCGATCAAGTCTTCGCCATTGCTGGTGGATGGGATTCTTTACTTCACGGTGCCCGACAACATCTGGGCAGTGGATGCGCGATCCGGGCACATGCTCTGGCATTACAAACATCCGACAGGGGAGGGCGAGCACATTGGGCATCGCGGGGTGGCGATGTACAAGGGGTGGCTTTACTTCACGACGCCGGATGCGCATTTGCTGTCGCTGAATGCGAAGGATGGGAGCGTGCGCTGGGACAAGGTGATCGGCGATGTGAAGAAGGGCTACTGGTCGACGATGGCTCCGCTGGTGGTGAAGGACCACGTGATTGCGGGCGTGGGCGGGGACCTGGATAACTTGCCGGGGCTGCTGCGGTCGTTCGATCCGGATACGGGCGCGCTGCAGTGGGAGTGGCTGGCGACGCCGCCGGCTGAGGAGTCAAAGGTGGGGACGGGGGGCACGACGTGGATGACGGGCACGTATGATGCCGCGCTGAATCTGCTGTACTGGGGCACGGGCAATCCAACGCCGGTGTTGAACGGCACGGCGCGGCCGGGGGACAATCCGTGGACGTGCAGCATTGTGGCGCTCGATCCGGATACGGGCAAGCTGGCGTGGGGATTCTCGGCGTCGCCGCACGATACGCATGACTGGGATGCGGTGGAGACGCCGGTGCTGGTGGATGCGGACTTTCATGGCAAGCCGCGGAAGATGCTGATGCAGAGCTCGCGGAACGGATACTTCTTTGTGCTGGACCGGACCAATGGGAAGAGCCTGCTGACGGTGCCTTACGGGCCGGTGAACTGGGCGTCGGGCGTGGACAAGGATGGGCGTCCGATTCCGAACCCGGACAAGGACCCGCAGCGGGATGGGCGGTTGATTGCACCGGATGAAGGCGGGATGACCAACTATCGTTCGCCGAGCTTTGATCCGAAGACCGGGCTGTTCATCGTGGACACGCGTTTCAGCTACAGCATTTACTTCACCAAGCCGGAGGATGGCGCGTACGGCTGGGCCGGGGCCGACTACGGTTTGTGGGGGCAAAGCTTTATCCAGGCCATCGATTACCAGTCGGGGAAGATCCGCTGGCGGCATGATGTGGGGCCGGGAGCCGGAGCGGGCGTGCTGACGACGGATGCGGGGCTTACGTTCACCGGGGATTCGACGGGGAACATGCTGGCGCTGTCGACGGCGGACGGGAAAACGTTGTGGCATGCGCAGACGGGAGCCCCGATGCAGACGTCGCCGATTACGTATGAGCTGGATGGGCGGCAGTATGTGGTGAGCGGCAGCGGGGGCGTGATGTTTGCGTGGGCGCTGCCGGCGGGGGCGCGCGGGAAGTAGACGGGGCGAGATCGCGCTGATGCCGCTGCGATCATCCGGCCAAGGGAGGAGGAGCAAGTTTCAATCAAACCTGCTCCGCCGCCCTTAGACCGGTCTCGGTTCAACGTCTCATTTCGCCTGCGCCAGCCCTGCAACAACCGCTGCGACCTTATCGAGTATCTCGTTCCAGCCTTCCAATTGACCGCTGTCTTTCGCGCTCTCCATGGTTTCATTTCCAACAAGGGTGAGCTTTGTCTGACCGTCTCCGAAATCCTCAAAAGTAACTACATCGTGCGCACCCTCTATGGCCTCATGTTCTATTCCGTATTGCTCGGCCTCGACCTTGTTTCCATCCGGGTCGGAAAAGTACATGGAATAAACAATCTTCTCGTGCGGAACGATCTCGTGGTATTCACCACCACTCCAGAAATCCTGCCCATCCGGCGATCGCATGCAGCAGAGGAATTTTCCTCCCACGCGGAAGTCTATCCTGCAAAAAGGCGCTGTAAAACCTTTTGGTCCCCACCACTGCATGACATATTCCGGGTCAGTCCACGCCTTCCAAACCAACTCGCGTGGGGCATCAAAAACTCTTGTGACAACCATCCGCTCGGACTCGTTAACCACGTCTTTTGTCATTTCTGACCTCCGCTTTTTTCATCTGCTTCACCACCACGTCCAGCTTGTCGAAACTCTCTTCCCAGAATCGGCGATAGTTTTTAGCCCAGTCGCTGACTGTCTTTATCGTCTCTGGCCTGAGCGTGCACACGCTTTCTCGTCCACGCCTGGTCTTGGTCACAATCCGCGCCCGCACCAGGCAGGCAATATGTTTTGAAATCATCTGCTGCGAGAGTGCAAACGGTTCCGTCAGTCCACGCACAGAGGCAGGCCCATGGGAGAGCCGTTCGATCATTGCCCGCCGGGTTGGATCAGACAGAGCCGCAAATGTCGTGCCGAGATAATCCACAACCACATGGTAGTGAATTGTCTGGGTGAATGTCAATTGGGATTGTTGCGATCGCCGATTGGGGTTTGTGGTTTCCCATCCTGTCGCCAGAAATAAAGCGACAGGATGGGGCACGGGGGGGTGTGGCGGAGGGAGAGGCGGGAAAGCGGGTTCTTCGCTCTGCTCAGAATGAAAAGGTTTGGGGGAGAAGCAGATTCTCTGCGGGAATGACAGAGAAGAAAAGCCAAAGCAAAAAGCGAAAAGCGAACAGCGGGTTCTTCGCGGCGCTCAGAATGACAAGGTTTGTTTGGGGGATGTGGGCGGGGGGTTAGGTGGCGAGGAAGACGATGGCGGCGGTGGCGACGCCGATGAGGAGGCTCATGCGATCTGTGATGGCGAAGACGACGGGATCTTCGTCGAGCTTGCCGCGAGAGGCGAGGAGCCAGACGCGATTGAGCCAGAGGAGCATGAGCGGCACGACGAACCATAGGTAGTTGGGATTGTGGTAGAGCTTGGTGACGTCGCGGCCGCTGATGTAAATGGCGAAGATGACGACGGCGGCGTAGGCGCTGGAGGTGCCGAAGGTGCGTAGCTGCTCGAGGTCGGTGAGGAAATAGCCGCGGCCGTTGCTGGGCTGGGTTCCGCTGGCGCGCAGGTTTTCGAGCTCGGCGAAGCGCTTCACGATGCCCAGGGAGAGGAAGAGGAAGATGGAGAAGCCGGCGAGCCAGTGGGAGATGGGGGTGAAAGTGGCGGCGCTGCCGGCGAGCAGGCGGAGGGTGTAGAGGCCGGAGAGGATGAGCACGTCGACCAGAGGGACGCGCTTGAGATAGCCGGTGTAAGCGATGGTGGTGGCGAGATAGAGCAGGAGCCAGAGAGCGAACGCAGTGGGGAGGAAGCCGGCGCCGAGCGCGGCGAGCGCGAGGAACGAGGCGACGATGGCGAAGCCTTGCGTAGCAGACAGGTCGCCGGCGGCGAAGGGGCGCATGCGCTTGCGGCGATGGCGGCGGTCGGCTTCGATGTCGAGCAGATCATTGACGATGTAGGTGGCGGAGGCGGCGAGGCTGAAGCTCGCGAAGGCGAGCAGCGCGCTCAGCAGGCGCTGGGGGTGGAAATCGTGCGCGAGCAGGAGGGGGAAGAAGATGAGGGCGTTTTTCGCCCACTGGTGCACGCGGATGGCTTTGAGGAAGGAACGCAGGGGATGAGCGCGCTGGTCAAAGCGGCGCACGGGGTGAATGGAGCCGAGCTTGAGGCGGAGGCGCAGGGTGGGGTTGGCGACCATGGGCTCGGCGGAGTGAGCCAGGAGGGGGAGGTCGGGCGTGTCGTTGCCGATGTAGTCGAAGGACTCGCCGGGCAACTGGCTGCGCAGGCGCTCGAGCTTGTTTTTTCCGGTGAGGTTGGTGGCGCCGTCGCTGCCGAGGACGCCGGCGAAGATACCGAGGTGATCGGCGACACGCTGGGCGAGGCGCTGGTCGGCGCCCGTAGCGAGATAGATGTCGCGGCCCTTGGCGCGCTCGGCCTGAAGGTAATGCAGGAGGTCGCGGTTATAAGGCAGGTGGGTGACGTCGAGCGAGACGGTATGGGTGACGAAGGCTTTGAAGGCGGCTTTGCCTTTGAGGACCTGGGCGGGAAGCTGAAGGGCGGTGAAGGGCTTGGAGCGCAGGAGGACGAGCAGGGAATCGATGAGGGTGTCGGATTTGACCAGGGTTCCGTCGAGGTCGACACAGAGAGGAGTGAGCGTAGCCGGACGGGCCGCGGTGTAAGTGGCGGGGGGTGGCAATGGTCCTCCTTTCTGTGCGGGCTGTCGTATGGAGCCGTTTTGGCGGATCGATCTTTCGCAGGGCTAAAGCCCGCGCTCATTGAGTGGTCGACCTGCCGGCACGAATCAAGCGATGCCGGTTACAAAGCACTTTGGCCGGTGTGCAGGGAACCTGAGCCTCTTTCAGTATACAAATGGGTGCAAACCCCTGATAAGCAGGGTGATTCAGGGGTATGTAATGCCCTGTTCAGTGAAACCCGGAGTGAGGGGGTAAGTTTCGTGGGGTGGTGCCGGGTGGCAGCGGATGGGTAGTAGTTCCCAAGTCTCAGAATCAAGACCTGGGGTACCGCGAGACCGCAGCGGTCGGGTTCGTGGTTTCCCACCCTCGCGCCAGGAAAAAGGCGCGGGATGGGGCACGGGGGGTTCGTTGATGAGGGAGGAGGCGCAGAAGGGGGTTCTTCGCCGCGCTCAGAATAACAAGGTTGCGGGAATGATTACTCGCAGCGCTGCTGCTGGTGTTGGAAGGGGAGGAAGAGGGAGAAAACGGTGCCGTTGTGGGGTTCGCGCTGGCTGCTGCGGACGTGGAGCGCGCCGTGGTGGCGGTTGACGATCTCCTGGCAGACCCAGAGACCGAGGCCGTTTCCGGCGGTGCCTTTGGTGGTGTAGAAGGCCTCAAAGATGTGCTTGCGGGTTTCGCGCGACATGCCCGTGCCGGTGTCGGCAATGGTGAGGACGATGCCGGGCTCGTTGGTCTTCCAGTTTCGTCCTTTGCGGCTGCGGATGATGAGGCGGCCGCCGAAGGGCATGGCTTCGAGCGCGTTGGAGACGAGGTTGTTGAGGACCTGGCGCACATCGCCCTGAAAGCAGAGAACGGGTTGTTCTGTGCGGAACTGCTGGTCGATGTGGACGTGGGCGTTGCGCAGGCGGCCCTCGTAGATGCGCATGACGGTGGCGAAGAGATCAGCGCTGGTGGTGGGCTGCGGGTGCGAGGACTGCTTGTGGAAGCGAAGGGTCTGGTTGGCGATGATGGAGACGCGGCGGATCTCCTGGTCGGCGAGATCGAGATAGCCGCGCACGTCAGCGCCTTCCGCGTGGCGGGCGAGGAAGATGAGGTTCATCACCGATTCGAGGGGGTTGTTGATCTCATGGGCGATGGAGGCGGCGAGGCGGCCGACGGCGGCGAGCTTTTCGCTGCTGAGCAGGGCGGACTGGGCGCGCTTGAACTCGGTGATGTCACGGCTCTCGGGCACGATGTAAATGACGCGTCCGGACTCGTCGCGGACGGGGGTGAGGGAGAAGTCGAACACCACGGGTTCGCCGGAGGGGCGGATCAGGGTGAGCTCCGAGCGGAAGGTGTAACCGGTGTTGGCCTGGGCGATGGCGCGGCGGACCAGGGTGGACATGCCGGGAGTGTGGACGAACCAGGGCGTATCGGCGAAGTGCCGGGAGATCACTTCTTCGCGGCGCATGGGGCCGAACGCGAGGGAGGCGCGGTTGCACTCGAGAACCAGGCCGTCGGGGGTGAGCAGTCCGATGTATTCGAGGCTGGTGGCATACATCGCTTTGAGGCGGGCTTCGCTTTCGCGCAGGGCCTCGGCCTCGCGGCGCTGGGAGGTGACATCGCGGAAGAAGATGACGATGCCATGTTCGGCGGGCTGGACGGAGATACGGTACCACGCGTTGTGGGGGGCGGGATAGAAGGCCTGAAAGGTCCCGGGGGTGCCGTGATCCATGGCGCGGTAGTAGTGCTCGATGAAGGGCGATCCTTCAAAGACGGCTTCAGGGAATGCCTCCCAGAACAGGCGAGCGGTGAGTTCGCCGCTGGCGCGCAGCATGTCCTGGGCGCGGCGATTGCGATAGACCATGCGCCAGTTGCGGTCGATGCTGAGCACGCCGTCGGTGGTGGCGTCGAGGACGAGCGAGAGCTGACGGGCGAGGTCGGCGCGATCGCGCTCGGCGGCACGGCGTTCAGTGATATCGCGAAACACGAGCACGGAGCCGGTGAGGGCGCCGTGGTCATCGAAGATGGACGAGGCGCTTTCGTCGATGACGATCTCAGAGCCGTTGCGGCGCAGCAGAACAGGGCACCGGTCGCGCGTGACGGCGGAGCCGAAGTGTTTTACTTCTTCCGCCGAGCTTTCAATGGGATGGCCGGTCTCTTCATCGACGATGCGGAAGATGTCGGCGAGCGGCTGGTTGGCGGCTTCCACGAGGTTCCAGCCGGTGAGCCTCTCGGCCACGCTGTTCATTTGCACGATGCGGCCTTCGGCGTCAGTGACGATGACGGCGTCGGCGATGCTCTGCAGGACGCGCCAGGCGCGGGCTTCATTCTCGCGACGCGACCGGGCGGCCGTGACTTCATCGGTGACGTCATGGAGCAGGCCGAAGAGACCGGCCACGCGGCCGTCGGCAAAGACAGGGCTGTAGGAGTAGTTGAGGTAGAAGTCCTTCATCCCGTCGGGTGTTTCGATGGGGACGCAGAGGCGCTCGTAGGAGAAGGTGCTTCCGCTGGCGAAGGCTTCTTCAAGCAGGGGGCCGACGACGCCCCAGGATTCGCGGTAGACCTCGCGGGCGGGCTTGCCGAGGGCTTCAGGGTGGCGCTTGCCGGGTATGTGGCTGTAGCCGTCGTTATAGATGAGGATCAGGTCCTCGCCCCAGAGGGTTCGCGCGGGGTGGGGAGAACTCAGGGTGAGATTGACGATGGCCACCAGTTCGGCGGACCAGCAGTCGACAGGGCCGAGGGGTGTGGAAGCCCAGTCCAAGGCGCGGACGAGATCGGCCATCTGACCGGCTCCCTTGATGCGGTCCGAGCCGGAACGGGTCGGAGCCGCGGTGGGGAGCGCGGTTGGTGTCAATCCGTTCGGGATCATTCTGGGCATCTCCTGTAGATTCAACCGGAAAAGGCGATCAGAGCCGAGCTTGACGCGCACATCGGACCCGCGCGCAAACCCCGGCTGTCGATTTCGCTACAACGGCACCTTATTTTTTGTTGGATGCTGAAAAGAGGTGCAGTTATGCCACCGGTTCCATTCAGCTTTCGTTGCTCGAGCCGGAGTAAGATGAGGGGACCGGCTACCGAGGTGCGAGCGGTTGCCGTCTTTTTAGCAGAACGCCAGGAGGGGCTGCACCTCTCCGGAGTTTTCTGGATCACTACCAACTGGTTCTACTCCAACGGAACCATTACAGCCTATCCTTCTCAACCGGCCTGGGAAACTCGACGCCATGACAACAGGATTTATTAACAGGATCGCGACCGCCGTCCCGCCGCACGATGTGCATCGGGCCTTTGTGGATTTTGCTCAAACCATGCTGCCGGAGGGCACAGTGCGCAACCTGTTCAAGCGCATGGTGCGGCTCTCAGCGATCGACCATCGGTACTCGTTTGTGGAGCCCGTGAAGAGCGAGGGCGAGCTGTGGCGGGATGCCGAGGAGATTTACGTTCCGGGCAGCTTTCCTACGACGGGACGGCGGATGCAGGTGTTCGAAAAGTTTGCGCCGCGGCTGGCGGAGTGCGCCCTAAAGCGGCTGTGCGTAACGGACGAGGAGCGGCGCAGCATCTCGCACGTGATTATCACGTCGTGCACCGGACTGTATGCGCCGGGGCTGGATTTCGATGTGATCCGGCTGCTGGACCTGAATCCGTCCGTGGAGCGAACCATGATCGGGTTCATGGGCTGCTATGCGGCGGTGAACGCGTTGAAGTCAGCGAACTATATTGTGCGCGCGCAGCCGGACGCGAGGGTGTTGGTGCTGAATCTGGAGCTGTGTTCGCTGCATTTCCAGGAGACTCCGGAGCTGGAGCAGGTGTTGTCGTTCCTGCTGTTTGCGGATGGGTGTGCGGCGAGCCTGGTGAGCGCGGAGCCGCAGGGGCTGGCGATGGACAGCTTTCTGGCGGTGCGGCTGCCGGAGACCAGTGACCTGATCACATGGCGGATCGGGAACGGCGGGTTCGACATGCACCTTTCCGGACAGGTGCCCGGTGAGATCAAGCGGGCGATGAAGGGCCTGGGTCAGGAAGTGACGCGCGGGCGCGGGGCGCAGGGGATCGATCTGTGGGCAGTGCATCCGGGCGGGCGGACGATTCTGGATTCGGTGGAGCAGGGGCTGGAACTGCCGCCAGAGGCACTGCGCTTCTCTCGGGACATTCTGTCGCGGTTCGGGAATATGTCGTCAGCGACGGTGATGTTTGTGCTTCAGCAGGTGATGGCGGAGGCGAAGGCTGGGCAGCAGGGATGCGCGATGTCGTTTGGGCCGGGAGTGACGGCGGAGACGATGTTGTTTCATGGCGCCTAGCGGCGCCATGAAACAGGGAATAGGGAGTGGGGGGCGAATAGGGCCGGTGGATTTTTCGCGGCGGGCGGATCTGGATGAGTTTGCGGAGCTGATGGATCAGCCCTCGAGCCGGGAGGACATGCGGGCTTGCCTGCGCGATCTGGCGCGGGTGAACCGGTGGTTTCTGGGGTACAGGCCGACGCTGGAGTGGCTGGAGGGGTTGCGCCGGGACGGGCGGCTGAGTGGGCAAGGGCCGGTGCGGATTCTGGATGTGGGCTGCGGGTATGGCGATGGGCTGCGGCGGATTGCGCAATGGGCGCGGCGGCGCGGAGTGGCCGTGGAGCTGATCGGACTCGATCTGAATCCGGATATTGTGGCGATTGCGGAAGAGGCAACTCCGGCAGGGAGCGGGATCCGGTGGGTGGCGGGGGACGTTTTCGCATATCCCAGCGCAGACCGCGTGGATGTGGTGGTGAGCGCGCTGTTTGCGCATCATCTGCGGGATGGGGATGTGGTCCGGTTTGTGCGCTGGATGGAGGAGCACGCGAGGTTGGGGTGGTTTATCAATGACCTTTCGCGGGCGGCGGTTCCTTACCACCTGTTTGGCTGGTTTGCGCGGGTGATGGGGCTGCACCGGTTTGTGCAGCATGACGGGCCGGTGTCGTTCGCGCGGGCGTTTCAGGCGGCGGACTGGCGAAGGCTGTGCGGCGAGTCAGGTATCGCGGAGAGCCAGTACCAAATCTTGCCGTACAAGCCGGCGCGGCTGTGCGTGGGGAGGATGAGATAGAGCAGGGACCAGGGATTAGGGAGTAGGTCAACGTGCCGCAATCGGTTGAGTATTTCGTGATTGGCGGGGGGCTGGCGGGGGCGATGGCAGGGCTGCGGCTGGCGGAGGCCGGGCGCGCGGTGTTGCTGGTGGAGCGTGAGCGCGGGCCGCGGCCGAAGGTGTGCGGCGAATTTCTGAGCGCGGAAGCGGTGGAGTATCTACGCAGCGGTGGCGTGGACCCGCTGCGGTATGGCGCGCAGCCGGTGAGAGGGATGCGGTTTTCAGCGGGCGCGCGGGTGGTTGAGACGGAGCTGCCGTTTCCTGCGCTGGCGCTGTCGCGCGCGGTTCTGGATGAGCAGTTGCTGCTGCGCGCGGAGGAGCGAGGCTGCACGGTGAGGCGGGGTGTGACGGTGCAACAGCTCTGGCGCACTGACGGGGCGTGGCAGGCGTTTACCGATGGCGGCGAGATGGTGCGCGCGGAGCAGGTGGTTCTGGCGAGCGGGAAGCACGATGTGCGTGGATGGATGCGTGCGCAGGGCAGGCAGAACGACCTTGTGGGGTTCAAGATGCGGTGGCGGCTGGCGGCGGGCGCAGCGCGGGAACTGGCGGGGCATATCGAATTGCACCAGTTTGCGGGGGGATATGGCGGGCTGGTGACGGTGGAGGACGGAGCGGCGAATCTGTCGGCGGTGGTGCGGCGGCAGTTGTTGCAGCGCGTGGGCGGATGGCCTGGCTTGCTTGTGCACATGCGGACGCAGAACCGCTTGCTGAACGAGAGGCTGACGGGCGCGGCGGCGGCGTGGGAGCGGCCGATGGCGATTGCAGCCATTCCTTACGGGTACATGGCGCGGGAGGCGGATGGGTGCTGGCGCGTGGGCGACCAGGTGGCAGTGATTCCGTCGTTTACCGGGGATGGGATGGCGATCGCGCTGCACTCGGCGAGCATGGCGGTGGAGAGAATGCTGGCCGGTGCGAGTGTGGACGCGTATCAGCGGGAGCTGGCGGCGCAGTTGCGGGGCGGGATGCGGATTGCGACGGCGCTATCTCGGCTAATGGCGAGTGGGGGTGCGCGGTTGGTGGCGCCGATGGCGATGGCGATGTTGCCGATGGTGCTGGGGTCGATTGCGCGGGCTACGCGGATTCCGGCGAGAGCGATGCTGGTGGAAGGGGTCTGAGCGGCATCTTTGCGGGGCGGTTGTGGCGGAAGAAAAGCAGATCCCCTTGGGGGATGACAGGCAAGAAAAACAAGAGCAAAGGCAAGTGCAAGCAAAAGCGGGTTCTTCGCTTCGCTCAGAATGACAAGCAGATGAAATGACAAGCCGGATAGAGGAGGGAATTGGTGGAGCTGAGCGGGATCGAACCGCTGGCCTCCTCGTTGCGAACGAGGCGCTCTCCCAGCTGAGCTACAGCCCCACAGGTGACTTCCCTATCTTAGCAGCCGAAGGGAATTTGGCAAAGGCCGGTGAACCTGATTCGGGACGCGGAGAAAGTCATTCAGCGGAGCGTCGATGGATGGTTCGCGTCCCCAAGGAAAGCAGAGCCGTTCTGCGGGTTTTGATTGTCTTTCTTGTCTTTGCCCCAGGTCCAGTAGAGCCCCAGGTAGGCGTAGTTCTCGGTCTGGCCGGCCACAGAATGGCCGTAACAGAAGAGGAGCTGCTGATTGGGGTTGCGTTTGAAGTGGTAGTATCCGCCGGCGTCGATCATGGTGGAGGCTTCGATTTGCGGGGGGGCGGGGCCTTCGGCTCCGTGGGAGAAGGCTTCGACTCCGAGCTCGAGCCGCTCGCTCAATTGCCGCTTGACCAGGAATCCGCCGTAGGGGAAGTTGTGGAAGCCGGTTTGCGGGATGATGGTCTCACCGGCGCCGCCATCGACGAGCCATTTGCCGAAGTTTTTTTGCATCCACAGCGGAATTTTGTACCAGGTTGTGCCAACTCCCAAGCCTTTGTCGGCATTCCCGGCGGGCAGCTCAACCATGGTGAATGTGCCGATCTGGGGGACGTGTTTCGACTCCTTGATGATGGCGATTTTTGCTCCGATTTCCATATCGAGAAGGCCGAACTCCGTGGGGCCTGTGCCTGACGGCAGGTAGACGGGACGGTTCAGAGGGGCGGCCACGCCGAAGGGAAGAACTGCGTGGAGCTGGACGCGGGGAATGGCGCCCCAGTTGAATTCGAAGGCCGGCCCTAGAGAATCCATCTCCACGGGCGTGCCGTCGGCGGCGCCGAAGATGTAGAACTCGTAGTGCTGGAAGTCCACGGGAACGGGATCATCGGTCTGGTAGGGCGGCCCCTGGGCGCGGAGCCGGGTCGCGAAGCATGCCAGAAGAGCGATGGTGACCAGAAATGCCGGATGGGAGATTCTCCTCATCGAATGTCCCGGTGATGCCTGGAGGGGCGAATAAGGGAAGGCCTCACGATCGATCCTCCAGGAAAGGGAAGGAGAGTCAGTCGCCTTAGAGGATGGCACGGGACGGATTGCGCGGTCAACGGGAGGGCGCGGCTACAGCATTTCTACCGATTGCGCGGCAGCCGGCCGCGTGCTACGGTAGCTGGATCTCTGCGGGTCCGGGGTGAAGAAGATGCGCGTCCGCGGTTTTGAATTCGCGTGCAAAACCCTAGTGTTCATGGGGTTTTTGGCGATCGTGTGGGTTGCGACGGGGAGCCCGGCGGGGGCGCAGGTATTTGATGCGAGCGATATCCAGAAGCCGGTGTACGTGGATGCCGCCTGGAGGGTGCAAGCGGGGGATAATCCGGCATGGGCCAAAGCTGATTTCGATGACTCAAAGTGGCTGCTGGTGGATCCGTACAAGAGCCTGGTGGAGTATTTGCCCGACGAGCGTCCTGAGGTTGTGTGGTACCGGATCCGCTTGAAGGTGTCTTCGCGCCAGTCGGGGCTGGCGCTGGAGGTTGAGCACCTGTCGCATGCGTTCGAGATATACGTGAACGGCGACCGGTTGCTGCGGGCGGGCAGTGTGGCGCCGTACCACCCGTACACCGATTCGGCGCGAAGGATCGCGGCATTCGACTGGGCCGATATGGAGACGGGGACGCTGGTGCTCGCATTGCGCGTGCATATTTCGCGGGGGGAGTGGTCGAGCGCGTTGCCGGGGCTCTACTACGACAACCTGATGGTGGGGCGGCGGCCGCAGCTGCAGGACTATCTGTGGCTGGCGTGGATTTCAAGCTTTGCCGGGTATGCCTTGATCGTGGTGCTGGGGCTGATCACCGGGATCATGGCGTTGGGATTGTACTGGGTGCAGCGCGACCGGACCGAATACCTGTGGATGGCGGTGGTGGCGCTGGGGTACCTGGTGGACCTGGTGTGGAGTGCGCTGCTGCGGGTGCAGAATCTGCCCCTGGAGTGGGCGACGTGCCTGGACGGTGTTTTGCTGCTGTGGGTGCTGCTGGGTCCGGTGTTCATGTACCTGGCGTTTCTGCGGATCAGGATGCCGCGGCGGGTGGCAGTGGCGCTGTTGGTGGCGGCGGGGCTTTCGTTGATCCAGGTGGTGGGCAGGGACTACGAGTGGATGCGTCCGGGTTTGCGGATTGCGCTGTCTGTGCCGCTGTACGCGGCGGCTTACTTTGCGCTCCCGATTGTGCTGCTGGTGCATTGGCGGCGGGGGAACCGGGAGGCGGGAATCTTGTTGATTCCTGCGCTGCTGCAGGCCCTGGAGGCGAATCTGCAACTGTTCTTCGACGCCATGGGAGCGGTGCCGCGCTACAGCACATGGGCGTATAACCTGGGCGTGGCCTGGACCAGTTATCGGCTGGGACCATTCAATGTACAGCTCACGCACATTTCGAATGGCCTGTTCTGGATTTCGCTGGCATTGATCCTGGTGTTGCGGACGATTCGGATCAGCCGCGAGCAGGCGCGGATGGAGCACGATCTGGAAGCCGCGCGGCAGGTGCAGAGCGTGATTTTGCCGCCGGCGCAGGATGTGGTTCCGGGGTTTACGGTGGAGACGGTGTACCGGCCCGCACAGCAGGTGGGCGGAGATTTCTTTCAGGTATGGCCGGCTCCCGACGGAGGGCTGTTGCTGGTGCTGGGGGATGTGGCGGGGAAGGGGCTGCCGGCGGCGATGATGGTGGCGGTGCTGGTGGGTTCGATACGGACGCTGGCGCAGGTGACGTCGGATCCGGCGGAGATTCTTGCGCACATGAATGAGCGCATGCAGGGGCGGACGGGAGGGGGATTCTCAACGTGCCTGGCGCTTTATCTGCACACGGACGGAACGGGATTGCTGGCGAGCGCGGGGCATCCCGCACCGTATATGAACGGGTGCGAGGTGGACGTGGAGGGAGCGCTGCCGCTGGGGATTGCGCCGGGGGTGGAGTATGCGTCGCAAGCGGTGTATCTGGATGGGGGGGCGCGGCTGACGTTCTATTCGGATGGGGTGCTGGAGGCGCAGAATGCACGCGGCGAGTTGCTGGGATTTGAGCGGGTGCAGCAGTTGTCGCGGTTGAGCGCGAAAGAGATTGCCGATGCGGCGAGCGCGTTTGGGCAGAATGATGACATTACGGTGGTGGTGATTGAGCGGGCGAAGGCAAGGACGGAAGGGGCTGCAGCCCGACCGGAGCATATTTCGCTGGTAGCGGCTGGGCAGCGATAGTCCACTTATGGATCGGGCGCTAAAGGACGGCAGCCTGGACAAGTAGGGAACAAAGGCGAAGGCCGGGGGAAACCCCGGCCAACCGAGCCTTGGGAACGAGTCCGGCTAGAGCTGGTTCATGTTCTGGAGGAACTCGGCGTTGTTGCGGACCTTCTCGAGACGGCTGATGAGGAGTTCCATAGCTTCAACGGGCGAGAGCGGATTGAGCACCTTGCGGAGGACCCAGATGCGCTGCAGGTCTTCCTTGGGGATGAGCAGCTCTTCCTTACGGGTGCCGCTGCGCTGGATGTCGATGGCCGGGAAGACGCGCTTGTCGACGAGTTTGCGGTCGAGGATGATTTCCATGTTGCCGGTGCCCTTGAACTCTTCGAAGATGACTTCGTCCATGCGCGAGCCGGTGTCAACGAGGGCGGTAGCGATGATGGTGAGCGAGCCGCCTTCTTCGATGTTGCGGGCTGCGCCGAAGAAGCGCTTCGGGCGCTGCAGGGCGTTGGAATCGACGCCGCCGGAGAGCACCTTGCCGGAGGGCGGCACGATGGTGTTGTAAGCGCGCGCGAGGCGGGTGATGGAGTCGAGGAGGATGACGACGTCGCGCTTGTGCTCGACGAGGCGCTTGGCCTTTTCGATGACCATCTCGGCGACCTGCACGTGGCGGGCGGCCGGTTCGTCAAAGGTGGAGCTGATGACTTCGCCCTTGACGGAGCGCTGCATGTCAGTGACTTCTTCAGGGCGCTCATCGATGAGCAGGACGATCAGAACGACTTCAGGATGATTCGTCGTGATGGAGTTGGCGATGGACTGCAGGAGCATCGTCTTGCCGGTCCGCGGCGGAGCGACGATGAGACCGCGCTGGCCTTTGCCTACAGGGGTGAGCAGGTCCATGACGCGGCCGGAGACGGCTTCGCGCACGGTCTCCATCTTGATGCGTTCCTGCGGATAGAGCGGCGTCAGGTTGTCAAAGAGGATTTTGTTGCGTGTTTCTTCGGGCGACTCGAAATTGATGGCTTCAATCTTGACGAGTGCGAAATACTTTTCGCCTTCGTGGGGGGGCCGGACGTTGCCGCTGATGGAGTCGCCGGTCTTGAGGTCGAACTTGCGGATCTGCGAGGGCGAGACGTAGATGTCGTCGGGGCCGGGCAGGTAGTTGTAGTCAGGAGAACGAAGGAAACCGTAGCCGTCAGGAAGGATTTCAAGGACGCCTTCAGCGAAGATGTGTCCTTCTTTTTCGCTCTGCGCCTGGAGAATCTTGAAGATCAGATCCTGCTTGCGAAGGCCGCTGGCGCCGGGAATCTCGAGGGTGCGCGCAATGCGGCTCAGTTCAGTGATGTTTTTTTCTTTAAGCTCTGCGATGGTCATATTCACCTGCGGGTGGGCGGGATTGTGATGGGAGGAGAGTCGGAGGGATGTACTCCGGAATCAGGAGGGGAATCTAGGCAGCATTGTAACGCAGCTGCTGCGACGTTGGTTCCCCGGGATGAAGTGGAATTTTAGTGTTGCGGCAGTGGGTTTTGAGTTGGGCCTGTTCCCGAATTGCAAGTTTCCCGGTCGGCGCGTGATCTGCGAACCTGTCTGGAAATTTGAGTTGATGGGGACAGGAGGAACCGAAGGGCGGCTGACCTGGAGAGGAAAGCCGCCGGTTCCTGGAGGGAGCGAGCCTAGGCGGCGCGACGTTGCTGAACGGATTCCTTTGCGGGCGCGGCGACGGGCGCCAGCGTGCCGGGATTGGTGCTGCGGAAGCGATGCAGCACGTCATTGGTCGTGTCCTGGAGCCGGGTGTTCGGCTTGTGCAGCTTGCGGGTCGCCTTGCTGGCGAGCTGGCAAAGCTGGTAGCGATTGGACACATGAGAGAGTGCCCCAAAAACCAAATCAGAACGCATTATGAGTTTCTCCTTCTTCGGTCTGCCCGGCCGGAACTGCTTGGCGCCGCCAGTGCAGCCAGCGACCTGTTTTGGTCGCCAAAATTTCCATCACAACAGTTAGACGCACACGTCCGGTGCGCAGTTCAAAAACCTTTGATGCAGTTCTTCACAATGTGAAACGCATTTGCAGATTTTTTTTGGTGAAGCCTTAGCGTTTTCCGTTTTTCGCGGCGGGCAGAACTAAACACGACGCGTCATCAACTCAAAGGCCACAGGCTGCTTTGTTTGATGCTGGAAACGGACAGACGGATTCACCTTGCCGGACCTGTGCGATCTCCCTTGTGGATGGCACCTTTAAAGTTAAACCGGAGCGGGGTCACGGTCAACAGTTTTTTAACGATTTGCACCGGTTTGTGGACGGGGTGTGGATTGTCACGATCAATGGAGATAAGGACATTGATTTGTGTTCGTTAAGGGGGAACAAGGGGTGCAGTTCAGGCACTGAGAGAAGCTTTTGGGGCGATTGGATTTCCACAATTTGGGCTGTCAGTGGAGCAGGCGAAGGGGTCGGATTGCGGAAGAGGACGGGCCTGCCGTCCGGGTCATATAAATAGGATGCGTTGCCGTCCGCCTGACAGAAATGGCGGCGGGTTGACCGTTCCCTGGGCGCGGTGACCCGCTCGTCAAGCCGAAACAACCAGAGGATCAGAAAGCCGAAGATTGGCACCATGAGGATGGCCATATCCCAGTGGTCAAGCATATTGGGGGTGTACATGGGTGCCTCCGTCCAGGCATTTGGAGGATGAGAGGGTTCTCATCTCCTGACCGGCTCATCGGCTGGAATTGGAATTCTCTTAAGAACGGAAGTAATGAAAGGCAGGGAGTAGGGAGTAGAAAGGCCGACGGAGTTACCGAGTTACAGGGTCGCAAAGTTACAGAGTTACGAAGTTTGCGGGGAGGCGTGGGATGAGTTAGGTCAGGACCAGTAGCTGCGGTCCAGGGTGCGGTATTGGATAGCCTCTGCGAGGTGGGAGACGGTGACGCGTTCCGCGGCATCGAGGTCGGCGACGGTGCGGGCAACTTTGAGTATGCGGTCGTGGGCGCGGGCGGTGAGGCCCTGTTGCTGCATGGCGCGTTCGAGGAGGCGCTCGGCATCGGCGCCGAGCTCGCAGTAGACGCGAATCTGGCGGGTGGTCATCTGCGCGTTGGAGTAGATTTTTTCGCCGTGGCTGTGGAAGCGTTCCTGCTGACGGGCGCGGGCGGCGAGGACGCGGTCGCGAATCTCGGCTGAGCCTTCGGCTGCGGCTCCGCCACGCAGTTCCTTGTAGTGCACGGCGGGAACTTCAATGTGGATGTCGATGCGGTCGAGCAGCGGGCCAGAGATTTTGGCGACGTAGCGCTGGATCATGGGCGGGGTACACATGCATTCGCGCGACTTGTCATTGAAGTAGCCGCAGGGGCAGGGGTTCATGGCGGCGGCGAGCATGAAGCGAGCGGGGAAGCTGAGCGACATGCTGGCGCGGGCAATGGTGACGGTGTGGTCTTCAAGAGGCTGACGCAACACTTCAAGAACGTTGCGAGGGAATTCCGGCAACTCATCGAGGAAGAGAAGGCCATTGTGCGCGAGCGAGACTTCGCCGGGGCGGGGAACGACGCCGCCGCCGATGAGGCCGGCGTCAGAGATGGTGTGATGCGGGGAGCGAAAGGGCCGGTGGGTGACGAGTCCGGCTGCGGCATCGAGCACGCCGGCGACGGAATGGATCTTGGTGGTTTCCAGTGCTTCATCGAAACTGAGCGGGGCGAGGATGGAGGGCAGGCGTTTGGCCAGCATGGTTTTGCCGCTGCCCGGGGGGCCGATCATTAATATGTTGTGGCTGCCGGCGGCTGCGACCTCGAGAGCGCGCTTGGCGGTCTGCTGGCCGCGGACATCTTTGAAGTCGACGGTGAACTGTTGCAGTTCGCCAAGGAGCTCTTCGGTTGATACGCGAAAAGGCGGACGCTGCACTTGGCCGAGCAGGGTGGAGTTGAGGAGTTCGACGACATCGAGCAGGGATGTGACGGGAAAGATGTTGACTCCCTCGACTACGGCAGCTTCCGGAGCGTTGTCCGCGGGGAGGATGAGGTTGGGAATGTTTTTTTCGCGGGCCATGATGGCGACCGGAAGCATGCCGGGGACGGCGCGCACTTTTCCGTCGAGGCCGAGTTCGCCGACGAGCAGGAACGGGCTCAGATCGCGAAGGGTGATGGCGTTGTAAGCGCCGAGGATACCGACGGCGATGGGGAGATCGAAGCCGGAGCCTTCCTTCTTCAAGTCGGCCGGCGCGAGGTTGACGGTGATGAAAGTCGGGGGAATGAGGTAGCCGGAGTTCTTGATGGCGGTGCGCACGCGGTCGCGGCTTTCGCGCACGGCGGCGTCAGGCAGGCCGACCATGTGGAAATGTTCTTCATTGGTCGTAGTGCCGCTGTAGTCGACTTCGACGTCGATCAGGTTGGCATCGATGCCGTAGACGGCTGCGCTGAGAGCCCTGAAGTGTGCCATGGATTTGGCCGGAGTGTATCACCGCGTGTAGTGGTGCGGTATGTGACGGATGACGCTGCAGATGGATCGAGGACTTGGGAGCTGGTTGGAGGGCGGTTGCTGGATTCGCAGCATGCGTTGCTGCGGAGAGAACGTGACCAATGCGTGTCGCGATAGAATCTGGAACGTGACGAGTCTGTTTGACTTATATAAGGTCGGTGTCGGGCCATCGAGTTCGCACACCATGGGTCCCATGCGCGCGGCATTCCAATTTGCAACGGAACTGGCGAAGGCGGGGAAGCTTGATCGCGTGTTCCGCGTGCAGGCGGAGTTGTACGGGTCGCTGGCTCTGACGGGCGTGGGGCACGCTACGGATCGTGCGGTGCTGCTGGGGCTGGTGGGATGCGAGCCGGCGACGGTTGCTCCGGAATCGATAGAGCCGACGATCGGCGCGATCCGCGGAGACAAAGAGATCAACCTGGCTGGGAAGAAAAGGGTTGCGTTCGACGAGGCGCGCGATCTTTTGTTTCATCGCTCGACCATGTTTCCGCCGGAGAGCGTGTTGCACCATCCCAACGGATTGCGGCTGACGGCGTTTGATGAGGCGGGGAGTGTTGTCGAACGGCGAACGTTCTTTTCGATTGGCGGCGGATTCATCACCGAGGATGGGGCGGGTGCGGATGCGCGGGCTGCGCAGGGCGAGGCGCGGATTCCGTTTCCCTTTCACAGCGCAGCGGAGTTGCTGGAGCTGGCTGAAACACACAAGCTCACGGTAAGTGAGTTGATGCTGGCGAATGAGTCGGCGCGGTTCGGGCATCTGTCGCGTGCGGAAGCGGAAGAGTGGGTACGCAGCGGAATCGATCGGATATGGGAGACGATGCGCGGATGCATGGAGCGTGGGGTGGCGACGGAGGGCACGCTGCCGGGCGGGCTCAATGTGCGGCGCAGGGCGCATCGGCTTGCGGAGAGGCTGCGCGAGAAGGAAGGCGAAGGGAAGGTAGCCGATCCGCTGGCGCCGCTGGACTGGGTAACGGTGTGGGCCATGGCGGTGAACGAGGAGAACGCCGCGGGCGGGCGCGTGGTGACGGCGCCGACGAATGGAGCGGCGGGCGTGGTGCCGGCGGTGGCGCGCTACTACGAGCAGTTTATTGAGGGCGCGGATCGCGCGGGCATTCATCGCTTCTTCCTGACCTCTGCGGCGGTCGGCATCCTATATAAGGAGAACGCGTCGATAAGCGGCGCGGAGGTTGGCTGCCAGGGCGAGGTGGGAGTGGCGTGCTCGATGGCGGCCGGCGGCTTGATTGCGGCGCTGGGCGGGACCAACGGGAATGTGGAGCATGCGGCCGAGATCGGCATGGAGCATAACCTGGGCATGACGTGCGATCCCATCGGGGGGCTGGTGCAGATTCCATGCATCGAGAGGAATGCGATGGGCGCGGTGAAGGCGGTCCAGGCATCGCGGATGGCGCTGAACGAGACGGAAGGACACAAGGTTTCGCTGGACCAGGTGATTCGCACGATGTATCTCACGGGGATGGATATGCAGTCGCGCTACAAGGAGACCAGCCTTGCGGGGCTCGCGCTGAATGTCATCGAGTGCTGATGGGTTGCGCGCCGGCCGTGCGGCGGATGTAAATTTTTCCTGAAAGGATTTACTTGTCCGATCAAACTTATCCGCCCTCCGCTGAACCGGTGTTCAGCATCACACCCGGATCGACCACCCCGATTGCGCCGGTCTGGCATACGGTTGTGCTGGTCGCGGGAATCCTTCTACTTTCCTTGGCAGGCGCGAAGCAGTTTTCCGGAGAGCATGAGGCGCATGTGAACCGGCTGCAGACGTATGCGACGACGCTTGCGACGGAGTTCGTGATGGTGGGTTGGATCTACCTGGGGATGCGGCTGCGGAAGATTCCGTTTCGGTTGATCTTCGGGAATGTCTCGGGCTCGCGTTCGCTGGGGATCGATGTTCTTGTGGCGGCGGGTTTCTGGATCAGCTCGCTTGCGGCGCTGGCGACGATCAATGCGACGTGGCTGATTACGGATGCGCTGATTCATCATCGTCCGCTGATGAACAATGGCAAGCTTGACCCATCGCAGGAGAAGACGGTCCACACGCTGGCCGGCCTTGCGCCCTCGAACATGAGCGAAATAGCCGCATGGATACTGCTCTGCGTGATGGCGGGCATCAGCGAGGAGATTGTGTTCCGTGGGTATCTGCAGCGGCAGTTCACGGCGTGGGGAAGGGGAGCGCTGGCGATGGGCGTGGTGTTTTCAGCGCTTATGTTCGGCTGCGCGCATGGGTACCAGGGCGTGCATTACATGATTCTGCTGTCGATCTATGGTGCGCTGTTCAGCGTGCTGGCGATCTTCCGCCGCAACATTCGAGCGGGCATGATGGCGCATGCCTGGCAGGACATCATTGCGGGTTTGGGGCTCGCACTTTTGCATTCACGCGGTGTGATTTGAAGTCGCAATCCGATTGCGAATTCAACTTGAAGAAATTGTTACCACTTTTTCCACGTAGTGTTCGTTTTTCTCTTGACACTTGTGACACATGAATCTATACATTCCTCAACTGCAATTCATTTGCAGTATCGATGCGAACCATCGAAAAGGGAGAATAGGCAAATGGCAACTAAGAAGGCAGCCAAGAAAGCACCTGCGAAGAAGGCCGCGAAGAAGGCCGCAAAGAAGAAGTAATTCGCGACCAACAACAAAACAGGCAACACTCAAAGGGGACGCTTAGAGCGTCCCCTTAGTGTTTCTGGAGACGGATGACGGAGCCGACAAAGTACGCAGTTGACGAGAACCATCTCTCAGGGGGTGAAGCCCGCGTCGTCCGGGTGCTTTGCGGCACGACTGAAGTCGCGCCCCTTCAAAGCGCGAATGCTTAGTGTTTCCTGGCAACGAATGACGGACGGTTGGTCGCGTGGTGGCGACTAGAATCTACCGAGGAGAGACGAACGATGACGCGCCGCCGTTGGATTGCCGAACATTGGGATGAGGCCACTGCCACGCTGGTGGGGCCACAGGCCGAACACCTGGCACGCGTGCTGCGCGCACAGCCCGGGATGCAGGCGGACGTGGTGGCCGGCGGACATGTGTATCACGCCGAGGTGGCCGCGGTTGCGGCGAACGAAGTGCGGTTCAATTTGATCCGTGAACTGGATGCCGATCCTGCGCTGCCTATCACGCTGGTAGTTTCCATCTTCAAGTTCGATCACATGGAGTGGGGAATCGAGAAGGCGACGGAGTTAGGCGTGGGCGCGATCGCTCCGGTGATTGCGCGGCGCACGGAGAAGCATCTGGCGCAGGCCGCGGAGAAACGCGTGGAGCGGTGGCGGCGCATTGCGCATGAATCGGCGAAGCAGTCGCGGCGCTCGGATGTGCCGTTTATCCATGATCCCGTTGCGCTCTCCGACAGGGTGCGTGCTGACTCGGAGGCGATGCGGATTGTTCTGGCGGAGCAGGAACGCAGCACTACGCTGCGCGCGCTGGTGCAGGAAGCGATGGATGCGGGGGAGAACCAGATGCCGGTGCTGGAGTTGGCGTTTGGGCCGGAGGGTGGATGGGCGCCGGAGGAAGAGGCGCTGTTCGATGCGAATGGATGGCGGGCTGCTTCGCTGGGGCCGCGGATTCTGCGGGCGGAGACGGCGGCGGTTGCGGCGTTGGCGGTGGTGGCTTCGTTTCTGGAGTAAGGACTGCTTTTTAGACTGCCGGCTGTTGCAGTCGCCTGGAGTGAAGCAGAGAAGCGGGCCCATCCGCTTCGCTTCACTCAGCGTCAGGATGGCAAGGAAGAGGAAGCGGACAGCAGATTCGCTTCGGGAATGACAGAAAGAAAAGCAAACACAAAACCCAAGCCAAGATACGGCTTCATTGAATCCGGTTTAGTCCGGAGTTTAGAGTGACACGCCGCGTTTCCAGGGAATGAAGTCGTATTGGCCTAACTGCTCCGCTCTTGTGAGGCGAGTGCCGTTGGCGACGTCGAGGCAGAACTCCAGCAGCTGCGCGGCGCAGTCGGCGATAGTCGTGTCGCCGGTGATGATGCCGCCGGCGTTGAAGTCGATGATGTCGGCCATGCGCTCGGCTAGCTGCGAGTTAGTCGCTATCTTCACGACGGGTGCGACGGGGTTTCCGGTGGGCGTGCCGAGGCCGGTGGTGAAGAGGACGAGGTTGGCGCCCGCGCCGCTCTGGGCTGTGACGCATTCTACGTCGTTGCCGGGCGTGCAGAGAAGGTTGAGGCCGGGCGTGGTGGCGTACTGCGGGAAGTCGATCACGTCGCGCACGGGTGACACTCCGCCTTTGCGCGCCGCGCCGGCGGATTTGATGGCGTCGGTGATGAGGCCGTCCTGGATATTGCCGGGAGATGGATTCATGTCGAAACCGGAGTGCACGGCCTTGGCGCGCGCGGAGTACGCCTGCATGAGGTCATAGAAGCGCTGCGCGACTTCGTCACTGACGCAGCGGTTGATGAGTTCCTGCTCGACGCCGTGCAGTTCAGGAAACTCCGAGAGGATTGTCTTGCTTCCTAACTGGACGAGGAGGTCGGAGAGATATCCGAGGGTGGGGTTGGCGGAGATGCCGCTGAAGCCGTCAGATCCGCCACACTTGAGACCGACTGTTAAAGCTGACAGGGGAGCGGGCGTGCGCGCAGCGGTGTTAGCCCGCTCGAGAGCGGCAAAGGTGGCATCGAGGGCGGTGCTCATGAGTGCCGAGTCGCGCCCGGACTTCTGCTGATCGAAGACGAGCACGGGCTTGGACATCTGCGGATCGCGCGCGCGGAGTTCGTCCATGAGCATGCGGACTTCGGCGTTCTGACAGCCGAGGCTGAGTACCGTCGCTCCAGCGACATTGGGATGATGGATGTAACCGGCGAGCAGGCCGCATAGGGCCTGCGCATCCTGGCGCGTGCCGCCGCAGCCGCCCTGGTGCGTGAGGAAGCGGATGCCGTCGATGTTGGGAAATACTCTTCTGGTGGAAGCTTTGCTTGCGGCGGTGCCTGGGTCGTTGGCCGCGCTGGTTTGCTTTTGCTCGAGCAGCTTTCGCACGTGCTGGCGATAGCTGTTGGCCTCACTGCCATAGCCGAGTTCTTCTTCGAGGGCTTCTTTCATGCGCTCGACGTTGCGGTTCTCGCAGAAGACGAGCGGCAGCACGAGCCAGTAATTGCGCGTGCCCACCTGGCCGTCCGCGCGGTGGTAGCCCATGAAGGTGCGGTTGGCCCACGCGGTCGGATCCGGTAGCGAAAGAGACACGGAGTGGCGCTGCGCTGAGTAGGCTTCCGCGCGGTGGCGCACGTTGCGTGTGGAGACGAGGCCGCCGCGCGCGATGGGCTGCGTGACTTCGCCGACCACCATGCCGTACATGCGAATGAGGTCGCCCGGCGCCAGATCGACGAGAGCCATCTTGTGCTTGGGCGGAATGTTCTCCGTGACGGGGCTGGTGGCGTGGCCGAAGCGGACGTCGGTTCCCGCAGTGAGGGGCTGAAGGGCAACGAGCACGTTGTCGCGGCTGTCGAGTTGAAGAGCGGTTTCGGACATGGGGTCCTTCGTGGTGGCGATGCGTACAGCCCAGAATACAACTGCCGGCGATAGAAGCCCGCCTCTCCTGGGGCTCCTCAGGAATCCGGCGCGGGGCCGCCGCCCCTACGGGGCTCAGGAGATCTAGTCGATCGCATACCCAGGAATTTGTCCTCGGCTAACCTGCTGACGTCCCGCGGGGACTGTGCGGTGGCAGTTGCGGTATCCAGGTTCATTCCATTTGCAGCACGGCTGTGACGCTGATCGATATGATGGCCTGTGTCCAAGGAGTGACGGATGAAAGCACTGATGCTGCAGGGGCCGGGCGAAGCTGTGGTCGCGGAGGTGAGCGACGCTGTTCGCTCAGGAGAGGATGATGTGCTGCTTCAGGTGCGTCGCGTGGGATTATGCGGCAGCGATCTGAATTCGTATCGCGGACGGAATCCGCTGGTGAGTTATCCGCGGATTCTGGGCCATGAGATTGCAGCGACGGTGGCGGAGGTGAATCCGCGGCATCCCGAGTGGCTGGCCGGCAGTGCTGTGACGGTATCGCCGTATACGAATTGCGGGCGCTGCGCGTCATGCTTGCGGGGGCGGCCGAATGCATGCCAGTTCAATCAGACGCTGGGCGTGCAGAGGGACGGCGCGCTGACGGAGTCGATCGCGGTTCCAGCGGGGCGGCTGTACCGGGCTGAGCTTGGGATTGAGGAGCTTTGCCTGGTGGAGCCGTTGACGGTGGGGTTTCATGCTGTGTCGCGAGGGCGGGTGGCGGCGGAGGATGTGGTTGCCGTGATGGGGTGCGGCGGAGTGGGGTTGGGCGCGGTGAGCGGCGCAGCGTTTCGTGGAGCCACGGTGATCGGCATCGATGTGGACGACGGCAAGCTGGAGACGGCGCGCAAAGCGGGCGCGGCGCACACGATCAACACGGCCGCGGTGGATCTTCATGCGGTGCTGGCGGAGTTGACGGAAGGCCGCGGGGCGGATGTTGTGATTGAGGCGATCGGCCTGCCGCTGACGTTTCGCGCTGCGGTGGAGGAAGTCGCGTTTACGGGGCGCGTGGTTTACATCGGGTACGCGAAGGAGCCGGTGGCGTACGAGACGCGGCTGTTTGTGCAGAAGGAGCTGGATATTCTGGGATCGCGGAATGCGCAGCCGGAGGATTTTCAAGACGTGATCCGCATGCTGGAGGCGAAGCGGTTTCCGGTGGAGGAGGCGATCACGCATCGAGTGGCGCTGGGTGAAGCGCCGGAGATTGTGGCGGCCTGGGATAGGGAGCCGGCGCGGTTCGGGAAGATTGTGGTCGAGGTGAGCTGAGGGTTTTTGGATCAGTGCGAAAGCAGATTCCCTTGGGGAATGACAGACAAGAAAAGCAAGGGCAGAAGCACGTAGAGGCCGCGCTCCCGTCGGTCACCACGGGTGCGCGAACTTCACGAGGACACCGGCGAGTGCGCCGCCGATCAAGGGACCGAGGACGGGGATGGGAGCGTAGCTCCAGTTGGAGCCGCCTTTGCCTGGAATGGGCAGTATGGCGTGGGCGATGCGCGGCCCGAGGTCGCGCGCGGGGTTGATGGCATAGCCGGTGGTGCCGCCGAGCGAGAGGCCGATGCCCCACACCAGGCTGGCGACGAGCCATGGGCCGATGCCGGCTGCGGGTCCTTTCTCCGCGACGCCGGGAGAGAAGATGGCTCCGGCGACGAGGACCAGCAGCGCGGTGCCGATGACTTCGCTGAGGGTGTTCCATATGGGAGCGTTGATTGCGGGGCCGGTGCAGAAGATGCCGAGCTTGGCGGCGGGATCAGGGGACTGCGCCCAGTGCGGTGCATAGTGAAGGGTCATGAGGGTGGCGCCGCAGAATGCGCCCGACATTTGCGCCGACCACATGGCGAGCACCGATCCATATTTGCCGCTAACGATGGCGCCGGCGAGGGTGATCGCTGGGTTGAGCGCGGCGTCGTGGCTGCCGAATCCTTGTGCCACCATGACTCCGCACATCACGGCGAGGGCCCATCCGGTGGTGACGACGATCCACCCCGAATCTGCCGCGTAGGACTTGCGCAGGGTTACGCCGGCGCACACGCCGTTGCCGAGCAGAACAAGGACCAGTGTTCCCATAAACTCGCCGAACCACGGAGAATGCATTGCTAACTCCTCAACTCGTTGGCAAAACGTCAATAGAAATTTCGCAGGCCGAAGTTAGAACCAGGTTTTCTGCTTGTGGGCGGTGGAGGCGGGGGTCGCAATGTTGAGCTTCATACCTCTCGCATCGACGCCGCCCGTGGTTCGGAGCCGCTGCGTTTCAGGGCGCATCAGCCGGGGATTTCTGGAACGAATGCATTCTCTACTGCGAATCGATCGTTTGCCAAGAGCAGGCCGCGACGTCGTTAGCGGAGGTCAGAGTACTTGCTCCAATTTGTCAGCAGTTCATGCACGACGGTGTGGCCGACCTTGTAGGCAGACTCGAGCGCGGGGACATACGCGCTGTAGGTGCCGATGCGCTGTCGCGAAAGGCTCTGGGCGGCATCGAGATCGCGCGGCTGCTGGTCGTAGTTGCTCACCGTGCGCAGCACCAGGACGCGGCGAAAGTCGACGCGGCCGGCGTGAGCGAGAAAGTCGAGGGACTGCAGCGTGCCCGAGTCCTCCATGGCCGTGGTGGCGAAGTCGCCTTTGCCGGCGGTGAAGTAGCGCATCCACTCGGATGCCCAGGCGTCCTGTAGCTTGCCGTGCCAGTAGCGGGAACTGCTTACTTCATCGCCGATGGTGACAAAGGGAGACCGCTGCGCTGCTGCACCGTCGAAGCCGGTGCGGACCTCCTTGAGGTGGTCCGAGTCGGCGAGCGGGATATCTCTGGTGAGCTTGAATGCCCAGTCAGCCAAGGCAGGATTGAGAGCATACACCTGACCGGCGAGTGGTGCGGCGGGCGATTCGAAAGGGCGGGTCTTGCGTAAAGGGAGATATCCGGTGGGCCAGTCCTTTGGAATTTCGCGCGCATCGATGTCGTAGCCCAGGTCACCGTCGACGACCCAGCGTGCCCAGGCTGCGGAGCCGAGGGATATGCGATCCGGATTGCCGCCGGCGATGCCCGCGATGATCCAGTACGCGCGCGAGAGGTCAAAGCGCGGATCGAGACCAACGGCCATGATGGTGGCGGCCGCATGCGCTGTGCCCGGGCCGGTAAGGACTGCCATTTCGCCCTGGTCATTGATGTGCACGGGGTGATAACCGGCAGGCAACGGGTAGACGCGATCGAGATGGTCGCGCTCCACCCAGTACTGCAGCTCGCCGGGCGCGTCACCGGTGTCTTCTCCCACTTCAAACATGGTGACGACCACGACTTTCACGGGGAGAGGGTTTTGTTGGGGGAACGCGGCGCCCGCGACGACGCATAGAAGGACGTAGAGAGAACAATGGCGGAACGAACGAAGCATGTTGCGATCGTATATTCCTGAGGCTGGCGGAATGGATGCGTCTGTGTATCAGATGAGGGAGATCAGTCGCCTGAAGAGGAGGTGTTCTGCTTAAAAGCGCGAAGAACAGCGGCGGCGGGGCGCATGCGGCGGCAGCTCACAGTGGCCGGATAGGCGCGGGCCTGGGGTATGGACGGAGGGCGGCGGGAGAAATCATAATGGCGCCATGGCGCTGAAATTTACCACGTCGTATCTCGAGGATTCGCTGGAACTGTTTCGCCACTATAAGCGGCTGGCTGACCGGGCGATGGCGCAGGTGGCGGACGAGAAGCTGTTTGCGTCTCTGGGCGAAGAGTCAAATTCGATTGCCATCATCGTGAAGCATATGGCCGGGAATATGCGGTCGCGCTGGACGGACTTTCTCTCGAGCGACGGGGAGAAGCCGACACGCGATCGCGACAGTGAATTCGAAGATCCGGCGGCGACGCGCGAAGCGCTGATGCGCGATTGGGAGAGCGGCTGGGCGGCGGTGTTGGGCGCGCTGGAGCCGCTGACGGATGATGATCTGGAGCGCACGGTGACGATCCGCGGCGAGGCGCACTCGGTGATGCAGGCCATCAATCGACAGGTGGCGCACTATGCGCACCATATCGGACAAATTGTGCTGCTGGCCAAGCACTTTGCGGCCGAGGAGTGGGAGTCGCTGACGATTCCACGGAGGCAGTCGGCGGAGTTCAATCGCCGGGTGTCGGCTGGCGAGGCGAGCCAGCGTTAGGGCTTGCGGCCATTTTTTGGCGGGAGAGAAAAGCAGATTCCCTTCGGGAATGACAGAAAGAAAAGCACAATGCACGCCTAGCGGATGGCTTCAAAGCGGCTGCGCGAGCAAAAACAGGACGGGCAGATCCTTGCTTCATCTTCGAACTCGGACGTAAAGCCGCAGACCGGGCACACGTAGAAGTCGCGGACCATGGTGATCCACGCGTCCTCGTCCTCGATCTCGAGCAGAGCGAGAGCTTCATTGAAGAGGCGGGCGTGGGTCTTCTCGGCTGCCAGAGCCCAGGTGAAGGTGCGCACCATGGAGACCTCGCGCGCGGTGCGGGCCATATCCGCGCAGGTGGGATAGATGCTGCCCACTTCGCAGAGTTCGGCGGCCAGAGCGGTGCGGACGTTCTCGATCGTGGTGCCTTCTTCCGTTCTGGCTGGAACGAAATGCAGATCTGGCTCGAACTGGTGCAGGATGCGGCGATGATTCGCGGCGTGGATTTCTTCAGCCCGCGCGACGCCGCGGAACAGGCTGGCTACCCCATGCCATCCTTCGCCGTCAGCCTTTTCGGCAAATTCCAGGTAGCGCAGGTGGGCGTTGGATTCGTTGTCGAGGGCGTTCTGGAGCTTCTCGATGAGGATTTCCTGTTCAGAGGCGACGGCATGCATGGTTCACCTCGTACTTCCGATCCAGCTTGCGGCCAGTTGGAATTCTGCGCTGTGACGGCGGTTACGTAAGGGCAGGGACCAGGAACCGGGGATTAGAAAGGCAGGGAATAGGGGATAGGGAGCAGGCAAAAAAGAGCGGACAGACTTTGGGGTCTGTCCGCTCTTTGAGACGGTGGGAATCGAACGACTAGGGGCGGGCGGCGGCGGCGCCCTGCGGGGTCTCGTGGGCCTGGGCCTTCTCGGCCAGCACCTTGTGGGCGTTGTCTTCGAGAGCCTGGGCTTCAGGGAGGAAGGTGAGGGCCTTCTGGATCTCGGGATCCCAGTCGGCGTGCGCGCGGAGCCCCTGCAACTGGCCGTACTGACTGGTCAGCAGCGCCTGCTTGATATTGATTTTCAGCCAGTCCGCGTTGTCGTTGATGTCTTTCTCAGCGAAGGGGATGTTCATGCTGGTGAGGAACTGCTTGAACTCGTTCATCACCGCATCGTCCACCTTGAAGTCCTTGTCGACGGTGTGGTTTGCCAGGTAGTGCGGGGCGAAGTGGAAGAAAGTGTACTGATAGCCGACTTCATCTTCAAACTTGTTGGCCTTGGGCGAGTCGATCTTCTCGTCCGGGGTGATGCCGCCACCGCCGTAAACCGTGCGGCCGGAGTCGGTCATCTTGACTTCCTGGTTGGTCTTGTCGGCGGGCTGGGCGCCGGCGTGATTGTAGTAGTAGTCGTAGAGCGACACGCCGGAGTAGTTGCGCTGGATAAGGCGGCCGGAGGGCGTGTAGTAGTGATAGGTGGTCAGGGCGAGGCCGGTGTTTTCGCTGAGGTTGTAGACCGTTTGGACCAGGCCCTTGCCGAAGGTCGTTTCGCCCACGATGAGGGCACGGTCGTGATCCTGCAGGGCGCCGGAGACGATTTCCGCGGCTGAGGCGGTGTTGCGGTTCACGAGGACGACGATGGGAAAGCTCTTGCCGTCGTTGCCGTGGGTGGCAGTGTAGTTCTGGTCGGGATAAGCGCGGCCGCGTTGGGAAACGATGGTCTGGCCCTTGCTCAGGAGGTGATCGCAGACCTCGACCGCCTGGCTGAGCAGGCCGCCGGGGTTTCCGCGGAGGTCGAAGACGAGGCCCTTGATGTTGCCGAAGCTGTTGACGGCGTCGATGACTTCCTGGGCGGTGGTTTCCTGAAACTGGGTGAGATGGACATAGCCTACGCCGGGGCGGATCTCATATTTGAGGTCCACCGAAGGGTGGGGGATCTCATCGCGGACGAGGTCGAAGGTGATGGGCTTGGTCTGGCCTTCGCGGGCCATGGTGACCTGAACGTGGGTGCCTTTAGGTCCCTTGAGGGCCTTGGCGACGGCGTCGGACGAGGCGAGCGAGTCGGGATTGTTGCCCTCGGTGACGACCTGCTTGCCGTCCACGGCGGTGATCACGTCGCCGGGGCGGATACCGGCGCGGAAGGACGGCGTGCCCTCGTAGGGAGTAATGACGTAGATCTTGTTCTTCTGCTGCTGTATGACCATGCCGACGCCGTAATAGTGGCCGCGCTGGTCTTCGCGCATTTTGGCGTAAGCCTTTGGATCGTAGAAGTTTGAGTGGGGGTCAAGGGTGCGGAGCATACCCGGGATGGCGCCGTCGTAGATGACGGTGTCGACCTTGTCGCCGGTGATGGCCTCGGCGTAGTTCTGCTCCACCAGCGCGTATACGTTGGTGAACTGCTTGAGGTTATCGCGGATCTGGCTTTCGTCCTCAGAGGACTGGGCGCCCACTTTGCGCTGAAGCATGGTTCCGAGCATGGCGCAGACTGCGAAGAAGAGAATGATGCTGAATAGTGCCCGGCGGGCGCGGGGAGTCATAGGCGGACAGAACCTCCGGCGGCAGATGCAGCGGCGGCAAGAGACACGCCTAGCACAGCAGCCTTTGCACTAAAGTATAGCGCACTGATTGTTGGACGCGGGAGACAGGAATTAGGGAGTAGGGAATACGGTCCTCTAGTTCCTATTCTCTATTCGCTATTCCCTGCCTTCTGTCTTTCCCGCTCGCCCAACATTTACAATGGCGTCTATACCTCAGGTGGGGATCGTTGGACCCCTGCCGTGTGTGCCGACCTATGACCTTGACTTTTCTTCGTATCCCCGCGGTGGCCGCTTTGACGGCAGCCCTGCTTGCAACTTCCGCCCTGGCGCAGACGCGTCCTGCTGAGCCGGCGAGCCCCTACGGCGGCGTCACGGTAGAAGAGATTCTTGCCCGCGTGAATGACCAGATCATCACCCGGTCCGATTACGACCGCGCTCAGAAGGAGCTGGACGACGAGGCCCGCAAGCAGGGCGCGACGATGCAGCAGATCTCCGATGCGCATAAAGACTTGCTGCGTAACCTGATCGATCAGCAGCTCTGGATCTCGAAGGGCAAGGAACTGGGCATCACGGGCGAGACCGAGCTGATCAACCGCCTGAACGAGATCCGCAAGCAGTACAACCTGGGTACGCTCGAGGACCTGGAGAAGGCGGCCCAGGAGCAGGGCGTCAGCTATGAGGACTTCAAAGCTAATATTCGCAACCAGATCGTCACGCAGCAGGTGATGCGCGACGAGGTGGGCCGGCACATCTCCTTCACACCGGGCGAGGTGCAGCGCTACTTTGAGGAGCACAAGAAGGACTATGAGCAGCCGGAGAGCGTGAAGCTGAGCGAAATCCTGATCAGCACGCCGGCCGACGCCAGCGACGCGCAGGTTGCGGCGGCGAAGACGAAGGCTGAGGGGGTCGTGGCCAAGCTGAGGGGCGGCGAAGACTTCGTGCAGGTGGCCAAGGCATCCAGCGAGGGGCAGACGGCCGCGCAGGGCGGCGACCTGGGGACGTACAAGCGCGGACAACTCAACAAGGTGTTTGAGGACGCGACGTTCGGCCAGCCGACGGGAACGATTACCGACCCGATCCGCACGCGCCAGGGATTTGTGATCTTCAAGGTGGTGCAGCACAATGCGGGCGGCGCTCCTGAATATAAGGATGTGGAGCAGCAGGTTGAGCAGGACTACTACGGGTCGAAGATGGAGCCGGCGATCCGCGAGTATCTGACGAAGATGCGCGAAGACGCGTACATCGACATTTCTCCGGGGTTTACGGACACGGGCGCCAGCACCAACAAGCGCGTGAATCCGATTGCCTACTCGGCGTATACGCCGCCCCAGCCGAAGAAGAAGAAGAAGGTTGAGCGCACGCGGTTCCGCGAGAACACCCATTTCCGCTCGAAGACGTCGATGCCTGGACAGACCTCTTCAGCGAGTGGCGAAGCAGCGCCGACGGCGGCTGCCGCGGGGTCGACGCAGACCAGCACGGCCAGCGCGGCTGCTCCGACGATGAAGCCGGGCAAGAAGGAAAAGATCCGCTTCGGGCAGGCGCCGACCAAGACGCTGCCTGCCGGACAGGAAGCTCCGACGGAAGATGCCGGCGCAACCGGGCAGGGCGTGGGCGAGGGAGCTCAGACTGCGCAGGCGGCACTGCCGGAAGCTCCGGTGGAAGCGACGGCTCCGGAGGCGAAGAAGACGCGCTTCAGCGATCGTGCGCGTTTGCCTAAGGAGAAGAGGGAGCAAGAGCACGTTAACCCGCAGAAGGTGAGCTATCCGTCGCAGAACCCGGCATTGGCGCCGGATGCGGCGGAGGTGGCGGATCGCCAGACGCAGTCGTCAGCGCTGGGCTTGCAGGGCGAAACGAAGAAGAAGAAGAAGCAGGCGACGACTACGGGAGAGAAGACCCGCCTGAGCGACAAGAAGAAGAGCGACGAGCCGCAGCAGAATGCGGCCCCGGTTCAGCCCACGCCGATTCCGGCGGTTCCGGGCGCGCCTGCTCCCACCACGGCTCCGCAGCCGGCACCTGCGCAGACTCCGGCGTCCCCGACGCCACCGGCCCAGACACAGCCTCAGCAGTAAATTTGCTCTGTGAGATTCGGCCCTGAACGATGCGTTCAGGGCCGAACTGTTTTTGCGGGAGTGTCAGGCGGGTCTGGATTTCTCGAAGACCAAGGACGTTTTGACCTGGTGATAGCCATCGCGCAGATAGAAGCGATGGGCATCGGCGCGGGTGCTGCGCGAAGTGACGCGCAGGGTGTCGAGGCGGTGATCCCAGGTCCACTGTTCGGCGCGATGGCAGAGCAGGCGGCCGATGCCGCGGCCGCGCACGCGATCGCTGACGACCAGGCCGCCGATCATCGCGAAGGGCTCGGACTGGAGATGGCGCTGAATGGAGACTTCGATCCAGCCAACGATTTCGTCGCGGATGCAGGCGACAAAAGCCGCCTGCCCGGCAGGTTGTTCCGCGAGGCGCGCAATCCAGGCGTTGACGTCGTGGGGAGTGCGTGAATAGCCGAGCTGGGTGGTGAGCTGCGAGACCGATTCGGCATCGCTCTGCCGCATGTCGCGAATGGTGCTGAACTCGGGGATAGAGGGGAGCGCGTCGGGCACGGATTCAGGATACCGGTCCTGGTCAGCTGGCCTGCTGTGAACGGGTCCTTCCGCCCTGTTATTCTTCCCCTCAGCATGAAGGACATCTATATCGCCGATCTGGCTTCCTATGAGGAAGGCAAGCTGTTTGACAGCCATTTTCTTGTGCTGGCGCGGCAGCAGCGCACCACGCAGACCAACAAGCCATACCTGAGCCTGACGTTGTGCGACAAGACGGGGCAGCTCGAGGGGCGCGTGTGGGACGTCAACGATCCCCGGGTTGTGAAGGACTTTCAACGTGGCGACGTGGTGAAGGTGCGCGGGTGCATTTCGCGGTTTAACGATCGCCTGCAGATGAAGGTGGAGCAGTTGCGGAGGGCGCAGCCCGGCGAGGCGGAGAAGGCCGACATGATGCCGGCTACCACCTATGACGTGCAGGAGATGTGGCAGCGGCTGCTGGGATTCATCGATTCGTTCACCGAGCCGCATCTGAAGGCGCTGGTCGGAAACATCTTCAGCAATCTGCAGATTGCCACGGCGTTTCGGGAGGCGCCGGCTGCCAAGCAATTGCATCATGCGTACCTGGGCGGGTTGCTGGAGCATGTCATCAGCCTGCTCACGCTGGCGGATCGCATTGCGCCGCACTATCCGATTTTGCATCGCGATCTGCTGCTTACGGGCGTGATGCTGCACGATATCGGCAAGATCCAGGAGCTCTCGTGGGATGTGGGGTTTGAGTACACCACGGAGGGCGTGCTGCTGGGGCATATCCAAATGGGCGCGTCGCTTGCGGAGAAGACCATGGAGTCGATTCCGGGGTTTCCGCCGCGTCTGAAGACGCTGGTGCTGCATGTGATTCTTTCGCACCATGGAAAGCTGGAATTCGGATCGCCCAAGCTGCCCATGATCCCCGAGGCCCTGGTGTTGAATTTTGTCGATGATCTGGATGCGAAGATGCAGGCCATGCAGGGCGAGTTCGATCGCTGTGCGCGGGAAGGCAAGAGCGCCGAGGAGATGACCGGGAAGGTGTGGGCGCTGGATCAGAGGCAGTTGCTGAGTACGCGGGCGTGGCTGGCGGGGGACGAGACAGTTCCGAGAGAAGCGGCGGAGGCGACAGAGGCGGAACAGAGTCAGGCGGACTTGTTCTTCGGGTCGAAATAACGGCGTGGATGCGAGGCAAGAGCGATGAAGACGCTGAGTGATCCGGAAGGCAGGAGAGAGATTCTGCGGAGGCTGGCTTTGATTTGTCCTGACACGCCGCATCGCTGGGGCAGGATGAATGCTTCGCAGATGATCTGCCACGTGAGCGATGCGTTTCTGGGCGTGATGGGCGACAAGCCGATCGAGATGCCGCGCGGTTTCAACCTGTGGCCGATGATGAAGCCGTGGGTTTTATATGCGCCGTTCAACTGGCCGCAGGGCGTGCCCACGCGTCCGGAAATGGACCAGCAGATCGGCGGCACGCGGCCCGTGGAGTTCGACCAGGATATGCGGAGGCTGCTGGCTGCGATTGAGAGGTTTACGGCTCAGCCGCGAACGTTCCGGTTCCGGCCGCATCCGATGTTCAAGGAAATGAGCGAGAAAGACTGGATGCGGTGGGGATATCTGCACACGGCTCATCATCTGCGGCAGTTCGGGGTGTGATGAAGGCAGGGACCAGGGACCAGGGATCAAAGATCAGGGATTAGGGCCGCTGGGCGGGTCTGTGCTGAAGCGGGTCTTCCGGGACGACAGAATAAGAGCAGTAAAGGCAAGTGCAAAAGCGGGTCCTTCGCTTTCGGCTCAGGATGACAAGCTTGCGGGCGTATCGCGGAAATGTTTTCTACTCGCTATTCCCCTTTCGCTATTCCCTCCTTTCGCTATTCCCTTTTCCCTGTTTATGCCAGGAACCAGTCCCATTGGGCTTCGGTGAGCGGGACGACGGAGAGGCGGCCGATCTTCACGAGAGGTGAGTCGTGGAAGAGGGATGCGGCTTTGATGGCGTCGAGGGTCTTGGGCGATTTGAGGCGCTTTCCGACTTTGACCTTCACGACGGGCACCTTGGGATCGGATGCGTCCACGCTGGTTACGGTGCCGGTTCCGACGGCGCTGCGCTCCTCGCCGGTGTGGTAGAAGATCCATTTTGTGCCCTTCTTCAACTCGCGCAGGTGCTTCACGGCGGTGGGATTGGTAACGCCATCCCAAACCGTCTCGTTGTCGCGGAGGAAGTCGTCGAACGAGTACACCGTGGGCTCGGTTTTGAAGAGGAAGAAGTCGCTCATGGGGTTCATCGTACGGCATGGCGGCGCGGTGGCGCACTGGGAAATTGGGATCGGGTTGTGCGCTGAATGCTAGATTGAGAATCTGTAAATCGCTCGGGAGAAGGGGCCGGGGTGATGAGGTTGCGCGTGGTTCTTGCAGTTGCGGGTGCGTTGGTTGGGTTGGGGATGGCGGCGGCAGCGCAAGGAACGGGCGCGACGGATGCGGCGCGGTGGAAGGATGAAGCTTCGCGCGTGACTATCGTTCGCGACGACTGGGGTATCGCGCACATTCACGGCAAGAGCGACGCGGATGCTGTGTTCGGCATGATCTACGCGCAGTGCGAGGACGACTTCAATCGCGTGGAGACCAACTATCTCACCGCTTTGGGGCTGCGCGCCGAGGATGAAGGCGAGGCCGCCATCTGGCAGGACCTGAGGCAGCGGCTCTATCTGGATCACGAAGAACTCAAGCGGGATTATGCGGAGAGTCCTGACTGGTTGAAGAAGCTGATGGACGGGTGGGCCGATGGGATCAACTTCTATCTCGCGCAGCACCCCGCGATGAAGCCGAAGGTGATCACGCATTTCGAGCCGTGGATGGCCTTGTCGTTCACGGAGGGAAGCATTGGCGGGGATATTGAGCGCGTGGATTTGAAGCGGCTGGAGGCGTACTACGAAAAGAAAGGGATGCGAAGTGCGGGGAAAGAGGGAAAGAGGGAACAAGGGAAAGAGATAGCGGGTTGGGAGGTGCGGCCGCATGTGGCAGTCCCGTGGATGGAGCCGCGGCCGAGCAGTTCAAATGGGTTTGCGATTGCGCCTTCGAACGCGGCCAATCACCATGCGCTGTTGCTTATCAATCCGCATACGTGGTTCTTTTTTCGCAGCGAACTGCAGATGTCGAGCGATGAAGGCCTGAATGCGTACGGGGCGGTGACCTGGGGGCAGTTTTTTGTATACCAGGGATTCAACGAGCGCGCGGGGTGGATGCATACGTCGAGCGGCGTGGATGCGGTGGATGAGTATCTCGAGGCGGTGGTGCTTCAGGACAAGAAGCTGAGTTACCGCTATGGCAGCGAGACCCGGCCGTTCACAACCAGGCAGATTACGATTCGGTACAAGACACCGGAGGGGCTGAAGTCGCGCACATTCATGGCCATGTATTCCCTGCATGGGCCGGTGATTGCGCAGGACGGCGAGCGGCTGGTGACGATGCAGTTGATGAATGTGCCGATTGCGGCACTGGAGCAGAGTTATTTGCGCACCAAGGCGCACAACTACGCTGAATACAAGAAGACGATGGAATTGCGCGCCAACTCGTCGAATAACACCGTGTTTGCGGATGCGGATGGAGAGATTGCGTACTGGCAGGGGGATTTCATTCCCAGGCGCGATCCGCGATTCGACTATGCGAAGCCGGTCGATGGCAGCGATCCTTCGACGAACTGGCTTGGATTGATGACGGTGGAGGAGGTGCCGCACCTGCTGAATCCGCAGGTGGGATACCTGTTCAACGCGAACGATTCACCATGGAACGGGGCCGGGCCTGACTCGTTGAAGAGGAGCGATTTTCCGGCGTATGTGGAGGAGGGGATCGAGACGCCGCGGGGTGTGCACGCGATGCTGCTGCTGGCTCCGGGCGGGAAGCCGCGGCGCGACTGGACGGTGGAGACGCTGCGGGCGGCGGCGTATGACTCCTATCTTCCATGGTTCGCGCGCACGTTGCCGGTCCTGGCAAAGGCATACGACGATTTGCCGGCGAGCGATCCACTGAAGGCGAAGCTGACGGAGCAGGTGAAGATGCTGCGGGCATGGGATTGTCGATGGGGAACGGGTTCGGTGGAGACGGCGCTGGGGATGTTCTGGGGAACGGAGTTGCTGAAGACGGTGGCGAGGCCGGCGCGCGAGGCAAAGATTCCCAGCGAGGAGTGGGTTGCGTCGGAGCTGGGGCCGCATGATCTGGTGCAGGCGCTGGAGACGGCGTCCGATCAGCTTGCCGCAGATTTTGGAACATGGCGCACGCCATGGGGCGAGATCAATCGTTTCCAGCGGCTCACGGATGAACTGGCGCCGAAGTTTACCGATGCGGGCGCGAGTACTCCGGTGCCGTTTGTGCCGGGTGGTTTTGGCTCATTGGCGGCGTTTGTGGGGCGTGCGTATCCCGGCACCAAGCGGTGGTATGGCAATTATGGGAACAGCTTTGTGGCGGTGGTGGAGTTTGGAGACAAGGTGCGCGCAAAGGCTGTGACGGCTGGAGGCGAGAGCGGAGATCCGGCGTCGTCTCATTTCGGGGACGAGGCGGCGCGCTACGCTTCAGGCAATCTGCGCGATGTGTATTTCTATCCTGACGAACTGAAGGGGCATGCGCGGCAGACGTACCATCCCGGCGAGCAGGGAACAGGCACCAGGGATTAGTCTTCAGGGATCAGCAAGAACCAGACAGGCTGTTTTCTCATCTTCTCTGCTTATTTTGTGGAGATTGTAGTCAGATCTGAAAACAAACTTTGTAGTCAGACCTGACTACACACATCAAGGAGCAGGTTTCCTCTCATCAACTGATTTCGAACACATCCTTGCTCGCCGCCGCCGCAGCATCTGCCCGTTCCATCAACTTCTGGGCCACATCGAAGAACGCGGTCGCCTGCGGACTCTTTGGCCCCGCCAGCGCAACCGGCAGACCCTTGTCGCCACCTTCACGAATTGCCGGGATCAATTCGATTGACCCGAGGAACGGCACCTTGAACTGTGCGGCAGTCCGTTCCGCTCCGCCCTTCGAAAAGATGTCAATGACCTCATGGCAATGCGGGCAAGTGAAGTAGCTCATGTTCTCCACGATGCCGAGCACCTCCACATTGACCTGCCCAAACATCTCCAGCGCCTTGCGCGCATCCTGCAGGCTCACGTCGCTGGGTGTGGAGACCACCACCGCGCCGGTCAGGGGAACCGTTTGCACCAGCGAGATCACCACATCGCCCGTGCCCGGCGGCAGGTCGACTACCAGGTAATCCAACTCGCCCCAGTTCACCTGCTGCAGGAACTGCCGGATGATCTGGTGCAGCATGGGGCCGCGCATCACCAGCGGCTTATCGCCGGGCGAAATGTAACCGATGGAGATCGTCTTCAGTCCGTGCGTCTCATTTGGTTCAATGACGTTGCCGGCGCCCACGCGCGGCGACTGGCTCGAACCCATCATCAGCGGCACATTCGGCCCGTAGATGTCGGCATCGATCAGCCCCACGCGCTGGCCCATCTTTGACAGGGCAATGGCCAGATTCACGGCCACGGTGGTTTTGCCTACGCCGCCCTTGCCCGAACCAACCGCAATGATCTTCGATACGCCCGGCAAAGCCACGGGCTGAGGCATGGCATTTCCATGTGCCATAAGATTCGTACACTCCTTCTTTTTACTTCGTTCTGTTTCGTCTCGCGTGGGAGGCTATGCGTTTTCAGCCGTGGCCTTGCGAGCCGCCTTGCGCCGCGCATGCTCGCGTTCGCGATGTTCGCGCCGCAGCAGCGCATCGTGGTGGCGGCGCTCCTCATCCGCCGTCACAGGTTTCAATTCGGGCACGCGCACGCGCCGGCCGTTCTGGTCGACAGCAACAAAGACGAGATAGGCGCTTGCCACGTGCAGCATCACTTGGGTCTGTGTGTTCTCCACCCAAACTTTTACGCCCACCTCCATGGATGTGGAAAACGCGCGGTTCACACTGGACTTCAGCGTCAACAGGTCGCCCACGTGCACCGGCTGAATGAAGTCGATGTGGTCCATCGCCGCCGTCACCACGTGCGTGCGCGAGTGCCGGTAAGCTGCCATTGCGCCTACCAGATCGATGAAGTGCATCAGCCGTCCGCCCAGCAAATTGCCCAGGATGTTGGCATCGTTCGGCAGAATGATTTCGCTCATTTCCGACTGCGATTCGGGGACTGTGCGCGCGCTGGAGGGAACACTTTCAGTGGAACTCATACCTTGCCGGCTCCATTCTTGTTTTCAATCAACCCGAAAACCCTTCCTCCGGCTACAATGGAACGACGGGGACCGAGCATCGGGGCCACTCTGTTCCAGTTTCGGCAATCCCCTTCAATAACGCAAATCGCATAGGTGGCCGTGATTTCTATATGAGCACCATGGACAAAATCGCAGGTTTAAAAGAGATTCTCGCCTTGGATCCCAAAAACAGCTTCGCACGGTACGGGATCGCCGTGGAACTTGCCAGCCGGGGCGAGACCGATGCTGCCATGGCTGAATTCGACGAACTGCTCCGGAAAGACCCTGACTACACAGCCGGATACTTCATGGCCGCCCAGACGCTGTCCAAGGCGGCCCGCACCCCGGAAGCGGTCGCCCGCCTGAAAGACGGTATCAGCTGCGCTGCCAGAACCGGCAACCGCCATGCATTGAGCGAGATGCAGGCTATGCTCGACGAGCTCAACGGCTGACCCCCTCCTCGGGCTGGCTCCTCTCCGGCCCTCTTCTCTCTCATTTCGGTAAATCCTTTGAAAATCACCCGCGTCTATACTATTGATATGCCGAAGTACTCTATCGTCGTCCCTTTCCACAACGAGGAAGAGAATGTCACCGCCCTCTACGACCGCCTTAAGCAGGTCATGGAGCAGGTGGGCGACTCCTTCGAACTGGTTCTCGTAGACGACGGCTCCTCTGACCGCACGTACAAGTTGCTGGAAGAGATCGCCGCCGTTGACAGCCGGGTTCTGGTGGTTAAGCTGCGCCGCAACTTTGGCCAGACCGCGGGCCTTGCTGCCGGTTTCGACCATGCGTCCGGCGAGTTCATCCTGTCAATGGATGGGGATCTGCAGCACGATCCCGACGAGATTCCCAACTTTCTTGAGAAGCTTGAAGAGGGCTACGACGTCGTCTCCGGCTGGCGCGAGAAGCGCATTGACAATTTTGTCATGCGCCGCATTCCTTCGCGCATCGCCAACTGGCTCATGGCCAAGCTTTCCGGCGTGGACATTCACGACTTTGGCACCACGTTCAAGGCCTACCGCCGCGAAGTGATCCACAACATACCGCTCTACGGGGAGATGCACCGCTTCATTCCGGCGCTGGCCGCCTGGTATGGCGCGTCGATCTGCGAGATTCCGATCAAGAACGTGAACCGGCTGCGCGGCAAGAGCCACTACGGCATTGGCCGCACCTTCCGCGTGTTCTTTGATCTGCTGACGATCCGCTTCCTGATCAAATACATGAGCCGGCCGCTGCACTTCTTCGGTTCCTTCGGCGCGCTCGGCATTCTTCTCGGCAGCTTCATCTCCGCACTGCTGCTGGGCATGAAGGTGTTCAACCCGCACGCCAACATCATGGATCAGCACGGCCCGCTGTTTGTCATCGCCGGTGTGCTCATCCTGGCGGGCGTTCAACTCCTCGCGCTCGGCCTGCTGGGCGAACTGCAGGTGCGCCACTACTACAGCTCGCAAAACAACACGCCCTATGCGGTGGATCGCCTGGTCCGCCTGCGCGCCCCTGAAGAGCCGGGCATCCTGAGGGACAGGGATTAGGGAACAGGAAGCAGACAGCAAAGCCCGCCGGTACGCCGAGCGGGCTTTTTTCATGCTGGTTGCGTCAGGCCACGTTGAGGCTTGATGGGCGACGGTATACTTGCGCGGATACTCCTAAAGGACTCCCATGCTGCACATTCGTATCCACACTCTCCTGCTATCTGCATGCCTTCTTTCATCTTCTCTGATCAACGCTCATGCCCAGGTTGCGTCCGATGCGGAACTGGCGACAATCGCGGCGCGCGGGCGTGTGCTTTACGAGTATGACCAGGCCGCATGGCATGCGAGTGACGCCGCCGCCGCGACGCTTCCGCGCAAGGAACAGATGGCGCAATACATTGCGCGAAAAACCGCGGCAGGATGGGAAGTGGCCTTCGGGCAGATCAGCTCCTCTGGCGATGCCTTCCTGATTGCCGTGTTGGCTAAGCAGGGTAAGTCGATTGAGGAATTCACTGCAAAGAAGTTCGACCAGCCGCAGCGTGACACCGGGTTCTATTTGTCAGCGTCGAAGGGTATTCGCGCGGCCACCAGCGACTTTGGCGGGATGAATCGGCTTTACAATGTGGCGGCCGTTCCGGCTACTAACGGCCAGTTGTATGTCTATCTTGTGCCTGCGCAGACGGACGAAGGCGATTACCCGCTGGGCGCTGATGTGCGCTACCTGGTAGCTGCGGACGGCAAGATCATCAACAAGCGCCCCTTGCACAAAGGCCTGATCCCGCATGGCGACGTCCCTCCTGGAACCAAGATGGCGGGAGGAACTCACTCGCACGTGCTGAGCAATGTGCCGGAGGACACGGATGTGTTCTATGTCCTCACACGGAAGCCGTCGATGCCTGAGTACATCAGCACGCAAACTGCTGTTTATTGTGTGAATGCAGACGGGTCCATCAAAGTGGCGGAGCGGGTGAAGAGCCAGCACTGACCTGAGGGCGCTTTCCTTCATCGCCCTGAGGCGTTGCGCCTCGTGGCGTGAGCGCAAGAAGCACCACGCCAATGACAGCGGTGATCACGACATCGGCAATCTGGCGAGGCGTTCCGTTGCGGGCAGCCTCCACCGTCATTACCGTCATCACTGCGCAGTGAAACAGGCTTTGATAGGCCGCGAAGTTGATCATCAGGCGATGCTGTTCCGGGCGGCGCGCCGCGATCACAAGGAACAGCCCAAGCGCGATGAAGAAGCTGATGAACATCGGATCGCATTCCTGGTTGTGCATCTCGATCAGCCAGCGGCTATGGTGCAGGTCGACGAACAACGGATAGATCAGGCACAGGTAGAAACACCCGATGCCGCCGACCACGATCTGTCGTACGCGATGAAGGGACATGGTTTCATCAAAGCACATCGCCAGGACGCACACAATTTCAATGTGTATTCCCCTGCACCTGCTCCGGTCGGGTATTCTTGGCTGTTATGAAAGCCATCCAGATTCGTGAGATCGGGGGGCCAGAGGTCCTCCAACTCGTCGATCTGCCCATCCCCGCACCCGGGGCCGGGCAGGTGCTCCTCCGCGTCGAGTCCATCGGAATGAACTTCATCGAGCTCTACTTCCGCAAGGGCCAGTACAAAGCCACGCTGCCGATGACACCCGGCAGTGAAGCCGCCGGCACTGTGGAAGAATGCGGACCCGGCGTCAACGGCTTCCGGCCCGGCGATTCCGTGGCTGCGGTCGGCGTGCTCGGCAGCTACGCCGAATACGCGCTGGTGCCCGCTGCGCAGCTCGTCAAGGTCCCCGATGGCGTCACGCCCGAGCAGGCCGCCGCGGCGATGCTCCAGGGGATGACGGCGCACTACCTTGCCTACTCCACCTGGCCGCTCAAAGCCGGCGAGACCTGCCTCATCCACGCCGGTGCGGGCGGGGTCGGGCTCCTGCTCACGCAGATGGCCGCAAAGATCGGCGCGCGCGTCATTACTACTGTCTCCACGGAAGAAAAGGCGGAGCTCTCCCGTGAGGCCGGCGCCAGCGATGTGATTCTTTATTCGCAGCAGGACTTTGTTGCCGAAGTTAAGCGCCTCACCAACAACAAAGGGGTGGACGTGGTCTACGATTCCGTAGGGAAGACCACCTTCGAAGGCAGCCTGAATTGCCTTCGTCCGCGCGGGCTGCTTGCTCTCTTCGGCGGATCGAGCGGCCCCGTCCCGGCCATCGATCCTATCCAGCTCTCGAGCAAGGGCTCGCTGTTTATCACGCGGCCCACGCTGTGGCATTACATCCTGACGCGCGATGAACTGGAGCGCCGCGCCAGCGATGTTCTCAACTGGGTGAAGAGCGGCGATCTGAAGCTGCGCATGGAGCACATCTATCCGCTCACGGAAGCGGGCCATGCGCAGTGCGAGATGGAGAACCGCCGCACAACGGGGAAGATTTTGCTGGAGCCGTAGCCGAGTTGTCAGTTCACGGTTCTCGGTTTTCAGTGACGATGTTGGCCGGCCGGCAAACTGTTCGCTTGAAATGGAATTGAAACCTGCCGATTTTGAGCAGAACTATGAACTGTGAACGAAGAGCTATGAACTACGCATGTGAACCATGATCCCCATCTCATCGACTGACCGCGTTTTCGTCCTGACGGGCGCCGGCATCTCGGCCGAGAGCGGCCTGCCTACCTTCAGAGCGTCTGATGGGTTGTGGGCCGGCTACAACATTGAAGAGGTTTGCACTCCCGAAGCTCTGCAGTCCAACCCCGCCCTCGTATGAGAGTTCTACTCGCAGCGGCGCGCGCAGGGAGCTACAGCACAACCCAACGCCGCCCACGTCGCACTTTTTAAGCTCGAGTCGAAACTCGGCGAGCGCTTTTTTCTGTGCACGCAGAATGTCGACGACCTGCACGAGCGCGCCGGTTCGAAGCGTCTCGTCCACATGCATGGGGAACTCGCGAAGTCTCGTTGTGAAGATGAGTGCGGCCGTCCGGCTGTTCCGGACACAACGGCCTACAAGAGCCTCGACGAAGTTCCGCGTTGCGCATGCGGCGCCCGCCTACGGCCGCACATCGTCTTTTTCGGCGAGATTCCTCTCGACATGGACCGCATCCAGAGCGAGATCGACCGCGCCACGGTGATGATTGTCATCGGCACGTCGGGCTCGGTGTATCCCGCGGCCAACTTCGTCAACTGGGCCCGCCATCACGGCGCTAGGACGGTTTATATCGGGCCGGAGCGGCCGTTGAACGCCCAGGCCTTTACCACCATAGTTGAAGGCAAAGCCGGCGAAGTCATGCCTGGGTTGTTCGACGCGCAGTAACCTGAGCGTTTGCCGACTCCGCTAACCCCGCTGCCTGTCAAAATCCAAACCGGTACCGAACCTCTGCCGTCACGGTCCGCGGATCGTTGTAATGAAATCCGCCGATCGTCTCCGAGTTATCCATCAGCACGCGGTGATCCAGCACATTCACGGCGCTGGCTGACACCTTCCACCGCTCGCCGAAGTTGTGCCCGGCCGACACATCGAACGTGGTGTGCGCCGGGAGATAAGCGCCCTGGTACGGCCCGATGCCCGAGTCCTGCATCCCGTTCACAAAGCCAGACCCATAATAGACATTGGTCGCAAACCACGTCCGCAGCGGCAGCCGTGCTGTGAATCCTGTATTCAGAGTGTGCCGCTGGTCATGGTCGAGGGCCTGGTAGTCGAAACCGTCATTGCACGCCGGGTCCGTCGCAAGCCGGCACGTGAATCCGCCGGTAATGCCGCCGCGCTGCTGGGCGATCTGGTTGGAATAAGCCAGGTGGAACTGCGCGTGCCGCGCGATCTGGGGCGAGCGCACCGTCATCTCCCACCCGCGGATCAGCGCGCCGTCAATCGAGATGGGGAAGTAGAGATTTGACTCACCGAGAGTCGCGTGGTCCAGGTAGTTGTTCACGCGCGTGCGGAAGGTATCCACGTCCAGCGTCCACCCGCGCACCGGAATCTGCACGCCGAACTGATGCTCCTCATCGCGCTCGGAAGGCAGCGGCACCAGTGTATTCGGCCCTTGATCGCCCTGCCCCCGCACATAGTTAAGGAGCGCGCTTGACACCGTAAGCACCGGCGCAGGCTGGAAGAACTTCCCATAAAATCCGCGCAGCACCCAATGCAGCTTTGGAATCTCCGCCGTCGCGCCCACTCGCGGAGAAAGCACGTTCTCCGTCAGCGCCTGGTGATAGCTGGAGAAGCGCAACCCGCCCAGCAGCGTGACATACCGGCCCACGTGCAGATGATCTGACACATGCGCCTCGATGAGCCCCGCCGGCATGGCCGCGTTGGTTGTTGCGAGGCCGCCGCCCTCGCTGTCAGTGAGCGCGAAGCGATCGTGCTCCCACTGCGCAAAGGAGTAGAGCCCCGCCGCCAAGTTGTTCGGCCCAGCATCGGCGCGTGCATCGGCCTGCATTCCGGCATAGTTCGACGTCTGGTGCCACGTCGTCGCCACCGGAATGTCGTGCGGAGAGGAATCGTAGTTCGCCAGGTTGTAATGCCAGAAGGGTGCCAGCTCGAACATGGCTTTTGGTGAAATGGTGTGCACCCAATTGGCGATCACAAATGAGTCGCGCTCCGTCTGCGCATCGCGCAGGCCGGACGAATTGTAGGCGCTGTTCTGCCAGTCTTCAGCGTTGGGATCATTCGGCACCTGAAAGTAATCCTGCCGCCATTGTCCGGTGAGGCGAAGCTGATCGCCGGCGGTCTGGTTGCGGATCAGCGACCCGAAGGCGCTTTGGGAATTGGTGCGGTCATGCATTACCTCGGGGATGGGCGTCTCCAACCCATAATCTGCCCGCGATCCCGTGCCGCTCAGATACCAGGCGGTCTTCGCGCTGTGATCGCCCAGCGCCAGTTGCGCTTCCCCGCTTGCGAAGTTTCCGCCCAGCAGCATGAGCTCGCCCTGGCGGCTGAACTGAAACCCGTTACGCGGCAACACGTCGAACACCCCATAGGTGCGGTCGCCTACATCTGCCCCGTAGCTTCCGCGCTGCACTTCCAACTGGTCAATGTCCTTGGGGTCGATCTGCGGGCCGACATTGGCATCGATCTTCGTGTTCGGAATGGAGATGCCATCGATGAGCCAGCTCGCCTGGTGGCCGCCGCGGATGTGCAGCATGTCGTGCGTCATGTAGGCGCCCGGCACGTAATCCGTGATCATCTGCATGCCCAGCGTGCGGCTGGCGCCGGGGGTCGACTGAATGTCCTCGCGCGTAATCAGCGTCGTGGGCGTGGTGGTATCAAGCGCTGCCATGGTTCCATCCGTCGCATGCACCACGACGTTCTGTGCGGCGGCAGCCAACTCCAGCGGAATATGCAGCAAGGGATTCGTTCCTGAGCTGAGCGTCAGAGCCTCCGTCACGTGCGCAAAGCCTGCCGCATCCACCTCGAGCCGGTAATTGCCGATTGGCACGTTGGGCAGCGTGAATCCGCCGTCGGACACGGTCTCCGCAGCGAGGTGAAAATCCGAATCGCTGGCCCGCAGCCACACATGAGCGCCGGAAACCGGCCTGTGCTGCGGATCGTGCACGATCCCATGCACCGTGGCAAAAACGGTGGCAAACGCCGGCGCACCTCCCGCCATCAGCATCGACACCAAAGCAATCAATATGCAGAGAGGAAAACGTCTCATGAAGCCCGACCTCCAAAAGCAGCACGAACGAGCAGCAGCAAAAAGCTGCTTGCGACAGAACCAGGGGAAATGGTTGATTGAAGGGAAGAGAGTGCTGTTTTAGAGGAGGGCGGGAGGGCCGCGATCGGCGGCAGGGCGCGCCTGATGCGCGGTGACGATCTGTACGCTGGGCACGATCGGCTCCGCGGCCGTCGCGTGCGCAATGGAAAATCCCCCCGGTAGAGTGAAACCGCAGCGTGTGGCGGGCGCGGGCCGGTGATACCGGGGGCAACTGGCAGGGGCGCTTACAACGTGCACCGGCCCGGAAGCCTCGTCGATCGACATCACGCAACGGTGTACGCCGTGGCGGCGGCAGCAGGCGGGCAGCTGCGACTCATCGCTGCCGGGCAGGAGGGCGCTCAGAGGCCCCAGCCAGAACAGCAACACCATCGCGATGGAAACGAGCCGCCGCATGCTTTCAATCCTTACATGAGCTTTATCAGCAGTCTTTGTGTTAAGGCAAGCACTCCTTTGGGAGCGCGGCAATCAGATAGATGCGGGACGCGGCTCAGGTATGATCGGCACATCGCATTTTTTCACCGTCCCCCTTTCCGGAGAGGAGTATCCGTGTCTCAAGCAACTGTTCCGTCAGGCTCGGCCGCGGCCCCGCAGGAGGCGCGCAGGCTGCGTCCGCTGCGCGCAGCCATCTTCGGATTCGGCACGGTCGGCAGTTCCGTGGCCCGTATCCTGGCCGAATGCAAGCCTGAAGGGGTGGAGCTGACGCACGTCTTCAATCGCAATGTGGGACGCAAGCGCGCCGATTGGGCAGGGACCGCCGTCCAGTGGAGCGAAGACGCCGACGCGGTTCTGGCGTCCGATGCGGACGTGATCGTGGAACTTATGGGCGGGCTGGACCCCGCAGGCAGCTTCATTCGCCGTGCCCTCGAGGCAGGCAAAAGCGTGGTCACAGCCAACAAGAAGCTCATCGCGTTTCACGGCGTGGAGTTGGAAAAGCTGGCCGCACAGCGCGGCGGACATATCAAGTACGGCGCTGCCGTGGCGGGCGGGATTCCGGTCATTCCCGGCATCGAGCAGGGCCTGGCCGGTGACCGCATTGAGAAGCTGGAGGGCATCCTCAACGGCACGTGCAACTTCATTCTCAGCCAGATGGAAGCGGGCGCGGAATATGCGCCGGTGCTCGCCACGGCCCAGCAGCGAGGCTATGCCGAGGCAGACCCGACGGAAGACGTGTGCGGATTCGACGCGCGCGCCAAGCTTGCCATCCTCATGCGGCTGGCTCTGCGCGTGGAGGTCGATCCCGACGAGATCCATCCGCGGCCTATCACCGAGGTGACGGCGGTTGACTTCAGCTATGCGCGCGATCTGGGCTGCACCATTCGCCAGGTGGCCCGAGCCCAGAAGACCAACGGCGCTGTCGCCGCGACCGTCGGCCCCACGCTGATCGATTTGCATTCGCCCATGGCGTGGTCGCGAGGTACGGAGAACATGGTCATCCTCAGCGGCCACTACGGCGGGGACGTGGTCTTCAGCGGCCACGGCGCAGGCGGGCACCCGACGGCTGTGGCCGTGGTCAGCGATCTGATCGCCCTGGCACACGGATCGCGCCGCGTAGATATCCCGTCGCAGACGACAAGAATCGGGGCGGAGTTTGAAGTGCCGCACTACATCCGTTTTCTGGTCAACGACCGGCCGGGCATTGTGGCTGAAATCACCGGAGCCCTGGCCCGCGAGCGCATCAACATTCGCGCCATCATGCAGAAGGCCGGCTATCCGGCCAATGCGCTGCCTTTCGTCGTCACCGTGGAACCGTGCAAGTCGTCGGCATTGCAGCGGGCTCTTGCCAGCATCCGCACCATGGACTGCCTGCTGGAACCGCCGCTCGATCTGCAGATGCTCGAGTAGCAGGGAGCAGAACCAGGGAGCGGGGCCAGGGATCAGGCACCAGGGACCAGGCATCAGGGTCCAGAAGAGCCTTAGACCCGGGCGTCGCCGCAGCAGCATAACCAACCTAACATCTAACCGTTGTCCTCCGGAGGCTGCCCCCAAATGATTGAAACCAACTATCGTTGTGAGATTTGCGGAGAAGAGAGCCAGAACCCGGTGCGGTGGTTCGTCATCCACTGCGGGGACACGCAACTGGCCATCCATCGCTGGACCAAGGAAGCCGCCAATGCGCCGCACGCACGCCATTACTGCGGTGAGGCTCACGCGCAGGTGTACATCAGCCGCTGGTTCCAGACCTTCTGCGGGTGAGCGTCGCTCGGGGCTGGATGTGTTTACCAGTAAGTAACTTTTGCCCCCGAAAGGTGATTCGGGAAGGTGGGTCTTTTTTCGCCGGACATTCGCAATATCTTCGGGTTCAGGGCGAAAATATGACCTGCGGCCATTTTTCGCATAAACTGTATAAATTTCATCAACTTACGCGCTATATCGGGGTGAAAGGTTTGCAGCGAATGGGGGTAAAACCCTATTAGTTTTGTAGTAAACACTCTCCAGGGCGTGAGGGGCAGGTTGTGAGTTAGGTTACGGGATTGCGCAAGACTGGCCATGATTGGAAGGAGTCCATTGTGCACCAGAGTGACCCTGCGAAGCTGTGCCGGTGGTCACAAGGCTGGCCCGGGGAGCGGTCGTGATTCAGGCCGTGGGCGCAGGTGCGGTGGATTCGCGCACAATCAGCTCCGGCTCCATCGTGATCTCGGCCGGATATTCCTTGTCGCGGTTCGCGATCCGGTCCAGCAGCACCTCTGCGCCGCGCTTGCCCATCTCCAGCAGCGGCTGCCGCACGGTGGTCAGCGAAGGCGTGGAGTAGGCGGCGGACAGGATGTCGTCGAACCCGACCACGGACACATCCTGGGGGACCGAGCAGCCTGAGTCCTTGAGCGCGCGGATGGCTCCGATGGCGGCGATGTCATTGAAGCAGAACATGGCGGTAAAGCTGCGGTGCTTGTCGAGCAGCGCCTTCATGGGCTTGTAGCCGATCTCGGGCGCCATGGGATGATAGCCGGTTTTCATCGACCAGCCTTCGGCATCGATGCGGATCACGTTGGCTGGGTCGATTTTGAGCCCCATCTCCGCAGTCACTTCCTGAATGGCATCCCAGCGGTATTCGGAGTCGGGAATCGCTTTGGGGCCGCGCATGAAGGCGATGCGGCGATGTCCCAGGTCGTAGAGGTGCTTCAGGGCGAGTTCCACCGCGGCGTGGTGATCGAGAACGATATTGGTAACGTTTTCGACCTGGCTGTGGGCGGAGATGGCGACCACCGGCACGGGCACCTGGATCTGGTCTGCCGGCGTGTTCAGCAACAGAAACCCGTCGACGGCGCGCTCCACCAGCATGCGCGGATACTGCTCAATCAGTTCCTTGCGCCAGTCGTGGCAGGCGGTGAAGTAGAAGTAGCGGGCGGCGGTCAGCTCCTGCACAACGCCGTTCATGACGCGGGTGAAGTAGCCTTCGCTGAGGTCGGGGGCCAGCACGCCTACGCTCATGGAGCGGCTCTGCCGAAGCGATCTGGCGAAGTAGTTGGGCCGGTAGTTGAGCTTTTGCGCCGCTTCCATGACGCGCTGCCGGGTTTCCGGCGGAATGGATTTGGCCGAAGGGGAGTTGTTCAGCACCAGCGATACGGTAGTCTGCGAGAGCTCGAGGTACTCCGCGAGCATGCGCAGATTGACGTGTCCCGGAGGCATACTTGTCTTTCCCTTTGGCATGACGAAGTTGTAACACGATTTACCCGCGGCGTGAAACGGTATGACGTCCCTGCCGGTGCTTGATCGGATTCCTTGTCCGCTGCGGACCAGTAGACAGGGAAAAGGGAAAAGGGAAACAGGGACGAAGGGACTACCACGGGGGCATCGCGCCGGCAGGAGGCGTTACTTCATGGGTATCTCGACGCGATTGACGCCGGGCTTGAGCTCCTGCGTTCTGCCATCGAATTCGAATGTCCCATTGAGAGAACCCGGCAGGGTGATCGTGGCGTGGAAGACGGAACCGCCTTTCATCTGCACATTGCGTTCAGCGGGAGTCCAGTGGTACTCCACTGCGATCATTCCCTCCGGATGCGGATACGAAGCGCTGAGGGAAGGCAGGTCGCCCAGATGCGGCGCGATGCGGACGGTCTTGAATCCAGGACTGGCGGGCTCGATGCCGACGACCAGGGTGAGCAGGTCATAGATGGGGTGAGCCGTCCAGGCGTGCGAGTCGGAGCGCGTATTTCCGGGCTGCTCCGGCCAGGTGCTGAAGTGCAACGGCAGCAGACTGCGCCACGCATCCAGCGATTTCAGATAGTCGTCCGCCATGCCGGCGTGGTCCAGGGCTCGGGCCAGGTAGAAGCGGAAATAGAGCGAGGCGCTCTGCATGCCGTTCGGAGTTTCGCCGGGTTGGATGGGAAGCATGCGGGTGAGCACGTCCTTCTGCTGCTCTTTGGGAATCACGTCATAGAGGACGCCGAGGATGTTGGCCTGCTCCGAGAAGTCTTTGCGGTCGGGATTGTCTGCCAGCAGCTTTCTCTCCGTGCTCCAGCACTGCGAGGCCAAGCCTGACCGCAGGCGCGCGGCGCGCTCCCGGTGTTGGCCGGCGATGTGCGGGTCGCCAAAGGCCTGTTCGAGATCGGCGGCATCGTTCAGCGCGCCGAGGTATTCGAGAGAGGTGAGGCACGACTCGCCTTTCGCTCCGTAGCTCCCCAGCTCACCTTTGATCACCCAGTCCACGAACGACCACCACGGCACCTTTTTCAGCAGGCCGTCGGGCTGCTCATATTGCGCGAACCAGTTGAGCACGGAGCGTGTGCCCTGGAGGGACTCCTTGACTGGCGCGGGATCGGGCCGGTACATCCACCAGTCGTGGAGCATGCCAATCCAGAGGAGGGAGAAGGTGGGGATGTTCTGGGGCAGGGAACTGGGATAGCGGGAGCGCGTGATGCCTTCGGGAATGCGCGATGTGTTGAAGGCTTCGAGGGCCTGTCGCCCCAGCCGGTCATCGCCGCCTACGGTGTACGAGATGAGCGCCTGAATGCGCGTATCTCCGATGTATTGAAGCTGCTCGTAGTACGGCGTATCCATATAGGTTTCGTGGGCATCGAGCCGCGCCGTCCGCCAACTGATTTCCCAGATCTTGTCGAGGTCCGGCTTTCCGGTGGTCAGCCTGGCACGCTCTTCAAATGGATAGGCCGTGAACTGCGCTTTCAAGGACTCGAGCGTGAGCGGCTGATCGCCGGTGGCGATGTCGAGATCGAGATACCGCCAGGTGCGCCACCAGAGGGGTTCGAAGGTGCGATGCCGGCCGCCATCAGGAAGGAAAAGGTCATTCAGGCCGGCGGCTTTGCGATCGTGTTTTTGACCCTGCGCGCCGGTGTAGTCGAGGGCGTCGCGGTCACCCTTGTGAAACTTGTCGTCGAAGAGGGCTTCAGAGTAGGTGAGTTGGATTTTGGCGCCTTTTCCGCCGGAGACGGTGAGTTGCGGGTAGGCGGTGGTGAGGGCTTTGCGGTCGAGCAGCAAGGCCAGATGCGCGTGCGCCGGAACGACGCCGGATTCTGCCGGGAAGCCCTCGAACGAACCATGAGGAGAACTCACCGATGCGCTCACTTTGCCTGGCTCGCCCGGGACCGATTCGCCTTTTGTAGCGGTGGCACGGACTACCTTGCCGGGGTCGACGGGAGAGTACGCCATGTGCGGCAGCTCGTCGGGCACAAGTCCCCAGGGGTTGTCGCCGGTCTCGTCGGCGGAGTGGGCGCGGTTGGTGCCGGGGGAGGCGCTGTCGCGCATGGGGTCGCCGGGTTTGACCCAGTTGGATCCGGCCGCGGATTGCGCATCCCAGCTCCAGTCATATTGGGCAGCGTCGAGTTGCTCGCCGGGGCCGGAGGCGTAGTAGGCGGTGTAGGTGAGGCTGGAACGCGGAAGCGGGGTCTGGCCGGGTTCGACTTCGACCTGCCATCCGCCCGGGGTGCTGATGCCTGTATCGCCTGTGGCTTCGCTTTCGAGCAGGAAGGCGGTGCGGTCGCTCATCTGGGCAATGGGGGCAAGGACTCCGAAGTTCCAGACTGTGGCGGTGATGAGGTTGGAGCCGGCGCGAAGGTGCGGTGCGAGATCGAACCGCTCGTAGCGCCAGTGGGTGAGGTCGCCGCGGGCGGGGCCATCGCCGACGCGCTTTCCGTTCACATAGAGGAGGAAGCGATTGTCGGCGCTGACGCGGACGATGTAGGTGGCGGGGGCGGCGGTCAGATGGAGGTCGCGGCGGAAGTGCAGGACGAGGGGATCCCGCAGCGGGGCGGTCGGATGGGTGATCCAGGAGGCATGCCACGGGCGGGTTGGAGGGTCTGGGTTGGCATCCACGGCCGGACCGGAAGGCTGGGGTGTCTGGGCGCCCAGGGGCAGGGAGGCGGCGGCGAAAAGCAGCAGGGCAAGAGTACGGCGCATCGGGCTCCTCAAGAGGTGCATCAGGGAACTAGGGTATCTGACAGGGGGGCTTTTTCACCGGCTGTATGCGTCTGATTTTGCTGGACTGTAACGTTATGTTCATAATTGCCGGGTAGCCTTGTCACTGGTGATCGGACAAGTGCCCGAGATACGTGTACCCCAAATCAAACCTCCGCCTGCACCGGGATCTTCCACGCTGGAAGCGCCCAGGGCGCAAGCACCGGCGCGTGAGTCGGAAGTCCGGAAGTTCCTCCTGTCCCGCGGAAACTCCGCGATGGCGGACAGGGGTTTTCAATGGCTGATGTTTCTGTGCGGATTGAGCATCTTCGCCATTGTGGCCCTGATCGCTTTTGAGCTGGTGCTTCGGTCCGATCTGGCGTGGAAGAACTTCGGATTTCAGTTCTTTTTCAGGGCCGATGTCGACCCGTCGACGCACAAGCCCTGGTACTGGGACCCGGTAAACGGGCATTTCAGCGCGCTGCCTTTTGTTTACGGGACGCTGGTCACATCGTTTATGGCTCTGCTGATTTCCGTTCCGCTGGCCATTGGCGTGGCTGTGTTTCTCACGGAAATGTGCCCCAAGGCACTGCGCACCGCGCTGGCGTTTCTGACGGAACTGCTGGCCGCGATTCCCAGCGTGATTTACGGGCTGTGGGCTGTGTTTGTGCTGGTGCCGCTGTTGCGGCAGTATGTAAATCCCCTGCTGATCCGAAGCCTGGGATGGACCGGAATGTTTGGCGATGACAATCCGACGGGGCTGGGCTATTTTGCCTCGGCGGTAATTCTGGCGATCATGATTTTGCCGATTATTTCTTCACTCACGCGCGAGGTGATGATCGCTGTACCGCACTCGCAGCGCGAGGCGGTGCTGGCGCTGGGCGCCACTCGTTGGGAGATGATACGCACGGGGGTGTTGCGCAATGCTCGGATTGGCATTGTGGGCGCGGTCATCCTGGGACTGGGCCGTGCGCTGGGCGAGACCATGGCGGTGACCATGGTGATTGGCAATACGCCGGAGATCAGCAAATCGGTGCTGGCGAACGGGACATCGATGGCAGCGGTCATCGCCAACGAGTACGCCGAGGCGGTTACGGATCTGCATCGGAGCGCCTTGACGGAGATCGGACTGGCATTGTTTATCGTGACGATCATCGTGAATGCGCTGGCGCGGTTCCTGGTGTGGATGGTGACGCGCGGCGCCCCGGCGCGGGTGCAGTAAGGAGCCAAGGTGCAGACCAGGGAGCATAGCTACAACTCGCGGGTGCGCAGCGTGACCGATCACATGGTGACGTTCCTGGCGATCGCGGCCACGGGGGTGGTGATTCTGCCGCTGTTTGCGATTTTTATCTACCTGGTCTACAAGGGCGCGAGTTCGCTGAATCTCGACTTCTTCACCAAGGTGCAGAAGCCGCCCGGCGAGATGGGCGGGGGCATGGCGCACGCGATTGTCGGCTCGGCGGTGCTGCTGGGTCTGGCGAGCCTGATTGGAGTTCCCATTGGCATCGGCGGCGGTATCTACCTGGCCGAGTTCGGGCGAGGAACGCGCCTGGCACACGGCATCCGGTTTACGGCCGATGTGCTTAACGGGGTGCCTTCGATCGTGATGGGGCTGGCGGCGTATTCGCTGGTGGTGATGCGGCAGGGGCACTTTTCGGCGCTGGCGGGCGGAGTGGCTTTGGGCATCATGATGATTCCCACGGTGACCCGCACCAGCGAAGAGATGCTGCTGATGGTGCCGAATGCGGTGCGCGAGGCGGCTCTGGGGCTGGGGCTTCCGAACTGGCGTTCGGTGCTGTCGATCACGGTGAAGACGGCGTCGCCGGGCATTATCACGGGTTGCATGCTGGCGTTTTCGCGGGTGGCGGGTGAGACGGCTCCGTTGCTGTTTACGGCGCTGGGCAACTCGTTCTGGAGCACCGACCCGAATCGTCCTATCGCGGCGTTGCCGCTGCAGATTTATGTGTTTGCGCTTTCGCCTTACGACGACTGGCACCGGATGGCGTGGGGCGGCGCATTAGTACTGATTCTTCTGATTGTGTTTGCAGTATCGCTGGTGCGGTATGTGACCAGCCGCGGCGTGTTGAAGGGGGCGAGCTAAGTGGGTGTCGGAATCGAAGTGGAAAAGCTGAACGCGTGGTACGGCACGAATCACACGCTGCAAGACATCAGTTTGCATATTCCGGCCAACGAGGCGACTGCGCTGATCGGTCCCTCAGGCTGCGGTAAGAGCACGTTTGTGCGCTGCCTCAACCGGATGCACGAGACCAATCCGGTAGCCCGCGTCACCGGTGTGGTGAAGATGGGCGAAATGGATATTTATGCGGATTCACAGCCGGTATCGATTCGCAGGCGGGTGGGCATGGTGTTCCAGCGGCCCAACCCATTTCCGACCATGTCGATTTACGACAACGTTGCCTCGGGGCTGAAGCTGAACGGCTTCCGCAACCGCCGGGTGCTGGACGAGACGGTGGAGCGCTCGCTGAAGAAGGCAGCGTTGTGGGACGAGGTGAAAGACGACCTGAAGAAGAAGTCGGGAGCGAGCCTTTCGGGCGGCCAGCAGCAGCGTTTGTGCATTGCGCGCGCGCTGGCTGTCGACCCTGAGGTTCTGCTGATGGATGAGCCGGCATCCGCGCTCGATCCCGTATCGACATCGAAGATCGAGGATCTGATTTTTGAACTGAAATCGCAATACACCATTGTGATTGTGACGCACAACATGCAGCAGGCGGCGCGTGTTGCGGAGAAGACCGGGTTTTTCCTGAATGGGCGGCTGGTGGAGTTCGACTCCACGCATAAGATCTTCACCAATCCCAGCGACAAGCGGACAGAAGACTACATCACAGGCAGGTTCGGATGACACGCATCAAATTTCAGCAGAGCCTGGAAGACCTGAAGGAAAACCTGCTGGTCATGGCGGGTCTGGCCGAACAGTCTATCCAGCGGGCGGTAGAGGCATATCGCACCCGCGATCTGTCGATCTGCGATCTGGTAAGCCGCAGCGAGATAGCGATCAACCGCATGGAGCGCGACATCGATCATGCGGCGCTCGATCTGCTGGCGATGGAACAGCCGATGGCCTCGGACCTGCGCTTCATTCTGAGCGTGATCAAGATCAATTCCGATCTGGAGCGCGTGGGGGATTCCGCCAAGAACATCAGCGATCGCGTGCGCCAGATTGAGCAATTGCCCAGTGCCGAACTGCCGGTGGATATTCCGCGCATGGCGACGCTGGCGGCCGATATGGTGCGCAAGAGCCTGCAATCTTTTATTGACGCGAATGCCGAACTGGCGCGTTCTGTGCTCACCATGGATGACGCGGTGGACGCGATGAATCGCAGTGCATACAAGGCACTGACCAAGGTGATGGAAGAGCAGAGCCACCTGGCTCCGCAGGCGCTTAACGCGCTGATGATCAGCCGCAGCCTGGAGCGGGTGGCGGACCACGCCACCAATATTGCCGAAGACGTGATCTTCTGGGTGCAGGGAGCCGATGTGCGGCACCACAAGAGCGTGATGGCGCGGCAGCAGGCGCAGAACAAGCCGACGCCCTCCTCGGCCGATTGAGCAGACAGCCGGGGGCGTTCGGCAGACCAGAGGGCCAGCGGTCACGATAGTCTTGAGTGCAGGTTATGAATCCTGCTCCGGAACGAGACGCGGCGCAAACTGGCGTGGGCACGCCCCGGCCTCCTGAAGCCGAATACAAAAATCAGCTCGAGGGTCTGGAACGGCTGCAGTTGGCGGCGAAGCGACGCGGCCGCATCTACGGCGCGAGCAAGCTTGGTATCGCGGCATTCACGTTGATTGCTGCCGGCTTTCTGATTCACCATGCGACGGGGTTGCTGCTTTTACTGGCGCCGGCACTGGTGTTCGTTGTCCTCGCAATATTGCATGAAAAGCTGCTCGAGTCGATGCGCCGGCGCGCGCGGGCGATCCGTTTCTATCAGGATGGACTGGCGCGACTGCAGGATCAATGGCAAGAGCTGACCCAGACAGGCGAGCGGTTCCTGAAAGGCGATCATCCGTATGCGCGCGATCTCGACATGTTTGGAAATGCATCGGTATTCCAATATTTGTGTACGGCTCGCACGCACAGCGGAGAAGATACTTTGGCAGGCTGGCTGCTGGAACCGGCGCCTGCGAGGGAGATAGCGGCTCGCCAGGCGGCGGTGCGGGAGCTGTCATCGCGTCTGGCATTCCGGGAGAAGATTGCGTCGGCAGGCGAGCCGGTCCGCAATGCAGTGGATCCGGAGGTGCTGATGCGGTGGGGAACCGCGGCGCCGGTGCTTACCTCGGCCGCTACGCGCACGTTGACCTCTGTGCTGGCAGTGCTCTGGATCGGCAGTCTGGTGGCGTGGGCCATGTGGGGAACTCCGGCGCCTGCGTTGCTGATGACGCTGCTGAACTTTTCTTACGCGCACAAGATCGCCGCCCGACTGGATGCTGCCGCGCAGGGAATTGAAAGAGCGGGTGATCTGAGGCTGCTGGCCGCAGTGCTTGCTCTATTTGAAGCGCAAAAATTCGCTGCTCCGAAGCTGAAGGCGTTGCAGTCTGCGCTGCAGCGGCAAGGGGTGTCGCCGTCGCACGCCATCCGCAAGCTGGCGCGCCTTGCAGAACTGATCGAATCGCGGCACAGCCTGTTCGCGCGGCCGCTCGATCTGGTTACATTCTGGAGCGCCCAACTGATTTTTGCCGCGGAGCACTGGCAGCGTAGTTTTGGGCCTGAGCTTCAGACGTGGTTCAACGCGGTGGGCCAACTGGAGGCGCTCGGCTCGCTGGCAAGCTTCGCGTTCGAGCACCCGGATTATGCGTTTCCCGAGATTGTGCCTGAGGGCTCGATCTTCAATGCCGAATGCCTTGCGCACCCTCTGCTGGCGATTGGCAAAGCAGTGGAGAATGACTTCCATCTGGATGGCGAGCGCCAGTTGATGATTCTGAGCGGGCCGAATATGGCCGGCAAGAGCACATTCATTCGCGCCATTGGGGTGAATGCTGTGCTCGCGCAGTGTGGCGCGCCGGTGCGTGCCCGCAGGCTGGCGATGTCTCCTTTGCAGGTAGCGGCGTCGATCTGCATTCTGGATTCGTTGAGTGGGGGCGTGTCGCGTTTTTATGCGGAGATTCGCAGAGTCAAGATGATTGCCGATCTGGCCGCAGGCCCGGTCCCGGTGCTGTTTCTGCTGGACGAATTGCTGTCGGGCACCAACTCGCATGACCGGCTGGCGGGGACGGAGTTTGTTTTGCGCGAGATGGTTCAGCATCGGGCGATCGGGATTGTGAGCACGCACGATCTGGCACTCACGGGCATTCCAGATGGGATGGGCGGCCATGCATTCAATGCGCATTTCGAGGATCGAATCGAAGGCGATGGGCTCATTTTCGACTACAAGCTGAAACCGGGCGTGGTGCAGACCAGCAACGCGCTGAAGCTCATGCGAGCTATCGGGCTGGGCGTCACAGAGTGACGGGGTGTTACGCCTCCCACCAGTCGAACTGCAGCATGCGTGGATAGTAAAGGCCGGCGCGGATCGCGATGTCAGATCCATGCAGCTTGCGCAAGACGCTGGCGTAGACATTGAGCTGGGGTGCGAAGAACTCCCGCAGTTCTGCGACTGAGCCTGCATCGCCGGCATGCGTCTTGTAGTCCACGATCCACCACACGTGCGAGCCCGGTTGGAGCGGGCCGGCTCCGGCGCGGAACACGCGATCTGCCTGCACGGTACGCAAATCGCCATTGAGGATGCCGGTCCAGCTCGCCTCGGCGGCGGCATCGGCGTGCGGCGAGAGGATCCACGCGCCGGGCGGATCGAATGAAACGCGCCGGGCTGCGTCGACGGCTTCCGTGGCGATATCACGTGCGCTCTGGGGATCAATGCCGGTGGCGCGCACGCGGGCGGAGATACGTTCATGGATGTTCTCGAGCTTCGCACGCGCGGTATCCCAGTCATGGGACGAGCGGAGATTTGCGAGGTGCTCGAGTGCGAGGTGAATGGCGGTGCCGCGCGCGCGCGAGAGCAGTCCCCCTTCGTGCCGCTGATAAGGCGCCGTGGCGGGCTGTCCTGTCGCGGCTTCTGCAGCAAGAGAGTCGATCTTCCGAGGCGGTGCGAAGTCGCTGGGCAGACGATGCAAAATTGCGGGCTTGCCCGCCGGCCGGATCGGAATCACATTGTCCGCGGCGGCGGCAAGCGAGAGGGCCTCTGCCGGCTGCGGCGCGGCTTTCCATTGATTGAATAGATCGCGGAGTTCGTCTTCCAGGGCGGGCCATGCTTTCAAGAGAAGGCTCTCGGCGGGATCGCAGAGGGCCGGCTCTTCATCGGAGAGTTTGTAGCTGAGGCGCGCGAACAGGTGCAATTCTTCGCGCGCCCGGGTTGCAGCCACATAAAGGATGCGGCGGGTCTCCTGCGCCTCCTTGGTGCGGTACTGGCAATCAACCCATCCCTTCGATGGGCCGCGGTCTCCTCCCCTGGTCTGGAGAGGCGCGATGAGGAATTCGGTGATCTCGCCGGATTCGTCAGGAGTTTCAACGCCGCGCTCGAGCCAGCCGAACATGGAAGTTCGTGTACTGCCGGAGCGAGCCTGCAGTTCCGGCACGATGACCACTTCAAATTCCAGGCCCTTGGATTTGTGAATGGTCATGAGGTGCACGCCGCAATCAGATTCAGCATCGGGATCAGGAAGGGCGGTGAGTTTATTCAGGGCGGCTGCAAGCGCGGGGCTTGCGAGGTCGCAGTCTCCAGCGGGCAGGTGATCGAGGCTGCGCCACAGCAATTCGATATTGGCGTATGCCGCAGCATCGACGCAGGAGGCTCCCCCCAGGCGCAACCACACCTGCTGCAGCCATGTTCCGGGCGCGATTCCGGGCATGGCAGCGCGGAACGAGGCGGCCTCGTCATATGCATTCAGGAGACGGTCGATGGCGAGCCGGCCGCTTGCACTGAGCAGAGGTCCGCGTTCCCGCATCAGTGTGAGGATGGGCCGAGATTGAATGGCGGGATCGTCGGCGCTGGTCAGCAGGTGCAGGTCAGCGAGCGAGAGCGCACACCACGGCGCACGCAATGTACCGAGCCAGGCAACACGATCCTCGACGTTCTGCAAGGCGCCAGCGAGGGCGAGGGCGTCGAGGACCTCGGGACGATCGCCGAGTTGTTCAAGCTCGACGGCGCGAAAGGGAATGGCTGCGTCGCGCAGCGCGTGAGCAATGGGTGCGAGCGCGGTGCGGGCGCGGCCAAGCACGGCGATGCGATATTTTTCACCACGCGCGCGCGCCTCCTGCATGGCGCCCATGCGGCTGCGAATGAGGTCGACGATCTCGACGATTTGAGCTTCGAGCGCGGCGTCGCATTCGGCAGCCGATTGTTCCTTGAGCGATGCAGAGTCGGGATTGCCGGGATGGGCGCGCACCGCCTGCGGAACGAATTCGACGTGCAGGGAAAACCCGGAACCGGGGTTCTGGCCAGGGGGTCGTGCGGGCTGCGATGGGGTGAAGCGCACGCTGCTGCCATCGTTGACGGAGAAGACGGCTTCGAAGGTGGTGTTGATCCGGCGCACGAGATCGGGGCGGGTGCGGAAGTTGGATTCAAGCTGTATGGATTCGAGTGACAGCGCTTCGCGGGCCGGCAGTTCAAGCCCTGCCTGCTGCACGCGCGGGAACAGCTCGGCGTCGGCGTCGCGGAAGAAATAGATGGACTGCATGGGATCGCCGACAACGAAGAGCGAGCGGTTGACGGTGTCAGGCCACGCCGCTACCAGAGCGGCGAGCAGCTTGTGCTGGCGGCGGCTGGTGTCTTGAAATTCATCGACAAGCAGGTGATGGATGCCATCGGCGATGCGGAGCGCCGCTTCGCTGGGCAGGCGGTCTTCGCCTTCGAGAATGCGCAGCGCGATCTGGGCAATTTCAGAGAAGTCGACGGTGCCCGCTTCAGCAAACGCGACCTGAAGCTGGGCGGCGGCGTGGCGCAGCAGGATGAAGCAGGCGCGCACGATGCGCCAGTCTTCCTCAGAGTATTGGACCGGCGGGAGGTCGCGGACGCCTGCGAGCGCCTGCGCAAAGCCTTCAACACCTCGGAGATTTTTAACGAGCTCCTGGTGGCGTTGTTTCTCGCGCTTGTAGTCGGATGGGAAGCCTCGTCGAGTATCAACTGCCTTCCTAAAGTCGCCATCGTTGGTGAGAAGAAGGTGAGCGAGGCAGGTATACGCCTGGCGCGCGGCCTCAAGATCGCTGGGCGAGGCGAAGGGGGCATGCGGGAAGTCGGCCATCTCCGCCAGTTCACGATAGAGCGAGCCATGCTGTGCGCAACCGAAGCGGGCGAGGTCGTGCGCTTCATCGCAGGCGCCGGGGATGCTGAGAAGCAGGCGGCTTGTGTGCGAGAGGTGTTCGGCAACGGCGCGTGCAAAAGGGCGCTCAAGGAGTTCGCGCAGGGCGTTCCAACTGCTTTCGTCGTCGCGGAAGTCGCGCAGCCAGAATTCCTGCATCCAGCGGTCACGCTGGCGGAGCATGGTGATGAGTTGATTTTCGAGTTCCTGCCAGTTGTTGTCGCGCCAGAGGAGCAGCGCTTCGATGGCCTGCTGCAACTGCGAGGAGCGCTGGGCTGCGCCGAGCTGTTTGAGTGTGCTGCGGGCGGCGTTGCGGTAGAGCTCGTCGGGCTGCTCGGCGATGTCGACACCGCCACCGAGACTGGTGAGGAGCGGGCGCTCGATGGCGATCTCGCGGCAGAACGAATCGATGGTGGAGATGCGGAGCTGGCTGGGCAACTCCAGCAGGTTCCAACGCAGCCGGTTGGAATGCGCGAGGGCCCGCGCCGCGAGAGTGTCCATCGCGAATTCGTCGTGTGTCGCCGGGGACGGATGGGGCGACGATGCTTTCTCGAGCTCAGCGAGGATGCGGTGGCGCATCTCCGCGGCGGCAGCTTTTGTAAAGGTGATGGCGACGACTTCGCCGGGGTCGTTTACTTCCGCGAGAAGGCGAAGAAAGCGGCGGGTGAGCAGGTCAGTTTTGCCGGAGCCGGCGGGCGCCTGCACAATGAGCGATCGAGCCGGATCGAGGGCACGTTCGCGTTGCGCCTGATCGGAAGGCGCGGGGCGGGCGGGGGCTGGGCGCGCCGAGCTAGTCATAGGCCGCCTCCGCTTCCGGTTCGTCGAGGGGGACGGCTTGTTCGCCGATGCGGCAGATGGTCTGCAGGCCGCAGCGTTTGCAGGTTGTCGCGGAGTCCCGTGGATCCACGTCAGCGCGACCGGCGAGGAAGTTGCGCGCGAGCTTTCGGATCTCGTTGCGCCAGGCCATGAGCTGTTCGAGATCGAACGGATTTTTGACGAGGGAGGATGTCGATTTGAGATTGGTGTCGAGGGTAGCCCTGGCGTCGCCGATACGGCCGGCGAAGCATATGTCGCCGGGGCGCACCCTGGCGAAGGTGAGGCCGCCGATGGTCTCGTCTTCGTCGAGGCCGAAGCCGGCATAAAGCGGCAACTGGACGTCCTCGGGGCGGGGAAGGTCCCAGTCTTTCGGCGCGACGTCGCCGGTTTTGTAATCGATGACGAGCACGGCGCCGTTGTTGAGGCGGTCGAGCCGATCAAGACGGAGGTCGAGAGACAGCCCATCAATGGTGCGTGTTTTATCGATTTCAGTACCGACAACTTCGAAGTCGACGCGCTTCTGTTCGAAACGCAGCCACTCGCTGAGAAGACGGATGAGCCGCTCGGCTTCGAGTTCGAGATAGCGGGAGGGCATCTCATCGCGCACGCGCGAAGGGGCGTGGTCAGCGATGGCGCGGCGCACGTGGATGGCGACGAATTCCGGCAGGTCGGCGATGTGATTGAGTTGGCGGGAGGAGCGCATGCCATCAGGAGGGCCGCCCCAGATGGAATGCAGGGCGGCGTGCAGTAGTTGTCCTCGTTCGGCGGCCGTGAGGCCTGTCTGAGCGGGGTCCCACGATTTGGCCTGCAGGCGACCGGTGGCAAAACCTTTGAACGGGCATTGCGACTGTGCCGTGAGCAGGGCTGCACCGCCGCGCAGGGGAACGGATGCATCCGGTAAAGAGGCCGCAGCAAGAGGAAGGGCTTCGATGTCTTCAACGGCATGGGTGAGGTCGGCGGCGATGGGCGAGGGGATCCACTCGGAAGGCAGTGGCTGCGGAGGGCCGGCGAACGCCATAACGATTCGCGAGGCGCGCGCCTCTACGCCTTCGGCCTGGCGCGGGCAAGTGAATATCAGTTCGCCGGCGGATGCGGCGATGCGGGCCGTCATGGTCTGGGCCAGATCCCAATCGAGTTGAGCGGAGGAGTGCGGCATGCCAGCGCGCCGTTGCACATCGAGGGGCAGAAGGGGGTGGGAGTCGCCGGCAGCGGGCCATGCGTCTTCGGTCGCGCCAAGGAACCAGGCGGCGTCGGCAGTGAGGCCGGCTGATTCGGCGGGCCCGGAGATCAGGATGGGGGCATCCTCGGACTGGGGCGCAAACAAGGTTTCGTTTGCCGCGTGCGTCAGCTCGGCGAGAAACTCGCGCCAACTGATGCGGCTGCCGCTGAAGCCAAGCGAACCGCAGGTGTCGAGGACGTCCTGCCAGCGGCCGAGCACCTGGAACTCGGCGCTGGTGAGGGCGTTCGCGCCCGGCCAGCCCGATGCAGCCAGGAGCTGCGGAACGGCGTCGGCCCATTCCAGGGGGCTGCGCCGGCGCTGCATGAGGCTATCAAGCTGCGCCTGCGCCGCCTGCATGCGATGGAGCCACGTTTCCGGAAGGGGTGCGGGGGCGGCGCCCTGGCGGAACGTTTTCAGCGTCCAGTGGGTGCGCTGTAAGCCGCGCTTTCGGAGGGCACGCATGCGTGCCTGCAGGGCAGCGGATTCGAGTTGAGCGGCGGCATACGGGGAGGCGATGAGCCAGTCCACTTCATTCTCGGCGAGCTCGCCATTCAGCCAGCGGAGAAGCAACTGCGCGGCACGAACGGGGGCGGTTTGCGCGAGCGGCAGCCCGAGGGAGAACTCGAAGCGGAAGTGCGGATCAGAGATTGCGTGGTGAAGGAACGCGCGCTCGAACTCGCCGCGGCGGTTTCTGACGTCCTGAGCGATGACGAGGATACGACGGTGCGGGGCTGCGCGGAGTTGGCGGCTGCACCATGCGGCTGCGGCAGCCAGTTCGACAGCAGGATCCGGTGCTGTGAAGAACTGGATGGCCGGTGCCGGATCAGAGGGAGCGACCTGCGCCCACGAACCCCAGGCGGATAAGACGGCAGATTGAACCGGCTCGAGGCGGTCGAAGCCAGCCAGCAGCAGGTGTGGCCGCAGGTCCGTATCGGACTGGAGCAAAGGGATGAGTTGGAGCGGCAGGCGATTTGCGCTGACAGCGTGATGGGCGCGGCAGAGCTCGTCGAACTCTGAGAGCCAGGCGCTGAAGGCGGCGCAATCCTGGTCCCAGGCGGTACGTGTTCTGGGTTCGAGGAACTGCGGCGCGTGCGAACAGAGCAGGGCGTGGCCACGCATGGCCATGGCGGCAAGATTCCGCCGGGGCGCTTCGAGCAGGGCGGCTGCATGGTTTCCGGCGCCGACCAGTTGTTCCCACAAGGTCAGTTCCTGGGTGGGATTGAGGATCAGGGGCGGGGCCGACGCGCGCTCTTCCCATGCGAGCCTGATGAAGGTGTGCCAACTGTAGATTCGGGGGGAAGCCCATGCTTCTTTGCCCTCGGCGCGTCGAGAGCGGTGGTAGGCGGCTGCAAGGGCCCGGGCGGCGCGATCGCTTGCGGCAACGACAGTACCACCGGCGCACAGGTGGGCATCGATCTCAGCCGCTGGTTGGGACCCCATTTCAGCGTTATACGCTGTCCGGGTACGCATTGCCATGCTGCCGAACACAGCTCGTCCGGGGTTGTAGACTGAGGGGTGATCCGCCGATACGCCAGCCTCACAATTCTCGCCGCTACGATCCTGCTGCCGGGGTGCCATAAGGCTGCCAGCAGCGACCAACCCTCCTCAGCGGATTCGTCTTACAAGACCTACAAGCTGAAGGGCAAGGTCATGTCGACGAACCTGAAGACCGGCGAGGTGACGGTGAACCACCAGGCAATTCCTGGCTTCATGGAAGCCATGACGATGCCGTACAAGGTGAAGGACCCGGGCGTTCTGAGCGAACTGCACCCAGGCGATGTGATCACTGCGGACGTGCTGGTGTCGCAGACTCCCGATGCCGATATTCTGCTTGATCATATCGTGGTGGTGGCGCAGGGCAAGCCCGATTACAAGCCCACGTCGCAGTATCATGTGCCCTCGCCTGGCGACGCTGTTCCGGACTTCAAGCTGCGCAACCAGGATGACCGGGCGATATCGCTGAATCAGTTTCGCGGCAAGCAACTGCTGGTTACGTTCATCTATACGCGCTGCCCGATGCCGGAGTTTTGCCCGCGCGTGACGCGGCAGTTTGCGCAGATCGATCGGCAGCTGCAGTCCGATCCCGCGGTGTACAGCAAGACGCATCTGCTGTGTGTGAGCTTTGATCCGGAGAATGACACGCCGGCGCGTCTGCGGGCGTACGGAGCGACATACATCGGCAGCGATGCGAAGAGCGCATTTGCGCACTGGGACTTTGCGGTTCCAGACAAGGCGACGGTCGACAAGATGGCGCAGTTTTTCGACGTCGGGATCACGAAGGATTCAGAGGCGAACATTACGCACACGCTTTCGACGACGCTGATCGGCGCGGATGGCAAGGTGAACCAGTTTTATCCTGGAAATGAGTGGACGGTCGAGCAGGTGCTGGCGGACGTAAAGCACGGCGCGGGCGCATGAGCAGCCCGATATTCCCCAAACAGAAATCAATTCCCTGAGAGCACAAAGGAGCGGAGCGCATGAGCTTGCAGATTCGGAAGGATGCTGAACTGGATTTCCTGTCGCTGGGAGCACTTGTGCATCGGCTCGATCCGGGGATCGTGCCGCTCAGGAAGGCGACGGAGTGTCACATCCACGTGAGTGGCGGGGAGTTCAACGTGGCTGCCAACCTGTCTGATTGCTTTGGAATGAAGACGGCCCTTGCGAGCGCGATGTCGGACTACCCGGTAGGCGACCTTATCGCTGAACGCGTGAAGGCGATGGGCGTGAAGCCGATCTACAAGCACTTTCAGCACAACGGCGTGAACGGGCCCAACATGGCCACGGTGTACAGCGATCGCGGTTTTGGCGTGCGGCCGCCGGTGGTGTTCTATAACCGGGCGAATGAGGCTGCGGCGTTGCTCAAGCCGGGGGATTTCGATTGGAAAGCGATCTTTGCCGGCGGGGTTCGCTGGGTCCATAGCGGAGGCATCTTCGCGGCACTTTCATCCACGACGGCGGAATTGGCGGCGGAGATGATGAAGGCGGCGAAGGAGGCGGGAGCGGTCACTTCGTTCGACCTGAATTTTCGCGAGAAGCTGTGGAAGGTGGCGGGGGGCGAGAGCAAGGCGGTGGAGACGATTCACCGTATTGTGGAGAACGTTGACGTGCTGGTGGGGAACGAAGAGGACCTGCAGAAGGGGCTGGGAATTCCCGGACCCGAAGTTGCGGCAAAGTCAAAGCTCGATGCCAACGCATTTTTCGGCATGATGGAGAACGTGACGAAGAAGCTGCCCCACGTGAAGGTGGTTGCGACGACGCTGCGGGAGGTGCACTCCACCAACCGGCACAGCTGGAGCGCGGTGGCGTGGATGGAAGGGAAGACCTACACCGCGCCCACGGCGGAGTTGGACGTCTACGATCGGGTAGGCGGCGGGGATGGATTCGCGTCGGGTTTCATTTATGGCCTGCTGACCGGGGAGAAGCCGGAAGACGCGGTCAAGCTGGGCTGGGCGCATGGCGCGCTGCTGACAACGTTCCCGGGCGACACGACGATGGCTACGGTGGACCAGGTGCGAGCCTTTGCCAAGGGCGGCTCGGCGCGTATTCAGCGTTGAGCTTCAGGAGGGGGTGCGAGGCAGGTTCTACCGTGTTCCCGTTGCAGTTGAGGCATGCCGGTTGTAGGTCAGGTCATATTCGACAGCCCATGTCTTGCCTCCGTCGCGGGAGCCCTGGCTGAATTGCCTGACCTTATCCGGCCCTAGATTGAAGAACTGCAGGTGGCGACGGAGAGGCGTGCCGTTCGGCTGGGGGATGTCCTCCGTCCAGTAGTCCATGACGCCATCCTTCAACTCACCGTGGAAGAACATGGTGCCTGCCATGTTGTCGACCCAGAACTGCTCCCAGCGGCGCAGGGCGGCGTTGTAAGTGTTGTAGCTTTTGCCGAAGTACGGCGATCCGGCCGAACTCCAGTTTTCCCACACGGCACAGCCGTCCATCTCACGGGCGATGTGGCTGGTCCCGCGGGGTATCCCGTCCTGAGTGGACACGACGTCCCAGTCGCCCAGCCAGAAGTCGAACTGGCGGAATTCCGGATCGTCGCAGGGCATGGCATTGTGGTGAACCTGGCGGGCGAGAGCGACAAACTCGGGCTTCTGACGGAGCGCTTCCCACTCGGGATCATTGGCGAGGCGGTCAGGCTGGAAGAAGCCGCCGTCCGCGGCTGCTTTGAGCTGCTGCAAAGCCTTGTCTGTGTCGCCGCTTCCGGCCAGGGTTTCGGCCACTTCGTAGTCCACGACGGAGGGCAGGAGGCCTTTGCCGGCGCCCAGGTTGCGGGCACGCGCAAATGACTGCAGTGCCGCATCGAAGTGGTGATTGCCGCGTTGCGCTACGCCGAGCCGGAACCACAGACGGGCCGAATCAGGAGATTGCCGGGTGAGCGCCGCATACAGCTCTTCCGCGCGGGGCCATTGCCTGGCGGTGTAGGCTTCTTCGGCCGCTTTGAGGTCTGGGCTGTTCCGGGCGGCGGCTTGAGCGGCCGCGGTTGAGCAACCGCCGCAGAGCAGGGCTATCCAGGCGATCGAGATCAGTATCTGAAATCGCAGCGAGTTTCTCATAAATGATTCCAGGCACAAGGCATGGGAGCTAAGTATGGCTTGAGAAGCGGGGAAATGGGGCCGGTTGTGACGAAGCGACGCGTTTGCGGGATGAGGCGGACGCGCCGTGTGCTCATGAGGATTTGCGATAGGCGCTATCCTGCCTGAATTCTGCGCTTTCTTCGGTTCTTTGCAGCGGCTCGCGCATCCATCCAACTGGTAGGCTGATACCTGAGGTCGTCCATGGCGAGAATGTCGATTGTGTTTGGTGTGGTTTTGATTGCTCTTGGGCTGGTGAGCTATTTCGGAACCGGGAGTCAGCATCCTACGGCGCTGATACCGACGTGGTTCGGCGTGGCGCTAGGGGTGTTCGGTTTTTTGGCGATGAGCCCTGATGAGAGCCGCCGCAAACTGTTTATGCACATCAATGTGACTATCGGCCTGCTGGGGTTGATTGGCGCCGCGTGGCGGGCGCTGAGCGCCTATGGGCATGCGCGTTCGCAGGGTGTCGATCCCGACAAGATTGCGCTGGCGGCCCAGGGGGCGATGGCCGGACTGCTTCTCGTCTATGTGCTGATGTGCGTGAAGTCGTTTATCAACGCACGGCGGCAGCGGGAACTCTGATTGATGCGCGGCGGCGGAATGGGTATGAGTATGCGGGCTGAGCGGGGAACCAGAGGCGGCCGCGCGGGACAGGCTGATCTTCCCAAGCGCAAGCCCGAACTGAAGCGGCTCTGGCCGCAGATCAAGTTGCTGGTGGGGCCCCGCAAAGGCCTGCTGGTGGCGGGACTGCTGCTGATGGGTTTTAACCGGGTGGCCGGACTGGCCATGCCGTACTACAGCAAGACGCTGCTCGACACGGCTCTGAATCCCACCCATCCGGCGCCCAAGGTTCTTGCCAACATTATTGCGATCGTAGCCATGGCCACGGTAGTGCAGGCGCTCACATCGTTCTCGCTCACGCAGTTGCTCTCAAAGGCGGGGCAGCGGCTGATTGCCGAGATGCGGCGGCAGGTGCAGAAGCACGTGGGCCTGCTGCCGGTGGCCTATTACGACGCCAACCGCACGGGCACATTGGTGTCGCGGATCATGACGGACGTGGAAGGTGTCCGCAATCTGGTGGGGACCGGGCTGGTGGAGTTTGTGGGCGGCATTGTCACGGCATGCCTGGTGTTTGTGTATCTCCTTCATCGCAGTGTGACGGTAACGCTGACCGTATTCGCGGTGGTTGGGGCGTTCACCGTGGTTCTGCAATACGGCTTCAAAACCATCCGTCCGATTTTCCGCGAGCGGGGACGCATCAACGCCGAGGTGACCGGCAGGCTTACCGAATCGCTGGGCGGAGTGCGGGTGATCAAGGGGTATAACGCCGAGGCCCGCGAAGCGAGTGTATTCGGGGCCGGCGTGGAGCGTCTGCTGCAGAACGTGATGAAGTCGCTGACCATGACAAGCGTGCTTGGAGCGGCATCGACCACGGTACTGGGACTTGTGTCGGCGATTGTGATGTGGCTGGGCGGTCACAGCGTTCTGAACGGGCATTGGACGCCGGGAGATTATTTCCAGTACAACATTTTTCTGGCGTTCATGATTGCGCCGCTCTTCCAGATTGTGAACATTGGGACGCAGTTGACGGAGGCGTTTGCCGGGCTGGATCGCACGAATGAGATCATGTCGGAGCTTGAGGAGAACCAGGTTCCCGGTCGCAGCACCAGGATGCCCTCGGTCGAGGGTAGAGTGCGATTCGAGGATGTGGAATTTGCTTATGAGCCGGAGAAGCCGGTGCTGCACGGCATCAGTTTCAACGCGCTGCCGGGGACGGTGACGGCACTGGTGGGATCTTCGGGATCCGGCAAATCCACCATCATCAGTCTGCTGTGTGCCTTCCACACGCCAACCCAAGGGCGCGTGCTGGTGGACGATATCGACCTTGCGCAGGTTGACCTCAATTCGTACCGCTCGCAGCTTGGGGTGGTGTTGCAGGATTCGTTCCTGTTCGATGGAAGCATTCGCGAAAACATCATGTTCTCGCGGCCGGAGGCGACGGAGGAGCAATTCCTGTTCGCCTGCCGGACGGCCCGAGTGGACGAGTTCGCGGAGCGGTTTCCCGAAGCGTACGAAACGATTGTGGGCGAACGCGGGGTGAAGCTCTCCGGGGGGCAGCGGCAGCGACTCTCCATTGCGCGGGCACTGCTTGCCGATCCGCGCATCCTCATTCTCGACGAAGCGACGAGTTCGCTTGACTCCGAGTCCGAGGCAATGATCCAGGCTGGTTTGAACCAACTGATGCAGGGGCGTACTACGTTTGTGATCGCGCACAGACTCTCGACGATCCGTCGGGCGGACCAGATCCTGGTTGTGGAGCAGGGCAGGATTGTGGAACACGGCAATCACGCTGAACTGTTTGCGCAAAGCGGTCGCTACTACGACCTCTATACCCGGCAGCATGGGCTGGAGGCGAACCTCTTCCTGGCACCCGGCGAAGGGGATACGGTCCCGGCCTGAGGGGCCTGAGGGCTCCTGATCTCACAGGCTCGCAAGAGTGATTCCCGCATCGCGCCGGGTGTTTTGGCGTCCATAGTTTCAGGCCCCTCACATGAAAAGAAGGGTGAGGCTGGGACGCGGGGCTGGGCCCGTCCCAAAGGTTGACATGCCCCTCCATAATCTGAAAAACTGGGTTAGTCAATTAGCGAAACGGAGAACCACTATGCGAGACTCTGCCCCTACCGGTACTTATAAAGTGCAAGCCCTTGATAGAGCTTTTGCTGTTCTTGATCTGCTTGGTGAAAGCGATACACCCCTCGGTCTGGCGCAAGTGGCATCTTCGCTGCAACTCCATAAAAGTACGGCACACAGGTTCCTGATGGTGCTGGAGCGGCACCACATGGTGGAGCGCACCAGCAGTGGTAAATTCCGCCTCGGTTTGCGTTTATTCGATTTCGGGAACAAGGCTATTGAGCAGTATGATTTGCGTGATCGCGCGCAGCCCCATCTCCGGCGGCTGGTGGCGGAAACCGAAGAAACGGCTCACCTGTGCATCCTTGAGCAGGCCCGCGTGATTTACATCGACAAGATTGAGCCGGCACGCTCGGTTCGCATGATCACACGAATTGGGGCCAGCAATCCGGTGCATTGCACGTCCGTGGGCAAGGCGATTCTGGCGTTCCTGCCGGAAGAGCGCATTGCGGATATCGTCCGTCGCACCCGTTTTGAGCGCTTGACGCACCGCACCATCGCGAATGCCGAGGCATTGCGCGCGGAGATTGAGAAGACGCGCCGCCGTGGTTACGCCGTGGACGATGAGGAATTGGAAGAAGGTCTTCGCTGCATCGCTGTGCCAGTACTGGATGCCCAGCGGCAGCCTGTGGCGGCAGTCAGCATTTCGGGTCCATCGTTCCGCGTGACTGCCCAGAAGCTGCCTTCGATAGCAAATCATCTTCTTCAGTGTGTGCGCGGTATTTCAATGGACATGGGCTTTATCTCGAATGTGCGCGGAAACCGGGCGGCAGCCTGGACCGCATAAAGCTCCGATTGGCTGAGTTCCGGACCATTTCACCCTGTGGTTTTTGCCACAGGCTCAGAGACTGGGAATCGCCGTTTCTGTTACACTCAGACATGTTGCAGCACAGCCCGGATGGTTCAGCAGTGTGCCACCCGTAAGCTGGGGACGTAGCTCAGTTGGTTAGAGCGCTGCCCTGTCACGGCAGAGGTCGCGGGTTCGAGCCCCGTCGTCCCCGCCATAAACCGGTTAGAACCAACGGCTTACGGCGATGATCAAATCTTTTAAGGGTCCTCCGAGGGTGCTGAAGGGTGCTGAAGCACGCCGCGCGGAATGAGATTCGCCACCACCCGGTTCTGAGCCATCCTCTTCTCCCCACTGACAGCCTGCTGATAGATCGCCATCGTGATCCTGGGGTTCGCATGCCGGAGCAGTTCCTGCGCCGTCTTGATGTCAACGCCGTGCTGCCGAAGCATGGTCGCAAGGGTGTGCCGGAAGGTGTGGTACCCGACACGCTTGGTGATCCCGAGCTTCGTCAGAGCCGGCCGGATCTGCCGGTTCAGAATCGTTTCCGGTGAGATCGGCTGATGTCCATTCTTCTCGAGGGACGGGAAGATGAAGTCCGACTCCGCGGCATAGAGCGACTCGTCGCGCCAGAGGGTCAGCTCTTCGACGACAATCGGGTGCAGAGGCACCGGCTTGCGAGATGCCTCGGTCTTGGTATCGCCCTCCACGTTGTGCCACACGGACCTGGTGACATTGGCTTGGGCCGCGTGGAAATCGATATCTCCCCAGCGAAGGCCGATCATTTCTCCCCTGCGCAACCCGGTACTGCCCGCGAGCAGAACCATGAGCCGCGCGCGGGGAGGAAGCTCCTGGACAAGGGCCTGAAACTCCTCGGCAGTGAGGATGTCGGGAACCCGAAGCCGCTTGGAAGAGGTCCGCACTGCGGCGATCGGGTTGCGAGTCGCCCATTCATAGCGAATGGCGTGGCTGAACATCGCGGACATCAGGTTGCGGATCTTGGTCGTGGTACCGGGACTGGCGGGCTTGCCGTTCGAGGAGGTCAGAGCCCGGAGCCAGCCTTCCACCTCGACGCTCTTGACCGCAGCCAAGCTGTATTTCCCCCATTTCGGCAGGATGTGAATTTCGATGTAATTCTTATATCCCTCCTGCGTGGAGTACGCCTTGGATGGAAGCTCGACGCGCTGATAATGCGCTGCGAGCTGCTCCATGTTCATGGGGGCGAAGGCAGCCCCGTCGTTGACGTCAACCCTGAGCTGCGCGACAGCCTTCTCCGCATCCTTACGCTTCGGGAACTCGGTCACAGTGCCCACGATGTGCTTCTTGTACACACTGCGGCCGTTCAGTCTCGCGTAGTAGCGGAAGACCCAAGTGTCGGGTTTTCTCTTGCGCTTTACCATGCTCAGAGATCCTCTCTGATACCGTTGCGCCTGCATTCGGATTTTCTCCTTTGCATGCGCACTGATGGCTGGGACCGAGTCTACATTTCCGTCCTGTGGATGTGAAGGCCGCGAGGTCATGCAGGCTCCGGAAAGTTTGTCTTTGCTACAAGCCACTCCGCGAGTTCACCTTGGAGGAAGCGCCAGAATTTGCGCTTTCCTTCGCCGAGTGGATGCGCCGGCAAGTACCCCTGCCGCGCCCACCTGGTTATGGTTTTCACGTCCATGCCCAAGTAATCGGCTGCGTCCTCCGGAGTGAGAGGTCGCGGTCCGTGGTATTTCGACACGAAGTTGTCGATTACGGGCGCCTGGGGATTGTTACGGGTGTTCACTGCTTCCTCCTCTTTTCCTGCTCTCGTTCATTGAGCTGTGCTTCCATGGCCAAAACTTCAGATGACTCGTGGAACCGAGCCCCGTAGATTCTCATAGCGTTTTCTACTTCTCGGTGCCAAAACACAGTTCGACTGGAGGCACCATGAAGGTGTCTGCGGCGACGTTTGAGTTGCATGTGATCGGTCCGGATCAGTGCCCGTCACGGGGCCGCGATGTTTGGACCGCTTCCGATGGCGTGCGAACCGGAATGTTTAGTGTCGATCGAGCCGGCTCGTGAAGTTCACATCTAGGGCTGTGCGCTTGCGAAGCGGCTCACTGGATTCAGCGTACGGTGATTCGTAAGAGATTGGTATCCGCAAAACTACGCACTTTGCCGCTGTCCCCGCACGATGTGGGAAGAGAGCGTTGACGATCAGCCGTTGCGGTCAGTGGACCGGAGCACCAACGCGAGCACCAGGTTCACGACGTCAATCGCAGCGGTAGCGACCGATACGGCCAGCATCATTGGCGCCGGCGGAAAGGGGGACGCGGTTGATGCCGATCCTCTTTCAAATCCAGGGCATCCCGTCGCTGGAGATCGAGTTGGAACCGCTGAGATTGATGCGCTTCGCAACCATGCGTCCAGATCGGATCGCAGGAACCCGAAATCGTCGGGAGACGATTGGGGTAGCACGGCAGCAGGAAGGTCTCCCTCCCGAGCCATGCTTGCCACTGTGTGGCAATCCACAGGCCAAGGTAGGCAGCCGCCTCGTGTGTCACCAGAAGGGGTTCAATCTCCAGGCGTTCAGCACGACGGCGATCGATGAGACGGGACAGATCATGGGGTGATGGCGAGATGGTGCGTTCAGGCGAAGGCGGTTTGCTGCGAAGTGGATGTGACACCGATTTGCTCGTTATGAGGAGGCCGGGTTGTCCCGGCGCTCATAAGGACGGCCGAAACGGTCCCGGCTTCCTGCCGATGCCGCGCCCGCGGGGTTCGCATCCGGAGCCGCTCTTCGGGCACGCCCAATTGTTCGAGCAATGCATTTCTTCAGGGGTTCACGCTCCATGTGCATCAGTCCTCGTCCCATTGGCTTGAAATGCCTCTCGAGCCTTTTGTCACGCTGTCAGCCCGTGCACTAATCGGTGCCGCGTATTTACGGATTCTCGCGTTGCGCCTGAATGTTCCAAAGGTGACCCGCTGAGGTAAACGGCGAAGTGAAAAATCCACCTCTGATTTCTAACTGACTTCGTAGTCGGTTGCCCGCTACTCGTCCCTTTGACGTCCGTTCGCCTGCCGGGTTCGGCCCCGGTACCCGTAAGGGAAGAGTCGGCGGTGATACGCGCTAGACGTATACGATGGCTATCGGCATAACGTTCGTGATGAGTTCGCATTCACCGCAGCCCGGCTTTGAAGAGGTCTTCACGGTGACCGACTACTATGACGGTCCTCCTCAGGGCATTGCAAATTACCTCGGATCGCCGCACTTCTATGACTGCATTTTCTCTGAGCGGAAACAGGATTTCACCAGCGCTTATCAGCTCACTCCGGTGAATGATCAGATTCTTCAGTTGGCGCTCGAAGATTGGGCCGTCTGGAAACGCTCGGAACACGCATTCAATTCCGGCAAGACGGGCATGGATGCCCATCCTGCGCTGCCTGAAGATGCAGGTCGCCATGGTGAGATCGAACCAGTTCTAGCCGATCATCTCAAGACCGATCCATCGAAGAGCATCGTACGCACTGCCAAGTTTCTGGCCGTTCGTCAAGCCGAAGCCGTGCCCCGCGTACTCCCTGACTTTCTCGTCAAATGGTCGGAGCCGTCAGACACACTCAATGATTAAATCTGGGCAGACTCGCTCGATGCGTTTACGCAATTCGAATCGTTTTGAGTGAGTAGTCGGCTTCCCGTACTTCTCGAGATTGGAGCGAAGAATACGCGAAAACTGCTGAAAGGTTCGGGATGCCGGTCAACCGCTCAGAATCGACTTCTGGCCCTCGATGAGCGACTTGGCGATTTGCACTAAGCCGCTAGCGCGGCAGGGGATGCCTCTGTGGCATTTGGATAGAGTGTTGGACACCCAAGGAGGTGTCCATGACACGTCTACGCCAGCGCATGCAGGAGGATCTCCGGCTGCGCAACTTCTCCGAACGCACGATCCGTCGTTATACCGAGATCGTTGCTGAGTTTGCAAGATACTTCCACAAGTCACCCGATCAACTGAGCGCGGAGCACGTTCGCACTTTCCTGCTGTACCTGCTTAATGAGCGCAAGCTTGCATGGGGAACGATTCAGGGCGCTCGATCGGCGCTGAAGTTCCTGTATTTGCGGACACTGAAGCAGACCTGGTTCGATCAAGAGATCATCAAGCCGAAGGTGCGCCGCAAGCTGCCTACGGTCTGGAGTCGGGAAGAAGTCTGCGCTCTCCTTGATGCCACAACGAACACCAAGCACCGTGCACTGCTGGCCCTGTACTACAGCGCAGGACTCCGCTGTCAGGAAGCACTGGACCTTAAGGTCGGCGATATTGATAGCAAGCGGATGATCATCCACATCCGCGAGGGCAAGGGCAAGTTCCCGCGCCAAGTCATGCTGTCGCCCAAGCTGCTGGAGTTGCTGGCGCTGGCGTAAACCCACGGATTGGCTCTTCCCCGGAGAGGAACCGGGGCAACCTTTGAAGGCCAACACGGTACGCGTGGCTTGTCAGAAGCTGCGCAAGCAACTGGGCATCTCTAAACCGCTCGGCCCCCACGTGCTGAGGCACTCCTTCGCTTCGCATCTTCTCGATGCGGGCACCGATCTGCGCAGCATCCAGCTTCTACTTGGTCACCGCGATCTGGAGACCACTTCCCGCTATCTCCACGTCTCCGAAGCCCGTCTGCACGCGACGGCGTTGAAGGAACTCATGCTGATGGGCGTGGAAGACATCGGCCACTTCGAGCCGATGCCTGCTCATGCGGTTCGGTTCCCTCCTTGGGCAGTAGCAACGGAAGGTGCTGCACGATATCGGCCTGTGCCGCACGGCCGCACTGGGCACCCATCTCGAACGATGCGATCACTGCAACTATGAGACTGTCGCTTACGACTCATGTCGCAACCGGCATTGTCCCAGGTGTCAGTCCTCGGCACGCGATCGCTGGCTCGTGAAGCAGGCATCAAGCCTGCTGCCGGTGCCCTACGCCCATGTGGTCTTCACCGTACCCGAACAACTGGCGCCGCTCGCACTCAGGAACCAACGTAGGTTTTATAGCCTGCTGTTCCGGGCAGTCTCGGAGACCTTGCTCCAGATCGCGGCCGATCCACGCCATCTCGGCGCACGCATTGGCGTACTCGCCGTGTTGCACACCTGGTCGCAGAACCTGAGGCATCATCCACACCTGCACTGCCTCGTTCCCGCCGGCGGACTGGCTTTTAACAACTCCCGCTGGATCGCAACCAGACGCCACGGGTTCTTCCTCCCGGTGCGCGTGCTCAGCCGCATGTTCCGCGGCAAGCTGCTCGCCTTCCTCAAGCAGAGCTATCGGCGCAGCGAACTATGCTTCCCCGGCAAGCTGGCCGAACTCTCAACCCCAGGCGCCTTTCACTCACTGCTTGGTGCCCTGCGCCGGCGAGAGTGGGTGGTCTACTCCAAGCCGCCGTTCGGCGGACCTGAACATGTGCTGAAGTATCTGGCCCGCTACACGCACCGGGTCGCCATCTCCAACGGAAGACTGCTTGGCATCGAAAACGGCCAGGTGCGCTTCCGCTGGCGCGACTCCCGGCACAACAACCGTAGCAGCGTCATGAAGCTCGATGCGGTCGAGTTTATCCGCCGCTTCCTGCTCCATGTCCTGCCTGCCGGCTTCGTTAAGATCCGCCACTTCGGGCTGCTTGCCAACCGAAACCGCCGCCAGGCGCTGGCTCTCTGCAGGCTCCATCTCCGCGCCATAGTTGCGGATCCAAGCACGTTGCTGACGGAACAACAGAAGTCTGCACTCAGCCGGTCATGTCCTCAGTGCAGATGCGGCACTCTGCATGTCGTCGCGCGCTGTTCCGTGCTTGATCCGCCCAGCCCAAGCTTAGTGTTTCACTGCGCAGCCTTCGACTCTTCTTGAGGAACACCGTGCTGAACTCTGTGTCAACCCGGCTCCGCACCGCGACGGACTCTCGCTCCGCCTTCGCTACCCTATGCCTCGAATCGGATCAGCGCAGTTCACCACAGCCACCCAGCCGACTGGCCAGGCGGACAGCGGCAGCGCCAACGCGGTCAGCCATGGCTAACTTTACATCCCCTCATGCCCGGTTGGCCGTCTCAGCTCTCCGCAGGCGGCATCCAATCCCCATACATCCACCGCCCTAGCGGCTTAGCGCAAATCGCCGTATCCACACTGCTCCGCACCAACAGCACCGCCAAGGGCGAACTTCTGCGTGCGGAGCACTGTCGATACGGCACTAGAGATTTGGCACTCGTCCAGACGCATGGCCCACGAGACGTGCGTTAGATTTGCTCGCCAAGAATCAGGGGCACATAGCTTCGGGCGTCTTCCAGCAATTCCTCGCGAGTGATACCAACCTTGGCGCGAAGCTGCACACCCTGCAGCAAGTCAACGAGCAAACGGCCTCGCACCTTGGCAGAGGGTGTGCGAGTCAGGCGCCCCGCCTTTATCTCCTGCTCGAAACGTTTCGTGAAAATATCAGCGGATGTCGTGAAACCCTTCGCGAGCCAGGAACGAATCTCTGTCACCCGCTCCGAATGTCCCAGCGCAGCGGCGGCCAACATGCAGCCGCTGCGAGCGTCGCCGGTCGCGGTGTTAACGGTAGCCTCGCAAAATGCGGTCACGGCCTTGTGGATGTCCGGCTCCGCTAGAAACGCTGCCATTTTAGGAGCTCCATAGATCAGCGCATAGCGCTCGACGGCCCTTAGCAGCAGGGTGGACTTGTCTCCGAAGGCTCGGTATAGCGCGGGCTTGGTGACATTCACGGCACGCGCGATCCGATCCACATCGACACCTTCAAACCCATGCTCCCAAAACATCTCAACGGCACGGTCGAGTGCTTCGTCGGGGATAAAGCCTTTTGGACGTCCCGGGGGACGCTTCGCAATATTAGTTACCATCGCGTACGAAACTCCTTGCATTGCATCTATGAGTATCGTACTCTCGCGTATGTAACGCCGCAAGGCAGTAAAGACAGGAGACGCCAATGGAACATTCGATCGCCCTCGTCACCGGGGCTACTTCCGGGCTCGGTTATGCGGCAGCCCGCTTGCTCGCCGCCAAGGGCTACCGCGAGGTCATGGTCACCGGGCGCAGCCTGGCCCAGATTAGGGAAACGGCCGCTCAGCTCACGGCGGAGACAAAAAGGCCGGTCTTCACGCCGCTGGAGCTTGATCTGAACGACCCAGTCAACGTTCACTCGGCCGTCGCCGCGCTGGTCAAGGATGGTCGGCCCGTCGATTTCCTGCTGCTCAATGCAGGGTTGGTTCCCTTTAAGCAGCGCGTGCTCACAGCGGCGGGCGTCGAAGCTTCTCAGGCTCCGCTCATTGGCCATCATCAACTGACTGTTGGGTTGCTCAATGCCAACATGCTGAGTCCCAACGCGCGGATCGTTATCGCTGGTGCGGAACCTGCCCGCGGGGCGTACCCATGTTCAAGTACACCGACCTGCCAGAATTCGCGGCCAAATATCACCAAGGCAACCGAACCGCCGCTGTGGAAGCCCTGATCCGCAACGGGCCAAACGTGAAATATGTGCCTAACAACACGTATGCCGACGCGAAGCTCATCATCGCTTGGTGGACCGCGGCTCTGGCGCGCCGGCTGCCTTCCGGGATGGCCGTGTACGCTGTCTCGCCCGGTGGGGCGACCGCCACTAAGGTGGTGCGAAGCGCTAGCCCGTTGTTGAAGTATCTGTTTATTCCAATCGTGAACCTCATTCCCGGCATGAATCAGACGCCGGAGACCGCAGCCCGTCGCTACATCCAGGCGTCGGAGTTCGGAACCGACGTCTCAGGGCAATTCTTCGCCTCGGCTCAAGGGAAGTTCTCAGGCCCAATTGAGGCGCAGCGCCAACCACACCTCCACGACCGCGCCAGTCAGGAAGCCGCCTGGCAGGCCGTCGTCAAGGTCTCCGGCGTGGACTTGTCTTAATCCAGCATCCTTGACCACTGCGGCCTGAAGGAGCGCCAACCCGCGCGTCACTGGATGCAAAACAACATTGCCACTTCCCTAAGTTGGAATCACGCCGACAGAACGAAGAACAACCAGTCACCAGGAGAATAAACATGAAACGGTACCAAAACAAAAAGGTGGTAATCATCGGCGGCACGAGCGGCATGGGGCTCGCTACGGCGAAGATGCTCCTCGATGGAGGCGCGCGCGTTGTGGTGACGGGTCGCTCGAAGGAAGGGCTGGAATCGTCCCAGAAAGAACTTGGAAATGACGCCATCGTGGTTTCCAGCGATGCGCGGTCGTTGACGGACCTCGACACACTCGCCTCTCGGGTGAAGGCCGAGTTCGACAACATCGACTTTCTGTTCGTCAACGCCGGGTTCAGCACCCGAGCGCCTTTGGAGAACATCACCGAGGCCATCTACGACGAGATGTTCAACCTGAACGCCAAGGGCCGCTTTTCGCGGTGCAGAAGTTCGCGCCCCTAATAAACCGGGGAGGCTCTGTCGTCCTCACCACCTCAATCGCCAACGTCAAGGGAATGGCTGGCAACGCCACATACGGAGCCGCCAAGGCCGCGCTACGATCATTCGCTCGGACGCTCGCTGCTGAGTTGGTTCCTAGCGAGATTCGCGTCAACGCGGTGACGCCCGGCCCCATTGACACGCCGATCATCGGCAAAGCGTTTCCCGCTGACGCAGCCGCTCAGATTAGGGAAAAGATGATTGGCATGGTCCCGATGAAACGCTGGGGGACGTCGGAGGAAATCGCGAAGGCCGTCCTCTTCCTTGCGTTCGACGCGACCTTCACGACGGGCGCTGAACTTCCGGTCGATGGGGGCTGGTCGCAACTCTAAGGCCTGGACCTCGATTGATCAGCTGACCGATGAGTATCGGCGCGGAGATGCAGACCGGTAAAAGGAGGAGTATGAACATGCACAACCTGGTGGTGAGCTGTTTGGTGGCTGCTTACCTGGCAGCGAACGTATACGCCATCGTGAAGATGCGGGTGTTTGAGTTGGCCCGTTCGCGCAAGCATCTCATAGTCTACGGCGTTCCCTTCATATTATGGGGCTCTGTCATCCAAAGCGATTGTCATTCCATCAAAGCCACCGAGCGGGCTTTGATGCCGAACATAAAACAGCCCGTAGGGCCGATCTACCGGCATTCGGCGGAACAACAGCGCATCCACGATACTGAAGATCGCGGTGTTCGCCCCGATTCCAAGCGTCAGAATCAGGATGATGATCTCTGTGTAAAGAGGATACCTGCGCAACTGTCGGAGAGCAGACCTTACGTCTTCCAGGAGATTCGTCATAGATCCTCCAGCGAATTCACCCGAGGAGTTCTGTGATTGGCGAAAATGCGAAAGAAATCTGACTTTGAAAAAAGCGAAGAACGCCTGAAATTCTATGAGATGGACGGAGCAGTTTCACGTCATCTCGGCCAATGTCTGCATATAGGGTTTTCGGCAGCGCTTAATTCTGCGATTCCCAAGACAAGGCCGTGGAGTGCCCGGCCTTTTTTGTACCAGTTTGAATGAGAGAGACTGGACGAAAAGGAGCGAAAGATGGCGAAGGGCAAGAAGCATACGCCTGATCAGATTGTGAGTTTGCTGCGGCAGATCGAGGTGGCTGTAGCGAATGGGAAGACGACGCCGATCGCGTGTCGTGAAGGCGGCGTCACGGAGCAGACCTACTACCGGTGGCGAAAAGAGTTCGGCGGCTTGCAGGTGGATCAGGCGCGG